>JAZSJD010000017.1:0-70739 GCA_045534165.1 Acutalibacteraceae bacterium | reverse complement strand
AGATCGAACAGACATCACTCAGTATGCTCACAACACTCATAACGGAAGCAGCACGCGACTACAATGAGTCAACAGATATTCTCAGTCAGGGTGCAATCGATCAGGCAACAGCGGACATTATCGCAGCAACTGCAAACCTTGAGTTTGTATTCACAATTGACCTTGAAGGTACAGGTCTTGTAATTGAAGATGGTTATATCTACGGCTTCGAAGAAGGCACAATGGCTGAAGATGTAAGAGAACTTATCAAGTTTGTTGGTGCAGCTGAACTTAAAATCTACGAAACAAGAAACGGTTTCGGTACAGGTACAATGATTCAGTTTGTAAGCACAAAAACAGGCGAAGTTCTCGTCACATACACAGTTCTTGTCTTTGGTGATGCTAACGGTGACGCAGTTGTTGATACATATGATGTAGCATACATCACAGAAGTTGTAAACTCAGGTGAAGACCCGGATGCAGTGCTTCTCAAAGTGCTCGACCTCTTCAAGGATGGTTATGTTGATGCAATGGACGTTGCAATTATGATTTCACTTGCAAATATGGATGCAACTCTTATGCAGGATGGTTCAATGGGAACTTATTAATCCTTAAATTAAATGGCAGAGAGAATCTTTTGATTCTCTCTGCTTTTTATTTTTTTACATATAATATTTTTGTAGTGTATAAAAAAGTATAGACTTTTTTATAATTTTGTAGTACAATACAAAAACAATATAAAGTATATTGAAAAGAGATGCATTATGAAAATTGTAGTAGTTGGTGCAGGTAAAATAGGCAGGTCAGCTATTGAAAGCCTCGTAAACGAAGGACACGATGTCAGTGTTATTGATAATAATCAGGAAGTTATTAATGAAATAACAAACGTTTATGATGTTATGGGGCTTTGCGGCAATGGTGCAGACAGCGATATCCTTCTGGAAGCTGATATTGAAAATACTGAATTATTTGCAGCTTTTTCAGGCTCAGACGAACTTAATATGCTCAGTTGTTTTCTTGCAAGAAGAATGGGTGCTAAACACACTATTGCAAGAATCAGAAACCTTGAGTTTAACGACAGAAGTTTAGGACTTTTGCGTCAGCATCTTAATCTTTCAATGGCAGTTAACCCTGAAAAATTGGCTGCAAGAGAAATTTTTAATATTCTCAAATTTCCCTCAGCACTTAAAATAGAAAACTTTTCAGCAAGAAACTTTGAAATGGTTGAAATCAGACTTAAACCTGATTCTAAGCTTGACGGAATGACAATTGAACAGATGAGAAAGAAATATTCTTATAAATTCCTTGTGTGCATTATTCAGCGAGAAGATAATGTTTATATTCCTGATGGTAACTTTGTTTTAAAAAGCGGAGATAAAATTGCAGTTACAGCTGACCCAGTTGAAGTGCAGAAACTTCTTAAAAGCCTGGGCATTCTGCAGAAGCAGGCAAAGAATGTTATGATAATCGGTGCCAGCAGAACTGCTTACTATCTTTCAAAAATGCTTTTAGGCATAGGTTGTTCGGTTAAAGTTATAGATAGCAATCTGCAGAAATGTGAACAGTTCTCCGAACTTCTTCAGAAAGTTGATGTCATCCACGGTGATGCAGCGAAAGAAGAATTGCTGGAAGAAGAAGGCCTTGATTCAATGGATGCTTTTGTATCTCTCACAGGTATGGATGAAGAAAACATTCTGCTTTCATATTTTGCAGCATCAAAAAATATTCCGAAAGTAATTTCAAAGGTTAATCGTAACGAGTTTGGCACAATGGCAGAAAAACTGGGAATAGATTCAATTGTTTCTCCTAAATTTGCAACAACAGATATTATTGTAAGATATGCACGTGCTCTTGAAAACTCAATTGGTAGCAGTGTTGAAACAATGTATAAGCTTATGGAGGGTAAAGCAGAAGCTCTTGAATTTTATGTGAGAGAGGACTGCGATATTGTTAATGTACCCCTTAAGAATATTAAATTCAAAAAAAATATACTCATCGCAGGAATTATAAGAGAAAAGAAAACTGTTATTATTCCATCAGGTGATGATGTGATAAAGCCGGACGATAAGGTTGTTGTGCTTACAGCAGGCGACCGAATAAATAATTTGTCTGACGTTATCGAGTGGGGGTAATTACAGATGAATCATAGGATGGTCTTTGGCACAGTCGGAAAAATTGTTTGTGCAGAATCACTGATTCTTATTTTGCCTTTCATTGTCTCTTTGATATATGAGGAAGATTGTGCCATTCCTTTTTTAATAACAATCGCAATTTCCGCTGCAATAGGAATTGCTCTTGTTCTTTTTTGTAAGACAAAAAATCAGGTTATTTATGCAAAAGAAGGTTTCCTGACGGTTTCGCTTTCATGGATCGTGCTTTCGCTCATCGGAGCCTTGCCTTTCAAACTCAGTGGAGAATTTTCCAGTTATGTGGATGCTTTTTTTGAAACTGTGAGTGGTTTTACAACAACAGGAGCATCAATCCTCACAGATGTGGAATCAATGAGCTATGGAATATTATTCTGGCGAAGCTTGACTCACTGGATTGGTGGTATGGGTGTATTAGTCTTTGTTATGGCTATTCTGCCTAACGTTTCAAAACGTTCGATCCATATTATGCGTGCAGAGGTGCCGGGCCCTGTTAAGGGTAAACTTGTTCCTAAGATGAGAGAAACAGCGAAAATTTTATATCTTATTTATATTGTTCTGACTGTTTTAGAAATGGTTTTGCTCAAAGTAGGAGGAATGACAGTATATGAAAGTATAGTTCATTCTCTGGCTACTGCCGGCACAGGAGGATTCGGTATAAAAGCAGACAGTATCGGTGGTTATAGTGCGTATATCCAATGGGTAATCACCGTATTTATGCTCTTGTTTGGTGTTAATTTTAACATATATTATCTGCTCCTTATACGTCGCTTTAAAACTGTATTTAAAAGTACAGAATTGTTGACGTACATGGGTATTCTTGTGTTTTCTGTAATGGCTATAACCATTAACACTTATCATATGTATGAAGGCTTTTCAGAAACATTCAGACAGGCATCTTTTCAGGTAGCTTCAATAATGACCACAACAGGGTTTTCTACTACGGATTTCAACCAGTGGCCATTGTTTTCAAAAGCTGTGTTGTTTGGTCTGACTCTGATTGGTGCATGTGCCGGATCAACAGCAGGTGGTTTCAAGGTTACCAGAGTGGTAATACTTGTCAAGAAAATACGTAGTGAAATAAAACGTCTTATGCACCCTCGTTCAGTCAAGGTAGTAACATTTGAAGGAAAGAGGCTGGAAGAATCTACAACAACCGGTGTTGCAGTATATCTTGCAATTTACATTATCTGTTATCTGGTTGTTTTTTTGGCTATATCTTTGTTTGATAATTTTGATTTTGAAACAAACTTTTCTGCCGTGACAGCATGTTTCAATAACATCGGTCCGGGATTTGGTAAAGTAGGACCAATGGGAAGCTTTGTAGAATATTCACCGGTTTCAAAAATAATTTTAAGTATTTCAATGCTTCTTGGCAGACTTGAAATTTTCCCCCTTGTTATTCTTGCACTTCCTGCAACCTGGTCAAAAACAAAGTAAAGAATATAATAAAGACCTCCGACTTTTTAAAAATCGGAGGTCTTATTGTTTTTATATTTATCTGTCTGATTCTGCAAAAGCTTTCTGTACTGCATAGTAGGATGGCTTTGGATTTCCTGCGCCATCAACTAAGCCCCAACCTGTTTCAACAGGACAGTCAGACTGTCCGCAAACGTAACAGGAATCACTATCGCCCCAACAGTAAATTACTGTACCGATGATGAAATCTTTGCTGAGAAGTTTGGGGATAAGGTCTGAGAAGAATTCAGCCTGACCTTCAGGAGAGTGTGTGTATCCGTCAAGATAATATCCTTCAGGAAGTGATGTGTAGAAGTGGTTCATATATTCACCACGGAAAATTATATCTGCATATTCTTCAGCAGTATAATCAGGATAAAGTTCAAGGATTTCTTCGCTCATATCTTCAGGAAGTTTCTGAATGAAGTTGTCCATATCTGCTGTTGCTTCGGCTTCACTGTTGTAGCCATATTTCTGCAAAACTGCAACTTTTTCTTCAGGTGTTTTAGGTTCACCGTAACCCATATAACCGAATTCACAGTAAATAATGGGTTTCTGTGTAATGAGGTGAACAAGACCTGCAAGACCGACAAATGTATCAATTTCATGAAGAATGTCTTCAAAACAACCAAGGTAAAGGTCAAGACCTACATAGTCAAGATAATCGTTATATTTAAGCATCTTGAAAGGAAGTGTGAAGTCTGCGATGTTATATCCGAGGAGGATACCGTATTCTTCACAGAGTGGATCCATAACCTCAAGCTGATAACCGATATAGTCAGCAGCCTCGTCAATTGTAAGGGGTTTTGTGAAACGGTCTATACCCATTTCGTTAGTAACCTGGAAAATACCTACGATATCTTTAAGGTCTTCAACATAATATTTTGCAACTTCCTGAACTTTCGCTTTTCCTTCGGGCGTTCTGGGGTCAATTCCGTATTCAAGGAACTTGTAGGGATAAGGTGTGATAGCGAAAATTTTGATTCCATTGTCAGCATAAGCCTTCATTTCAGCTTTCCAGCTAAGGTAGCTCTGGCTTATGTTACCTTCATGGTCATAAAGGAAGGGAATATCTTTTCTTGTCCAACTGATACCTGCTTCTTTGATAAGTTCGTAGTCAGGGTCTGCATGACAAACACCTTTAACAACACCGCCTGTTTTCTCAAGAGCACTTTGTACCTGGGGGTCATATTTTGCAAAGGGATCAAAAGAAACCACTGCTGCAAGAATGGGGATTAAAACTGCAAGAAGTACTGCAAGAACTTTTTTGCCGATTGCAACTAATTTTTCATTCATATATTTTCTCCTTTCAAACGGACTTGTTGTCCGATAATTAACTTATTGCATTTTGCCGACTTTTGCCCAGAGTTTGTCAGCTTTGATTGTCCAGTCTTTATAATCTTTTGGTGATGACGGGAAGTTAAGATAATGCTTTTTCAGCTTGTTACCTAATGTAAATCCGCCAACAGCTTCTTTTAATGTGGAAAGTGAAACTTTGCCGATTAAAATACCACCGAGAATTTTGCTCACAGCAGGAAGCAACTGTCCTAAACTTATTTTTATTTCAGGTCCGTCTGCAGCACCATCCAAAAATGCCTGAAGAAAATCGTGACCTTTTTCAAAGAAAAATTCAAATTCACCCTGCTTGGCTTTAACAACCTTGGTCAACAAAGCTCTTGTGCTTGCAAAGTCTGCACCTTGTTTTTCGTTATAAATCTTATTGATTTTCCAAAGGAATTCACAAGAAAAATCATTTGCCTTTATCGCTTCATCAAGCACACCTGCAGCAATTTCCATTTGCACCATACTGCTTGTTATACCTTCACCATTGTTTGGCTTTGTAAGGCATCCTGCATCACCTGCAACGATAAAATTATCGCTTACAAATGAATAAGGGGGACGTGTGTAGGGAGTCTTGCCTTTTTCAGTATGTGTGATTGTATATTCAGGCAATTCGATGTTTTTAATAACATCTTCAAGAATGCTTTCTGCCTGCTCATAACTGTTGCAGGCACCGATTCCTAAAATACCGCCGTTAGGGTCTGCCTGAGGTGCAAGCCAGGATTTGTAGAAAGGCCAGCCTGTTGAAGATGTGTTGTAAATAAAATCAGGGTCTTTGAATTTAACATATTTCAAAACAACATAAAACATATCTTCAGGTGTTATTTCGAATGTTTCAATGGCAGAATCTTCAGGAAGTTTTCTTCTTGCCACGCTGGGAATGCCTGAGCAATCAACAACACACTTTGCATAAAGCTGTTGCTTGCCGTTGTTGTTTGTATATGTAATACCTGCAATTTTGTCGTTTTCATAAACAAAATCTTCAAAACAAGCAGAATATTCAATTTCAGCACCGGCATCAATTGCCCATTTGTTCATAAGCAGTGTATATTCGTGCATATGAAGACCAACCATAGGGTCAAAAGTTTTTATGGGATATTTTCCCGAAGGTGCAGCTGTGTAGTTTGTTTCGAATTCAAAAGCCCATTCCTTGTCGCCTTCAACAGGTCTGGGGATTGAAAATCTTTCAAATTCTTTTCTGCCGATATGAACGATATCATATTTACAGCCCACTTTTTCAACTGAGCTTTTTTCAATTACCTTTACTTTGTGACCTTTTTCTGCCATCAGTTTTGCAAAAAAAGAACCGGAAGTAGCACCGCCGATAATGGCAATATCATACTGTTGCAAAGAAAACACATCTTTTCTTATTTTATTTAAAATAATTTTAACATATAAAAATGTCCATTTCAATACTGCACAAAAGAAATTTTTTGTATTAATATGCAAATTTAACGATTTGTTTAGAAATAAAAGATATAATTTTGTGATTATAAATATCTTGAAATTTTCGCTGTATAGGTATATAATAAAAAACATAAATCAACATAATGGAGGAGATTTTATGCAAAACAATGTACGTCCCGAATCAATGCAAAGAATTAACACAAAAGAACTTGCAGATGCATTTATTGAAGAACAGGTAAAAGCAGTCCGTGAGCAGGTTGGTGACAAGAAAGTTCTTCTTGCACTTTCAGGTGGTGTTGATTCATCAGTTGTTGCAGCTCTTCTTATCAAGGCTATCGGCAAACAGCTTGTATGTGTTCACGTTAACCATGGTCTTATGCGCAAAGGCGAGAGTGAACAGGTAATTGAAGTTTTTGGTAAAGCACTTGATGCAAACCTTGTTTATGTTGATGCAACAGACCGTTTCCTTGATCTTCTTGCAGGTGTAAGCGATCCTGAGAAGAAACGTAAGATAATTGGTGCAGAATTCATTAAAGTTTTTGATGAAGAATCAGCAAAACTTGATGGAATTTCATTCCTTGCACAGGGCACAATTTATCCTGATATTCTTGAAAGCATCAAACAAGCTGAAGGCAAAAAGGCTGTTAAATCACACCACAATGTAGGCGGACTTCCTGAAGATATGGCTATGGAGCTTGTGGAACCCATCAAACTTCTCTTTAAAGATGAAGTAAGAATTGTTGGTGACGCTCTCGGTCTTCCACACAATATGGTTTATCGTCAGCCGTTCCCCGGTCCCGGACTTGGTGTTCGTTGCCTTGGCGCAATCACACGTGACCGTCTCCATGCGCTCAGAGAAGCTGATGCAATTCTCCGTGAAGAATTTGAAATTGCAGGTCTTGCAGGCAAAGTATGGCAGTATTTTATTGCTGTTCCCGATATCAAGAGCGTTGGTGTTAAAGATGAAAGCCGTTATGAAGGCTGGCCCGCAATTATCAGAGCTGTTAACACAACAGATGCGATGACTGCAACTATCGAAGAAATTCCTTATGCAGTTCTTCACAAAATAGTAGCTCGTATCACAAGCGAAGTTGATGGTATCAACCGTGTTCTCTTTGACCTTACTCCCAAGCCCACAGGCACAATCGAGTGGGAATAATCCCAGAAACCTAAAAACCCAAGCAGAACCAAGGTTTTTGAAGTTTAAAATGTCCTCGTGACAACAAAATGACAACAAAATTAAGATAATTCATAAGCAAAAGAGCTGACAGATTTGAAAGTCTGTCAGCTCTTTTTTTGACAGGACAGATATCACATGTTTTCAGGAGTTTCTGTTAAAAGGTATTAAATTAAATAAAAAGTAAAATCCATTATTGAAATATGTTGAAGTTTATGCTTTTTTGTGATAAAATTATATAAATATATTCTAAAAAGGTAAACAAATTATATGAATTTTTAGGACAATCTTGACAAAAACGGACAAACACCTGATATATCTTTGATGTCCGAAGAATTTGTATAGTCAATATTTTAGGATATTTTTGCTATCTGAATGACCAAAAACAGGATTTTGAAGGTCAAAAACAGCATTTTTAAGTTGTAATCAGAAATATCTGATAGACTGAAGCTACAAAAATGAATCATGCGAAATAATAAAATCTGTTTCTAAAGAGTAACAGGGGGATTTATAATGGCAATTAAACGACTTGTAGGTATCGATTTTGGCACAAGTACATCGGTAATTAAGTGCAAAAGATATAAGGACGGCAAGGCTTTAGGGGATCCGCATCATACTGAAAGTGTAACTTTTGGCCAGGGTGCTTCAGAACCCAGGGCGATGACAATTGTAAGAGTTAATGAGGATGGCACGGTTGATTGTGGAATTGATGAGCTTCTTGACGGATCTACCGTTTATCGCGATTTCAAAATGTCACTCGAAAGTGAAAATGAAGAAGTGAGTCAGAGAGCCAAGGAACTTACTCATGAATATATGCGATATCTTTATGAGAGATATTCTTATCAGGATGGTTTCCTTGGAGAGTGTGATGAGGAGGAGACAATCATCAGCTTCCCTGTCAAATGGAAAGCTGAAACAAGAAGATTTATGACCGGTGCAGTTGCAGATGCAGGTTTTAAAAACGTGTCATCAATTGACGAACCATCTGCGGCTCTTTATGCAATATTAGCACAGGAAATGAATGAAATCAGAAATAATGGTTTTATTGAAAAAGATAAGGATAATCTTATTCTCGTTATCGATATGGGCGCGGGAACAACAGACCTTGCGGTGTGTAAATGCAATGTTAATGCTGAAAAAGATAAAGTTACAGCAACAGATATTAAAAATGAACTGATGTTTTCGTGGCCGAAAGACGATGTAGATATCACTTTTGGCGGAAGAGAAATTGATGAAAAACTTAAGGACTTTCTGGTTGAGTATGTTGTCAGTTGTGGTTTGCCGAAGGAGGCAGCAGAAAACTTTATAAGGAATAATACAGGTGTTAAAGGCTGGAAAGAAGAAACTCTTTCTCCGAGTCTTGGGAAAAATGAATCCACAAAAGCCTGTACAGTTGCAAAGCAGGCTCAATTGTTTGCACCGATTAAAAAGCCTTTCCCGGAAATTACAAGAAAAAGCTTTGAAAAGCTTATAGAAGACAAACTGGAAGATTATAAAACTCTCGTAAAGGGTTGTCTTGATAAGATTGAAGATAATGCCGAAATTGACGTAGTAATTTTCACAGGCGGACATAGTGCCTGGTATTTTGCAAAGGAACTTGTTGACGGAACGATGGAGGGAATTGATCACCCTGCACTCAGAAAGGTCCGGAAGGAAAAGAAACGTGTATTCAGCCTTCCACATCCGCAGGAAACAGTTGCGCTTGGTATGGTTTACAGCCAATTGCCTTTTAAAATAATAAACACACGTGTAAAAGATACTAAAGTGACGATTCCTGATTTTGTGAACACGTCTTATGAACGATTTACATCAAATCGCGTTAAAAATGAAGATTTCAGAATCAGGACAGTATATGAATACAGCCAGACAGTGGGAAAAGGTTATGTTATTTCACAGAGTATTAAACCCGGTGAAATGGTTGAAAAAGGCACTGAAATAACCTTTGTAATCAGCAGAGGTGCTAAACAAGAAGATACTGCAGATTTAAAATCAATATTAATTTCAACTTTTGCAGGTTATCCAAAGTCTGCTAAAGGTGAAGAACTGAGAAAAAATATGGGCATCAGTGCTGATGAAACTATTTATTTTGCAAAAAGCATCGGTGATTTGTCAGAAAGCGAAAAAGCAGGAACAGTTATTACGGAAAAAGGTATTTATGCTACGGATAAAGAAGGAAAGTATATTTTCCATACAAAATGGGATTCTTTTGTTAATGCGACATTACAGCAAACTGAAAATGCTCTGATACAAAAAAACGGAACCAAAGAAAATGTTATTTATGGTGAGGCTGATCAGTCTGTTCTGGAAATGTTTAATGTTTTACAGAAACAGCTTATAACTTCAAAAGTTGTTTTATCAGGCAAAGAGTCGACTCAGCCCAAAAGCGGAAAAGGAAATTTATTTGATAAAGCAAAAGCATATCTTGAAAATAATAAAAAAATCGCAGAAAAATTGTCATCGGGTAATATCGATGGATTAAGAACCAATTTAAATATTCCTGAAAACGAAGTTTGTTATTTCTGGAAAGATACCACCTGGTTTGGTAGCGGAAAGAACGGATTTGTTATTACTGACAAGGGTTTTTATTATCGTGAATTGTGGTCAAATACTATTCGTCTTCATTGGTATGCATACCGGGATGAAGTAACAATAATTATGAATGAAATCAACGGAATTATTGCATTTGGATTCAAAGGAGGCCGCCAATATACCGCATCATTTTCAACTTCGGAAAAATCTCAGGCACTTAATTTCTTTGTTGGTTTACAGAATGCACTCAAGAAAACAGATTATCAGGTGAATGCAACCGGAACACCCGAAAAATCTGAAACCAACGCTCAAAAAACTGAAGATAAATTATTCCTTGAAATTATAGAAGAAACATGCAAAGCAATGTGCGGACCTGTAAAAGAGTCAGATTTTTATAAATTAAGAAATAATCTTAAAGTACCCTCAGATGCAAAAATCTTTTTTGCGGACAGTGAATATGCTGATACTCAAAAAAGAGGTGTAATGATTACTGATAGAGGAATTTATTCAACCCATTATCTGGGATTCTTTTTTGGTGATGTGGTTCATTTTACATCCTGGAAGGAATTCCTTAACGGTGAACTTATAGAACATCCGGTAGACGGAATGAGATGTAAAGTCGGTTCAAAATATAATACAATATATTACGGAACAAAAAAGAAAGATTTTATGAAGAAATTATACGTGGAAATCAAAGAAAATCTTTTGGCAAGCGGTATTAAAGTGTCTGATAAAAATTATATTTAATACATAAATCTGATTTAAATAAACACGCGAGAATTTTATAAAAAAGTCTAAAAACGTGTTTTCAAGGGTCAAAAACGTATTCTTTGAAAAAAATCAAAAAAACCTGTTATGATTAAGTCACAATAAAAAAACAAACGGAGATGTTAAAAATGGATTTTGAAAACGCAAATGAAAATTTCCAAGTGATTAACGAAATTGAAGAACAGATAGAAACAAACGACTTCCCGCCGAAGTTTGAAGATGATGCTGAAAACAATGAAGAATTTCCACCTTCATTCGGAACTCTGGGCGAATCGGTTGAACACAGTGCAGCAAGGCATGAACTTGAAACAAATATTGCGAATGGCCACGAAATAGCTGCTGAGAATTCACTTAAGAAATTAGCAAAGATTGAGGCAAAAGAAGCAATTAAAAAGATATAATGTAAAAGTGCAGATGGAGGAAAACGAAATGGATGAGAAAAGAGATCTTGGTTTTCGTGATTTATTCAAAGGGGTTTCAAATGAAAATTTAAAAATTAATAATCCCATAAAAGTAGAGGTTCCAAGCGCACTTTACAGGGAAATGCTTGATTACAGTATGGAAAGAAGTTATCTTGATAATGTATCGCAAAGAGAGAAGTTCCCTGATGTTGATTTTGTTGATGCAAATAAAATTACATGGCTTCATATGACGCGTTTGCCTATACATCCCGAAAACGTTGACAGTTTTGATTTGTTCAATCGTTGGCAAGGTGTGTTATCTTCACTCCATGCCTGGGGATACAGACTTCTTTTCCTTTTGCAGAGAAAAGATGGCGAAACAAGTCTCTACCTCGGCACAATGTCTAACAATAAGGCTTTTACTCCTGCGGATGCGATTGATCAGCTGAAGCAGGCAACATCCGGAAGTATGCCCGGTGTGGAATTATTACCGGTTGACAGAGAAAAGGCTTTTAACGATATCCATATGGTATTGAATGGTTACAAGGCAATGGGTGCGGTAACAGGTCTTCCGTCTTTTACTGAAGATCAGTCTAAAGGAGTTTTGCAGACCCTTGATTCTCTTGCTTTTGGCATTAAAGGGTCCCGCAATGAGGACAGACCTTTTTCTCTTCTCGTAATTTCTGATCCTATTAACGATACGGAAACGAACGATATTATAAATAAAATGAGAGAATTGGGAAGTAAAATTCATGCCGATGTGAACCGTACCGTTAACGAAAGTCAGTCAAAGGGCGAAAGCAAAGAGAGAGGTCTTAACCAGTTTGCAGCATCAAACATCGGTGATGCTTTAGGTAAAATTCTTAACCTGGCACTGCCCGGCGTTGGTTCATTGTTAGGAAGTGCAGCAAGTATAGGTTTAGGTAATCTTAATAAGACAATAAGTGAAAATATCAGTTTTTCAGTTAACACAACATATCTTGATAAATTCGCTCAGTATGCAGAAGAACTTACAGAAAAGCATATTGAAAGAATGAAGCAGGGCAGAAACCTTGGTTATTGGAACGTAGGCGTATATGTATTCGGTCAGAATAATAAAGACGTTGCAACAATCGGCGGTATGCTCAGGTCAATTTATGCAGGTAAAGAAAGCTATGTTGAGCCTATACGTGTTCACCTTCTCAACAACAAATCAGGAGCAATGGATATTGTCAGAAGCAGCTTTGGTATGGTACCGCTTTATAATCAGAACAATCCTGATATGAAAGAAGAAACAGAGTGGCATGTTTTCGGTAAGCATTATCAGTATCTCAGCACACCGATGAATACAAAGGAACTTGCACTTACAACATCTCTTCCTCAGAGAGATGTGCCCGGTATAAGATTTGTTAAAACAGCGGTGAGATTTGCAAACAATCCGCCTGTTGTCACATCAGAAGATATCATCTGTCTCGGAAACCTTGTTGATACAGGTGTTGAGCAGAAGACAGAGTATGATGTTGATCTGAATGATTTTGTAAGACATGCACTTGTCTGTGGCAGCACAGGTTCAGGTAAAAGTTATACATGTAAAAGAATTCTCGGCGAGATGCTGAAAAAGAAAATTCCGGTTCTTGTTATTGAACCCGCAAAGGATGATTATGTACGTTGGGCTCTTGAAATGAACAAACATCTTCCGGAAGAAATGCAGTTCAGAATTTATATGCCGGGTTGTGATGAATTTGAAGGTCACAAACTTGAACAGCTTAAAATTAATCCCTTCCAGCCGGCAGCAGTAAAGGGCGCAAAAGTTGATATGATTTCACGTTGTGAAAATCTTGTTTCACTTCTTAATGCGAGTCTTCCCACAAGCGATATTTTACCTGTTCTTGTGGATGAAACTGTATATTCACTCTATCTCGGATATTATAAAAAAGATTTCCTCACAGGCAGACCTATGGAACAGCAACCTGAGTATCCAATGCTTTCACATATGACAGATATGGCAAAATATGTGCTTTCCAAAAAACACTATGAAGCCAAAGTTAAGGATAATCTTATGGCTTGTCTGCAAACAAGATTCCAGTATCTTACAAGAGGAACAAGAGGTCAGCTTCTTAATGTTGATTTTTCAACAGACTATGCAGAACTCTTTGACAGACCTACAATTATCAACATCAGTAATATTTCTGCAGCAAAGGATAAGGCGCTTATTATGTCAATTCTTATGCTCAGTCTTCACGAATACAGAAGGTCAAAATATACTAACGATGCTGAATACAGAAAACTTGCTTCTCAGAACAAACTGTTACATATGACACTTGTTGAAGAAGCTCACAACATTTTGCTCAAGCCTGAAAACACTGCGGCAGGCACAGGAGATCCGCAACGTGTTGTAGCTGATTTGTTCAGTAATATGCTTTCGGAAATCAGAAGTACAGGGCAGGGCTTTATGATTGTTGACCAGGTGCCCACAAGACTTATTCCTGATGCAATTAAAAACACTAACTACAAAATAGTTCATAGGCTTACTGCTCCCGATGATTGCGAAATTATGAGTTCCAGTCTTGCTTTGCGCGATGATCAGAAGGCTCTCATTCCTGCATTACAGCAAGGTTATGCGATTGTCTGCGGTGACCGTGACGATGCAGCTTCCTGGGTGCATCTTAAAAAATCTGAAGTAGGTTGAGGTGACTACAATGGGAAAAATTGAATGGATAATTATAGCGATTGTTTTGGGTGTAGCAATAGTGGCAATTGTAGCTGCTGTTGTTATGAAAAAGAAAAAAGGTAAAGCTGAAATTCAGGTCATCAGGCAATCAGAAGTACCTGTTGAGAAAGAAAAAATTACTGAAGAAAAAAATGCTGATGAAGAAAAGATTGTTGATGAAAATCTGCAGATTATTGTTAATGGTATAAGCAAAACTGCCGATTCATTTAACGGACTTTACGAAGGCGTTTTCCAGATTGTTCAGAATCCTGACAGTGCTGATAGTGATGCAATGGACGAATGGAAAATCAGAGTAGGAAATATGAACGGTAATGATGATTTCAAAAATGCTTTTTTGAAGTTGTTTGGTTCGGGTGACCTTAAATCTCAGGCAGTTAATCTGCTCAGATATATAGAACTTGCAGGCATAAAAAGGGCAGAAGAAACAGAGTATGCATTTGAACTGAATGCATCTAAAAAATATGTATGCTTAAGTGGAAATAATCTGGATGCAGGAACTTTATGCACGGTTCTCAAGCCGTATTGGTATTTGGATGAAAAGGTGATAGAGCAAGGTTGTATCATAAGAAGGGAAGGTTGACAATATGTTTGAAGAAATTGACGTTCTGGAACCATTGAAAGAAGCTGTGATTGACGGAGCTACAAATGTGCTTAATGAGATTTTGGATGTACTTGAAGATCTTACAGAACCATCAGATACAAAAGATGTTGTGCCGGGAGATGTATATGAATATCTTGATAATATGGAAGCTCCCTATTCTTACGAAAAACAGGAGTTGCCCGGTGGAGTTATAAAGGAAAGTCTTGCATGGGAAACACAGAGCGAGGCAGTTCAGGATGCATACAGCATTTATAATATTGAAGATGCAAAAGATGTGTGGCATCCTCAGGCATATAGTGATTCATGTGCAGTAGCTTGTCAGGAATTTATTCTTGAAGAATATACGGGGAAAGATTTTCAAGAAGATGAACTTGTGGCTATGGCAGTTGAAAACGGTTGGGTTGCAGAAGGCGGAACGCCGTTTGAAGATATTGGTAATATTCTGGAATATTACGGAATTGAAACTTCTATGGATTATGAAGCTGATTTTCAGGATCTTGAAAATGCACTTAACAGTGGCGACAGAGCAATTGTCGGTGTGTACAATATGGGCCTTGATAACAATTATGAAGGTTTTTATCCTGCATGGAGTGCGAATCATGCTGTTGAAGTTATCGGCATTGATAAAAGCAATCCTGAAGATATCAAAGTAATTGTAAACGATCCCGGTGTTGAGGATGGTTGCGGTAAAGAAATCGATTACGATGTATTTATGAACGCATGGAACACATCAGGTGGATTCATGGTTGTTGCAGACAGACCATAAGGAGGAACAGACATGAAACTTAATGAATATTTAAAGAAATTGAATCAGTCTCCTGTGTTCAGAAGCGTTTTGCCGATGAATCAAGGAGCACTTTACCCGATGTTTTCTGTTGAAAACGGAAAACTCTGCGCTCATTTCCTTACTCACAAAACCGAAATAACAAAAGACGGAATGAAGGTATATCATCCTGAGTTTTATCTGACTTTCACTTATCCCGGATGTGCACTTGTGAAATTTGAGAGACTTGCATTTGATTCAGCTTTTTCTGCAGAAAGTTTAAACACTTTCGAAGTAATTAATAAGCCTACTCAGGAAGAATTATCACAAAAAAAGAGCGAGATAAGTGCAGTTTTACAGCTTGCTGAAAAAGTTCTCGTCGAATGGGATGAAAATGAGTCAGCTGATGTCAGCGAATATAATTCAGCATATTTTAAAATTTTAACAGAAAAGCAGAGAGAAGTATTTAAAAAACTTTGATGGTGAAATGTATGGCTGTTGATAAATTAGATTTTATGGTTTTCGAAAAGAATCCTGATTTGTATAGTAGAATACGAGATGCAATAATCGGTTATTCAGTTCGTAATAATATTGAAGCAGATGTTTATTGGTTAAGAGAAGAAGTTCAATTAACAGAGGTGGCATCTTTATCAAAAAAGGTTCACATAGCTTTTATTAATAGTGATTATGAGCAGTTTTCTTTGATGGCAGGTCAGACTGTTTTCAAAGAAGATGAGTCAGTTCTGATTGCATTTTACGGAAGCAATACAGTTGATCTCAAACCGTATTTATCGTCAAGACCTGTTATATATGTAGAACCGGAAAAAGATTCTTTTGAAAGTGTTATAAATAATTTGCATAGCCTGATATGTGAACGCAAAAAAGTTTTTATGTGGACAAATAAGAATGTACGACTTTTTATTCCTCACAGCAGAATAATCTATATGCAGAGTTATAAAGGATATGTTGATATAATTACTTCAGACGGAAGTGCTTATCATATTTTGGGAAAACTTGATGCTGTAGAGGAAAAACTTCAGGATGAAAATTTTATTCGCATACATAAAAGTGCGATAGTAAATATCAGACTTGTACGCTCTATGGACCGTACAAACAAATGCTTTACAATGTCAAATGGTGATAAGGTTTACATAAGTAAAGCATACTATAAGGCTGTAAGTGATTGTTTTGCACTGATGTGTTCAAATATTACATAAGGTTTTTAAAATAAAGTTGTCAACGATTAAACGGTTTCCTGGGTTTTATTTCGGGAAACCGTTTGTTATAAAATAAGGCAGGAAAATTGCGATACTTTCTGCCTGAATAATAACTTTATAGTTTTGAAAAAAAGGAAATGATAATTTATGAAATTTAAAAATAAAGAATATTTAAAAGGTGCCATACTTGGTCTTGTTGTTGCAGATGCAGTTGGTGTACCTTTTGAGTTTAAAGAACGGGATACTTTTAAAGTTAATGGCATGACAGGTTACGGCACACACAATCAGCCTGTCGGCACATGGTCTGACGACAGCTCAATGGCTCTTGCAACACTTGACAGTTTTATCAGTTGTGAAGAACTTGATTTTGACGATGTTATGGAAAGATTTGTCGGTTGGTTTGATAAGGGAGAATACTGTCCTTACGGTGTATGCTTTGATATAGGTCATACTACATTAACTGCTATCGGCAAATATAAAAACGGATATTCAGCAATTCGTTGCGGCGGCAGAGGTTTCAACGATAACGGTAACGGCTCTCTTATGAGAATTCTGCCTGTCGCTTTTGTTGAACATACAACTCAGGATATTCTTGATTTGTCATCTCTTACACACGCTCACGAAATTTCTCTTATGTCCTGCCGTCTTTACGTTCAGCTTGCTGAAAATCTGATGAATGGTATGTCAAAGGAAGATGCAATTACACATCTTACTTGTTGTATTGACGAATGTGAAAATATCCCGAAAATGAAGGGCTACCCCAGAGAAAGTATCAAAAGCTCAGGTTATGTTATCGATTCCTTTGAAGCTGCGGTATGGAGCTTTGTAAATTCAGAAAGCTACAGCGAATGTGTTATCAAAGCGGTTGAACTTGGTAAAGATACAGATACTGTTGCCGCTATCGCAGGCGGTCTTGCAGGGATCTGTTACGGTATCGGTGGAGAGAAAGGTATCCCCGAAGAATGGATTGATACCCTTGCAAGAAAAGACTGGATTATGGAAATGATTGACAAGGCTTGTCAGGGATAAGAAATCAAAATCACGGAAGAAGAGGAACATCGGGGAAAAACAATCTACCTGACGGAAAATGTCACTTTCGGAAGAGATGAAATAATTTTTGTTGATAAAAACAAAGGCATACGAAAAATGATAGTTGATAATTGCGGTAGGATTCACAGCTTCCCCGGAATTATAAAGGAAATTTTCTGGGTAAAATTGTTGGATAATCCGAGAGACTTAAAGCCGAAAATAAAGTATAGGACATCTTTTGAACGTAAAGGTGATAGGTGGTTAGTGCTTTGGGAAATTCAGCCTGACGGAAGATACTGGGGCGACGAAGGTGGTTTCGGAATGGAGCATGATGAAGAAATTGTGCTGTATACATATCTTGATATGGAGGGCAACTTCACAGGGCCGTTCCGCGTGTATAGAGTGGGAATGAAAAAATATTTTACAGAGGAAAACAGATAATGACTACACTTAAACAAGTCTGCTGAAAAAACCGGTATATCATCACTGCCATACTTCTGTTTTTTTGTTTCATCAGAAGTTCCCGGTGGTATAATTAGTTATGGTCATATTAATGACAGTTTTACTGTAGCTGACTTTTGCATTAATATATTATTGATTTTTTTATTGAATTGTTGTTCTGTTCATGGTATATTAATAGCACTAAATAAAGTGAATGATACAAATTTAAGTGTATGTACATTTTTCGTTGCAAAAAGTATGTAGTAAAACAAAGGCGGTGATATTTATGGCAAACAAAAAAGAAAAAAGTCCGAAGTCGCAGAAGCCTGAAAAGGACAAGTTTCCAAGGTCTGTGATGCTTGCGTTGGACAAAGCGGGTCTTGATACAAAAGACCTTATCTGTTGCTGCAATGGCGATATGGATAATGAGGCTTGTTACTGCAGTGCGTGGCTCAGCTTTGATGCGAAAGGTTTTTACATCGCTCTCGGAGATGAAGAGGAAATAAGACAGAGGTTCAAACACAAAAGAGAACGCCCTGAACCCAAAATTACCGTTAAACAGATTCAGAGTATTCCCCTTGAAGATATCGACTCTCTCGAAACAGAAAGATATGTTTCCACGGGAAGACTGATAATAAATAAAGATGCAGAGCAATCAAGTGTTATATGTTTTTCCATCGGAAAAATTGCAGAGTTTGAAAATTTTGTCAGAGCATTTAATTCATACAAAGAAAAAGGCGAGGCAGAAATTCTGAGTTCATCGGAAACTGAAGAGAAAAAATGCAAAAAATGCGGAAGACCCTGTCCTCATGATAAAGATTTCTGCCGGAAATGCAACAAGAAATCATCAACTGCATTAAGGCTTTTCAAGTTCTTCGGCGGATATATCCCACAGATTGTTCTGATTATTGTAATTATGCTTCTCGGAACTGCTGTGACGGTGTTGGTGCCTCAGATAAGCACTCGTTCACTTTTTGACGATGTCCTGGCAAATCCTGACGGTCTGCTTGCCGCAGAGCTGATAAAAGCTCTTGGCTTGCTTGTGCTTTCAATTTTCGGTGTAAGACTTCTCAACACTGTTCTGACTGTTATTCAGCAGTATATTACCGCGGCAATCATGCCTAAGGTTGTTTATGACATAAAATTAAAAATCTTTAATGCTATGCAAAAACTATCAGTCAATTTTTATTCATCAAAGCAAACAGGCTCACTTATGGAGCGTGTTGTTCGTGATGCAAATAATATCTACTGGTTTTTCATTGATGGTGTGCCTGCACTGATTATCGATACGGCAACAATTCTCGGTGTTGTGGCAATTATGTTTGCAATGAGCTGGAAACTTTCGCTTATCACAATCGGAGCAATGCCCCTGATTTTTGTCTGTCTTTTCTTTGGTGATAAGGTTTTTCGCAGACTTCACCACAGAAGCTGGCTTTATGGTGCAAGAGTTTCAGCAATGGTAAGTGATAATATCAACGGCCAGCGTGTTATTAAGGCGTTTTCAAAAGAAGATGATGAATATGAGCGTTTCAGTAATCTCAGCCATGAGCATACAAAAGCTGACCTTAAACTCTCTCTTACCGAAGCAACAGCTTTCCCGATTCTTGAAATTTTTGTTATGGGTCTTTCAACTGTTGTTCTTGGTATCGGTGGTGTTATGGTTGCAAAAGGTGAAATGACCACAGGTACACTGCTGAGCTATATTGTTTATCTTGAAATGCTCCGAGGTCCTTTTGATTTTATTTCATGGATATCAAACTGGTGGGCAAGATGTGCAGATTCGGCACAGCGTGTATTTGAAATTTGTGATGCAAAGCCTGATATTACTGAAAAAGAAAATGCTGTAAGTTTTGAAAATCTCAGAGGAGACATCGAGATTAACGAGCTTGAATTTGAATATGAGCCGGCAAGACCTGTTATTAAAAAACTCAGTCTCAGTGTAAATGCCGGTGATATGCTCGGCATTGTGGGAAAAACCGGTGCAGGTAAAACAACAATTGCAAACCTTATTGCAAGACTTTATGATGCAAAAGAAGGCAGTGTCAAAATTGATGGAATTGATGTAAAAGATTTAAAACTCACCGAGCTTCGCCGAAATATCGGCCTTGTTTCGCAGGATATATATCTTTTCATAGGTTCAATTGCCGATAATATACGATACGCAAAGCCTGATGCCTCGATGGACGAGGTTATTGCAGCGGCAAAGGCTGCATCTGCACATGATTTCATAATGAGACTTCCCGATGCATACGAAACCCGCGTAGGTGCAGGTGGTCAGAAACTTTCAGGTGGTGAAAGACAGAGGATTTCAATTGCCAGAACAATAATACAGAATCCCAAAATTCTTATTCTTGATGAAGCTACTGCCGCCATGGACACAGAAACTGAGCGTAATATTCAGAACTCACTTACACAGCTTAAGCAAGGCAGAACAACAATCGCAATTGCTCATCGTCTTTCAACTCTCAGAGATGCAGATTATCTTGCTGTAATCGCAGACGGAGAAATTATTGAATATGGCACTTTCTCAGAGCTCATTAAAAAGAAAGGCGAATTTTATAAGCAATATAAAATCCAGTCAGAGGCACTTAAAACTATCGGTATCGGCACAGAAGTGCAGACTGATAAAAAGGAGGATGAACACGAATGAATAATACAGTAACAGCAAACACAATTTCTCCGGAATCACTCAAAGCGGAATATGTAACGCCGGATAACTGCGTTTTCTCAAAAAATAAAAACGGATTTCTTTGTGCAACTGTAAACGGCAAGGAATATGCAAGGGTTATCCTCACTCGTGCGCTTCCTCTTGCAATGCCTGACAGTTATATATGCATTTCAGATATCGACAAAAAAGAAATCGGAATCATAGAGCATGCAAGTGAATTTTCAGCACAACAGCAATCACTCATAAATGATGAACTCTCTCAACGTTATTTTTGTCCCGTTATAACAAAAATAGTGTCGATAAAAGAAAAAATGGGACATTTCTATTTTGACGTTATGATAGGGGACTTCAAAAAATCTTTTGCTGTAAAAGATATCTCAAAGAGTATCCGTCAGCATGGTGATGCAATTGACCTTATAGACATTGACGGCAATCGTTTCAGAATTATTGATTTTGAAGCAATTCCGTCAAAGAGCAGAAGAAAACTTGAACCATATCTCTATTAATCAGATCACTCCGGAAGAGGTGATAAATTATGCAAACAAAAGCAGTTTTTGACCTTGCACAAAACGGTGATTTGTGCAAAGGCGAACTTATTTTTGAAAACCGAACAATACTTGCCTGTGTTGACGGTAAAGCAGTTTTTGAGCACACAATCGACGGTATAGGTGAACTTATGCAACGAACATATGTAGGTTGCGGTACTCTTGAACTTATCCCCGAAGGCGAAGGCACAGAAATGTCAGGCAGCATACCTGTTTGTCGTTTTTCAATGAGTTGCGTTGAAGAAATCGGTGAATTCTGCAAGGTTGTAAACCATTACATAAGAACAGGTGAAGAAACCGAACTTTCGCGTGAAGATTTCAGAGTATGTCCCAAATGCGGAAGACATTTTGTTAAAGGTATGGATGTCTGCCTTTTCTGCGTTGAAAAAAGTTATCTTTTCAAACGTACAATGGGAATGATAAAGAGTTATATCCCTTCTCTTGTTGTTGCGGGGATCCTTCTGACCTTTGCAACTGCATCTTCAGCACTTCTGCCCATACTTAATGCAAAATTGCTTGATGATTATTTCAATAATCCGATGATTTCAGGCGATACTGCCGTAAAAGGTGTTATTTCCACAGTTTTGCTCATCGGTCTTACGCAGATAATCGGTCAGGTTCTTAAACTTTTCAGTCTGAGAAAAACAAATCGGGTCAGCGCTCATATGCTCAATGACATGAGAATAATGATGTATGACAAAGTACAGAGACTTTCGCTTTCATCAATGTCTAAAAAAACGGCAGGCGATCTTATGAAACGTGTAACGCGTGATACTGAAACGGTCAAACGCTTTATTACGGAACAGGGTATGTATGCCATTGAAAAGCTGATTATGTTCATCGCAATTCTTATAATTCTCATAAATATCAGCCCACTTCTTACTTTTCTTGTTTTCGTTCCCGTACCACTTGTTATTTATGCAATCAGAAAATTCTGGAGTTTTATCAGATACAGATACGAAAAACAATGGCGATGTGATTCTCGCTCAAATTCGATTCTCCACGATATTGTAAGAGGTATCAGAGTTGTAAAAACATTCGGAAGTGAAGACAGAGAAATAAAAAAATTTGACAGAGTGTGCAAGCGCCTTGCTGATGTTTCTGTAAGCAATGAACAAACCTGGGCAAAGGTTTTTCCTTTCCTTTCATTTTTTATGGGAATTGGTGAATTCTTCGTTCTTTTTTTCGGCGGCAGAATGGTTATTGAAGGCACAATTTCCCTGGGTGAATTGCTTGAATTTACACTCTTCCTTGCCTATATCTATCAGCCTCTACGATGGATTTCAACACTCCCGCGACGCCTTGGTGAGGTTGCCACAAGTCTTATCAAGATTTTTGAAATCCTTGACGAAAAGGATGGATTGGAAGAAGAAAAAAATCTTGTTCCGGCAAAACTTGACGGCGATATTGTTTTTGACAATGTGCGTTTCGGATATAAGGCATATGAACCGGTGCTCAAGGATATCAGTTTCACAGTAAAGCAGGGTGAAATGATTGGTCTTGTGGGTCATTCCGGTGCCGGTAAATCAACGCTTATCAACCTGATTATGCGTCTTTATGATGCAGACGAAGGCTCAATTTCTGTTGGCGGAACAGACATAAAAGATATGAGTCAATGGCAATACAGAGAAAAAATAGGTGTTGTTTTTCAGGAAACTTTTCTTTTTGCAGGTACGGTTTACGACAACATTGCCTATGCACGGCCTACAGCAACTCCGGGTGAAATAATTGCGGCAGCAAAGGCAGCCAATGCACATGAATTTATAATGAAACTACCGGATTCTTACAATACTATTGTGGGTGAAGACGGTCATAATCTTTCAGGAGGAGAAAGACAGAGAATTTCAATTGCAAGAGCTGTGCTCAGAAACCCTGAGATTCTTATTCTTGATGAAGCAACAAGTGCACTTGACCCCGAAACGGAAGGTGTCATTCAGGATGCACTTGCAAAGCTTGTCAAAGGAAGAACAACATTTGCAATTGCCCATAGACTTGCTACACTCCGCAATGCTGACAGGCTTATTGTTATCGAAAAAGGCAGAATTGCAGAGACCGGTACACACCGTGAACTTCTGCTTGAAGATGGTATATATGCAAGGCTCGTTATGGCACAACGTCAGACTGCAAAACTGACAAACAAATAATCCTTTTATAAAATCAGAGAAAATAAAAATAGCGGTGATAATTTTGAAATTATCACCGCTTTATTTTATATAGAAAACCATTTCATCGGGGTCTTGGAAAAGAGGAATTTTCGGTGGGAGAAAAGTGAAAATAATAAAAGCAAAAGTAAGTATCATTAAAATAACAGATGCAGTTTTTTCTGAAAAATTTAAAGAACTGTTCTTTTTGAGAAGTTGTGTTTCAAGAAAAAACATTAAAAAGACAGATAAGAAAAATATAGTAATGTTAAACCAGTCTGCGATTACTCCCAGAACACCTGTGTAAGTGTAAAAAAATATGGGAATAAACGAAAGCCCCGAGAGAATTCCGATACATTTTATTTGCAGGAAGTTCTGATATGATTTGCCCGTGAAATAATTTTCAACCAATGCAAAAATAACTGCAGGAAAAAATAACAGTTTCATATGTTCCCATGTTGATTCGTTAGTGGCACAAAAGGGCGCAAGGAGAAAACTTTCTTTGCTCCAATCATAAACAAAGTGCAGAAGCGTTCCGGCAATTGCAGTAAAAATAAAACCTGCGATTTGCCAGAAATTCAATGTTCTTTTCAAAGCAAACACCTCTGAATATAAGTTTCAAAAGAAATATATTCAGAAAATGTTTAATATATACTTTCGCAACAACAATTAAATTTTTGTTGCAAAAAGTATATTCAGATTATTTTATTGTTTTCTTCTGTTACCGTGCCTACACAATTTTTGTGTATTTTAAAAGGTGCATCAAAAGTATTGTTTTTTATTACTGCTTCTTTTAAATATTCAAGCCATATTGAATGGCTTTCTTCTTTCGGCATTTTAAAAGTGTTCCCCTCCAGAACAAGTCTTTGGTGAACGAATTCTTTTGAACTTTTTTTCAAAATTTTAGGTGAATAACGAATAACAGGAGATGTTTCCCACATAGATGCAAATTCGCATTGAATGACCTGATTGTTTCTGAAAATAATTTCTTTTGTATAGCCTGATTCAAACCAGAAATTGCAATCATCTTCAATCAGCAAAGCGGGACCCCAGAGTTTATTGAAAACATTGTTTTCAATTATAACTTTTCCTCTTGTTGTGGCAAGGATACCTCTGCCTGAAGTAGTACCGAATTTGCAGTTTTTTACAAGCAAATCAGGTGTCCAGGTAGCATTTTCCACAACGTCTTTGTTAAGCTTAATCTGTGGCAAAGGTCTGTCAAGATAAAGCTTTATATCTGTGTCGTTTATTCTCATGAAATCAATTACCTTTGTTTTATCATAGGGGATGAGAGTGTCCCATTTGATAAATTCAAGTTCATCACCTTTTTCAAAAGCCTGAAAGCCCCAACTTTCTGCATGCATAAAACGAACAACAAGGGAATTTTCTGATTTGTCTTTTTTTATGATTCTCAGATGAGTACCGTGAACGTTTATATAATCATCATGTGCTCCTTGTGCTTTGCAGGTATCAACAGTTAATTGCCCTCTGCAACCTGAAAACTGGAAGAAATCAGCAGTGCTGGCAATTGTTCTGTTTTCTTTTGGGGTGAAATCACAGTTCCTGAAAGTGACATTTTCGCAAAATTGAGAAACCATACCTAAACCGTGCATAAACTTAATGCGGAGATTTTCAAACTCAAGGTTTTTACATCTCTGGAATAAACTGCCTGTCTGGTCTCTGACAATGCTTCTTGTCTGCACAATATGACCTGCAAGCAAATCAGCATGCTTGTTTTTCAAATGTAATTTTAATGTGTGGGTATCAATCTGTTCAATTTTTGAACAGGCTAAATTGTCTCTGTTAAAATCACGGGAAAGTTGTGTTTCAGGATTGAAGATTTTAATATAACGCTTGTTTTTGCAGCAGGTATCTTTCCAGTATGGTTTTCCGTCTGCACCATTTTCACCTTTGAAGAAGAGGGTGTTATCTTCAATTTCAAAAAGACAATCGGGATTGATTTTTATTTCGCATATTCCGTTGTTGTTGGAAAGAATTGTAAATTCGGACATGGTGGGGACAGCATAGTCAATCTGTAAATTCCTTACAGTAATGTTTTCGCATCTGTCAAACAAAAGGGGAGTCATTTTACCATGAACAAGAATTACTGCTCCGTTTCCGTCAATTGTGATATTATTTTTTTCTTTAAGATAAATTGCACTTCTTCTGAGACCATCAGGGTTTTCATCTTTTTTGGCTGTGTTTGAACAGTAATATCCGGTCAGCTCAAAAGAATCATCCTGACGCACATCATAAATTTTGTTTTTTTCAAGAATAACAGTATCACCGTTTTTAATATTTAAAAAAATTTGGCTGAGTCTGTTCATAATGTCACCTTTTGCATATAATATATATGTATATTATATAACAGCTTGGGAAAAAGTCAATTTTATAATAAAATAAACAAGTAAAAAGTAATAAGAACACGGTTTTTTATCAATTTGATGATTGACAATAATTTGGTTTTTTGTTACAATAATCGGGAAGACCCGGCTTTTGTGGAAAGTCTGCAAGAGAGAGTGCGTCAACAGGCTGAAAGCGCACTTCAGATGAGTAGTAAGTACGGCAACACTTCCTTGTTTTTTAATTAAATAAAAAGAGCGGATACTTCTTGTATCAAATCGGGTGGCACCGCGGGTAAATAACTCGTCCCGGGAATTATTTTTTAATAATTCCCGGGGCTTTTATATTTTAGAAATTATTATGCAAACGGAGGTATATAAAATGTACAGGACTCATCGTTGCAATGAAATAAGAGAAGAACACATCGGTATGTCAGTTCAGCTTGCGGGCTGGGTTGATGTTATCCGTGACCATGGTGGTGTTCTTTTTGTCGATTTGCGTGACGAAACCGGCGTAACACAGGTTGTTGTTCACGATGAAAATCTTCTTAAGGGAGTAAGCAAAGAAACTGTTTTATCTGTTTCAGGTAAAGTTACAAAACGTGACGAAAACACTGTAAACACAAAAATTGAAACAGGTCTTGTTGAACTTGTTGTTGATTCACTTGAGGTTCTCGGTGTCTGCAGCAGAGATCTTCCTTTTGAAATCGGTTCAAACGACACAAACGAAAATATCAGACTTAAACACAGATTCCTCGATCTGAGAAATCCTGACCTTCACAAGAATATTCTTCTTCGTTCAAAGGTTATCGGTCATATGAGACGTCTTATGGAAGAAAGAGGCTTCCTTGATATCCAGACACCTATTCTTACAGCATCTTCTCCCGAAGGTGCAAGAGACTTCCTCGTTCCCAGCCGTAAACATCCGGGTAAATTTTATGCACTTCCTCAGGCACCTCAGCAGTTCAAACAGCTCCTTATGGTGTCAGGATTTGATAAATATTATCAGATTGCACCTTGCTTCAGAGATGAAGATGCACGTGCTGACCGTTCACCCGGTGAATTCTATCAGCTGGACTTTGAAATGGCTTTTTCAACTCAGGAAGAAGTTCTTGATGTCTGCGAAAGCGTTGTAAGCGATATTTTCCGTACTTTCTCTGATAAGAAAATTACTGAAACACCTTTCAGAAGAATTCCTTACGCAGAAGCTATGGCTAAATATGGTTCAGACAAACCTGACCTTCGTAACCCTCTTGTTATCTGTGACTTGACAGATATGTTTAAAAGAGTTAAATTCAAACCCTTTATGAATAAGCCTGTAAGAGGTATTGTTGCTCCTTGCAAAAATGAAAGATGGTTCTTTGATAAATCACTTGCATTTGCTACAAAGCAGGCTAAAATGGCAGGTCTTGCACATATCACTCTCCTTAATGCTGAAACTTATGAATTTAAAGATGACCCCATCGTAAAAGTTCTCACAGAAGATGAAAAGAGAGAAATTGTTGAAGTTACAGGTGTTAAAGAAGGGGAAACAATCTTCTTCATCTGCGATACAATTTCAGATGTTGCAGATAAAAATGCAGGCGTTATCAGAACATGGCTCGGTAACGAATTAGGACTTATCAATAACGATTCATTTGAATTCTGTTTTGTTGTTGATTTCCCCATGTATGAACATGATGAAACAACAGATAAAATTATTTTCACACACAACCCATTCTCAATGCCTCAGGGTGGCCTGAATGCACTTGAAACAATGGATCCCACAACAATTCTTGCTTACCAGTACGACCTTGTTTGTAACGGTATTGAATTGGCATCAGGTGCTGTAAGAAACCATAGTCCTGAAATCATGAGAAAAGCTTTTGAAATTGCAGGATACAGTGAAGATGAAGTTAAGAAACGTTTCGGCGCACTTTATAATGCATTCCAGTTTGGTGCTCCACCTCATGCAGGTATGGCACCCGGTGTGGACAGAATTGTAATGCTCCTTGCTGATACTGAAACTATCAGAGATGTTATTGCATTCCCCCTTGACGGTACAGCTCAGGACCAGATGCTTGGTGCTCCCGGTGAAGTTACAGAACTTCAGCTCTTTGAAGCAAATGTAAGCATCCGTGGTAAAGGCGGAGCAGAAGTGCTCGGCTCAGAAGGAACAGAAACAGATGCTTTTGCAACAACTGTAAAAGGTGCAAGCGTAAGCGAGAAAAAAGTTGATAAACTTCACAGCCTTGAGCAGGTGAATGAACTCGTCTTTGCAGATGATGAAAAGAAAATGATGAACAAAATCTTTGAAGCTATGCAGAAGAAAGAAGAAGAACTTCTTAAGGTTGATACAGAAAACGTTGAAGCAATGGTATATGTAATGCCTATGACAAACGTTTTAAGACAGGATAAACGTGAACAGCCCTTTGAACGCAAAGATTTGCTTTCAGGTGCACCTCAGAGCACTGAGGATAGCTGGCAGGTTCCCAGACTTGTAAAGTGAGGTGAATAACAGTGAGATATTATATTAACGAAATTGATAAAAACGGAAAAATTGCTGTTGATGACACAATTCTTGTAAAAGGCACTCCCGCAACAGCAGGCTCAAAAATGTTGGAAAATTTTACACCTCTTTTCAGTGCGGAAGCAGTTGAAAGACTTGAAAAAGCAGGATATTCTGTTTCAGGTAAAACAAATGCAGGTGAATTCGGTCTTGACCTTCTTGGCGAAACATCATATTTCGGTGCAGTTAAAAATGGTGAAAACCTTACAGGCGCAGCAGCAGAACTTGTTAAATCAGGCCATGTTAAAGCAGCTCTTTCAGTAGACCTTAACGGTTTTCCTCGTCGTGCAGCAGCAGTATCAGGTGTTGATTTTATTAAACCCACTTACGGTACAGTTTCACGTTACGGTGTAGTCGCTTGTGCTTGCTCAGGTGAACAGATTGGTGTTCTTGCAAAAAATGCTGAAGAAACAAAAGAAATTCTCTCTGTTATTGCAGGCCACGATTCAAAAGACGGAACAAGCCTTCCGGCAGAAAAATATGAATATTCACTTGATGAAAATGTAAGCACAATGAAAATCGCTCTTATAAAAGAGCTTTATGATATGGCAAGTGAAGAAGTTAAAGCTTGCATTGATGCTTATGCAGAAAATCTTAAAAAGTCAGGTGCAACAGTTGAAACTGTTTCTCTTGATTTTGTTAAAGAAGCACAGACTGCCTGGCAGATTCTTATGTCAGCAGAAACCTGCAACAACCTTTCAAGATTTGATGGTGTAAAATACGGTTACAGAACACCTGAATATAAAAACATTGATGAACTTTATGTAAAGAGCAGAACAGAAGCTTTCTCATTCCTTACAAAAGCTACAATAATTTATGGTTCTGATGTGCTTGCAAAAGGCAAATATGAAAAGTGTTATGATAAATCACTTCGTATGCGCAGAATTGTTGTGGATAAGGTGAAAGAAGTTCTTGCTTCTTACGATGCAATTCTAGCTCCTGCTTCATCAAAGATGAGCTATCAGGAATATGATATTCTTGATTCTTTCAATAAAGTGTTTGAAGAAAGCATTTTTACAGCTATCCCCTCAATAACAGGTCTTCCTGCTATGGTAACAAAGGGTGTTCAGCTTATTTCCGATTCATTTAAAGAGAGCGTTCTTTTAAGCATTGCTCACAGCGTTGAAAAGGAGGAAGCATAAGATGAAATACGAACTTGTTATTGGTCTTGAAACTCACGTTGAACTTTCAACAGATTCAAAACTTTTCTGTTCTTGTGGCGGACATTCAAGTCCCAAAGAACCTAACGATTGTGTATGCCCTGCTTGCAGCGGTATGCCCGGTATGCTTCCCGTAACAAACAAGCATGCAATTGAACTTGCAGTCAAAGCAGGCTTTATGCTTAACTGTAAAATCAACCAGTACACAACTTTTGATAAAAAGAGCTATTATTACCCCGATCTTCCTGCAGCTTATCAGATTACACAGTGGTTTAACCCTGTTTGTGTTGACGGCTCAGTTGAAATCGGTGACAGAAAAATCGGCATCAAGCAGATTCACGTTGAAGAAGACGCAGGTAAACTTGTTCACGATGATGCAACAAACACTTCTTTTGTTGACTACAACCGTACAAGTGTGCCTCTTATTGAAATTGTAAGCCGTCCTGATTTCCGTAGCTCTGATGAAGTTATTGCATATCTTAAAAAGCTTAAATCAAGCCTTCAGTTTGCAGGAATTTCAGAGTGTGAAGAAGGTGCAATGAGATGTGACGTTAACATTTCAGTGCGTCCTGAAGGTTCGGATGAACTCGGTGTACGTTCTGAAATCAAAAATATGAGTTCACTTTCAGAAATCAAGGATGCAATTGAATTTGAAAAAGTTCGTCACGTTGATGCAATTGAACGTCATACAGAAATGCTTGTTCAGGAAACACGTCGTTGGGATGATGTAAAGAGACGTACATTCCCCATGCGTAACAAAGAAACAGCAGCAGATTATCGTTATTTCCCCGACCCCAACCTTATGCCCATTATTATTGATGATGCATGGCTTGAGGAAATCAGAGCAAGTATGCCTGCAACAGCAGAAGAAAAAGGCAAACACTATGAAGAAATGGGCATTGCTGCAAAAGAAGCTGCAGTTCTTGCTTCTGACCGTAAGCTTTGCGATATTTTCGATTCAGTAGTTGCTGATGGACGTAATCCCAAAACTGTTGCAAGCTGGATTCTTACAGAATGTATGGGTAACATGAAACGTCTTGAACTTGAAAGTCTTGATATTGATGCGAAAAAGCTTTCAAGAATTATCGAACTTGTTGAAGATGGCGAAATCACTCGTGCAGCAGGTAAGAAAATTCTTTCAGCAGTATTTGAAAAAGATGTTGATGTTGACAAGTTCTGTGAAGAAAATTCACTTAATGCTAAAGTTGACGAAGGCATGATTCTTTCAATTGTTGAAAAAGTTATTGCAGAAAACGACAAAGCAGTTGCAGATTATAAGAGTGGTAAAACAAAAGCTATGCAGTCATTGTTCGGTCTTGTTATGCGTGAACTTAAAGGTACAGGCGATCCTGCAATGATCAGAAAGCTCCTTGAAGAAAAACTTAATGGTTAAGATTTTGGTTCCCATGGTATATCCATGGGAACTTTTTTGCGGAATTATTTTTTGAAAATATGATTGATTTTATCGTCTTGACGTGGTATAGTCATATTGTAATCAATTACAAATAAAAGGAGTGTTTTTATGAAAAAAATTACAGCTGTGATTTTGTGCATGGTAATGATTATTTGTTCTTTTGGTCTTTCTGCTTCTGCTCAGACAGAGAAACCGTTCTATCTTGTGCTTGGAGATTCAATTGCTTACGGTTCAGGTATTGCAAATGCTCGTGAGGCATGCTACGGTAAAATTGTGGCAGATACTAACGACTATGAATATGCTAACTATGCAGTTCCGGGACATACCACAACAAATCTTATAAACAGATTGTCAAATGAAGAAGTAATTGAAGCTCTTGAAAAAGCTGATGTTATCAGCATTTCAATCGGTGGTAACGATTTTCTTATGAGCAATCTTATGGGTCTTATGTTTGATTCGATTGTAAAAAATGACTACACTCAGTTCGATGAAATTGCAGAAAGCTTTTATAGTAATTTCAGCCGTATTGTTGACAAAATCAACGAACACAACGAAGATGCTGTTATTTTAATGCAGACACTTTATAATCCCCAGTCAGGATATCTCAGACCGCCTTATCAGCAGGGTGCTGACAGAATTAATGCTGCAATTGAACGTTACAATGCAGAAAATCCGGGAGAAATTGTTATAGTTGATGTGGGAACAGCACTTGGTGATGACCCTGAAAATTTTGCAGCTGATGACATTCATCCCAGCGTTAAAGGAAACGAAATAATCGCAAAAGTTATTCTTGAAAAACTTGATGAATTGAATCTTGGCAAAACAACTGTACCGGTTATTTCTACCCAGGGGCAGGATATACAGATTTCTGAAATGTTCACAGCATTTTTCAACATATTCGGAGTGGTTCTTCACATTATTTCAGTGATCTATAATTTTTTTGCAGGGATAACTGCAGTTTTCTGATTTCGTCATATTAACAAAAATCTGAGGCTGTTCATTTTTTGAACAGCCTCTTTAATAAAAACATTATCAGAAGATGAGTTAGGGTACAACTTATTGAAAATAAAGTTATAAAATCTATGATGTCGAATTTATCACAATAACAATACTTTGTTGAAATAACGTGTGATATAATGTATAATTATACTTGTATAAAATTTTGGAGGAAATATTATGGCTAAAATTATCGGTAATCCTATGCCCAACATTCCGTGGGAAGATAAACCGGAGGGATGTAAATATCCGGTATGGCGTTACAGCGGAAACCCTGTTATAACAAGAGATAACCTTTTTGGTGCAAACAGTATTTTTAATTCTGCTGTTGTTCCTTACAAAGACGGATTTGCAGGAGTTTTCAGAGTTGATAATATAAGCCGTGACCATACACTTGTTGTAGGTTACAGTAAAGATGCAATCAATTGGGAACTTGAAGATAAAGTTATTTTCAGAGGATATGACCCAAGACTTTGCGAGATTGAGGGTAAATATTATCTTTCGTGGGTTAATCTTACACCTCACGGAACAACAATCGGCATTGCGTATACAACCGATTTTAAAGAGTGGGTGCAGTTGGAGGATGCTTGTTATCCTGTTGCAAGAAATGGTGTTCTTTTCCCAAGAAAAATTAATGATGAGTTCCTTCTCTTTATTCGTCCTTGTGACAGAGGTCATACACCTTATGGCGATATTTTCCTCAGCCACAGTAAAGATCTTACTTATTGGGGTAAACACAGATTTGTAATGTCACCCGTTAAAAACTGGGAAATGACAAAAGTCGGTGCAGGTCCCACACCTATTGAAACGGATGAAGGCTGGCTAGTTTTCTACCATGGTGTTTTAACAAGTTGCAACGGCTTTACATATGCAATGGGTGCAGCAATTCTTGATATTGAAAAACCCTGGATTGTAAAACACAGAGCTGATTGTTTCCTGCTTGCTCCTCACGAAAATTATGAGCTTGTAGGTGATGTACCTAATGTCGTTTTCCCTTGTGCAGCACTTACAGACAGTGAAAGCGGTAAGATTGCCATTTATTATGGTGGAGCTGATACCGTTGTGGCTCTTGCATTCACAACTGTTAATGAAGTTGTAGATTTTATTAAAGACCACGACCTTAACAAATAATTGTGAAAGGAAATGTGGATTATGGAAGAGTATAGAAACAAAATTAAACGTATTCTTATTACAAAAGAAGAAATTGATGAAGCTATAAAAAAAGCGGGTAAGCAGATAGACGATTCTTATGACGGACGTCCCATATTGCTTGTGAGTATATTAAAAGGTGCTTTTGTTTTTATGGCAGATTTGTGCAGAGCAATAACCGTGCCGTGTGAAATCGGATTTATGTGTGCAAAAAGTTATTATGAGGGCACAGAATCTTCAGGTATTGTTAATATAACAATGGACCTTGAACAGGATATAAGCAAATATCACGTTATTATAGTTGAAGATATTATTGATACAGGAAGAACATTGAACGATATTGTAAATCTTCTTAAAAAAAGAAATCCTCTTTCTTTACGTGTTGTAACACTTCTGGACAAGCCTGAAAGAAGAATTGTACCTTTTGAAGCAGATATTTCTCTGTTTACAATTCCTGACCATTTTGTTATTGGCTATGGTCTTGATTGCGCGGAACAATATCGTAACCTTCCGTATATAGCAGAATTCGGAGAATAAAATTAAAGTGGCTGATACTTTCGCCGAGTTCCCATAAGTAAGTTTTTGTTTCTCGAACAAAATTCCTTGTATTATCACCAAAAGCCTCGCAAGGCGGTAGCCTTGCTGCATTTTTGGCTTCAATCCAAGCAATTTTGCTTTTCTACGAAACTGCGAAGCACTTTAAAATGCGAAATTGCGTGTGCAAGAAAAGACAAAAACACCGATAACGCTATCGCGTATCGGTGTTTTTTAACGCATTATTGTGCCGTAAGTACACATTTTAAAGAAATACTTCCTTATGGGAGCTCGGCGTTGGTATCAGCCATTTTTTCATCTTTCAGGTTGTCAATAATGAATCCCTTATAAGTGTGATTATAAGCCAAGAAGTTGCTCTTTTTTAGTCTGATATTCGCTTTCGGTAATCAGACCATCATCAAGTAACTTTTTAAGTGTGTAAAGGTCATTTGAAGCCTGAGCTATGGATGATGTGTTTTCATTCTTTTTTACTTCCTGAGTTTGTTGCGGTTCTGAAATTGGTTCAGGAATTACAATGGGTTCAGACTCTGGAATTGGTTCAGGAATTACAATGGGTTCAGGCGCTACAATTGGTTCAGGTGTTTCAGATTGTTCAATAACTTCTTCTGTTTTTTCTTCAATAATTTCAGTTTCTTCTATGATAATACCATTGTCGTAGGTGTTTTCATAAACAGGAACATTTTGGGTGGGAGCAGGGGTTTCTTTTGTTGCTTTAGGTTTAATAAATTTGTATGGGCTTTTCAACCATTTTGTAAGGAAGAATAAAGCAAGAGTTAAGGGAATTGTGCTAAGAACAAAAGATAATACATTTGCAAATACTGTCCATACAAAAGGTTCAATATTTCCATCATAATATTCTGCACCAAAAAATGAGATGCCATATTCGATTGAAGAAAGAGTAGAATTTGCAAGTTGATTCAAAAAATATATCAAAGCAGGGAGAAACCAGATTTTACCGAGAAGATTGGGCGCGTTGCTGTTTTCCTTTACAAGGCAGACAACTGTTGCTATAAGTAAAAAAAGGAACAAAAAGTGTACTGCTGTAAAAATATAGTTTCCGTTTAAAGTATTTATAATATCTTCGAAAGATGCGAATGAAAAATGAAAAGTTTCATATCCTTTTTGGAAAATAAATCCGTAAATGAAGTTTGTCAAAGGCACAAAAAATAAAGCTGCAATGCCACCAATTAAAAAACCATTACGTTTTTTGCAAAACAGGATAATTGCCAGATAAAAATATACAAGCGTTAAAATAGTATTGCTTAAGAGAGTAATAAGCTGAGAACCTAAGTATGACCAGTCTGAACCATAGTCCATTTGCGTTAATGTTGCTATTAACATTATTATTGATGAAATAATACTAATAGAAAAAATCAATCCTTCCAACAGAAAAAATATTGACGCTATTGGGAATTTGACTTTTTTTACAGTTTCCATTTTCATTTTCCTTTCGTTTATAAGTCAAGAAGTTGTTTTTTCTTTTGTGAAAATTCTTCATCTGATATAACTCCGTCATCGTACATTTTTTTCAGAGTATAAATGTCATTTGAAACTTTTTCTACTGATGAAAGTTCCTTTTTGGCAGGAGTGCTAACCTGTTGTTTGACAAGTTCTTGCCGGGCAGGAACTTTTATAACAGATTCAATGATTTCTTCTTTTATTTCTTCAAGCTTTTCCTCAGCAGGGACAGTAACTTCTTCTGTATTGTTTTCTGAAGGTGCGGTATATTCCTGCACTGGCTGAGGAACAGAAACGATTTTGTAAGGATTTTTCAGCCATTTGAAAAGAAGGAAAAAGGCAATGATGAATGGTATGTTGGAAATGGCTACTAAAGATATCGGTAATATGACAGCTAAGAAGTTATTTGAAAAATCAGCATATGACACATAGATGTTAAAGTAACGCATAATCATAAGAACTATCTTAAACAACATTGAGAATACATTATATAACAAAAGTAATATTCCGGGAATGAACCATAATTTTGCTGATTTTTTCAGATGATTTTGTTCCGGTATTTTTATAAGAAAAACAACAAATAAAAGAGAAATAACCAATAATGATAAATAGATTAAAGAAGTGACCACGATATATACTAAATAGTAAATAACATCGCTGCCAAAAAACTCTGACTTTGAATTGAAAATATAATCGTGTTTAAATATCACTATTTGTATAACATTTAAAATTTTAAGAATTGGTGGAATCATCAAAGCTATAAAACCGCCAATTAAAAGACCGTTTGCTTTCTTTTTGAACAAAGGTACAGACAGGAAAATACAGCTTGCCGAATTAATAAAACCGGTTAAAATCCAAAATAAAAATGAAGACAAAGCAATATATAGAAAGTCGTTTGATTCAGAATTGAGATTATCTCCGGTCGCAAATGCTTCAAAAAGCATTGAGAACGCTTCTTTTATTTCAGGGCTGAGCGTCATGACTGAAAGAAAAAGTGATGAATATAGTACCACCAAGACTATGAAAATCGCAAAAAGCGAAATACGAGCCACTCCATCAAAAAGAAATAAAATTGAAGCAGCAGGGAATTTAACTTTTTTTACAGTTTCCATTTTATTTTCCTTTCTCTTATTACATCAAATTAATTTTGTGAACATGAGGAGGATACGTTTTACGCAGAGTTCAAGGTCTGCTCTTGTTAAATCACCTTTATCGAAAGCTGATTTCAAATCTTCAGGGTAACCGCAATGCATTTTCATATCATTGCCTGCTTTAACTTCCTTAACGGGGTCATTTTTTACACCCCAGTCAGTTGTTACCATTCCCTTGAAGCCCCATTCGTTTCTGAGAATTCCTGTGAGAAGTTCATAGCTTTCTGATGTGTGCTGACCGTTGATAAGGTTATAGGATGACATAACTGTCCAGGGGTCAGCTTCTTTAACTGCAATTTCAAAGCCTTTGAGATAAATTTCACGTAAAGCTCTTTCGGAAAGACGTGAATCGCAACCCATTCTGTTTGCTTCTTTGTTGTTGCAGGCAAAATGTTTCATTGAAACTGCAACTTTCTTTGACTGAATACCTCTTATTGCAGCAGCTGCACATTTACCTGCAACTAAGGGATCTTCTGAATAATACTCAAAGTTTCTTCCGCAAAGCGGGTCTCTGTGAATGTTAAGAGCAGGAGTAAGCCAAACACCTAAATTGTTTTCTCTTACCTCTGCACCGCCTGCTGCACCAACTTCAAAAATAAGTTCTTCATCCCAGGTGCAGGCAAGGAGTGTTGCGCATGGCCATGCTGTTGTGGGTATGCCGGTGTCAGGTTCAAGACGTAAACCTGCAGGGCCGTCTGCTGTGGGAACAGCAGGAACATCAAGTCTTTTAAGAGGACCGAAACAACCTGTGTTTGCAACACCCGTTGGTGGCTGACCGCCAACAAAATACATAAGTTCATCAAGAGTGAACTGAGAAACAAATTCATCAATTGAAATTTCTTCACCCACTTTGTCGAACATAACTTCTTTTTCAGGAGCCTTTGCACCTGTGGGTTCGTTTTTTGCATAGAAATAGGTTTCTTCGCCTAAGGGAAGATTTTCAAAACTTCCGTCAGCCAACATTCTTTTTTCAAGCTTGAAAGGTTTGCACCAGGAAGTTAATTGTTCTGTGACAGTATCTTCATTTACTATGTATTCAAAGTCAACTTTTTCTGCACTTCTTACATCTGTACCGATGAAGAAAGAATAGTTGCCTTTTTCAAGCACATAAGCTGATTTCTGAATTTTGCCAAGGTCATCAAAGCTTGCCATACTGTTGATGTCAAAGGACATAACAAGTGTTTCTTTTTCACCCGGCTGAAGAAGCTTTGTTTTTTTGTAAGAAGCAAGTTCTCTTGCAGGTTTGCCAAGTTTTCCCTGAGGTGCGCTGTAATAAACCTGAACAACTTCACGTCCTGCAACTGAACCAGTGTTTTCAACTTCTGCAATTGCAAGAATGTTACCTTCGTTTTCAAGACATACTTTGTTTTTGATGTTGAATGTTGTGTAAGAAAGTCCGAAGCCGAAAGGATATCTTACTTTTTCGTTTTTGCCGGGGATTGTTTCAAAATAACGGTAGCCCACATATATATCGTCTGAATAATCAAGGTGTTCAAAACATTCCCAGAAATCATCTTTGCAGGGGAAATAATCATAAGATTTTGCAATTGTGTCTGCAAGTTTACCTGAAGGGTTAACATCACCACAGAGAATATCTGCAATTGCAGAGCCGCCCTCAAGACCGCCTTGCCAGCCGAACAAAACAGCTTTGATTTCTTCTTTTTCTGCAAAATATTCGCAGTCGATTGTTGCACCTGAATTGATAACGATAATAACATCTTTGAAAAGTCTGACTGCTTTATCAATAAGGTCTTTTTCTAAATCTGAAAGATAATAGTCATTTCCCTGAGGTCTGCGGTCAACACCTTCAGCAGAGAAGCGGCTGATTGTGATAATTGCTGTGTCTGCATTTTTTGAAGCATCTTCAATAAGCTCGTCCGGTACTTTTGCTTCAGGCACATGCATGCTTGCAAATGTGTCATAAGTCATATCGTCACGTTTTGTGCAGAATTCCATTGCGTTAACAATATCCCAGGTTGCATTAATCTGAGCCTGTGTGGGAATGTTAACACTTTCTTTTTTTACATATTCCTTATAGAAATCCACAAGAGGTCTGTAAACAGAAACTTTTCCCTGGCTTTCTTTTTCTTCAAAGCCTTCAAAAATATTGCAGATATAAGGTGTGTGTACGTCGCCACTTCCGCCACCACCTTTTATATATTCAATTGTTGCTTTGCCGAAAAGGGCAATTTTAGTGCCTTTTTTTAATGGTAAAGTGTTATTTGTATTTTTAAGCAGTACCATACCCTCTGTTGCAGCTTTTCTTGAAAGATTTACGTGTTTTAAAGATGCTGTAACGCATTTTCCGTCTTCGCCGAGAGGAATACAGGGTTGATATCTGAATCTTGCATATTTATTCATGTTTTTTTGCCTCCTAAACATAGCTATACTTATATATTATATACCTATAATAAATATATCGTCAAGATATCTTGTTAAATGTGATAAAAAATATTGATTTTTATTTTAAAAACTGTATAATAGTGTAAGAGAGGTGATTGTATGGGGTAATCCGGTTCGGTATAGTGGGAACAGGTAACATTGCACACCGTTTTGCAGAGGCAATCAAGAATGTTGAAAATGCACAGCTTGTTGCCGTTGCTTCAAGAACAAAAGAAAATGCTGAAAAATTTGCAGATGAATTTGACATTCCCATCCGTTTTGACAGTTATGAAAAAATGGCAGAGTCAGACGTGATAGATGCAGCATATATTGCTGTGCCACATTCAGGTCATAAAGAGTGTTCGATGCTGATGATGAACAATTCAAAACACGTCATCTGCGAAAAACCTATTGCAGTCAATGCAAAGGAAGCAGAAGAAATGTTTCTGTGTGCAAAAGAAAACAATGTTTTTCTTATGGAGGCTATGTGGGCAAGACTCGTTCCCGGCACAAATAAAATGCTTGAGCTGATAAAGGATGGCGTGTTAGGCGATATCCTTGCGGTTGAAGGTAAGTTCTGCTACACAATGGATGAAGATGAAATGGACCATCACGTTCTTAAAAACGAAAATGGTGGCGGTTCACTTCTTGATGTCGGCGTTTACGGGCTTAACTTTGCAAGCTGGTATCTTGGAAAAGATGTTGAAGAGATAAATGCTCAATGTTCAACTTACAAAAACACGGACAGTCACACCTGTATGCTTCTGAAATATAAAAACAGTGCAATTGCTGATATTTCAAGTGCAACACTTCTCAGGAAACCCAATGAAGGTTTTATTTACGGAAGCAAAGGTTATGCATATCTTCCAAGATTTTATGCACCACAGCAGATTGAAATTAAATTGAATAACGGCGAAAGCCAAAGTATTTCTGTTCCATATGCCGGAAATGGTTTTGAAGAACAGATTGCTCATCTGTGTGAATGTGTTTCACAAGGTATGACGGAAAGTCCCATCGTAACACCTGAACAAACACTTTATATAATGAGGCAAATGGATGAAATAAGAAAAATTATTGGTATAGAATATCCACAGGATTAATATATCGGGAGGTTTTAAAATGAAGAAAAGAATTAAGAAGGTAATTGCTCTTGTTCTGGTTGCTATTATGGTAGCATCAGTTTTACCCTATGCTTTTTCAGTAAGCGGTAATATTGACAGAAACATTATTGCAAAAACTTCAAAAACAGCAGTGGAAATCGAAGCAGAGGGTATTGTTCTTCTGAAAAATGAGGATAATGTTCTTCCCCTGGCAGGCAAAAAAATCAACGTTTTCGGCGCAGGTTCTGTTTGTTCGTTTATCGGAAGCTCAAGTTCAGGTGGTGTTGTTTCAGACGACCCTGTAACACTTTATGATGCACTTGATGAACAAGGTATTGAATACAACCAGGAACTTCGTAAACTTTACGAAAAATATTGTGGTTCAAACGCTTTGCCTCAGACTAAAAATACTGTTATAAACAACGGTCTTGCAATTCTTCTGGCAAAGGATTCACTTGAAGAAATGCCTGATTCAAAACTTACAGATAAAGTTATGGCAGATGCAAAAGCTTTCTCTGACACAGCAGCTGTTGTAATCAGCAGAATCGGTGCAGAAGAAACTGACCTTGACCCTGAAGTTCTTCACCTTACAGATGATGAAGTTACTCTTATTGAAAAATTGGATAAAACATTTGAAAATGTTATTGTTCTTTTCAATATCGGTAACGTTATGGAAATGGGTTGGCTCGATGAATATGAAAGCATCAAAGCTGCTGCTATTATCTGGATTCCCGGTGAATTTGGTATGACTGCTGTTGCACAAATGCTTAAAGGTGAAGTTAACCCCTCAGGTAAACTTGCAGATACAGTTGCATACAAAACATCAGATTCTCCCTCAAGTGTTTGTTTCGGCTCACATGAATATACAGATGGTGGCTATTATCTTGAATATCTTGAAGGTATTTATGTAGGCTATCGTTATTTTGAAACTTTCGCAAAAGATAAAGTTCAGTATCCCTTTGGCTATGGCCTTTCATACACTACTTTCCAGCAGGAAATAGTTGAAAAAACAATAACAGAAGACCAGATTACCGTTTCTGTAAAAGTTACAAATACAGGTAATGTAAGCGGTAAAGATACTGTACAGATTTATTACAGTGCTCCTTATTATGATGGCGGAATTGAAAAGAGTGCAATTTGTCTTGTTGATTTTGATAAAACAGATATGATTGAACCCGGCAACAGCGAAACTGTAACAATAACTTTCGACATTGACGATATGGCCTCTTATGACCATAAAGTGAATGAAGCATGGATTGTTGAAAAAGGTACATACGAAATTATTCTTGGTAAAAACGTAAGAGAACATTATGGTTCTTTTGAATATGTTCAGGAAGACGACCAGATTATCAAGTATGATGACGTTACAGGAACAGAAATTGAAAACCGTTTTGAACATGCATATAACGGTTTCCCCGTTCTTTCAAGAAAAGAAGGAAGCGCAACATTCCCCACATACAGAAAACTTGATAAAGCAGAAGGTCTGGCTACTGCTGATGATTTCCCGGAACCTCAGACAGAAGGTGAAATCCCTGTAACAGGTGCAGTTTATGATGAGGTTATCACACTCCAGGATGTTTATGAGGATGAAAGCCTCTGGGATAAATTCCTTGACCAGTTCACAGTTGAAGAAATGGCACAGTTAGTTTCTGACGGTGGTTACGGAACAAGAGCAGTTGAACGTCTTGGCGTTCCTGCAACAAGTGACAACGATGGTCCTTCAAGTATCAAGGGCAGAAAAGGTATCCTCTTTACAGATACAGCAACTGCATACCCTTGTGTTGTTGTTATGGCTTGTACATGGAATAAAGACCTTATGGTAAAATTAGGTGAAGGCGTAGGCGAAGAAGGCAGAGATATGGGTACTGACATATGGTATGCTCCTGCAGTTAACCTTCACAGAAATCCTGCAGGTGGCAGAAACTATGAATATTTCTCAGAAGACCCGGTTGTTTCAGGTAAATTAGCATCTGCCATGATTGAAGGTTGCCACAATGAAGGCCTTGCAGTTACAATCAAACACTTTGCTCTGAATGAACAGGATACAAACAGAAAAGGTGTTTGCACATGGGCTGATGAACAGGCAATCCGTGAACTTTACCTTAAAGCTTTTGAAATTCCGATTAAGGAAACAGAATGTAAAGGTGTAATGTCATCTTATAACCGAATCGGCACAACATGGGCAGGCGGTAACGGTGCACTTCTCAACGACGTGCTGAGAGGCGAATGGGGCTTCGAAGGCTTTGTTGTTTCAGACTATACATGGAATGTGACAGGTACAGGTTATATGAACCCTGTTATTGCAGTTTATAACGGTAATGACACAATGCTTACAGGTGTATGGCTTCTTAACTATCCCTCACACGTTTCAATCCTGAAAAGGGTTTATGAACAAGACCCCATTGGTATGGGTAATGCATTAAGACAGGCTACAAAAAATCTCTGTATTGCAAAGATGAGCACAAGAGCTTTCCTTGATCCTCAGGAATATGACGATTCACTTATGGGCAATCTTGATAATTTCTCAGATTGGGAATGGGAATTCCCCTATGTGCTTACTTTTGTGGAATTCATTCTGAATAACTTCTTTAACATTCTTCTCTGGCTTGCAGGAAAAATTTGTTAGTAATTTTAAAAAGGCAGTTCAATGAACTGCCTTTTTTTATTGCAATTTTTTTTGGATTATGATAGAATTCAAAGGAATGGAGGCGACAAGATGAAAAAATTTTTAAGTTTTGTTTTAGCACTTGTTATGTTGGTGATGATTCCTGTTGAAATATCAGCATCAGACAACACAAGGGAAAAGGATTTGTCTGATTATAAGCTTCTTGAAGAACTTCAGGTTGAAACTTCAGAAGTAAGGCAAAGAAGAAAAGTTGATGGTCTTCGTATGTATGTTGACGAAGAAAATCCTCTGTTTATGATAAGAAACTGCCCTCGTTATCTTCCTAATCCGACACCTTATGATATTGCATATGAAGCTGTTCTTACATACTGGGCACTTCCTGAAGATATTAAAGCTTTTGCTGTTATTTATATCGACGAAGGTCCTACATATCTTAACCCTCAGCAACAGCTTGATTACTGGGATGAATTGCTGACTTATACGGATGAATATAATGTGCCTATCGTTGCACAGTCAGAATGTTTCTGCACAAATAAGGAACGTGAGCCTTTCACTCAGGAAGAACTTTCAGGAGTGTTTAAAAATCACGAGTCACTTATGGGCTTTGTGCAGGTTGAACTTTCAACAAACGGTGTTACAAACGAACATCTCGCAACAGATGTGGTAACAAACGATATGGGTGTTAATAAAAACATTCTTGCGAGAATCAAATCTTGTGTAAAAGCCTGCGCAGAAAACGGAGGACTTTTTATCTGGCAGGATATGGAATATACTTATTGGAAAAAGAACAACTATGTTAACCATATTCTCAAAGACAGAGAGCTTTATGATTTGCTCAAAGCAAATACAGAAAACGTAATCATTATGGATAAACACAATGGTCACGGAAGACATTTTGCTTCCCAGTCAAATATTATGGGTTGCTGGCTTGATGATGTCTGCGGAAACTGGGGTGTAAACCTTGAAAACTTCCTTTGGTATGAAGAAGGATTTACTGAATATGATAACGTAGGTTTAAAACCGAATGAGCCGGATTTTGTATACACTTCAAAATATCCCCCCGCACTTTACGGAATAGATATGACAGCTGATATGGTAGCAGGAGCAACGGTTTATGCAATTGAGGGAACATTCTCAAGAGGCGGACTTTATCATTGGGTTGACGGTAATGTTGTGCTCACACCAACATTCTACGAAGTGCTTTATCCTTTCTATCAGATGGCTCTCAATGGCTCAATCCCCAGCAAAGAACAGGTGAAAGAGAAAATAAAGGTTGCCTATAAAATGACACTTCCTGCATCCTATCCACTTCGTGGTAATGATGCTCACTTCCTTCAGGGATTATATTGCGATTCCTTTACGTTTTTCCAGGAAAAAATAGAAAATGTTTATTTGGATTGTTCTAAAGACTGGGTGCCGTCAACAGGAAGATATTATGTGATTCCCATTCTTCCCATTTATTCAAACCCGCAAGAAGTTTTACCTGAAAGTTACATTCTTAATGATTTAAAATATTGGTTTAAAGGATTGTGGATTAATTCTTTGAAAACAAAATTCTTTAACGAAAAGTATGAGGAAACTTACACAGGTGACGGAGTACTGTTTGATATAAATGATTATATTTATATTTTTAACAGCAACGAAAACAAGACTATAGATAGTGAGCAGAGTGTAAACTACACCTTGCCTGAAAGCAAAAAAGAATTGCAGACCACATTTGTTGCACATACATATGCAGTTCTGAAAGAAGACAGCGGAAAGATAAACATTGATTTGTGTAACCTCAGGCTTGACACAGATGATGTATGTGCAGGCCGTGAAGGTGAAAATGAATTTATGGTTTCTTATGCACAAGGCGGAAAGAGAAGTGACCCGAAAAACTTCAGAGAATCAGTAATTACTCTTTCCGGTTATGAAACTGAACCGCAAGTTACTGCAGCAGGCGCAAACGGTGCAAAAATGAAAACAACATTTGATGAAACAACAGACACACTTACAATAAGTGTTATTTCAAACGGTGAAGTTAAAATTACAATTGAATAAAAAGACAAGAGACGTTGCCGTTGGGTAACGTCTCTTATCTTTATTTTATGAAAAATTTTATAATTAAAATTATGACTGCAATAATTGCAGGTATTGCAAGAACTTTTAATGCTCTGTGTAAAGCTTCATATAAATTAGTGGGCATTAATTGATAAAGAGCAAAAAGGAATTTTTCTTTAACTTTTTTGCCTACCAGATCACGGTATCTGCAGTCGTAGGTTTCAAATGTACCGTCAGTGTTCAGGTTAATCATTCTTACACCTCTGTCAAGGCCGGGACCATAAATATGGAAACCTGCACCCTGAGTGTAACCCACGTCAATGCCTCTGACAAGACCATTGAAAGAATTAATATGGTCGTGGCCGAAATAAATGCCCTTTACGTCGCCTTTTTCTGCCATTGCATCAAACTGACCTGCGTTTTCCATAGGGTCAGCAGGTGATTCTTTCATAAAAGCGGTTTTGTTTACCTTTTCTTTATCAAGAACATACCACTTGCCGGCACGGTTTCTGAAGCCCTGAACAGCACCTTTTGTGTTCTTTTTCACTTCCAGCATAAGTTGGTCAATTTCAGGCACAGGGATGTGCTGGATAACAATTGAGGGAATAAGTCTGCCACACTTCTTTTCGTATTCGTCACGGGTGTTTCTGTACCATTCAATCTGGTTTTCGTGCACGTGATCGTAGCCGATTTTAAGGCTTGTGTGGCTATCAATACAGTAAAGAAGAAATTTGATTTCTTCATCATCTGCAATTTCAATAACGTGGTTTGCACAACCATCAATGCCTTCAACGCTGTAACCAATAAAACAAGGGATAGTTTTGTAAATTTCAAGCTGTTCTTCGTTTGAAACACCAACTTGTCTGTCGTGGTTTCCGAAACAGATTGTAAAAGGAATGTTTCTTGAATGTGCAGGCTCTGTGATTTTATATAAAACGTTTCTTACAGTTTCTTTGTTACCTTTGAAAGAAGCGATGTTCCATATCTGATCGCCTGAATAAACAAGCAAATCAGGCTTTTCCTTTTCAATTGCAGCATTAAGCAGATTAATCAGATCAGGGCTGACTTTTTTACCTTCCTGAGTGTCTGCAACCTGCATGATTTTAAATTGTTTATCTCTGAATCTGAGTTGCATAAAATCAACTCCTTATCTTATTTTGCAGCACGTTTTTTTGCTATATGATCGTGAACTGTGTTGCGTAATTCTCCGTGAAGCCTGAATTTTGTCATAAAGATGATAAGTGAAAAAACTAAAAGAACGGGAGGAATACCGAAACAGATTATACCGATTACCATTTTTGTGGAATCGTTGAAAGTTTCAATTGCTTTCTGATCTGTGTAGTTCATAATTCCCAGACCGCCGAAAAGGAGGAAAGTCTGGAAAGTATAAGCCATTTTCTGCAGGAAACCTTTCGTTGAGAAAGTGATGCTTTCGTTTCGTGTGCCGTTTTTGAATTCACCGTAGTCAACAATATCTGAAAGGAAAATTGTCTGACCAACAAACATTGAACCGATGCCAATACTTGCCAGGGCATAACTTATATCCATGGCAATTGTAATTTTCAGAACAGGTCCGAAAACAAACATAAGCACGTAACCTATAATTGTTGTGGAAAGTGAAATAATATAAATTGTACGGTTTGAGAACTTTTTGCTCAGCACAGGAATAACAAGAAGTCCCAAAGCAGAGCCTACTGCGCCGATTATGCCGAATGTACTTTGTGCTTTGGAATCGCCTAAAACATCTGTGAAATAGTAAACTGCAGTACTGCTTGTAAGGTACCAGCCTGCATTGGAAATCATTGCGAAAATCATAAACACAACAAGCTGGTCGTTTGATTTTATAACACCGAAAACTTTTTTGAAACTGAATTTTTCATTGTTGTAAATAACGTGTCTTTCTTTAGTTGAAAGAACACAGATAACTGCAAAAGTTACAAGGAAAACACCGCAGATAATTGCCCATTTTGAAAAACCGTCAGGGCTGTAACCATCTTCTGTTTTGTTTAATCCTTTGGAAAGCATAGGAAGAATCATAGGTGTAAAAATGGTGATAAGACCTTGCCCGATACCGCTGAATGCTCTTGCAACAGTTGCAATAAGGTTTCTGTCTTTGGGGTCGTTTGTGAATGAAGGTACCATTGACCAATAGGGGATGTCTGCCATTGTATTTGTCATACCCCAGAGTACATACATTACTGCAATGTAAATGTAAAGCGGTGTGCCACTCATACCGAAAGATGTGAATAAGAGGAACAACACAACTGCATTTGAGGCAGTACCGATAAGAATCCATGGTCTGTATTTACCCATTTTTGTTTTTGTGTTGTCAACAATTGTGCCCATCATCGGGTCGTTGATTCCGTCCCAGATACGCGCAAGGGGAGTGATAAGCAAAAGAAAACCTTCTGCAATACCTAAACTTGTAAGATAATAGGAAAGGTAGGAATAGAAAAGTCCGTAAGATAGGTCAAGACCCAATGCACCGATACCGTAGCCGAACTTTTCGCCCCAGGTGGTTTTATATTCGTTCATTTGTCTTCTCTCCTTTTCAAGAGTATTACTTTCTGATTATATCATAGTAAAATTTTTTATTCAATAATAAAACATAAATGTAAATTGCAGGCATATAAAAATCTCCTTCAAGTGATATCACCTGAAGGAGATTCCTTTTCAAAGCATATAAAATCCTGAATCAAGAAGAACATATTCTTTGCCTAAAATTCTGAAGAATTTATAAACAGGTTCGGCAAAAACACGATGGTCCTTAACGGAATATGTTTGCAAATCAATTTTTCTGATTTTCTTTGAATCGGCACAGCTTACATAAAGCATATTTCCCACTTTGGTAATTCCAACCGGATTTTCAAAGGTTGAAGATTCGTTGCCGCCGATTCTTATATAAATTTTTCTTGTGGAAGGAGAAAATCTCACGATTGATTTCTTTTCGGGCACTACAAACCATACGCAGTCTTCATCTGCAACAAGACCTTTTACAGGGGATTCTCTGTAACAGAGTTCTTCATCCCAGATCAGATCACCGTTGGAATCAAAATAGTACATTTTTGATTCGGGAAAAAGTGCCACCGTTTCACCGCTTGCCGGTAATGTAACTACGTCGCAGAAAATGAAATTGCCCACGCTTTTGGATATTTTTTCAAAATGCTCACCGAATTTGGTGTGCAGATATCCTGAACGTCTTACAGCTTCAACCTTTTTTGTCTGGGCGTTGAAGCAATAAAAAGCAGCTCTGGCATTTCCGTTTTCGTCAGTTTCTTTTTTTGCATATACAAAACCATAGGTGAACGGCACTATATCAATTATGCTGTCGTCAACTATTTTTTTCAAAACAAATCACCTTAAGTCTCCCCGCCAAGCCGGAATCGGCTGATAATAACCTGCTCTTTTGCAGGTGGGCACCGCCCGCTGACTTTGAGCTCCCAACGTCCACATAAAGTGGGAGGTCTGCTTTCCCATACAGCGGAGATAAGTTCCCTTTTAATACGTGTTGGGTTAATATTAGTCGAAATTATCGCACAAGGCAGGGAGTTTTATTATTCTTCAAAATCGTAATATTCGGAAAGTCTTTCTTCAAAAATTTTACCTATCTCAAAGAAGAGCTTCTGGTCTTCAATGGGGCAAAGGTAAGTTTCACCGTTTTCTTCTTCAACTTTAAGAATAATCAGTTCGCCATCGTCTTCAATAATATCCTGTGCATTTTCGTAAACAGGAGTCAGAGCTACGAACTTACCTTCATCTGTTTCTATTCTGTCCAATTCATCAAAAAAATGCTCATTGCCTTCTTCGTCAATAACGCTTACAACATCAGGCGTTGAAAAATCTTTTTCGTCAAATTCGTTATTCATGGGTAATTACCTCGCAAAAATCTTTCATATTTCCATCAATATTTTACATCAAAATCACAGAATAGTCAATAATAAAGTGCATTTACACGCTATTTATATATGGAAAAACCCCCATTTTAAGCCATTTTTAAATAAATTGAACAAAATTAATAAAAGTTTTCAACTTTTTTTAAAAAAACTATTGACAAGTTACAAAACGCCTGCTATAATAAGGGTGAAGATAAGACAACGAACAAACGAACCACAGAAAGGTTCCAGTTGTTTTACATACTAAACTAAAGTAAAGGAGGCGTTTCCGATGAACAGTTTAGAACCACAATCAAATAAGGCAAACGCCTTTTCAGGTGTTTGCCGATAACCGGAAGGGCAGGCAAAAACTTAATAAGATAAAAATAATTTAATTGATTATAACTGTTCTGATTTTTAACTAATCTATAAATTCCGGAAGTGGTAAAACATCATTAACTGAAAAATGAAGAACACCCGGTCTGATAATCAGAAAAATAAAAATGAGATGAAATTAAAAATAAGAACAATTGCAAAGTTAATTTGCAAGTCAAAAAAGAAATAGGTGGGTCCGATGAAATAGAACCTTTTCGCAAAACAAAAAGTGCGAACAAAATAAAAAAATCTTTGCAGAACACTGCAAAAGAAAACTGAATATAATAAACAAAGTTAAATTAATTTTTTAATACAGATTTTTAGAAAAAGGTGGTTCCGATGTACAAATAGTACACCTAAATAAAACCAAAATCTATAAGAAACAGGTGAGTCCAACAATCTGTTAAATTAATTCTAAAAGGTTTTAACTAAAACAGAAAAAGGTGGTTCCGATGTACAAATAAGTACACCAATATAAAACCAAAATTTTTATGAAATAGGTGATTCCAACAATCTGTTAATTAGTTCTATACGGTTTTAATTAATACAGAAAAAGGTGAGTCCAAAATACAGTTTAATTTAAGGTAAAAAACCTATTAAGATTTCACTACATTTAAATTTTAAGAAATAGGTGAGTCCAAAGAACAATTAAACTTTACTGCGAAAGCAGATAGCAAGTGCCGGAAAGTTCCTCCGGCACTTTTTTTGTTTTTCAGATGACAGATAATAAAGAAAGATAACAGATAATAGATGTTGGTGGACTATGTCCACTTTTTTCGCATCTATTATCTGTTATATCGTAGGGGACAGTTCGCCCGTCCCGAATCAGTCAGGAATTTTTATATCTTTCCAATCTTCAACATTACATTGACCCCGTTCGGTATCACCAACAGCTACAACAGTACCGTCTTTCTTAAGACCAACTGTGTGCCATTGTGTTGCTGAAATGGCAACAATGTCAGTCCATTCTTCGACGTTGCATTGGTTGGAATCATTATCACCAACAGCTACCACGTTACCATCTCTTTTAAGTCCTACTGTATAGTTTCCGCCAGCAGAAACAGCAACAATATCAGTCCAGTCCGTAACATTAAGTTGACCAAAATGATTACTGCCGACAGCCACAACGGTGCCGTTTTCTTTGAGACCTACCAAGTGAGAGTTGCCTGCTGAAATAGCAACAATATTAGTCCAGGATTTGATGTCTTGTTGGTTTTTTAAAAAACCAACAGAAACAACAGTGCCATTTTTTTTGAGACCTGCTGAGTGATATTTACCTGCGGAAATTGCAATGATATCAGTCCAGTTTTCAACGTTACATTGACCATCCTTATTATAACCAACCGCCAGAACAGTGCCATCTTCTTTAAGTGCTGTTGTATGTTGGAATCCGGCAGAAATAGCAACGATATTGTTCCAATCTTTAACATTAAGTTGGTTGAAATCATCAGAACCATCAGCTACAACCGTACCATCTTTTTTTAGGCCGACTGAGTGACCATCTCCTGCAGAAATTGCAATAATATTGTTCCAATCTTTAACGTTAAGAAGGTGGCTATCTCTGTCATATCCAACAGCCAAAACAGTACCGTCTTCTTTTAACCCTATTGTTTCTAAAAGACTTCCGGAAAGAACTTCTCTGTTTGTAATTTCGCCCCAGAGTTGGAGAGATTTTTCTTCTGCATCTTTATATTTGTTTGCTTCACCAAAAAGCATAGCTGCGTCTGCTTTGTTGCCATTGTTGAGAGCATCAACAGCCTTGTTATAATATGTACTTGGAATAATTACAGTACATACAAGAACTACTGATGAAATCAAAATTGCTAAAACAGCGAGTATACTTGAAATAATTATTGAAACAATTCTTTTTTTCTTCTTGCCTGATTCAGGTAAGGCTTGTGTTGCACCACAATTGCTGCAAATTGCAACAGCTTTACCTTCTTCAATTTCCAATGTGCTGCCACACATTTTACATTTTAATACAGCCATTTCGTCACCTTTATAAATCAGTCTGTAATTTCCACCATCTGATGGATGTTAACTTCGGGAACGGTAAATTTTACTTTGTCATTTTCAAAAACAAAATCCAGCTCTGTCATTTCAGGAACAAGAGTGATTTTTGAAGGCTTTTTATCATATCTGATTTCACATTTTGTGTTATAAAGAGGAACGGTATCTTCAATAACTTCTGTGTTTGTGCCACGCACTGTTGTGTGTGCAAAAAGGAGATGAAGAATGTTCCTTTTTTCTTCTTCCTGCCTTGTGTAAGTCACAACTGCTCTGTCAGGGATGTTAACTGAAAGAGTGAAATTATCACCCATAAGTTTTTTTGCAACAAAAGTGAAAAGTTCTTTGAAACAAAGATGCCCGTGTTTTGCGTAAGCTGTGAAAATATCCCATCCCATATATGCAATGTTTCCTTTGATAATTGCAGCAGGGAACTGCTCATCGGGGTTGTTGGGAGTGTGGGCATGTGAACAGAAATGAGTTCTGCCTCTGTTGAAATAAGGATTCTGCATATATGCCACAGTTTCGCAGTTTTCAGCATTGAATTTAAAGAATTTACATCTCATAACATATTCAGTTGTACCATTGACTGTGGGGAAAGCAGGAACAAAATATGTAGGTTCAAATTCATTTTCGCCTTTATATTCAGCGCCCATATCAAGGAAGAATTTTTCATCTCTGACGAGTGCTTTTGCACTTGCAATAACCTTGCCGCCATTCTGTGCAAATGCTTTGATTTTTTCAATTACATTTTCATCTTTAATTTCAACATCAGGCAAAATGAGCATTTTATATTTTGAAAAATCCATTGTACCGTCAACAAAATCATAGAGGAAACTGTTTTCAAGCAACATTCTGTTAACACCGATATCAGGATTTGAATTTTTACCCTTTGTGGTTGATTCGGAGCTTAAAACACAAATGTCAGCAATGTTTTCTGTATTTTCAAGCCATGGCTCTCTTTCTTCGATGCGGGCATATGCTTCGCCGATAAGATTATAAGTTGCCATATTCATTTCGCCCAAAGGGTGCATCTGGTCGCCGATTGAACAACCTGCACCGTTTGCAACAGACAATGCAGTTTCATAGATAAGTGCATTGGGATGTTTGAATCCGCCGAATTCGCCCCATGAATGGTGGAATTTACCTGTCATTCCAAGGGAATCTATACCCTTGAGCGAACGCACATAAGCAGCGGATAATGGAAAATGGTCATAACCCCAACCGCCTGTGGGCAAACTTTCAAGCTCAAGATGAGTGTTTGCATTTATTGTGTGGTAGTTGCCTTTGGGAATGTGACCGCTGTTGTGGAAGATTGTTGCAGTAGAGCTGTGTTTTCTTACAGCTTCGTTTGTTCTTGCATAGTAGTTGTGGAGAACTTTATCTGCAAAAGCGCTGAGTTCATCTTCGTTATTTAAATCAACGCCTGCTTTTTCCATATCTGCCTTGCATTTTTCACAGAAGCAAACCCTTGATGCAATAATATCAAGGAAAATTCCGCAAGGGTTATATTTTACCATAACTTCTTCAATCTGGTTGCAGAGCGCATCAAGATATCCTGTGTTGAAGCAAAGTGTATGGAAATGAGTTTCGCTTTCGTATTCATCACAATCAGCTTTATCGTCTGAACGTTTATGACGCCATTCAGGATGTCTTTCCCAATCTTTTTCGTCATATCCTGCAGAAATATAAACGGGAGCATTTACACCGATTTCTTTGCACGCTTCAAGCTGAGCACCGAGTAAATCAAATTTGAGTTCAGGGTGCATTTCGTTTGCTTCTGTGGGATGATAAGACCATCCGTGGTGGCATTTTGAAAAAACTGTAATAGAATTAACGTGACCTGCTTTCAGAGCAGATTGAAATTGTTCTTTTGAAAATTTATCGCCAACGTTTAAAAGTCCGCTGGTATGAAAATCAAGGTGAACCTGTCTTTTTCTTAACATAATACACATCTCCTTTACGTTTTTCATTATAAATGAAAAATTTGTAAAAGTAAATAAGAAAATTAAGCAGAAAAACCCTTGAAGTCTGTTTGTTTTTGTAGTATAATACACCCAATATGTGGAATTGTGTATAAGTTTCCACGCAAGAAAAAAGGTGAGAGTTCACCTGGAGTTAAGAGGTAATATTATGAATGCAGAGATGATAGTATTTTTTGTATATCTCGTTTTTATGATCGGCATAGGAGTTTTCTTCTTTGTTCGTTCAAAATCAGGCGGTGATAAGGGCTATTTCCTTGGTGGACGCCAGATGGGTCCGTGGGTATCTGCTTTATCAGCAGGTGCATCAGATATGAGTGCATGGGTTCTTATGGGACTTCCTGCATCAATTTATGCAATGGGTATAGGCCAGGCATGGATTGCAATCGGTCTTGGTATCGGTTATATAATAAGCTGGTTGCTTGAAGCTCCTCGTCTTCGTCGTTATTCAATTGCAGCTAATGACTCAATTACAATTCCGCAGTATCTTACAAACAGATTCCTGTCAAGCAATCGTTCGCTTCAGGTTATTTGTGCAATAATCTTCCTTGTTGCATATACTATTTACGCAGCATCAAGTATTAAAGCTTGCGGTACTTTGTTTGAAACAGTTATTGGTATTGATGCAAAAATTGCAATGTACATAGCAGCAGTTATTATTATTTCTTACACATTCCTTGGCGGATTCTCAGCTGTTTGTTGGACAGACTTTTTCCAGGGTCTTCTGATGCTTGGTGCACTTCTTATTGCTCCTATTTTTGCGGTTACAATGATTGGTGCAGGAGAAGGTGCAATGACAATGAGTGAACTTCCTGAGGATTATTGGAACCTTTTCACTAACTGGAAAGATGTTGCTTCAGGTTTAGGTTGGGGTCTCGGCTACTTTGGTATGCCTCATATTATCATCAGATTTATGTCTTTGCGTTCAGATAAAGACCTTAAAAAGAGTGCTAAAATCGGTATCACATGGACTGTTCTTATCCTCGGTTTCTCAGTTGCAGCAGGCGTAATCGGTCACTTGTTACTTGGCCAGATCGCTGACGAATCTGTTGTATTTATTACAATGGTCCGCAAATTGTTCCCGGCGGTTATAAGTGGTATTCTTCTTTCAGCTATTCTTGCAGCAGCAATGAGTACAGCAGACTCACAGCTTCTTGCTTCAGCTTCAGCTTTTTCAGTTGATGTTTACAAGCCTATTATACGTCGCAACAAGGCTTCTGATAAAGAAATGCTCTGGGCAGGCAGATTTGTTGTTCTTGCAATTTCTGTTGTTGCAGTTATTATCGCATCAAGCGAAAAGGCAGGAACAATTATGGATCTTGTTGAAAATGCATGGGGTATTTTCGGCGCAGCATTCGGTCCGGTAATTCTTCTTTCTCTCTTCTGGAGAAGACTTAATTTCCCCGGTGCAGTTGCAGGTATTGTGGTTGGTGCTGCTGTTGATGTTTTGTGGCTTATATTCCTCAAAGATTTCGGTTTATATGAAATTATTCCCGGTTTTATTGCAGGTACAATTGCAACTGTTGTTGTTACTCTTATCACAAAAGCACCTTCAAAAGAAGTTGTTGCCTTGTTTGATAAGGTTGCAAAGAAAGAAATTGAATGTGATTTTATTGAATATGGAGAATAAAAAAGATCCCTCTATGGAAGAATTAAAGAAACTACCATAAGGTGGCATCAATCAGGATTTTAACAGGTTTAAAGCTATTATTTTTCGTTTATACTTTATGAAAAAACTCGCAGGCATCAGCCTTGCGAGTTTTTTTCTGCTTTGTCTGAACAAATTTATTTTTAAAGTAAATTAATCAAATCTTCTGTGCCGAAATCATAAAACAAAGTTTCATCAAGCAAATCCATATTTGTATCAGAATATTCAACTTCTTTTGAAAAGCTGTACATGATTTTAACTCTTGTTTCGAAATCAGGGTTTTCAAAAAAAGAATAAATTCTGCTGATAACGATGCAGGCAAAAACACCGTATTTGATTTTTGTCAGCACATCATAGTCGTAAACTGCTTTCAGAAGATATCTGAAAATATAATACTGCATCAGCTTTTCAAAATCGTCGTTATATTTTGCTGAAAGATTTTCTGATTTAAGATTTTGGATAAAATTTTTACGTTCAATGTTTATGTATTCCATATTTTCAAGAAGGGTAATGCAGTTTTCAAAACTTCTTTCCTGAAAATCATCACAGAAATCATTGCCATCAACATTTTGCTGAAAAGCTTTTGTACGAGAAAATATTTTTTCAATTTTTTGTTTGAAACATAAATCTTCTTCAAGAATATCGAAAAGTTCTTTCCTGAGAGATAATAATTCATCAAGGAAATCTTCATCAATTTCTTCAGATTCTGCATCGGTTTCTTCATAAAGTTTTAAACTGAATGGTTCTTTTTCTTCAAGAATTATTTTTGCGCCTTCAGGGCAACCGAAACCAATGCCCATTTCACGTGATTTTCCGAAAGTATCAAAAAATCTGGGGAAAAGTGTGCAGGTTTTACTTAAATATTTTTCTCCCGCTTCAAGGTGGATTTCACACAAATTAGAATTGTTAAGAAAAGGGCATCTGTCCCCATCGCAAAGAGTGAACAATTTGCAACCTGTTTCATCTTCTACAAGATTTTTTTTGATTTTTTCACCTAATGCACCGTTTACAGCGGTGTATTTTTCTGCTGTTTCTTCATCAATATCAACTTCCCAGCCGATGCAACAAGTGTCAGGGCATTTATCTGCGATACATCTGAATTTATCAAAATATGACGGAACAAAAACTTTAATTTCAATCACTGCCTTTTCAAGAAAATTATTGGATATATATCCTGATTAAAATTTTATAGCATAAACTTCAGTAGCGAACTTTGTTTCAAGAAGTGTGAAACCATATTTTTTATAAAAGTTTCCACCTTTTTTATTTCCTGCCCACATTGTAAGGCAAACACCTTTGACTCCTTTGCTTTTAAGGTTTTCGCAAAGGGCATCCATCAATTTGTGGCCAAGACCCATACGCTGATATTCAGGGAGAATATCAATGTGCATATGTGCAGGATATTCTTTCTTGTGTTTTGATTGAAAAAAGGTTGAGAGAACCGCAGTGTTTCTGAATATAATTTCATATTTCCTGAATCTGGGAAGATATTCTTTTCTGAATACTTTTTTGAAATTATCATAGTTTTCGGTGCAAAGCACATATCCGATAGCTCTGTCGTTTTCATCAACTGCCACAAAACAGTTATTTCCCTCTTTTTCGATGAAATAATCGCAATAAGTTGTCAGCAGAAAGTTTTGTTTTCTTTTTTTTGCTTTACAGGGACCTTCACTGTTAAGGCACACAAAATGAACGTCTTCTTTATATTTTTCTTCGTAACGCTTTATTTCCATAGCGTTATCCCTCCACAGCAGGTTTTATAATGGTTATGGTTAGCCGGAACAAATATGTTTCGACTCAAAGTTTATGATTTTGATAAAAATTTTATTTGAGTGTGAATTCTGCATTGTTATCTGAATAGCCTTTGTTGTTGCCGATAGTGTTCAGTAACATTTCTTTCAGATTAATTTTTACACCGTCTTTTTCAAGCTTTGGTTCAACCTTTTTAAGCACAAAAGAAAATCTGTTAAGAAAAGCGGAGATTAAATTATATGTAGGATCGCCTTCAACATAGGGCTGGTCCCCTAAAAAAATACTAAGACCTACTTCTGCAACAAATTCTGTAAGTTTTTTCTTTTTAAGAGATTTATCAACTCTGAAAAGAAGGAAACGTCCTACACCACCGACAGTTGAAGACGAGAATATTTTTGTGGCGAATTTTTTAAGAAGTTTTACAATTCCTTTTCCGCCACTTAATGTATTGTAAACTCTTTTTACAATGGCTTTGCCGAATTGTCTGTCGAAATATTCCTGAGGAGTAAGGCCATCAAAATCCCACTGAAAATTATCAACATCAATTGTTTCAACTTTCATAAGTGATTTATCATCAACAGTTATTTTCCTGTATTTTGCGGGACTTCCCACAAGACAAGAGGTGCAGATATCTATAAGTCTGTTGCCTTTTTCGCTGTAAAATTCGTTAATGCTCTGGATGTGCATATGTCCTGTCAGAATTACTTCCACACCATTGTCTGCAAGGAAAGATGCAACTTTACGCCATTCTTTGATTTTTGCATCGCCTACCAGATCAAAAACAGGAACAGATGGGATAACAGGGTAATGGCATATTGCAAAAACAGAACAGTTATCTTCTTTCGCTTTGGTAAGTTGTTTTTCTGCCCATGCAAAAAGTTCTTCATCCATAGCACCTTTAGGGTTGTTGTAGCTGTCGCAATTTATGGCGAGCATCCTTACTTTATCAGCTATCTCTGCAATGTATGAATGAGTTCTTTTATCAAAAGCAAGAGCTTGGTCATATCCGAAACTGCGGTAAAAATCAAAAAGTTCATCAAAAGATGTACCTTCAACATCGACACGTTCTGTACCTTTATATCCGTAAGAAACATCGTTATAGTCATGCCCTGCAGTGATAAGATAAATTTTTTTGCCGATTTCTTTCAGTTTGTTAAGCTCACGTATAAAACTTTTGTGGCTTTCCTTTTCACCGTTTTTTGTAAGGTCACCGGGGATTACGACAATATCGGTTTCTTTGTCTTCGGCTATACGATTAAACACAGATTTTATGATTGCATCGCTTTCTTTCATAAAATATTGTTCACGTGACATGTAATCATCAAAAGCTTTGCCGTAAGCACCTAATTCCTTTTCAAAATAATGGGTATCTGTTAAAAGATAAAAACTTACAGGTTTCATATTTTTTTACCCCTTTGTGGTCGAATTTATTATCTTTTGTATTTTAACATATTTTATATTCACATTGCAATAATACAAAAAAGGAAAATTAGCAAAAAGCATAGTTTTTTTATTTCAAAAGGGATTGAATTGTGCATTTTGTTGTATTATAATTAGATTAATGCAGTTTGATATTCGGAGGTAGAAATATGGATAAAAACTTTTCCCATATAATTGTGGTTGGTATCGATGGCGCGGGTTCTTTTATCAGAGATGCCGAAACACCGTTCTTTGACCATATATTTTCAAATGGGGCAGTTACGTATGATGCCTTGTCGTCAAATCCGTCAATAAGTGCTGAATGTTGGGGTTCAATGCTTCTCGGTGTAGGGCCTGAGATACATAAACTTACAAACAGTATTGTAAGTTCAACACCATATCCTACTGATTCACCTTTCCCTTCTCTTTTCAGGAGGATAAGAGAAAATTTTCCCGAAGCCGAGCTTGGCTCATTCTGCGATTGGGATCCGATTACTTACGGAATTGTGGAAAATAATATAGGCGTTTCACACGATACTGCAAATGACGAAGCTCTGACACCGATTATCTGCGATTATGTACGTGATAAAAAGCCCGAATTTCTTTTTATTCAGTTTGACAGTGTTGATGGTGCAGGTCATAAATACGGTTACGGTACACCTGAATATATGAAACGTCTTAACGAAGTTGATAAGCTTGTCAACGATGTTCACAGTGCGGTAGAAGATGCAGGCATAATTGAAGATACTTTGTTTATTGTTATAGCTGACCATGGCGGAACAAATCCGGGAGACGGAAAGGGTGGAAGCCATGGGGGTTGGACAGATTCTGAAAAATATGTAACCTTTGCTGCTGCAGGAAAAGGTGTACGTCATACTGTGATAAAGGAAATGAATATCCGAGATCTGGCAGCAATTGTTTTATATTCTTTGGGAATTGAAATGCCTGAGTTTGATGAAAAGGGTTGGACTTCCCAGATTCCCGAAGGTATTTTTGATGATGAAAATATTCCTGCTTACCATGATATTTCACATCTTACAGGTGCTGCCCCTAGAATATCAAAAGTGCCCCACACATCAGAACTGATTTCGGGAGATTAATGCTATGAAACCGATAAAAATGACTGAAAAATTTACTATAACTGCTCACACAGGTTGCGAAAAAACAGAGGATAATTCCATTGAGAGTGTTGATAAAGCAATTGAATGTGGTGCTGATATTTTTGAAGTGGATGTTTCTTTTGACCAAGATGGAAACCCTGTTCTTTCACACAATGCACCGTGTGGTGGAGAACCTCTGTTGGAAGAGGTTTTCAAAAAACTCAGCAAGCAGAAAAACATCAGATGCAATCTTGATATTAAATTCACCACTAATCTTAAAGAGATTGTTTCTCTGGCAAAAAAATATGATGTTCTTGACAATGTTTTTTATACGGGGATTAAAGATGAATTTGTGGAAAGTGCAAAAGAAACTCCCGAAATTAAATATTATCTTAACGTAAATCTGATTCCGAAAAGAAAACAGACAAGCGGATATATTGATTCACTTGTTGAAAAAGTCAGGGAAAGCGGAGCAATAGGGATTAATTGCAACTATAAAAATGCAACCCCCCGGCTTGTTGAAACTTTTCAGAAGAGCAATCTTCTTGTATCCCTGTGGACTGTTAACAGTAAATTCAGAATGTTGAAAGTTCTGAAAATGAAACCTGATAATATTACAACGCGAAAGCCTGCTTTGCTCAGGGAAATAATTGAATAAAGGGAGTGTAGTGTTTTGAAAACATCAAAAAAGGTACTTTTTATTGCAGTTCTTGCAATATTTGTTGTGGCATCTGTCACGGTTTCGTTTATATCAATGGCGAGAGCTCCTTTTGAGTACGAATATCAGACAGATATCGGCGGTCAGGAAGGAAATGAAGGCTGGGTCTTTTTCGGCTTTAACGGAAATATGAACACAAAAGAAGTGTATATCGATTATGTCCGTGATGAAGACGGAAATAATCCGAATCCGGACAATCCTGTTTCTGCAGTAGGCAGATTTACGATGAATGCTGATGAATATGTTGAAAAAATTTATATCGGCAAAGATGTAAGATATATAGACGAAACATCTTTCTTTTATTGCAGAGAACTTCGGGAAATAGAAGTTGATAAAGAAAATAAATATTATACTTCTGTTGACGGTGTTCTTTACACTAAAGATATGAAAAAGCTTATTGTGTACCCATATAATAAAGGCAATGTACATAATGAAGAAAATGAAGAACTGCCCGAAGTATTGTCTTACACAATACCTGAAGGTGTTGAAAGAGTTGCTTCCGGTGCATTCTATAAAAATAATGCTCTTACAGGAATAAAACTTCCTTCAACTCTTAAGGAAATCGGCGATATGGCATTCTTCAAATGCGAAAGAATTTCCCTTGTAACACTTCCTGACGGACTTAAAAAAATCGGACAGGATGCTTTCAGTTATTGTCAGGGAATGAAACCTTTGATGTATATTCCTGATTCAGTGACAGAAATCGGAAATTATGCTTTTTATTCCTGCCAGAACCTTAAAGAATTCTATATGGGCGCTTCTTCGGAAAATGCAATAACTTCAGAAGGTAACTGGATTCCAAAGAATATCAAGAAAACTGTTGTTAATATTGCTCCCGAAGCACAGTATGGTAAAACACGTGCTGATGCAGAAAAAAGAATTGAAATTCTTATAGCAGAAGAAGGAGGGGAAAAATAATGGCCAAAAAATCAACAAATGGTATAAAAAAATTGGTTGGTACAATGAAAGAGCATTGGCACACACCTGCTGAAGGCAACTATGTGCCTTACAAAGAATATTTTTCAATTTTTGCCGCAGTCGGTGGCGACTATACACTTAAATATCTTCAGAGCTTCCTTTCTTTCGGAGCCGGTTGTTATCTTATAGCTTATTATTATGACATCCCTCTTCTTACATTCAGTGCAATAAATGTTTTCTTTGTTGCTTCTACATATTTCTGGAATCTTCTCAATATGGGTGTTGATGCAAACCTTGGTTTCCTTCCTAAAAAGATAGAGAAAAAATATAATGCGGTTTATCTGACTTTTGCTGCATTAGGCCTTTTAATGCTTATTTTTGATTTTTCCTTTATTCTTCCTGATGGTATTGCAAACATTATTGATACACGTTGGAAGGGTATTAACAGTTTTAATATTTTTAAAATTTTCGGTGCACATTTCCTTTGTAATGGTTGGAGTGGTTTCAGAAACATTCTCATAAGAAAGAAACTTCTCAAAAAACTTGGCAGATATAAAATTTTCGCTTACGCAAATGTTGCACAGTGTCTTATCGTTGCAATTCTTATCTGCACACTTCCCCTTTATAAACTTCCCCTTACAGACAGAGTATGGTCTCTTTATCTTCTTTTCCAACTTTACACAATATTCAACTATGTGGGCTTCACACACTCAGTTTCAGACAATATCAGCCCCGATCCTCAGGAAAGACTTTTTGTACGCTCATTCCCTGTTAAAATCAGCCACTTTGTTCAGAATATTGTTAACGTTCTTCTACCGACAATTGCAGGTGCAATGTTCATTGACGGTGTTAAAGATATCGGCACTTTCAGATATCTTCTTCCCATATTCTTTATAGCATCATCAGGGGTTATGTTCATCGGTCTGAAAAACATCAAGGAAAGAATCCCCATGCCTCCTGTTGAAAACAGAGAATATCTTTCTTTCTGGCACTGTGTTTCAGGTATTTTCAAAAATAAATATCTGTGGATAACAAAGATTGCAGAACTTCTGGACTCTTTGGGCAATGGTATGCTCAATATGAAAAATATTCTTCTTATTTATACATGGCGAGAAACAGGACTGTTTTTCTCTGTGTGTGAAATCCTTTATAAAGTTTCAGGCAACCCCGGAGAATTTCTTGCTCCCTGGATCAGAAAACGTTTTCAGTTCAAACAATTGATAGTTTTCAAATACATTATCTGTGCAATCAGAAATGGTGTATATATGTTGGCGATTCTCTATCTGGGTAACAGCTTTATGTGTGGTCTTGCAATTTATATTGCAATGCTTGTGAGCAACACCCTTGAATCTGCCGTTTCAATTTCACAGAGCGATACAAGAATCAGAGTAACTGATTATCAGATGTATATTTCCGGAGAAAGACTTGAAGAATATCAGAAAATTATTGACTGGTTCACAACTCCCATCACAACTCTTGTTTCACTTGTTATTCCTCTTATGTTCTACCGTGTAGGTTTCACATCTGACTGGGATGTACTTTATATGGGTGATATAAGAATGAAGTGTCTTATGATTGGTCTTGGTTTTGACCTTGTGGGATATATATTGATGACGCTTCCCTATCTGTTTATGTGGGATTACACAGATGAAAAACATGCCCACGTTATGGAAACTCTGAAACAAAGAGCAGAGGCAGGAGAGGCTAAGCAGAATGCAGAAATAAACCCGATAGATGCTCAGGCTCCTGCAGTGGAAGAAACGAGTATGAAAACGTGATGAAAAAAGGTTCCTTGTAAAGCCTGATTAATAAAAAACAAAACTTCTGAAAATCATCTTTAAAGATAGTTTTCAGAAGTTTTTTGTTATTATGAGTTTTTCTTTTTACGGGTTAGTATTGCTGAAATAAGGCATACAACAAATGAAACAACAGTGAAAATCAGTATGCATATAAACACATCGTTCCAACCCTTAGTGTCAGCAATTTTTCCAAGGAGTGAAGTTGCAAGAGTGCTTCCCACATAACAGAATGTGTTAAGAAGTCCTGCAGAAAGACCCGAGTCGATTTTGTCCCTTGAATAAAGGGGAACAATACTTGTTATAACATTGTTCACAGCAGACATCAGGCATGCAATTCCGCCAAAAAGAGCAAGTGTCAACGGTGCTGATTTCAGGTTGATAGTAAGTATAATAAACCCTGAAAGTATCATAGCGGCAAAATAGAAAATTCCGTTGAGCACGTTTTCGTTTTTCTGCTTTTTGTGAAGTGTTTTAACAAGGGAAGCTCCGAAAATTGAAAGCACGGGAAGAAGTAGTGTTACGATAATTGAAAGTGAAGATGAAACACCGAATTCTTCCTTGAGAATTGAGGGAACCCACGTTGTAACACCATCTTTTATAAAACCGTTTGTAACTGCCGAAATGAGAATTACAACAATGCTGACAATGAAAATGGGAGTAACTGAAAGTTTTTTTCTTGTCTGTTTTTCCACCTGTTGAACTTCTTTTTTACTTTTCTGGATATAAGTCATACCGATAAACCAGATAATTGCAATAACACCGACCACTGCTGATGCAACGTAGAAAATTGAAGTCCAGCTCATTTTAAGAGCAGAGAAAAGTGCCGCAAGACCGTAAGCTGTGAATGTGCCTGAAGCTACGGTTGTGCTCATAACCATAACGGCTTTTGGTAATTTGTCGTCAGAAAGGTTATCAGAAAGTGTTTTGATAAGCGAAGACCAGAGGACGGATTGAAAAACTCCGTTGAAAAACCAAAGGTATTTCATTGCATCAATTCCCTGACAGAAGGTCATGGAAAAGTTTATAGCGCAGGATGCTGCAAGGGAAATTGCAACGGAAATTTTTGTGTTATATTTTTTTGAGAGAAGTCCGTTTACAAGCTGACCTGCACCGTAAGCGAAAAAGAAAAATGAGCTTACAGTACCTGCTGCTTCTTTGGTTGTGCCAAGTTGTGAAAGTATTTCAACCATTGAAGCGTTGTAATTAAGCCTTGCAATATATGCTGCGGTGTATGCCGCCCAACATAGAAATATAATGAAATTTGATTTTTTACTGTTTAAAGAGTTTTTCATTTTTACCATATCTTTCCTGACGTACTTAAATATGTTATGAATTATAGCACTTCGTAAAACTTTTTTCAATATAATACTGTTTTTATTTTTATATGTACTGATAATTATTGACTTTAAGAAATAAAAATGATAATCTTATTTTATAGAAAAAATCAGGAGGATAAAGTTATGAAGAAAGTTATAAGTATTTTTCTTGCAGTTGTTCTTGTTATTTTAACAAGCTTCTCTGTTTTTGGTGCAAAACCTGTTCCTGAATATGACCATAGTTGCCTTACTGATTGCAGAGGTGATTGTGAATATACACCTATCGTTGTTGTTCACGGTATTATGCAGTCACAGGTTTATGTTCAGGATAAAGATGGAAATGACGTACTTACAAGTGATGGTTTCCCCATTGTTGAAGGTATGGATATGCAGTTTATGTTTGATATGAAAACTATCACAGATGCAATTCCGTCAATTATTCTCAAACTCTTCCTCGGCATCATTCTCGGGGACAGAGATGTTTTTGTTGATGAACTTGTAAATGTTGTTGATGATGCTTTCAATTCTCATTATTTCAATGCTGACGGTACCCGCACAAACGGAGCTCACGTTGATGAATATTGGTATTCAAATGAAGTTGCAATGACAAAACCTGACAAATCTTACGGTTATGCCCAGGGTTATAAAAAAGATGATAACGGTAACACACTTCCTTCATACAAATATCAGTATGAATATGATTTTATAAAAGCTCAGGTTGATATTACAGACTATTGCGAAAAAGCAGGATATGACCATGCATATTATTTCGCATACAGCTCCTTCGGTGATACTCTTGAAACAGCAGAAAGACTTGATTCATATATCCAGATGATTAAAGAACAGACAGGTCACGATAAAGTGACAGTTGTTTTTATCAGCCTTGGTGGTACAATCGGCAATGCTTACCTTGCAAAATATTGCAACCCTGATGATATTGACAGAGTAATTTATGCTGCTGCGGCAACTGATGGTTCATATCTTCTCAGTGACCTTATGAATGCTGCCCTCAGCTTTGAAGACAGTGAACTTTTCTATTCAGAAATGCTTCCCCTTATTCTCCAGCTGACAGACAGCGGTATGGATTGGTTAGGATATCTTCTCAATTTTGTAACAAGAGCCATTCCCTACAGCTTTTTCAATGACCATGTTGATTATATAGCAGGCAGAGTTATAAAAGAAGTGCTTGGTAACCTTATTATGAATTGTCCTTCTATGTGGGCACTTGTTCCAAGCTCTGAATATGAAGAACTTGCTGCAAAATATATTTCAGATGAAGCTCATGCTGCATTGAAAGCAAAGACAGATGAATATTATGAAATTCAGAAAAATGCAGGTGCAACAGCCAAAAAGCTTTCTGAAGAAGGTATGGATATTTTCGTAATCTGCGGTTATGGTCTTCCGCTTCCGAGTGCTATTGAAAACTGGGATTACAGTTCAGATAATATCATTCAGATTCAGTCAACATCTTTAGGTGCAACATCTGCAAAATATGGCGAAGTTCTTCCTGAAGATTATAAACCTGCAATTGATGCAAGTTATGTTTCTCCTGACGGTTCACTTGATGCAGGCACTTGTGCTCTTCCTGACAGAACATGGTTTATTAAAAATCAGAGCCACCTTAAACTTCAGTCATCTGTTGAAGATGTTATTGCACTTTGTGTTGATATAGCTACAAACAAATCAATTACTGATGCAAGAGTAAATAACGGTGGTTATACACAGTTTAACGAATACCGTGATAACAAAGGTCTTCGTGATGTAATCAATACATACAATCGTCTTACAGAAGAACAGATTGCTTCAATTTCTGCTGAAGATAAAACAGAGCTTGATGCATTATACAATTCAGCAGTAAATGAAATGGCAAAACGTTCATGGAGTTATGACAATGCAAAGAATACAGAAATTGCTCTTTACACAAAACTCTATGACTTGGGATTTGAAGATGATGATCCCTTTACAAAATACGAACTTAACGGAATTCTTACTCCCATTTTCAAAACATTGAGTGATATCATGCTCAAGCTTTACGGAGCAAGGGATTATTACGGTTCATAATAAATAAAATTAACCCCGAAAATTCTTTTTTAAAGAGTTTTCGGGGATTTTTATTGCGACCACAAACTGTCAGTAAAACGTGTTGCAGGGTGGGGGAAAGCTTTGAAGAAATCATCCTTTTTTATTGATTTTATAAAATAGGATATGATATACTTTTAATATAACAAAACCGGTAAAAGCTCTGTGATGATGCAGGTATAAGTTCGTTAATAAAAAAGATATAGCAAAAATTAAAGCGGAAGTAGGCAGATGAAAATGAAAATAGCATTGTTCGGTACAAATCAGATTCAGTTTTCAAAGGTTTATACCACTGAAGTTCTGAAAAAACTTGGAGAATACGGTGAACTTTCGCAGAAAATAAATAAGAGTAATCTTGAGGAAAATGCAGGCTTTCTCAAGGATTGTGAAATTGCTTTTTCAACATGGGGGATGCCTCAGTTCACAAAGGAAGAAATCGCAAAGTATATGCCGGAATTGAAAGCGGTTTTTTATTCTGCAGGTACTGTTCAGTATTTTGCCCGTCCTTTTCTTGAAAGCGGTGTGAAGGTATTCAGTGCGTTTGTGGCAAATGCTGTTCCTGTTGCGGAATATACCTTTGCCCAGATAACACTTGCAGCAAAGGGGTATTTTCAGGCAGCAACAAACTATCGTATTCTGCCTTTACGTGCACTTACACACGCCAATTCTGCAACAGGCAATTTCGATTGTAAAGTAGGTCTTGTAGGACTTGGTGCAATAGGAAAAATGGTTGCAGAAAAATTAAAGGATATTGATGTTGAAGTTTATGCCTGTGACCCGTTTGTATCTGAAGAAACAGCAAAAAAATTCGGTGTCACACTTGTTGATATGGAAACACTTTTCAGCGAATGTGATATTATCAGTAACCACCTTGCAAACAAACCTGAACTTGAAAATGTTTTCAACGCAAAGCTTTTCAGAAAAATGAAAAAGCATTCAACTTTCATCAATACAGGCAGAGGTGCACAGGTCAATGAGCATCAGCTTGCGTGGTCGCTTTTGTGTCACCCCTCAAGAACTTTTGTTGCCGATGTTATCAAAAGTGAAAATTTCCCCTATATCTGTCCTCTTTTCTGGTGTCCCAATGCAATTCTTACTCCTCATATCGCAGGCAGTACAGGTAAAGAGCCCCAGAGAATGGCTTATTATATGATGGAAGAAATGGAAAAATTTGTGGCGAATGAACCAACAGAGTTTGAAGTAACGCTTGAATCTCTTGAGAGAATGGCATAATCCTATGACGGTTTTATAAATATTCTGTGCCGTTATTATGCTTTTCAGAAATGATTACGGTAAATTTGAAAACAAAAATGCAGAAGACGAGAAAAATCAGGCGTCTTCTGCATTTTTATTTTTTAGTCATCAATCTGATATTTTTTGTAATCCTTATCTTAAAGGTTTTCCTGTTGCGACCCATTCACCTTCTGCAGGGATATGGTCAAATTCAATTTCCTCCTGGGTGAGAAGAAAATAGTCTTCAAACTGTATGGAAGAATCTGCCCATGTCAGGTCAACGTGATAAGTATCTCCGTTTTCAAGTTGCACTATGTTCCAACAGTGACAATCTCCGCTTACGGTTACACACCAGAGACCTGCTCTGTGACAAAGGTACTGGTAAGCATATGCATATGCCTGACAAACACCCTCACCATCCAAGAATGGTCCGTTCATGTAACACCAGGCCCAATCCGGAATTTCTGAATCGCTTTTGTCTACATATTCTGTACGCAAACAAATTTCTCTCCCTAAGAAATCGTACTGTTCTTTCTTAGATGCTTTGCTTGGCATACGTGAAATTATCTCATCACAGACTTTATCCATCTGCGATAAATAGTTGTCCATAATTTCCGGGGAGAATTCATCCTCCACAAGCCAGACATATTCGTAGCTTACCTCTATAAATCTGGGCTCTCCATTGTAAATATCTTCACGAATGCTTTCATCTGTGGATAAGTACAGTCTGATTTCGGGGAAATCGTCATAGATTGCATCTACAATTTTGTGAAATGTTTCAAAATCATATTCTACTGCTTTGAAATCTACTATGAATTCTTCGTACTTTCTGATTTTTGCTAAAAATTCATCGTAGATTTTTTGATGTTCTTTAGTTAATCTGGAACGAAATGCCTGAAGGTCAACGTGTGTATTTGATGGTGTTGTGGCTTCAGCTTTTGTTGTGGTTGTCTCTGCCTCTGTTGTAACTTCAATTGTTGTTTCTTCGCTTGATTTTTCTGTTGTTTCTGCACTTGTTTTTTCTGTTGTTGTTTTCTCTTCCGCATTCTTTGTACATCCCGTACAAAGAAGAATTGCGACTACTATAATTGCGATAATATATTTTTTCATCTTTTGTTTTTCGCTCCCTAAGTGGAAAATATTTTTAATAAAGACAAAATGATTATATGTTGATTATACGACATTTCTGATTTCATCTTCAAAGCTTGCAGATTCAACTGGGATTCACACAGTCAGTATCAGATATCCGCAAACAGGCAGGTTTATTTTACCACAAACGGTTTCGCCTGTTACTGTGTTAGTGTATTTTTTATCAAGAACAATTTCTTTTGCTTCATCAGCGAAATTCATAACAAATATGTTATTGCCACGTTTTCTCAAAAATACATTGTCAGCGAGAGTTATATCTGCATCGGGTGCAATGTTGTGGCTGTCAATAAGCATTTTGCAGAAATCGTCGGCAAAATCCTTGTCGTTTCTGAAAGCTGCATAATATGCCATACCTTTTCCGAAAATATTTTCTGTAACACAAGGCATTCCGCTGTAAAAATCGCTTTTGTATTTTCCGAGAATTTTTGCTGTGTTTGCGTGGATAATATCGCATACGTGATTCACGTCGTAAGTTTTACCGTTGAATTCGGCTTTACCCGGCATATCTTCAGGGAGCGAATCTGTTTCTTCGCACCAGATACCGAAAACCTCTTTCAGCTTTCCTGCAGGGAAACCGCCAAGCTTGCAAAGGTCGTCCGAATCAACTATACCTGTAAGGTATGTTGCAACAAAATGTCCACCGTTTCTGATATATTCTTCAATTTTTTCTTCCGTACCATCTTTAAGCATATAAAGGAATGGCGCAATAACCGTGTTGTATTTTGAATAATCATCCTGCATTGAAATTATGTCAACGCTAATGCCTCTTTTGTAAAAAGGAGCATACCATTTTATACATTCCTTAACGTAATCACGGCGGATGTTGTTATAACCGCAGAAAGAGCTTACTGCCCAGCCGTTTTCCCAGTCATATATAACAGCAACTTTGCTGTGTGTTTCTGTGCCCACTGCAGAACTCAGCTTTTCAAGAACTTTGCCCAGCTTTGTGACATTGCTGAAAACTCTTGTGTTTTCATGTCCGCAATGGTCTACAACTGCACCGTGAAATTTTTCGCTACCGCCTCTGCCTTTTCTCCATTGGAAATACTGTATGCTGTCTGCACCATGGGCAATTGACTGAATTGACGCAAGCTCATGAATTCCTGATTTGGGAAGTTTGTTCACATCGTGCCAGTTTACCAGTGATGGGGTGCTTTCCATAAGAAAAAACGGTTGACCGGATTTTAATGAGCGGAAAAAATCGTGCAAAAAGGCTGCTTCAAGTGCCTCGTCAGTATTATGACCTTTATCCCAGGCAGGATAATTATCCCATGACACAAGGTCAACGTGACCGGCAAATTTCTGATAATCGATGCCGTTGTATCTTCGCATGAAATTAGTAGTAACCGGTATGTGGGGTGTGATTTCACGCAGGGGAGCAATCTCGTTTTCAAAAAATGAAATGTGGCTGTCGGTTATAAACCGTTCCCATGCGAGGGTGAGTCCCATAGTGTTTTTTTCACCGTTAATTGCAGGTGGATTAATCTGTTCAAAACTGTTGTAGGAATGAGACCAGAATCCGTTCCACCACTTGAAATTGAGTTCATCAATATCATTGTGATAATATTCTCTAAGCCACTTTCTGAAAGCTTCACAGCAAAGTTCACAGTGGCATTCACCGCTGTATTCATTTGAGATATGCCACATTTTTACTGCAGGGTGGTCTTTATATCTTTCTGCTAATATGCGGTTGATGTTTCTTGTTTTTTCTCTGTATATGGGAGAAGTAAGACAGTGGTTGTGTCGTTCGCCGAATTTATTTCGTATTCCGTTTTCGTCTGTTCTTAAAACCTCAGGATACTTTTCGGCAAGCCATGCAGGACGGGCGCCGGACGGAGTTGCAAGTATTGCAGATATTCCGTTCTGATACATTTTATCAAGTATCGTATCAAGCCATTCAAAATCATAAACGCCTTCTTCACGCTCAAGCGCTGACCAAAAAAAAATTCCGACTGTTGCACTGTTGATATGAGCCAATCTCATTAAACGCATATCTTCGTCCCATATTTCAGGCGTTCTTATCCATTGGTCGGGGTTATAATCACCACCGTGTACTATGTAATCGAAAAACTTTTTTGTCATTGTTTTTCACTCCGATTTCAATGTTGAGCATAATACATAAACTTCCGGGTTTTAAAAGTCATCAGACAGATTTTTTGGAGCAATCAGTTTTACAGTCTGATTTCAAGACATGAATAACCGAGAAGTCTGTTGCTTACGGTGTCGGGCTGATGTCCGCCCACATAAAGAGTAATCTGGCCATCGGGTTCAACTCTTTCACCGTCATTTGTAACCGCCTTTATCCAGTAACGGTCAATGTCAAGAGTAATTTCTTTCTTTTCTCCGGCTTCAAGAAAAACGTTTTTCAGTGAGCAAAGCTGGCAATGGGGAGTTGCAACACGGCTGTCGGTATATGCGGCATAGACCTGAAGAATCTCTTTGCCTGCAACATTACCTGTGTTTTCAACCTCTGCACTTATGGTGATTTTTCCACTGTCTGCCGAAACAAGTTTTGCGTTATCATATTTGTAATTTGTATATGAAAGACCAAAGCCGAAAGGATAAAGTGCGTCACCGTCAATGTACCTGTAGGTTCTGCCCTTCATGTGGTAATCTTCAAAATCGGGCACATTATGGTCGCCCCTGTAGATTGTAACGGGAAGTTTTGCCGAGGGATTAACTTCTCCGCAGAGAGTTCTGGCAATTGCAAGTCCGCCGAGTGAGCCGGGATACCAGGCGTGAAGAACTGCTTTTGCGTGGTTTCTTACCTTCTCGCCTATGTCAATGGAACTTCCGCAAAGAAGAACAACAATAACATTGTCGCAAACATCGCAGACTGATTCCGCAAGTTTTTGCTGAGTTGCAGGGAGAAAGAGTGTGCGTTTGTCACCGCTGGATGTATAATCGTTGTCAAATCCCGTGTCTTCACCCTCAATTGAGCAATCAAGCCCCAGGGCAAGAATTGTTATGTCTGCTTCGGCTGCTGCTGCAACACCATCACTTATCATATTCTGAAAGCCACTCCAATGATTGAGATGTTCCTCACAGTAGTTGCAGCCTTTTTCGACGCTTATTTCAGCATCTTTGAAAATTTTTCTGATACCATCGGCAACTGTTATATATTCG
>JAZSJD010000022.1:0-3106 GCA_045534165.1 Acutalibacteraceae bacterium | reverse complement strand
AACAATCACTCCCGTTCTGGGCGTTGTTGACATGGGCGACGAAAACTCTTTCGTAATGGCTGATATTCCCGGTCTTATCGAGGGTGCAGGCGACGGTGTCGGTCTTGGCCATGAATTTTTGCGACACGTTGAAAGATGCCGTATGCTTGTTCATATCCTTGACGTTGCAGGCAGTGAAGGCAGAGACCCCATTGAGGATTTCGAAACCATCAACAATGAACTTGCAAAGTTCAATAAAGAGTTGTCAGAAAGACCGCAGATTGTTGTTGCAAACAAGGTTGACCTTGCAACTGATGAACAGCTTGAAACACTCCGCGAATATATTACTTCAAAAGGCTATGAATTTATGACAATGTGTGCTCCCATTGCAGAGGGTACAAAGGAAGTTATAAATACAGTCTGGAACAAGCTTCAGACATTACCGCCTATCAAGCAGTTTGAGCAGGAAGAAATTCCCACAGACGTTTTTGTGGAAAAAGCTGATAATAAATTTACTATTGATGTTCAGGACGATGTTTACTTCGTTGAAGCAGAATGGCTTCTCAAAATCCTCCAGAGAACAGACCTTGATGACTACGAATCCTTGCAGTATTTCCAGAGAGTTCTCCGTTCATCAGGTATTATTGATGCACTTCTGGCACGTGGTATTCAGGAAGGCGATACAGTTTGTATCTATGACCTTGAATTTGACTTTGTGCTGTAAGAGGTAAATATATGAGATTTACTGATAATAAGTGCGACCCCAACAATTTAAGCCCTCTTATGCTTGCTTTTATCGGCGATACGGTGTACGATTTATTTGTGCGTGAAACATTGCTTACTGAATGTCCCAGACCTGTAAAAAAGCTTCATGCCCTTGCGGTTGAAGAAGTTTCTGCATCTGCTCAGGCGAGAAAAATCAAGGCAGTTCTTGATAAGCTCACAGAAGAAGAAACTGACATTTTCAAGCGAGGAAGAAATGCACATACGGGTCACGTGCCTAAGAGTGCCGATGTTGTAACATATCATTATGCAACAGGGCTTGAAACACTTTTCGGTTACCTTTATCTGAAAGGTGACATTGAAAGATTAAAAGAACTTTTCAGGGAGATACATAATTTATAAGGTTGTGTCGCTTTGAAAAATAAAATTAAAGAAACATTTTTAGATGTGATTTTTTGTGGCGGCGGCTGTATTCTTTACAGCGTCGCCATTGCTGTTTTTGCAGAAAAAAACGGTATTGCACACGGAGGAGTAACAGGTGTTGCAATGCTTATCAACTATCTTTTTCCTATGATTCCCACAGGTGTTGCGTCATTTCTTCTTAATGTGCCGTTATTCGTTGTCGCATTTTTAAAAATCGGCGGAAAATTTATTTCCGGATCTTTTCTCGTAACGGCATTTCTGTCTTTTTCTATAGATGCATTCGCTTTTTTGCCTGCATATACGGGAGATAAAATGGTATCGGCAATTTTCTGCGGAGTGCTGTCAGGTGTAGCAATTGCAATGATACTGATGAGAAATTTAACATCAGGCGGTACAGATATTCTGGCAAAGCTTATCCGTCTGAAAAAATCACATTTTTCAATGGGAAAGCTTATCCTGATTTCAGATTTTTTCGTTGTTATTCTGGCAGGGATAGTTTATCGCAATTTTGAAAGTGTGATGTATTCACTGATTATGCTTTTTGCCACGTCATATATTATCGATAAAATCCTTTTCGGGCTTACAGATTCAAGGACATTAATGATAATTACGTCAGAATGGCAGAAAATTTCTCTCGTGATTATGAGTGAGATAGGCAGAGGAGTGAGCATAGTTGATGTGGGCGGTGCGTATACAGGTGAACACAGAAAAATGCTCATTTGTGCAGTAAAAAGAAGTGAAGTCAGCCGTGTGGCAAAAATTATCCCTGATTTTGACGAAAAAGCTTTCACCATTATTCTGCCGTCAAACGAAATTATGGGAGAAGGATTCAGAAGGTAAATTATAATTTATCATTTTGTTGAAATGGAGTATTGCCTCCCTTGCCTAAAGGGAGGGGGACAGGTTATAATATGAAGTGCAACACTGAATAAAAAATAGACAATATACAAACCAAAGTGTAAAATGTAAATAACCACAAATACAAGAACACGGAGGTAAGTATATTGTCCTACACACATTTTACACTATCTGAACGAAAATATCTACAACAACTTTTATCAGAAAACAAAAGTTTTCGAGAAATTGCAGCAATTTTAGAAAGAAGTCCGTCAACAATCAGCCGAGAGGTTAAAAGAAATAGGTCGAAATACAAACCTAAAGGGAAAATATATAATAAATATTGGTACAATCATTGGCGAGCTGAAAATTTATATATTCGTCGTCGTAGGGAACAACAACGCAGAGCTTTAAAGCCAAATACAAAAGAATGGAATTATATAATAGAAAAACTTAATTTGTTTTGGACGCCTGAACAAATTGTTAATCGTTATGAGATTGAACACAAAAAGAAGATGGTATCTTTTTCTACAATTTACAGATACATAAACCACGGCGAACTCCCTTGCATAGCTAACAAAACTCACTTAAGACGCAGGGGAAAATTATTTATGCCAAGAAGTAGCTGCTACAACACTATTCAACCTGATAGAATAATACCTGAATGGATTAAAGAGATAAAAGATAGAACTCGTATCGGTGATTGGGAAGGTGACACTGTTTATGGAGGCGTCGGCAAGGGCTTGGTAGTAACACTGGTTGATAGAAAAGCAAAATATTTACTTGCAGGAAAACTTCAAAGCCGAAATGCATTATTAACAGAACAAGTAATTGTTGGTCTACTGAAAGGTAAACCTGTAAAAAGTCTTTCGTTAGATAATGGTTCTGAATTTGCAAATTTCAGAGAAATCGAAAAACAAATTCACGCACCAATATATTTTGCCGAACCACATAAACCCTGGCAACGAGGAACTAATGAAAACACCAATGACATTTTACGCTTTTTCTTTCCAAAAGGGACAAACTTTCATGAAGTTTCTGATGAGGAATTAGAAAGAGTTGTATATTTAATTAATACTCGCCCGAGAAAATGCCTTGATTGGAAATCTCCTTTTGAGGTGTTTTGGGGTGTTGCACTTGATTG
>JAZSJD010000029.1:0-33225 GCA_045534165.1 Acutalibacteraceae bacterium | reverse complement strand
GCACTTGATTTTTCAAAGATTTTGTTTTCTTTCCAGAAGTTTTCAACTTCCTTTTCACGTTCAACAAAGCCAAGGTTTGTGGGAACTTTCTTGTACATTGTAAAATCTTCCTTTCAAATTATGTAAAAAAAGCTTCCGTCCGAAACAGGACGAAAGCAACTTCGTTTAACCACCTATTACATACTGACATATGTTTTCCCATAACGGCGGAAAGCCGGCTACACTTAATCTGCTTGCACATTTCAGCTTGCAACTCAGGAGTGATATTCATTGAAATCTACTCATTACCGGGCTTGCACCATTCCCGACTCGCTTAAAACTTTCAAAAACAACTACTGTCTCCGTCACAGTTTTTCACATTATCTTTTATATGATATCACAAGAATCTGCAATTGTCAATTAAACTGTTCAAAGTTTCTGTCATCATAAACAGAAGTTATTTTGTTATCCTTGAGCAGAAGAGAAACAAGCTGTAATAATTTGTCATTTTTAGCAGAGCCTTCATGGTCCATACCGTCAAAGAACCATACCCTGTCTTTAATGGCACTTGTTGAAGGGTCGATTTTTTCTTTCAGGTTACCGCAGGTTGCACCCATTGAGCAGGAGAAAGTGTCAACAATACCGTCAGAGTGGCGTTCATCTGTTCTGAAAATTGCTTCCATAGGAAGACCGCAACCGCAGACAGAGAAAAATTCAATTCCCTTTTCCTGCTGTTGTGCAATAAAGCCCGGAAAATCGTTTCGCACTTCAAAAAATTCATCACAGATTTTTTCAAGCTTACTGCTCATTTTATATTTATCTTTAAGACGTTTATATTCTGTGTGAGGCACTGCACCCCATGCCATAGGTGAACGGTAAAAAATATTATCCTGCAAAGCAGCGAAAAGACGGTCGATAATATTTTTTCTTGTTTTCTTTGTAAGCAGAGCGCAGAGTTTTTTCAGTTCTTTTGGAATTATATCTTCTTCAAACTGAGAGAAACCGCCTTCCATCAACCTTGGAACAAGGCTTGAACCGTCAAAAGCGGGAACAACACCGATAACACGGTTGATGTGGTTTTTATCTGCAAATCTTTTAACATAAGCTGTTGAAACAGTACCGCCAAGGCTTACGGGCACAAGGTTTACTTTTTCTGCATTTCTCTGTTTCATTACATTTGCAATAAAATCATCAAGCTCACCTATAATCTTTTCAGTATTGCCGAAAGAATTATATGTAAAGAAATAAAAGTTCTCCTCCCCTATTTCCTTTGCGATTTTATCAACGGGGAGCATTCTTCTTATATAATGTTTTTCTTTTTCCGTACAATCTTTGAAGCTGTTTTCATAACGTTCAACTTTAAGCAGATGTTTTTCATTACCGTCTTCATCAAGTGCCAGACCGTCAGCCTGCCTTGAAAGTTCTTTATAAACTGTTTTTGAAAGACCGCAATCACATCTTGTTATTACTGAGCCGATAAAGGGAAACAATATTTTTCTGACAAGTTTTTTTGTGTCAATATCAAGAGGCCACACACGTTTTCCGTTTTCTGCATTAATAACCCTTGATTGTCCCACACCTGCAATTGCAATTGCAGGATAAGTTTTTTCGCCCATAACTTCCACCTCTTTGAAAAAAGGGCAGGAAAATCCTGCCCTTAAATTAATTCCATATAATAAATACTTTGTTACCGTCAACAGTAACTGTCATTTCAGATGAATATTCCTTAACTGCTTCAAGGAAAGAAGCCATCATTTCTGCATCTTCAAAAACAATTGTGCTTTCCATAACAAGCTCATCAAGGTCAACTGCAGGTCCGAAACGGAAACCGCACATCCACCAATGTCTCATTTCTTCCCTTTCGATAAGAACTTTCTCATCTGTACGGAGAATTGTTGACATCACAAGCATTTCTTCATCTGTTGCACAGTTATAGGAAAAAGCATTTTTATTTGTTTTGTTATAGATACCAAGTTCAGCACCGTTGAGAAGATTGAAACCGTAGTTGCCTTTCCAGAACTGGAACATCCAGTGTTTACCGCCATGTTCAAACTTAACACGTACTGTGTCTGTGTTCATAAAGCCAAGACTGCCGATGATATCGAAAAGAATGGAATAACCCAAATCACGCATCCACACAAACTGGGGAGTTGTGATTGTATAGTTCTTTGCATCATAATCGAAGCCGATACCCATAAGACCGTTGTTGTCTTTACCGTAGAGCTTACCTGTCACTTTATTATATTTAATTCCTGTGAAAACGATTGTTGCATTGTTGTAGTTATCAACATAGTCACAATAAATGTAATATACATTTTCCTCCCCGGGAACGGGAACAAGGTAAATGTATAAATCATACATACCGCTTGCAAGGTGGTTAAGGAAATGGTTGATTGTGCCATCGGGAATGTTCTCATTTATAAGTTTCTTTGCTTCTTCACATATCGCAACTGTGAGGGGGTTTACATTAACATCTTCTCTGTCTGTTCTTTCCTGACCCTCTTCGTAAACGGGAAGTGAATTTATTGCATCAATAACTTCCTGACCGTCGCTTGTGCCGGTTTTTGCCTCATTGACAATGTTGCTCACAACAACTGAAATAACCTGCTTTGCTTCCGGGCTGAGAAATTCAACCTTGGATGTGCTCTGACTCCGGGTTGAAACAGAATTTACTTCTTTCAACGTTGATGCAGGTACAGCAAGAGCTGTAACAGTCATTACCACAGATAATAAAATACTTATAATTTTCATAACTGAACTCCCATATACTTTTTATTCAACGTAAAGAGTATATCATATTTCTACAAGAAAATTTCTTAAATTTTATTAAATTTTCTCAAAAGAAGATTTAAGGAAAGATTTAAGCTTTTCTGATCTGGGATTTTCAAACACTTCATGGGACGGTCCCATCTCTTCAATAACACCATCAGCCATAAAAATTATGATATCAGCAACGTTCTTTGCAAATTCCATTTCGTGTGTAACAACAATCATGGTTTTATCTGTATTTTTAAGTTCCTTGATTACTTTAAGAACTTCCCCTGTAAGTTCAGGGTCAAGCGCTGATGTAGGTTCATCAAAGCAGAGAATTTCAGGTTCAAGTGCCAGAGCACGTGCAATTGCAACACGCTGTTGCTGACCGCCTGAAAGCTCACAAGGATAAGCATTTGCTTTTTCAGAAAGTCCTACTTCTCTGAGAAGCTCATCTGCTTTGGCAGAAATTTTGTTTGAAGCTTCTTTTTTGCTTTTGAATTCAGATTTGCCTTTTTTGATTTTTTCAAATTCAAGAAGTTCAGCAGCAAGAGTGAGGTTTCTTTTTACATTATATTGAGGGAACAAATTAAAAGATTGGAAAACAAGACCGAAATGAAGTCTGTTCTGTCTTATTTCCTCATCACTCATTTTCTTCTTGCTCCTGGCATCAAGAATTGTCTTATCACCAAGTACAATTTCACCTTCATCAGGTGTTTCAAGGAAATTCAGGCAACGAAGCAAAGTTGTTTTACCTGAACCGGATGAGCCGATAATAGCAACAACTTCACCCTTTTCCATTGAAAAATCAATACCTTTTAAAACTTCTGTTTTTCCGAAATTCTTACGGACATTCTTAACTTCAAGTAAAGCCATACTATATCACCTCACACCTTAAAGTAATTTAACTTCTTCTCGACTTTGTTAAAGAGAATTGTCAATATTCCGCAAGCAACAAGGTAGAATACTGCTGTGTAGAACAATGGCCAGATAATACCGTCACCTTTGATATAACTTTCTGCAACGAAAATAAGTTCGTAAACGGTAATAATTCTTGCAAGAGAAGTATCTTTTACAAGTGTTATAACTTCATTGCTGATAGGTGCAAGAACATTCTTGACAACCTGCAAGAGAATAACACGGAAAAACGTCTGCATTTTGTTCATACCGAGAACTTTACAAGCCTCATACTGACCCTTAGGAATTGACTCTATACCTCCACGGAAAATTTCCGAGAAATAACAAGCGTAGTTAATAATAAAAGTTATGTACACAGCAGGCTCCGCTGTAAGCATATATTCACCGTCTGTAAGAAGCCCTGGACCATAATATACTGCAACGAGCTGAAGCATAAGCGGTGTTCCTCTTATTATCCATACCAGAGTACGTGTAGCCCATTTGAGAGGTCTGAATTTGCTTCTTGAACCGAAGCTGATAATCAATCCCACTGGCAAAGAGAACAAAAGCGTGATTATGAAAATTTTAAGAGTTACCAGGAAGCCATCTGTAAACAATGCCACCGTAACGTCCCAAAAAGTATTATCCATAAAAACAACCTTTCTTATAAATTTGATAAGGGTAAAGGGGCTTTCCCCTTTACCCTAAGTAACTAAAAATTTGATTAACTCAGTTTACGCTGGGTTCAAAGTTTGCAACAAGGCTGTCAGAAAGAAGATATTTATCTGCAATATCCTGAACTGTGCCATCTTCATAAAGTTCTGCAATTGCTGTGTCAATAGCTTCTACAAGGTCTGAACCTGTACGGCAAGCAATACCGTAAGCTTCATCATCACCAAGTTTTACACCGTCAACCATTGTGAGTTCATCGTAGCTCTTGCCTTCACGAAGCATTGATGCTGCCATAACGTAGTCGATTACGCAAGCTGCTGCCTGACCACTCTGTACCTGAAGGAGAGCATCTGCCTGAGCCTGAACAGGTTTGTAGTTTTCTGAAAGAACTTTATCAGCTTTTACTGCTGCTTCACCTGCTGAACCGCCTTCTGCAACAACTACCTGACCTTTAAGGCTGTCGATTGATGTGTATTTGTCTGCATCTTTAACAACAAGCACCTGATAGTTTGTCATATAAGCGCCTGTTACATCGCCGAATTCTTTAACTGCATCTGTAATTGTCATACCATTCCATACACAGTCAATGCTCTTTGTTTTAAGTTCTGTTTCTTTGTAGTCCCAAGTGATGATTTTGAATTCAGGCTGAACACCGATTTTTTCACAAACTGCTTCTGCAAGTTCTGTATCAAAACCAACCCATTTGCCATCTTCACCCTTATAGTTCATAGGGTCAAAATCTGTGATACCGATAACGAGTACACCCTTATCTTTTATGTAAGATAAATCTGTTGCATCAGGTGTTTCTTCTTTTCCGCCGCATCCTGCAAATGTAAGGCAAATAAGTAACGCTGCCATTACTAATGCTAAAATCTTTTTCATCTTAACTGTCCCCTTAAAAATAAATTTAGTGTGTTACCACTTTATCATAGTAACACACTAATACGCTGATGTCAAGTTATTTATTATTAATATGAACGTCAAGCTGTTGATAAGGAATTTCGATTCCGTTTTCATCAAAAGCTTTCTTCACACTTTCCATAATTTCAAAATAAACTGTCCAATAATCATCTGTTTTGCACCATACACGCAAAGTAAAATTCATTGAGCTTGCTGCATATTCGTTAAGTCTTGCTTCAGGAGCAGGGTCTTTGAATGCAAGAGGATGGTTTTCCCCTATTTCAAGAAGAATCGCTTTTACTTTTTCAAAATCAGTTTCATATGATGTACTGAAAACAAAATCAACTCTTCGTTGCGATTTTGAAGAATAATCAGTTAAAGACTGGTTTGAAATTATGGAGTTAGGTACCATAATAACTTTATTATCTGTTGTTATAACCTTTGTGTAGAAAAGGTTGATTGCTTCAACTGTACCTGTTGCATCAACCGTTGCAATGAAATCGCCCACTTTAAATGGCTTGAAAACAAGAATAATAAACCCGCCTGCAATGTTACTTAAGCTTCCTTGCAGAGCAAGACCTATGGCAAGACCTGCCGAACCGATAACTGCCACAAGTGAAGCAACGGGGATTCCCACAATAAGTGCTGCTGCCACAACAAGCGCCAGTTTAAGACCGATTGTAAGGCAACTTCTGAGGAAAGTTCTCATTGTAGGGTCAAGTTTTTCATAAACTTTCATTTTCTTGAATCGCTTGCCGAAAAGATTAACAACCTTGAACCCTATAATCAGCACAACAACTGCAATTATAAGTCTCAGACCGTAAATTGCACAGAATTCAAATATTTTATTTATTATTTTATCAATCATTCCTGAAAGATCTATTTTTTCAATAAGCACAAAACCACCTCTGTCGGTAAAGTTTATCACATTGTTAACAAAAATTCAATAAAACTTTTAATATTTGGTTGTTTACAAATATTAAAACATAGTGTAGAATCTATCTCATAATCAGAAAGGAAGTAATAAAATGAACAAAAAACTTACCAAAATCGTTTTCACAGCACTTTTTATGGCTTTGTGCTGTGCAGGAACATTCATACACATCCCATCTCCCGCTTCTCAGGGTTACTTAAACCTTGGTGACTGTTTTGTTATTCTTTCAGGCTGGGTTTTAGGTCCTTTTTACGGTTTCCTTGCAGGTGGAATAGGCTCCTGCCTTTCCGATGCAATTTTAGGTTACACAGCTTATGTCCCCGCTACATTAATCATCAAAGGTCTTATGGCACTTCTGGCTTACCTTATTTCCTGCAAAGCATTTAAAGAAAAATCATTTATCGGCAGAATCTCAGGTGGTTTTGTTGCAGAAATAATTATGGTTGGCGGATATTACCTTTACGAAGTTTTCCTTACAAAGAATTTTGTAACACCATTAATGGGTATTCCCGGAAATGTTGTTCAGGGCTTATTCGGAATTCTGCTTTCCGTTATAATAATACGTGTACTTGAAAAATCAGGCATATTGGAAAAGGTAAAAAACAATGGCTAAAATATCAACTGTAAAAACTCATTCAAGCGGTATAGCTTTAGGCGGTATCGGCAGCGGAAGCGTTGAACTTCTGCCTGACGGTGAATTTCATTTCTGGCAGATTGCCAACCCTGAAAGATTCACAACTGTATGTGGCGACAAAAAAGCTGACGATGGTGAATCAAGCACAGGTGCCTTATCTTTCTATATAAGAACAGAAAAAGAAAACAGAACAATCGTCCGTAAATTAGGTATGAAAACAGACCCTGACGATTTCACTTACCGTATGTTCGGTTGGAACAAGCCTGTTGAAAGAATTGATTTTGACGGTAAATTCCCTGTGTGCCAATTGGATTATATAGATTCCTCTTTACCTTGTAACCTTACACTTAAAGCAGTTGCACCTTTTGTGCCACATAATTCCGATATTTCCGCAACACCCGGTTTTTATCTTGATTTTACTATTGAAAACACAACAGATAAAAAAATCAGAGCAAGTTTGTTAGGCACACTTGAGCCCAACTTTGCAAACAAAGATTGCGACACAGTTTCATCTGTTTCTGAAGATGAAAAATCAACAAGAGTTTTCATTGAACCAACGGAAGAAACAAACTCACCTTCCTGCGGTAACTTATGTTTTTCAGTAAACGGTGATGGTGAAAATTCATTCATCACTGCAGATTTCAGAAAATACATAAAAGAATATATTGCATGGTCTGAAAATTTCGGTGTGTGTCAGGAATCTGTTCTTTTTGATTTCAAAGAAAAAGGCAGACTTATAAACACAACAGCAGGTTGCAAACCAACAGAAATCCCTGAAAATATTGATGATGAAAATGCAGAGATTCTCTTCAATGAATATGCACAGTATCCTTCTGTTATTTCTTTGTTAAACAGAATCAGACACGTATCACCGGATTTTCCCAAAAATGCAGAAGATAAAAAAGAATTTCTTCAGTATATGAAAATGCAGGTTGAAAGAATGGGTGGCGAATTCGGCTCAACTGCACTTTGTCAGGCAATTGAATTAGAGCCGGGTGAAAAGAAAAACATAAGATTTATTCTCACATGGTATTTCCCCAACCACCTTACAAAAGAAAACAAAAAATTAGGTCATTATTATGAAAATCTCTTTGCTTCTTCAAAGGAAGCCAACACATTCCTCTTCAAAAACAGCAATGAGATTTTTGACAAAGCAGTTGCTTTTTCAGATTTGCTTTACAATACAGATATGCCTTATTACTACCCTGATTGCTGGTCAGGCCATCTTTCAACAATTGTGAAAAGCGCATGGTATCTTAAAGACGGAAAATTCGGTTTATGGGAAGGTCTCGGATATTGTGGCTTCCACACAACAGATATCACTTACCACGCATCTTTCGGTCTGCTTGCACTTTTCCCTGATTTGCAGAAAAAGCAGATGAAAATGGGTGCGGCTTTCCAACGTGAAGATGGCAGAGTACACCATTTCTTCACCCCTGACCTTGAACACGTTGATGACGGTTTCGACAGAGTTGATATGAACATGCAGTTTGTTCTTATGGTGTTGAGAGATTACCTTTTCACAGGTGACAGAGAATATCTTGAAGACCTCTGGAAAAACGTGAAAGATGCAATGGATTCAATTGAAAGCCTTGATAAAGACTTTGACGGACTGCCTGATTACGACACAAAGAGAAACACATACGATGCATGGAATTTTTCAGGCACACCTACATATATCTGCGTTCTCTGGCTTTCAGCATTGAAAGCAGCAGCAATTATTGCAGAAAAACTTCAGGATAAAGAAAGAGAAGAAAAATGGCTCTCACTCCTTGAAAAAGGAAAAGCTTCTCTTGAAGAAAAACTTTTCAACGGTGAATATTACAACCTCTGGTGCAACGAAAATCAGACTGACGAATCACTTATGACAGACCAGCTGGACGGTGAATGGTTCTTAAGAATGATGGGACTTGAGGGCAACATTCCTGACGAAAGAGTAAGAAGTGTGCTTGAAGTTATTTTTGAAAAGAACTTCAATGAAGAGTCAGGACTCATTAATGCTTCATGTGCCGAAAACAAAACAACTTCTCTCTTTACTTATAAAAACTGTCAGGCAGAAGCTATGTGGACAGGTATCGGCTATGTTTTTGCTGCACTCTGCCTTAATGTAGGTCTGAGAGATACAGCAGACACAGAAGTTCTTTCAATCCACAACAACCAGATGCGCTTCGGTTATTTCTGGGACCATTGGGAATGTGGCCACCACTACACAAGACCTATGTCAAGCTGGTCAACGCTGAATGCTTCATTAGGTTTATATGTGAATGCCGAAGAAAAGACAATCCGTCTTAAACCCATAAGCAAAAACATCACTTTACCCCTTTGCCTTTGCGATATCCTTGCAACAGTCACTTTTAAAGACGGAAAATGCTCAATAAACTGCATTAAAGGTTCACTTGATGGCTGGAATGTAGTAATTTGTGAATAAAAATTTAAAAACAAAGCAAAAACGGAGGATTTTTCCTCCGTTTTTTTATTTGTAAAAAAAATTCTATATATAATGAAAAAAACTTGCCAAATACACTTGACAAGCTTACAATATTGTGATAAAATTCTATACTGCATTATAATGGAGTGAAATATCCTCTGCTATTTTGAAGCACATTCATAATAGCACAAAAATCGCCGAAAATCAACGGTATTTTCTGTAATTTTTGGGGTTTTTCACGTGTCTGTTGCAGATATGCCGAAAAAGCAATTCTGCCAATAAACATAACCATTTAAAATCAAAGAACGGAGTGATTATGATCAATGGGTAATGTGCGAGATGTTAACCGAGGAAAGACGGTCAGAAAAAGCTACGGACGCATCGATGAAGTTATGGAAATGCCCAACCTCATTGAAATCCAGAAGAAATCTTACGAATGGTTTCTTAATGACGGACTTAAAGAGGTATTCAGGGACACAGCAGACATCGTCGACTACACAGATAACTGGGTGCTGAGCTTTATCGGATACAGAATGGACGACAAGCCCAAATATACTGTATACGAATGCAAACAGCGTGACGCTACTTATGCTGCTCCCATGCGTGTTACTGCTCGTCTTACAAACAAGGAAACAGGCGAAATCAAAGAAAGCGAAGTTTATATGGGTGATTTCCCCATTATGACTGAAAGCGGTACTTTCGTCATCAACGGTGCTGAACGTGTTATCGTTTCTCAGCTTGTCCGTTCTCCCGGTATGTACTACGATATGACACACGATAAGACAGGTAAACGTCTTTTCGCAACAACTGTCATCCCCAACAGAGGTGCATGGCTTGAATATGAAACAGATTCAAACGACCTCTATTATGTAAGAATAGATAAGAACAGAAAGATTTATATTACAACTTTCCTTCGTGCTCTTGGTCTTTCAAGCAACAGCGACATTCTCGATTTCTTCGGAAATGATGAAAGAATTATCGCAACACTTGAAAAAGACGAAACAAAGAACTCAGAAGAAGCTCTTATGGAAGTTTTCAAAAAGCTTCGTCCCGGTGAACCTGCAACTCTCGAAACTGCACAGTCTCACCTTGAAGGACTTTTCTTCGACGTTCACCGTTATGACCTTTCAAGAGTAGGACGTTATAAATATAATAAGAAAATGGCTATCTCCTGCCGTATTGCAGGTTGCAAGCTTACTCAGCCCGTTGTTAACAAATACACAGGTGAAATCCTTGCTGATTCAGGCGAAATTCTCACAAAAGAAAAAGCTTATGAAATTGAGCAGGCAGGTGTAACAGAAGCTTATGTTGAAGCTGATGTACACTATGACAGAAAAGAAGTTAAAGTTGTTTCTAACGGTATGGTTGATGCTCTTCCCTACCTTCCCATGTTCACAGAAGATGAACTTGAAGAAATCGCTATTAACGAAAAAGTACGTGCTGAAGTTCTTTTCGCTATCATGGAAGAATGTGGCGAAGATAAAGATGCTCTTAAAGAAACTCTTGCAGCACGTTGCGACGACCTTATTCCCAAACACATCACAATAGAAGATATTTTTGCTTCAGTAAACTACCTTAACTGCCTTGCTTGCGGTGTAGGTACTCTTGACGATATCGACCACCTCGGCAACCGCCGTATCCGTTCTGTCGGCGAGTTGTTGCAGAATCAGTTCAGAATCGGCTTGTCAAGAGTTGAAAGAGTAGTTCGTGAAAGAATGACTCTCCAGAGCCAGGACGGCGATGATAAGATGACTCCCACAGCTCTTATCAGCTCAAGACCTGTTCTTATGGCTATCAAAGAGTTCTTCGGTTCATCTCCCCTTTCACAGTTCATGGATCAGACAAACCCCTTGGCTGAACTTACACATAAGAGAAGACTTTCAGCTCTCGGTCCCGGCGGTCTTTCAAGAGACCGTGCAGGTTTCGAAGTTCGTGACGTTCACTACAGCCACTACGGTCGTATGTGCCCCATCGAAACTCCTGAAGGTCCCAACATCGGTCTTATCTCTTACCTTGCAACATTTGCAAAAATCAATAAATACGGCTTCATCGAAGCTCCTTTCAGAAAAATCGAAAAAGAAACAGGCAGAGTCCTTGATGAAGTTCACTATATGACAGCAGACGTTGAAGATAACTTCATCGTTGCTCAGGCTAACGAACCTCTCGATGAAAACGGAAAATTCATAAACGCTAAAATCACAGCAAGATACAGAGATGAATTCCTTGAAATCGAAAACACCAAAGCAGACTATATGGACGTTTCTCCCAAGATGGTTGTTTCAGTTGCTACTGCAATGATCCCCTTCCTTGAAAACGACGACGCAAACCGTGCTTTGATGGGTTCAAACATGCAGCGTCAGGCTGTTCCGCTTCTTAAAACTGATGCTCCCTTTGTCGGCACAGGTATGGAATATAAAGCAGCTGTTGACTCAGGTGTTGCAGTTATCGCAAAACGTGCAGGTACTGTAACAGGTCTTGACGCTACTAAGATTACAATTTGTACAGATGACGGAAATGTTGATGAATACAACCTTGTTAAGTTCATGCGTTCTAACCAGGGTACTTGTATCAACCAGCGTCCCGTTGTTGCTCTCGGTCAGCACGTTGAAGAAAAAGAAGTTATCGCAGACGGTCCTGCAACAGCAGGCGGTGAAATCAGCCTTGGTAAAAATGCCCTTATCGGCTTTATGACCTGGGAAGGTTACAACTACGAAGACGCTGTTCTTATCAACGAAAAGCTTGTCCGTGAAGATGTTTATACATCAATCCACATTGAAGAATATGAAGTTGAGGCAAGAGACACTAAACTCGGACCGGAAGATATGTTAAGAGGTATCCCCGACGTTGGTGAAGATGCTGTCATAGACCTTGACGAAAGAGGTATCATCAGAGTTGGTGCTGAAGTTCATTCAGGCGACATCCTTGTAGGTAAAGTTACTCCCAAGGGTGAAACTGAACTCACAGCAGAAGAAAGACTCCTTCGTGCCATCTTCGGCGAAAAAGCTAAAGAAGTTCGTGATACTTCACTCAGAGTACCTCACGGTGAATACGGTATTATCGTAAACGTTGAAGTTTTCACTCCTGAAAACTGTGATGAACTCAGCCCCGGTGTTAATATGACAGTACGTTGCTACATCGCTCAGAAACGTAAGCTTTCTGTTGGTGACAAAATGGCTGGTCGTCATGGTAACAAAGGTGTTGTTTCACGTATCCTTCCCGTTGAAGATATGCCTTTCCTTGAAGACGGTACTCCCCTTGATATCGTTCTTAATCCCCTTGGTGTTCCCAGCCGAATGAATATCGGTCAGGTTCTCGAGGTTCACTTAGGTTTCGCAGCAAGAAGCCTTGGTTGGAAAGTTATGACTCCTGTATTCGATGGTGCTCACGAAGCTGACATCAGAGAAACACTTAAACTTGCAGGTCTTCGTGAAGATGGTAAATCAATCCTTATTGACGGACGTACAGGCAGAAAGTTCGATAACCCTGTTACAGTAGGTGTTATGTACTTCCTTAAACTTCTCCACCTTGTTGACGATAAAATCCATGCCCGTTCAACAGGTCCTTACTCACTTGTTACTCAGCAGCCCCTTGGTGGTAAAGCTCAGTTCGGTGGTCAGCGTTTCGGTGAAATGGAAGTTTGGGCACTTGAAGCTTACGGTGCTGCTTATACTCTTCAGGAAATCCTTACAGTTAAGTCTGACGACGTTGTAGGACGTGTCAAGACTTACGAAGCAATCGTTAAAGGTCAGAATGTTCCCACTCCCGGTGTTCCCGAATCATTCAAAGTTCTCATCAAAGAACTTCAGTCACTTTCACTTGATGTTAAGGTTCTTGATGCTGACAACAACGAAATCGATTTGAGACAGACATTCGATGGTGACGAAGTTGGCCTCCAGGTTGATGCTGAAGCATTCACAAACGTAAATGACGCTGAAAAGAGCGAAGGTTATCTTGTAGAAAGTGAAGATGGCGACAGCGACTTCTACACAACTGCAGATACTTCAGAAGAAGAAGACTTTTTCAGCGATAGCTACGACGAATATCCCGCATTTGACGCAGAAACAAGCGAAGAAGATTATTAATTGATTGAAAGGAGTTCGTTGTTATGGAAAATATAAATTTTGAATCTATAAAAATCGGTCTTGCTTCACCTGACCAGATCAGAAGCTGGTCTTATGGTGAAGTTAAGAAACCCGAAACAATAAACTACCGTACTCTCAAACCTGAAAAGGAAGGTCTTTTCTGCGAAAGAATTTTCGGACCTACCAAAGACTGGGAATGTCATTGCGGAAAGTATAAGAGAATCAGATATAAAGGTAAAGTCTGCGAACGTTGTGGTGTTGAAATCACAAAAGCAAAAGTTCGTCGTGAACGTATGGGTCATATTGAACTTGCTGCTCCTGTTTCTCACATCTGGTATTTCAAGGGTATCCCCTCAAGAATGGGTCTTATCCTTGATATCACTCCCAGAAACCTTGAAAAAATTCTCTACTTCGCAATGTATGTTGTTATCGATCCCGGTGACACTCCCCTTGAGAAGTATCAGACACTTAATGAAAAAGACTATGCCGATATGCGCGAGAAGTATGAAGATGACTTCAGAGCAGGCATGGGTGCTGAAGCTATCAAAGAGCTTCTTCAGGAAATTGACCTTGATGCTCTTGCAAAAGAACTTCACGAAGAACTTGAAACAGCTACAACTCAGAAAAGAGCTAAAATCCTTAAGAGACTTGAAGTTGTTGAAGCTTTCCGTCAGTCAGGCAACAGACCCGAATGGATGATTATGGACGTTGTTCCCGTTATCCCCCCGGATATCCGTCCAATGGTTCAGCTTGAAGGCGGCAGATTTGCAACAAGTGACCTTAACGACCTTTACAGACGTGTTATCAACAGAAACAACCGTCTTGCAAAGCTCCTTGAACTTGGTGCTCCCGAAATTATCGTAAGAAATGAAAAGAGAATGCTCCAGGAAGCTGTTGACGCACTTATCGACAACGGCAGACGTGGCCGTCCTGTTACAGGTCCCAACAACAGAGCACTCAAATCACTTTCTGATATGCTTAAAGGTAAGCAGGGACGTTTCCGTCAGAACCTTCTCGGTAAACGTGTTGACTACTCAGGACGTTCTGTTATCGTTGTTGGTCCCGAACTTAAACTTTATCAGTGCGGTCTTCCCAAAGAAATGGCACTTGAACTCTTCAAACCCTTCGTTATGAAGAGACTTGTTGAAACAGGTGTTGCTGAAAACATCAAGCGTTCACGTAAGATGGTTGAAAGAGCAACTGACGAAGTATGGGATGCTCTTGAAATTGTTATCAAAGACCACCCCGTTCTTCTCAACCGTGCTCCCACACTTCACAGACTTGGTATTCAGGCTTTCGAACCTGTTCTTATTGAAGGCAGAGCTATCAAACTTCATCCCCTTGTATGTACAGCTTTCAACGCTGACTTCGACGGTGACCAGATGCCTGTTCACGTTCCTCTTTCAGCAGAAGCTCAGGCAGAAGCAAGATTCCTTATGCTCTCAACAAACAACCTTCTCAAACCTTCAGACGGACGCCCTGTAACTGTTCCTACACAGGACATGGTTCTCGGTTCATACTATCTTACACTTATCAGACCCGGTGAAATCGGTGAAGGTAAAGCTTTCCGTGACATCGACGAAGCTAAGATGGCTTATGAAGAAGGCGTTATCGGTCTTCATGCTCTTATCAAAATCCGTATGACTAAGGAAGTTAACGGTGAAATGGTAACAAAGCTTGTTGAAACATCAATCGGCCGTGTTATCTTCAACGAACCCGTTCCTCAGAACCTTGGTTTTGTTGACAGATCAGATCCTGAAAATGCTTTCAAACTTGAAGCTGACTTCCTTGTTAATAAAAAGATGCTTGGAAAAATCATTGCAAAATGTATTAAAATCCATGGCACAGCAGTAACTGCTGATGTTCTTGACAAAATCAAGGACCAGGGTTACAAATATTCAACACGAAGCGGTATCACTGTTGCTTCCTGCGACGCTACAATTCCGCCCAAAAAGGCAGAACTTCTTGCAGAAGCTGAAGCAACAATCGAAAAGATTGACCGCAACTATCAGAGAGGTCTTATCAGTGCAGCAGGCCGTTCAGAAAAAGTTATCGACACTTGGGAAGAATGTACAAAGAAAGTTGCTGCTGAACTTAAAAACAACTTTGATAAATATAATCCCATCTATATGATGCTTGACTCCGGTGCCCGTGGTAATGATTCACAGCTTCGTCAGCTTGCAGGTATGCGTGGTCTTATCGCTAACACAGCAGGTAAAACAATCGAAGTTCCCATCAGAGCCAACTACCGTGAAGGTCTTACAATTCTTGAATACTTCATCTCATCACGTGGTGCTCGTAAAGGTCTTGCCGATACAGCTCTTCGTACTGCTGACTCAGGTTACCTTACACGTCGTCTTGTTGACGTTTCTCAGGATGTTATCATTCATGAAGAAGACTGCGGATGTTCAGAAGGTCTTGAAGTTTACGATATTTACGATGGTAACAGAAGAATCGTTGGTCTTGCAGAAAGACTTACAGGCAGATATCTTCTTGAAGACCTTGTAAATGAAGAAACAGGCGAACTCATCATGTCAAAAGACGTTATGATGAACGAAGATGAAGCAGAAATGGTTGCTGACTATGTTTACGCTGATTATGAGAAGAAAACTCAGGGTCAGGAAAATGCAGACAAAGAAGGTGCAAGAATCAAAATCCGCTCACTCCTTACTTGTGAAGCTGAACATGGCGTATGTATCAAGTGTTACGGTTCAAACCTTGCAACAGGTCTTCCTGTAACAGTTGGTGAAGCAGTTGGTATTATCGCTGCACAGTCAATCGGTGAACCCGGTACACAGCTTACAATGAGAACGTTCCACACAGGTGGTGCTAAAGACGCAGGCGATATCACACAGGGTCTTCCCAGAATCGAAGAACTTTTCGAAGCACGCAGACCCAAGGTTCACGCAATTATCAGTGAAATCCCCGGTGTTGTTTCTCTCAGAGAAATCAAGAAGAGCAAACACGTTGTTGTTACTGACCCCGAAACTGCTGATGAAAGAAGCTACCTTATCCCCTACGGTTTCCGTTTGAGAGTTCAGGAAGGCGAAATCATCGAAAAAGGTCATGCACTTACTGAAGGTTCACTTTATCCCCACGACATTCTTGATGTTCTTGGTGTTCACGCTGTTCACGATTACCTCATCCGTGAAGTTCAGAGAACTTACCGTATGCAGGGTGTTGATATCAACGACAAGCACATTGAAGTTATTGTTCGTCAGATGATGAGAAAAGTTGAAATCGAAAACGCAGGCGACAGCTCACTTCTTCCCGGCACAAAAATCGAGAAGAAAGAATTCAGAGAAATCAACAAACAAATCGCTGCTAAAGCTGAAGCAGAGGGCACAGAACCTAACTTCGTGGCAGCAAAAGATGTTCTTATGGGTATTACAAAAGCTTCTCTTGCAACTGATTCATTCCTTTCAGCAGCATCATTCCAGGAAACAACAAGAGTTCTTACTGATGCAGCTATCAAGGGCAAAACAGACCCGTTACTTGGTCTTAAAGAGAATGTTATCATCGGTAAACTTCTCCCCTCAGGTACAGGTATGAAATGCTATAACGATGTTAAAGTTATTCCCTCAGAAAAGGAAGAAGAAACTCAGGAGTTCTACTACTCAACATCAACAAATGAATAAGATGAAATAATCACAGGCGGTTGCATTAAATTGCAACCGCCTGCTTTATGTTTTAAAACTGATAATTTAAGCGAAAAATCCCTTCCGTCAAAATCATAGATTTTGCCACCTTCCCTTGCGTTTTCAAGGGAAGGTTTGTTGTTTTTATATGTTTGTTTAATGTTGCATTGTAGGGAATGGCGGTTTCCGACATTCCGTAAAAATACATAAAATTCACGGTACAACATATATTCAGGTGTGGACGCAGTCCACCCACACTTCTTCACTCTTACTTCTTACCTCTTACTTCAATTATAATTTGTGATAACAAATTATAATTCAGCTGTGCATTGAAATAAAAAAGCTCTCCCTGAAAACAGTTTTCAAGGAGAGGCGGCATTTTTATTGAAATTAACCTTTAAATTTTTGATATATACCCATTACAAAAAGGAAGACAATCATAACAGGAAGTACATATTTCAGATATCCGTACATCCAGTCATAAACCTTTACACCTTTACCGATATTGGCTTCTTTCTTGAATTTCTTCCATCCCCAACCTTTTTTGGATGTACAGAATAAAAGGAACATAAGAGAGCCTACCGGCAACAGTATATTACTTACAATAAAGTCTTCTAAATCCATTATTGTTGAACCTTCGCCAAAGGGAGTGATTCCTGAAAGAACATTGAAACCAAGCACACAAGGCACAGATAAAACAAGCACAAGAATACCGTTGATTACGCAGGATTTTTTTCTGCTCCAGCCGAACATATCGCAGGTGCAGGCGAGAATGCCTTCAAACACAGCAAATACAGTTGAAAGAGCTGCAAATGAAAGGAAGATGAAGAACAAGCTTCCCCATAATCTGCCATAAGGAATGTTATTGAAAATATTAGGCAGAGTTATAAAAATCAGGCTGGGTCCACTTTCCACCTCAACATTATATGCTGAACAAGCAGGGAAAATAATAAGACCTGAAACAATTGCTACAAATGTATCAAGAACAGCAATGTTGATTGATTCGCCCATAAGACGTCTGTCCTTATAAATATAGCTTCCGAAAATTGCCATAGCACCCATACCAAGGCTTAAAGTGAAGAATGCCTGGTTCATTGCAGCAACAATTACATTGCCAAGACCAACTTTCTTAATGCTTTCCAGACTTGGTTTAAGGTAAAATTCAAGGCCTTCTTTTCCGTTTTCCATAAACATACTGTTTACTGCAAGCACAACCATAATCAGAAGAAGTGCCAGCATCATATATTTTGTTATTCTTTCAAGACCTTTCTGAACGCCGAAAGAACAAACAAGGAAACCTACAACAACGACAATTGCCATAAACAACAGCATAGGCCATGGGTCTTCCATCATATTTTTAAATTGGGCTGAAACACCTGTCGGGTCAAGATCTTTAAAATCGCCACGTGCAGTGGAGAAGAAATATTTAAGCATCCATCCTGCCACAGTTGTGTAGAACATCATTAAAAGGTAATTACCTATCACAGCCACATAACCATGGTAATGCCATTTGCTTCCCGCAGGTTCAAGCATCTGATACATTTTTGCAGGACTTCTTCTGCTGGCTCGTCCCATTGCAAATTCCATTGTCATAATGGGAACACCCATAACAACAAGGAAAAACAAATAAATCAAAACAAAAAGTCCGCCACCATTCTGACCGACCATATAGGGAAACTTCCATACGTTTCCGATTCCGATAGCACAACCGGCACTTAAAAGAATAAAGCCCAGTCTGCTGCCTAAGGTTTCTCTTTTCACCCTATCTCCTCCCAAAAAGAAAAATCACTTCGTTATTATATCACAACAAGTTAATACTTTCAATCCTTTTTTCGCTTTATAAAAACTACCGTCACAACTGCACCACAAACAACAAGAACTGCAACAACAACGTAAATTATTACAGGATTTTTATTGTTATTTCCGTCTTCGGTTATTTCTTCATCAGGAATGATTTCTTCTAAAGGTTCACTAAGATTAAAAACCATTGTCTGTTCATAAGGTTTGCTGAAAAGCTTTTCATCATTCGCAGAATAAGGCTGTCCTGCAAAATCTCTGTGTCTTTCAAGGAAACTGTTACCTGCCATAAAATAAGGGCTTTCGCCAATGGTTTCCCAATCGGCACTATCAATCCAGGTCACATCAAGCCAATAAAAATATCCGTCAATTTCTATCAGATTCCATACATGGTCAATATTATACACCTGATAACACTCAATATCTGCCAATTGCAGTAAAACTGCTGTTAAGATTGTATAACACATACAGTTTCCTGCCCCTTCAAGAGCATATTCCAACGATTTCTTATTATATTTAAGTGTCACTTCCGAATCTGACAAAGATTCTGTATCGTATGTTATAAGATCACATACATATTTGACTGCTCTGCCGATTTTTTCTTCTGTTGACATTGCTTTATTAAAAAGCTTTCGGGCAATATCTCTGACCTGCTTCTGTGTCTGCAAATCTTCATCAGTTATATCAGTATCAATTTTATGTTCTTTCAAAAAATCTATAATTTTTTGAGTCAGCATCATCTGACAATTATTTGCATAAAAACATTCAAGTGTTTTTATGTTTGTTACAACATCAAGGTCTTTTATTCTGAGAGAATCACTTACATCAAGATACTCTAATTTCAAATTTTTTATCGGTGCAATGCTTTCAACCTGAGTAGAAAGCAAACTCAAAGATTTTAAATTCTTAAGCTGTTTTAATTCTCTGACAGATTCTATGCCTACTGCATCAAAAGAAACTGTTTCCAGAGATTTCATCTTTTCTATTCCTGCAATTGACTTGATATTACAAAAAGAAAATTGAATTTCTTTAAGGTTTTTAAGTGAAGAAAAAATTGCAAGGTCTTTTAACTCTGCTTCTTCTATCAATATTTTTTCGATGCTTTTTAAATTTGCAGGTTTGCTCATACTTTCAGGAATATTCCCCTTAAACTTAAGAATTTTCGTTTTTGGGGGAATTGTGAAATCCTCATCAAAAGTGCAATTGAAAAAGCTGACATCTTCTGCTGTTTTATTTCCCAGAATTTCTGCATCTGCGGTGATGTGGCTGTTTTCAATAAGCAATTCCTTTACCCCTGAATAATTTTTAACTGCTGACAGATTTTTCACATCAGAAACGTATAAAAAGATTGAATCATCACTTAATTCTATAATGCCATCATCTGTTGCAAATGATGGCAAGGCAAATGAAAAAAATAATATTGTACACATCAGAAATGATATAATTTTTTTCAAATTAATCAACCTTTCCTTTAATAAGTGACGTTTTCTTCATTGATTTTCCGCTGTATTCCAGACTTGACAAAAAAGTTTTTTCTGCATTTTCAAATTTAGTTTCATCAGAAGAATACATTTCTGCAATTGCTTCACCTTTATTGATTTTATCACCTGTTTTCTTAAGCAGTTTAATTCCGGCAGTAAAATCAATCGGGTCACCTTTTTTCTCTCTGCCTGCGCCTAATTCTGCACAAGCTATGCCAACCGTTTCAGCATTCATGTGAGAAATAAAACCATCTTCTCGGGCTTTAATCACTTTCTTATATTTTGCTTTTGGGAACAAGGAAGTATCGTAAATATATTTTTCGTTACCGCCTTGTGCTTTTACCATCTGAGCTAATTTATCAAGTGCTTTTCCGCTTGCAATTGCTTCTTCCACTTTTTCTTCTGCATTTTCCACATCAGCCATTTTAAGCATCTCTGTGCTCAAAGCAATAACCAGTTTTGTAAAATCTTCAGGACCGTTTCCCCTGAGCGTTTCAACAGCTTCAATAACTTCTATACTGTTGCCGATTGCGTTGCCCAAAGGTGCATCCATATCAGTAATCAAAGCAACTGTTTTTCTGCCTGCGCCTTTGCCGATTTTCACCATTTCCTTTGCAAGCAATTGTGCATCCTTTTCAGTTTTCATAAAAGCTCCGCTACCCACTTTTACGTCAAGGAGAATACAATCGCTTCCTGCTGCTAACTTTTTACTCATTATGCTGGAAGCAATAAGAGAGATATTATCAACTGTTGCAGTAACATCTCTTAAAGCATATAATTCTTTATCTGCAGGAGCCAGATTCATTGATTGACCTGCAATACATAAACCGTAATTTTTTACGATATTTAAAAATTCATCAGTTGAAAGGCTTGTTTTAAAGCCATCAATTGATTCCAGCTTATCAATCGTGCCACCCGTGTGACCAAGACCACGTCCTGACATTTTGGCAACTTTCAAACCGCAGGCAGCCACAATTGGAACAACTGCAAGGGATGTTTTATCCCCTACTCCCCCTGTTGAGTGTTTATCAACTTTTATACCGTCAATTGAACTTAAATCAGCTTTATCACCTGAAGAAGCCATTGCAAGAGTAAGGTTGAGTGTTTCTTCCTCATCCATACCCTGAAAATAAATTGCCATCATCAAAGCAGAAATATGGTAAAGTTCAATTGTTTTATCTGCCACACCTTTAACAAAAAAATCAATTTCTTCTTTTGAAAGCTTATGACCATTTCTTTTTTTCAGTATCAGATCGTACATTCTCATTTTAAATTTTCCTCCGAAAAAGCAAATGGTAAAATTTCTTCAAGGGTTCTGATTATATACTCATTCTCATTTTTAACAAAAACAACTTTAAAATCCTTGTTGCAGAATTCTGCCATAACCTGCCTGCAGGCACCGCAAGGTGCAAGATAATCTTTTCCGCCTGCAATTGCAATTGCTGTGAAATCCTTTTTACCCTTTGATATTGCAGTAAAAAAAGCTGTTCTTTCTGCACAGTTTGTAAGACCGAAAGACACATTCTCCACATTGCATCCTTCTACGATTTCTCCGTCTGCACAAAGAAGTGCTGCACCCACAGGGAAAGAAGAATAGGGTGAATATGAATTTTCTTTTGCTTTTATTGCACTCAAAACAAGATTTTTTATATCCATAATTAAATCTCCCGTAATAAAAATCGGCGGTATTCAACCGCCGAAAAATCAGTCATTTACAAATTCTGCATGTGCGATTTCTTCTTCAATCATAACCTTAATTGCAGAGAAAATATTACTGCCTAAAGTTGCAAGATTTTCGTCATCTTTACGACCGCAAAGTTTTGCAAATTGTTTACCCATATTCACTTCCACATCTCCGCCTTTTCTTATTACAAGATAGTAGAATGTGAAAGCGTTTGTAATATTATCATATAAATCATCATCAAGTTTTATAAGCTCATCATAAAGAGAATTCACAACCATTGTTGAAACAGAATATTTTTCAAGCAAAACGTGAGCCTCTGCTTCTGCTGCGAAAGTTACAAGCATTTTAATCTGCTCATAAATCTGTTCATCTGATTTATATTCACTGATTAATTCCGCAACGGAAGTATCGATTTTTTCAGGCTCATAAATCTTACGTGCAATTTTTATGCCTAAATCCTTTGCTTTATCGATATTACCGTTTGCACGGTGCTTTTTCATAATTTCAACAATGCGGATAAGTACATCAGCCTCATTTTCAATGCTGGGACTTCCGAAAATTTTAATATCATTATCGTCAAATTTCTGCATAGAAATTCTCCTTGCTGACTTATTTTTCGCTTGCTTCCTGCTCAGCTTTTTTGCGGAGCCTTTTCTGCTTTGCTTTATAGCTCATAAGCTCGTCAAGCTGCTTGTCAGGTGTTGCATAATCACCTACAGTGATTTTTCTGCTATTATACATACCGCGGAAATCACTGCCGCCTAAAGCGAGAAATTTTTTCTGCTTTGCAAGTCTGAGCAGTTTTTCAGTCTGCTCTTCACTGTTTTCAGGGCACCATACTTCAATACCGTCAATGCCGTATGAAATAACTTTTTCAACAATTTCATCGCTATATACACCGGGGCGTGCCATAACAGCAATACCACCTGATTCGTGAATTGCATCAATTACTTCTTTAGTATCAGCATATTGAGCCTTAAAATACACAGAATCCTTACTGTCTTTTGAGAAAAGTTCTTTATAAACATCACCATAAAACTCATTTGTGAAGCCACATTCAACAAGTGCACGCATAATATGACATATGTAAATATTAGTTGAACCTGTTGCACATTTCACAATAAGGTCGGGTGTGATATTATATTTTTTTGCTGCACCGAGAATCATAAACTGGCTTGCTTTTTTACCTGCAAGCATATTTCTTCTGCAAAGACCTTCAAGACGTGCAGGACTATCAGCAAGATAACACAGGATGTCTATTTCTTCGCCTGATTCTGCATCAGTTGAAGATAACTCAACACCGGGAATTACTTTAACGTCGTGACGTTTACCTGTAAGCTCCCCTCTTACATTACCTGCCTGACAGTTACGGTCTGTTATTGCAATAGTATTGATTCCCTGCTTTTTCGCAAGAATGATAAGGTCATCAATGCCAAGTGACCCGTCAGATAATTTTGTATGACAATGTAAATCTGCGGACATAATTACTCCCCCAAGAAGTATGGATTTTTGCTTTTTGAGTATAGTTACTCAATAGTATTATAATATTTTTAGGAAAATATTTCAAGATAAAAAATTAAATTTTCACGAGTTTTTTAATTCATCAACAAACTCCTGCATTCTTTTAAGAGCTTCCCTGATATGGTTGATTGAATAAGAGTAAGAAACTCTGATATAACCATCACCACATTCACCGAAAGCTGTTCCGGGAATTACAGCAACGTGTTTTTCTCTGATAAGCCTTGAACAGAATTCTTCTGACGTAAGACCTGTGTTTTTAATGCACGGGAACACATAGAATGCACCTTCCGGCTCAAAGCAACTGAATCCCATTTTTCTGAAACCGCTGACAATGAGTCTGCGTCTTAAATCATATTCACCACGCATTTTTTCAATGTCTTCATCACCGTTTTTAAGTGCTTCAATTGCAGCATACTGGGACATTGTAGGTGCTGACATAATTGCATATTGGTGAAGAATTGTCATCTTTTCAATAATTTTTTCAGGACCTAAAGCGTAACCTAAACGCCAGCCTGTCATTGCATAAGATTTTGAAAAACCGTTAACAACAATTGTTCTTTCCCTCATTCCGTCAATTTCAGCAAAAGATACGTGTTCTTCATCACCGTAAGTAAGCTCACTGTAAATTTCGTCTGAAAGAACAATAATGTTATGTTTTCTTATTACATCTGCAATTTTTTCAAGGTCCTTTCTTCTCATTACCGCACCTGTGGGATTGTTAGGGAAAGGTAAAATGAGAAGCTTTGTTTTTTCTGTGATTTTTTCTTCAAGCTGCTCAGCTGTAAGACGGAATTCATCTTCCTCTTTTGTTTCAATAATCACAGGTGTACCGCCTGCCATAATTGTCATAGGTTCATAGCAGACAAAAGATGGTTGAGGAATAAGAACTTCATCACCACAAGAAACAAGACTTCTTATGCACAAATCGATAGCTTCTGAACCACCTACTGTTACAAGCACTTCTTTTTCAGGAACATATTCCACATTGAAGCGACGTTTGAAATAGTGGCTGATTTCTTCTCTCAGCTCTGCAAAACCTCTGTTTGGTGTGTACCATGTTCTTCCTTTTTCAAGTGACTGTATACCTGCCTGACGGACGTGCCACGGTGTTGAAAAATCAGGCTCACCAACACTGAGTGAAATTACGTCTTCCATTTCATTTGCGATATCGAAGAATTTTCTTATCCCTGAAGGTTTTACCTTCTTCATATTTTCGTTAAGGAGTTCTTCGTAATTTATCACAACATCATACTCCTTTGGTCTTTTTCTGCTTCAATCATATTGATACCGTTTTCTTTATATCTCTTAAGAATAAAGTGTGTAGCTGTGCTCTGAACAGCATCAATTGTTGCAAGTCTGCGTGATACAAACATAGCAACATCCTGAATTGTTTTGCCCCTTACTGTAACTGCTAAATCATAATTATCTGCTGCCATAAGCAAAACTGATTCAACTTCGTCAAATTCAGAAATACGTGTTGCAATTTCATCAAAACCTGTTTCTTTCTGAGGCGTAACTTTAAGTTCGATAAGTGCTGTAACACCTGCACCTTCAACCTTATCCCAGTTGATAAAAGTTTTGTTTGCAAGAATTACTCCTTCTTTACGGTAATTTTCAATTCTTTTATTTACACTTTCTTCGCTTTCGCCTAACATAGCTGACAATTCCTGTGTTGAAAGTGAAGAATCTTCATAAAGCAATGATATTAATTTATCCATAACACTTACTCCTCTTATTTAAGAAAGCCTTTAATGATAATTTCTTCAGCTTCTTCTTCGCTGAGACCGAATGTCTGAAGTTTTATAAGCTGGTCGTTATTGATTCTGCCGATTGCTGCTTCGTGAACAATCTGTGCATCATGGTGGTTTGCTGCAATTTCCGGAATAGAACGGATTTTTGCATTATCCATAATAATTGAATCGCACTGAACATGTGCTCTGCAGGAAGCATTGCCCACGGCTCTGGGATAAAACACCTGCTCTGATTCATCTTTTGCAACTGAACGTGAAATAATCTGTGTGCTTGCATCTTTTCCGTCAAGGTTGATTTCCATGTTTGAACGTGCAGTCTGCTTGCCGTGTGTCATAAGTTTTTCCATCATAAGCAATTTTGCACCTGCTTTAAGATGGGCAGTTGTTTCCCTGAGTGTTGAATCAACACCTTTAATCTGAATCATTTCCATTTCGCAATAGGAATTTTCATCCATTTCAATTTCAGTTGTGGGGTTAAGAACTCTTTCGCCTGTACCCTCACCCTGACCGTAATGTTTTTCAACATATTTTACTTTTGCATTTTTGCCGATATGGAATGAATGTATACCATCGTGTTCACTCAATTTATCGCCTGAATTGTGAATACCGCAACCTGCAACAATCAGAATGTCTGAATCTTCACCGATATAAAAATCGTTGTAAGTAAGGTCTTTCACACCGCTTGAAGTTACGATAACCGGGATGTGAACGCTTTCGTTTTTTGTGCCGGGTTTTACAATAATGTCAATACCGGGTTTATCTTTTTTAGGCTCAATAATAATATTCTGTGTTGACTGACGAGCCATACCTTCCCCATTTTTTCTGATGTTATATGCACCCATAGGTACTTCGTGCAAATCTGCAACTGCACCTAATAAATCTTTATCAATTTTGTTATCAATCATCTGTTCTCACTCCTTATGCCTGGTTTCTGAAATTGCATCCACCGTCAAATTCGCCGAGAAGTCTTGGGAACACTTCGTCACGAGAACCTTCTTCTCTGATTTTTCCGTTTGCAATTACAATAATTTTATCTGCAACAGACATAATTCTTTCCTGATGGGAAATAAGAACAATTGCCTGGTTACGTTTGTTTTTCATCACCTTGAATGTTTCAACCAACATTGTGAAGCTCCACAAGTCAATACCCGCTTCAGGTTCATCAAAAATTGCAACTTTCAGTTCTCTTGCCATAATAGATGCAATTTCAACACGTTTAACTTCACCGCCTGAAAGAGATGCATCCACTTCTCTGTTTAAATATTCCTTTGAACAGAGACCTACATTTGTAAGGTAAGAACAGCACAAATCTTCAGGAAGTTCGCTACCATGAGCAAGGCTGAGAAGTCTTCTTACAGTAATGCCTTTGAATCTGGGAGGTTGCTGGAAAGCATAACCTAAACCTAATTTTGCACGTTCTGTGATTGACATATCTGTGATATCAATTCCGTTGAAAATAATCTGACCTGATGTTGGTTTTTCAATACCCATAATAAGCTTTGCAAGGGTAGATTTACCGCCACCGTTAGGACCTGTTATAACAACAAATTCATCGTCCTTGATTGTTAAATTTATGTTATCAATAATTTCAAGTGTTTCTTTTGCTCCCTCAACATGGAAAGATACATTTTTTAATTCAAGCATTTTTTACCATTCCTTTAAAATACATTCACATCGGCATACATAAAATATGCAATACCGTAATTTGTCACATATAAACCATCAACCCTGCCTGAGGCAAGATAACCGTCTGCATAGTAGTAAAGCGGGCAGATAACCCAATTATCCATAAGGATTTTTTCCGCTTTACGTGCATAGGAAATTTTGTTTTCACCCTGGCTGTTCATTACGTTTTTAACCAGCTTATCATATTGCTCATCATTAAAACCGCCGGAATTATTTTCTGATGTAAAGTTATTCAGCATAAATCCTACATCATTATAAGGTGCTAACAAACCACCTTTTGCAACGGTAAAGTTTCCGTGGTTTCTCAATTCATCAAGCTTGGACCAGCTTACACTTTTGAGTGTGCAGTTTATTCCCAGATTATCTTTCCACATCTGCTGTAATATTTCAGCAGTTTCTTTGTTGAAAATATTATCGTTGTAAAGATATTCGAATTTCGGGAAACCTTTTCCGTTTTCATAGCCTGCTTCTTTAAGGAGTTGTTTTGCTTTTTTTATGTTTTCTTCGTTATCAGTGGTGCTGAAGAAATCTTCACCTGCCTGCCTGAAAGAAGAAAATCCGTCAGAAATAAGTGCTGATGCAGGCACACCTCTTGCAGAAGCAGTTTTCTTCACCAATTCTTGGCGGTCAATGGCAAGGGTAAGAGCTTTTCTTACACGTGCATCATCAAAAGGATGCTCTGCCAGGTTGAAATAAAGGAAATATGTTCCTAAATTTTCATAAGAATTATATTGTCTTTTCTTTGCTGTTTTTTCAAGATTGTTTTCAGGCAGAACATCTGTGAACAAAACATCTGAATCATCAAACATTTTCACAGCTTCTTTACCGTCAGAAACAAAAAAGAATTTAAGTGTTTTCACTTCAACGTTATCTTTATTTCTGAAATGTTCATTTTTAGTAAGCTCAACATATTTTCCACCTGTCCAGGCTGAAAGGACAAAGGCACCATTGCTTACAAACAATTCAGGGTCTGTGCTCCATATTCTTGTGTATGGTCTGACTTTATCTTCACACAAGGGGAAGAAAGCCGCCCTTGCACATTTGTGGAGGAAAGAAGAATCCTTTTCTTTCAGCGTTACAACAAGTGTTCTTGAATCTTTTGCTTTTACTGCAAGGTCAGACATCTGCATTACAATGTAGTTGCCCTCTGCATCTGTTTCCTTGCGTTGTTCTTTTTCAAAATCTTCAAGCACTTTGTCGTAACCTGCTATATTTTCAAACATATAGGAATATGCTGAAGCGTTATAGGGGTTTGCAGTTCTTTGCCATGCATAAACAAAGTCAGATGCTTCAACTGCTGTACCGTCACTCCATTTTGCATCAGGAGAAATTGTAAAAGTATAAGTTTTTCCGTCTGCACTTACAGTATAGTCACTTGCTGCCGCCTTTACAGCTTCACCATTTTCGTCAACACGCATAAGCCCTTCAAAAAGGTTGACAAGCACTGTTTCCGTTTCAGGGTCAGAACAGAAAGTCGGGTCAAGTTTTTCCGGTTCAATGCTGATTGCCGCAGTTATTTTCCCCAATGATTCAAAACGGACCATAAAGAAAGAAAAAATGCTTGCAAACAGAATTGAAACTATAAGCCCGAAAGCAATTACTATTATCCTGAACCTTTTATTTTTCTGTAACAGAGTGCGAAATTTTTCTAATGCTTTGATTACTTCGCTCATATAAACATCCTTTTTTATGATAAAAAAATGAATTTTCCGCCTATTTTATTTCATTATATATCATATCAAAATTTATTTGAAAAGGCAATATTTTGCAATAAATTTATTCAGTTTTTCAGGTTATTTTTTGCCTTCAGGAGCAAAATATAAAAAATAAAATTATACGGAGGTTTTTATGGCAACAGATAAAAATCAATACGATAAAATGACCAAAAAAGCATCTCCTCCATCACCTGTTTTGAAAAATTGTTTCAATGCATTCTGGATCGGCGGTCTTATATGTTCATTGGGACAAGGTCTGAAGATGCTCTATGAATACCTGAAATTTGACGAAGAAGAAACAAAAATTCTTGTTTCCTGCACGCTTATTGTTATCACTGCAATCCTGACAGGTATCGGCATTTTTGATAAAATCGCAAAAAAAGCCGGTGCAGGCACAATTGTACCTATCACCGGTTTTGCAAATTCAGTTGTTTCCCCTGCAATGGAATTCAAAACAGAGGGAAGTATTCTTGGTACTGCAGCAAACATTTTCAAGCTTGCAGGACCTGTGATTCTTTATTCAACCACAGCCGCATTTGTTTACGGATTGATTTATTGGATAACAACATTATTTTAACCGATATTTATCCTGCTTTTTGAAATATCTTTTTATAAAAATCAACAGACCTATTCCGAGCAGCGGGAAAATCATTGCTACAAGCATACCTGCTTTCATACCCACCTGCTCCGGTGTAATGTTAAGCACTGCACTCATTTCCGAAGCAAAATTACTCACCGCAACCTTATCTGCAACTGCACCTAAAAGTTGGGGTGAAACAGATGCACCGAAGTCTCCGCCCGCTGCCATAAGAGCATATGCTGCCACACCGGGATTGGGAATTTTTTCTTCCATAAGAATGAGTGTGCCGGGCCAGAGCATTGATGTGCAGAAGCCTGTAAACACACAAGCAATCATTGAAAGAACAGGAATCGTTGAAACTGCTGCAATAAGATAACAGGCTGTTGCACCTATCATACCAAGCAGAAGTGTATTTGAAATGTTTTTACCGTATTTTGCATAAAGTGTTCTGGCAACACCAAGAAGCACTGCAAACAGAGTAAGACCTAAAATATCGCCTACTGCCTTTGAAATGTTGAGTGCATTTTCTATGTAGCTTGAAATCCAGTTTGTCATTGAATTTTCTGCTGCACTGCCGAGAAAAATACACAAAACGCAAAGCATCATAGCAAAGCCTCTTTTTGAACCCTTGCCTTTGCTTTTTTCTTGTGTAAGATTCATTTCAGGCATAGGAGAAGTGCAGAAAAGAACGCAGGAAACAATAGAGAGAAGTCCGAAGAAGCCTGCAAGATACATCCAGTTTTCAGCACCGAAAAGCTTAAAGAAAATTGTGCTTACCACAACCACAAACACAACGCCGTAGGCATAAAGAGAATGGAGAATACTCATATCCTTTTCAGGTGTTTCGGAAGGAATTGCAGCAATAACGGGGCTGAGAAGCACTTCACTGAGACCTGCCGCTATTGAGAAAATAACTGTTCCCACAAGAAGTCCCGCATAGGCATACTGAGGAAACATTGTGGGGAAAATCGCATAAATCAAAAGACCTGCACAGGTGATTAAAGGCATTACTCTGACTACTGTTTTTACATTGAAATATTTAGTGAAAAATGTGAAAATCAGGTCAACAAGAAGCTGTGTGCAGAAATTTGTCAACACAAGTGTTCCGAGAAGAGTATAGGAAATGCCGTAGGTTTCTCTGAAGGTCACAAACAGCATAGACGGCAGACAAAAAACTGCCGACATAGAAAGATATGTCGAATAACACGCAAGTTTTGTTCTCTTGAAATTCATTTTTCATTCTCCTTTTTTTACAACTGTTCTTATAATATCATTTTAATAATAAAAAGTAAATACAAACTAATAATATTAATGGTGATAAAAATGAAAAGAGTTATAAAATTTAAAAATCCTCCTGTTATTACTTCAACAGCCTCAATCGTAGGCAAAGAAGAGGGAAAAGGCCCTCTCGGAAATGAATTTGACGAAATATATGATGATGCATTCTTCGGCGAAGATTCCTGGGAAAAAGCCGAAAGCACTCTGCAAAGAAAAGCAATCGAAAAGGCAATAGAAAAAAGCGACAAAGATTATGACGAAATCGACATTCTTTTTGCAGGTGACCTTTTAAACCAATGCACAGGCTCTACTTTCGGCATCAAAGATTTATCTATCCCCTTTGCAGGAATGTACGGTGCTTGTTCCACAATGGCTTTAGGCCTTGCAACTGCATCTGTTTTTGTTGCAAGCGGTGCTGTAAAAACAGCAATTGCAGCCACATCATCACACTTCTGTTCATCTGAAAAACAATTCCGTTTTCCTCTTGAATATGGTGGACAGAGAACACCTACTGCACAGCGCACCTGCACAGCTTCAGGTGCCTGCATTGTGGAAAAAAATGGGGGTCAGGTTGCAATTGACAGCATTATTTACGGAAAAATTCTGGATTTAGGCATTACTGATGCCAACAATATGGGGGCTGCAATGGCACCTGCTGCGGCAGAAACCATATACGAATTTTTATCAGAAACAAAAACAAAACCTGAAGATTACGACATGATTCTTACAGGAGATTTAGGTTTTGTGGGAAGCGAACTTCTTATTCAGTTGTTAAAAAAAGACCACTCAATTGACATTTCATCCGTTCACAACGATTGCGGAAAAATGATGTTTCACAGAGAAGAGCAGGATGTTCACGCAGGCGGTTCAGGTTGCGGTTGTTCTGCAAGCATTTTAAATTCTCTTATTTACAGACAACTGACAGAAAAAGAACTGAATAACGTCCTTTTTGTTGCAACGGGAGCTTTGCTTTCCCCCACTTCAACTATGCAGGGGCAATCAATCCCCGGCATCGCACACGGAATTTTATTGAAAGGAATATAAAAATGAAACATTTGCTTTGTCTTGCATCAGCTTTTAAATGCGGTGCAAAAATCCTCAAAATTATCAATATAATCAGAAACCTTGTTATCCTTTGCATTATCGGCGTTTCTGCCTTTTGTGTTGTGAAAATTCTGAAAGACAAAAAGAGAGAAAAAATTATGAAAATAAATTGACAATCTTCTGCAATCATTTTATACTCATTTTAGAAAGGGTGATAAATATGATTAAAGAAATGTCAGAAAAATTAAATATACCCTCACCTTTGGAAATCAACGGTGAAAAAATCACTTCTTCTGAAGGTTGGGAGAAAATCAGGCCTTTGGTGCTGAACACTATGCTTGAGAATGAATATGGCTATATCCCTGAAAAGCCTGAAGAAATTTCATTTGAAATAAAAGAATTTGATGAAAGAAGATATTGTGCAGGTAAAGCTTATTTTATGAAGCTCGAAATCACATCAAAAATTATGGGAGAGTATTTCACTTTCCCTGTTACATACGTTTACCCTAAAAAAGGCGAAAAACACAAAACTGTTATCCACATCAATTTCAGAAACAATGTGCCTGATGAATATATGCCCACAGAGGAAATTATTGATAACGGTTTCGGCTGTGCATCATTCTGCTATAAAGATGTCACAAGCGATGACGGGGATTTCACAAACGGTCTTGCAGGCATAATTTATAAAGGTAAAGAAAGAACACTTACTTCCCCGGGTAAAATCGCAATGTGGGCATGGTCTGCAATGCGGGTTATGGACTTTCTCCAGACAAGAGATGAAGTCGATAAAAATTCAATTACTGTTGCAGGTCATTCAAGGCTTGGCAAAACTGCACTTCTTACTGCTGCAGTTGATGAACGTTTCTTATGTGCACATTCAAACTGTGCCGGATGCAGTGGCGATTCACTTAACAGAGGTAAAGTTGACGGTAACGAATATATCGGTCATATCACAAAGAATTTCCCCTACTGGTTCTGCGAAAAATATAAAGAATATGTTGGCAAGGATGATGAAACACCCTTTGACCAGCATTATATGTTAGCTTTGATTGCACCGAGAAAAGTTCACATTGCATCTGCTGAAAAGGATGTCTGGGCAGGACCTAACCTTCAGTTTTTATCCTGCGTTGCTGCAAGTGAAGTTTTTGAATTGTATGGCAAAAAAGGTTTTGTTTTTGAAGAAGATGATTTTCTTAAAACAGGAAAATTTCTGAATGAGGGTAACATCGGACTTTGCCACCGTGAGGGAACACACTATTTTTCACGTGATGATTGGCACGGTCTTATGGATTTCCTGAATAAGTAATCGAAGTATAGGTAAAAAATATGTATCTGAACGAAGCTATTTCAAAAAGGATAAAAGAACTTTGCAAAGAGAGAAATATGACACAATATAGTTTATCCATAAAAAGTGGTGTTCCTCAATCTACCCTGAGTACTATAATCAATTGTGCTTTCCCCAGTATGAAAGTGAGAATAATTTACGAAATATGTGAGGGGCTTGAAATCAGCATTAAAGACTTTTTTGATTCTCCCCTTTTTGACAGAGAAAATCTTATAGACTAAATAAAAAATCGTGTATCTTTCGATACACGATTTTGTTTTTTAAATATAAGGTGCCGGGTCCGTTGTTGTGCCCCACATACCATTACGGATTTCGAAGTGGCAGTGTGCACCGGTTGAGTTACCTGTTGTTCCCATAATTGCAATCTGCTGGCCTTGTTTAACCTGCTGACCAACGGAAACGTTAATTGTATAGTTGTGAGCATAAAG
>JAZSJD010000102.1:0-11007 GCA_045534165.1 Acutalibacteraceae bacterium | reverse complement strand
CTTTTACAACAAGTCCGCCTGCTTTTTCACCTGTGTAATAAGCACAGCTGCAACCGTCGCCTCTTTCCTGGGTTGCACCGCAGAAGAAGAAGTTATCAAATGGCTGGTCATTAAGATACTGAACTGTACGGGGAATCATGCTATCCCATTTGTCAAGCATATATCCGTAAGGTGTACCCAGAGGAGTATTCAGATATCTTGCAAATGTTGGAGGAAGTGCAATTTCAATTTCCTCAATATAGGGAGTGATTGACATATTGAGTGCTTTTTCGCATGTTTCAATCATGTCTTTTGCAATTTCAGTTTTGAATTTTTTATAATCCTGAGGTCTGATATCTTTCATTACATCGCCTGATGTCATTGCTGTAAGGAAAAGCTGACATGTGCCTTCGGGAGTACAATCGGGGATAATTTCGTTAAGGCAGTTAATGATACAATAACCGCTGTGATATTTAGTAACAAGATTGAACTGCTCATCAGAGTCAGAAACAGGAGCAATGAAAACAGATTAGTCTTTAATGCCCAGTTCTTCCTTTGTTTTGGTCATACCGAGAAAAACTGGTGTAAGAGTGACCGAAGTATCTCTTGCATTGAGCATTTTAAGCTGTTTATCGAGAATATCTTTTTCGTCAAACAAATCTCTGAAAACAGCGTAAGGATAAGAGTTGCATATGAAGTATTTACCGTAAACCTCTTTTTCACCGTTGATAACAACACCTACAGGTTTGCCGTTTTCCATAATAACCTTTGTAACTTCTGAGTTGTACCAAACGTCACCACCGTTATCACGGATAACCTTTTCAAGGGCAAGGCTCATTTCATGGCTTCTGAGATGAGGGACACCTGTACCATATTCAACGTAGCTGTGAAGCATTGCCAGATAGTAAAGGAAGTCAAGGCTTGAAGCGGGAGAACCGAGATAACACCAATATGTATTGAAAATATCCTGTGCTTTTTTGGGCATACCCAGAGCATCAAGTGCTTCTGTCATTGTGTGAGATACCATTCTGAGGATATCAGGGAAATCTTTGAAGCTTGCCGGGAGTTTTGCAGGGTTGTCAAGTGCATCCAGTGCCTTGAACATACGTGCAGAAAGGTCAAATGCTTTCATACAGCTTTCATAAGAGCCGGGAACAACTTCTTCAAGCTTTCTTGCAAAGTTTTCAAATCCGACAGGCATACGAACATCAATAGAAACTTCAACACCATTTTCGTTTACGAATGTATCTGTGTCGCCTTCCTTTGCCGGAACAACAAGACGGAAAGTTGAATCGTGCTGATGCCAGTCAACATCACCACCGAGACGGATAAACATATCCTCGACCAGTCCTGATTTATCAGGTGCACCAACACCTGCAAGTTCGTGAAGCGATGGTTCAAATTCAAATCTGCCCCTTACAAAAGAAGATGCTGAACCACCGGGAATATTGTGTCTTTCAAGAATAAGTGTTGAAAGACCTGCTTTCGCACAAGTTGCAGCAGCAGCAAGACCGCCATTACCTGCTCCGATTACAATTACGTCATAGTTTTTCATTCTATCCGCCCTTTCGGTTTTTATTGTTGCCGATAATTGCTAATTTGATTATAAACCTTTAACTCACTAAAGTCAATTAAAAGCTAAATTATAATTTATATAGTATTTGATTTTGACATCGTATGGTTTGGCGCTTGTCGACAAACCGTGAATTTTATGTGTTTTTTCGGAACGTCGGAAACCGCCGTTCCCTACAAAGCAACATTAAACAAACAGATAAAAATTATAATTTACCACTACACCAACCTTGCCATTTTGCCGTCATCCTTGAGCGTAAGCGAAGGATCTCAAAATGGCAAACATCTCACTTCCTTTTTCGTCATCCTCGAGTGAAACGAAGGATCTGAAAAAGGAAAATAGCTAACTATAACACCGCCGGGATTCTTCGCTGACGCTCAAGAATGACACGGCGGTGTTTTTCGACACGTTTGGAAACGTTACAGCTAAATTAAAATTTATCAATCAAAAAGCACGCAGTTTTAATAACTGTGTGCTTTAATATATTTTTATGCCCAATGTAATTCATAATAGTACCAATTATTTGTTATTTTCTTTATGTAACACCAATCAGTACCATTATTGGGTTTGCCGAAATATGTACCACCATCTTCTTCGTGTTTTTCACCTAAATCATCACCTGAATAAAAATCAGGCACAACTATTTCATTATCCGCTGTGTAGTAATATCCGTAATATACTCCCACATCAGATCCGGTAACATCATAATCAAAAAACTGGATTTCTTTTTCGGGAGAAAGTTCATCTCTGTTGTCTGTAACATATTTTGATATTTCTTCATAACTTTTTTCAGAAACAGACATTCCTCCACAAGCTGACAAAGAAAACACAAAAACAACACTGAACAGAAAAATAACAAGTTTTTTCATTTCCATAATCCCTTTATCTTATTTTATTTCTGCCTCGTAAATGCCAATACTCTCCCTGCCCCTGATATTATCTGACACATTCCGGGCATTAAAATATAATCTTAATTTATTATCGTGATATGTAAGACAGCAGGCATAAACATACTGTGCCATCCAATTATTTTCACCACACTTCTGAGGTGTTAAAAATGGCTTAACAAACTCAAAGCTGATGCCATCATCAGACTTCAGAAGCATAATGGCAGAATAACTTTTACCGCTTTCTTCAAAAAGTCCGTTTTGCAATCCGATGTAACAGTCAGCCAATTTATACACCTTTAAGCAACCTGAACAAAGGTTGAGATATTTTTTATCTTTATCGGGACTGATAATAGGTGTTTCCCTTGCAATATAATCACTTGCAATGCTCATGCTTTCTGCAAAACTGATATGTGTCGGTTCACAGAATCCGCAATCTTTAATAAAAGTCTGTCCGCAGGAATAATACATGCGATATCCCTTTTCTGTTTTCATCAGAAACGGATTTGAAATAGCAATTCCTCTATCATCTTCTTCAAAACAGCGCGTTTTACCGATTACACAATATGGTTCGCTCCAGTCAACAAGATTCTCGGACACCGTACAGTAAATTTCCGATTTCCATTTAGCTCCGATAAGACTAAGAAGATTAAAGATAACCGGTCTTGTTCTCTCGAAAAAAAGATAATATTTTCCGTCAATATAGTTGATGTTCGGACGCATAGCACGTTTGACAATTCTGCCCTTGTTTTCAAAACTTATTCCGTCAGTGCTTTCATATCGGTATACACCAAAAAATGTATGACAGAACAAATGCCATTTTCCATCATGTGAATCCGAAGGCGTTAATACACTGGGATCAGCAATAACAAAACTATTCCACGGATTTTTTAATACAGGATTTTTCTCGTAGAGTTTAAATTCAATGCTATTGAATTGTTCAAAAGTCAGATTCTGCATTTCATCACCACTTATACAAGTTCTTATTTATCGAGACGATTATATCATATCTGAAACAAAAACACAATCAATGCAAAGCATTGTATAAAAACATGGGCAAATTGGAATTTGTCAGTTTATTCTTCCTATTTCATTAAGTGCAATATTCTGAAAATCGGGAATGGATTTTTTCAGTTTCTCAGTGTCTCTTATATCGTAGTTTCCCGAATTGATATCAACAAAAATTTCTTCTGTTTTATTAAGAGAATATACTTCGTTATCAGATATATCGCTGAATTTTTGCGCAGAAGTGTATATATCTCCGATTTCACTGTATTTATTGAAAATGAGATTGCCTTTTATTGTGCATGCAGGGTTGGGTATATATTCTGCAGATTCAGATTTTGAAATATTGTCAGTCATTGTTCTGTATTCAGGAAAAGCATCCTGCCAGATTTCGCTCTGCCATGGAGAATCGTAAAGAGCATCCCACATATCTCCGCTTCCGATATGGGCATGAGTAAACCAACCGTTGTTAAGCGCACCATCTCTTGCTCGCTCATCAAAGTAAATTGCATTTTCACCCGAATTTACAATTATATTGTTTTCGACAATGTTATCTCTGCCACCGCCGATGTGAATGGAGTTCCTGGGAATATTTATAAGCAGATTACCATAAATCTGCTGACCTGAAAGCGCATCGTCAAGATAAATTCCGTCGGGCTTATGTTCTCCTGAACCCACATTATAAATACAATTATATCTTACTACATTACCATACCACACCCAGCTTCTGCCTGAATATATTGCACCTGCATCATCGGAAAGCAGACAAACATCGTGAATGTTATTATACTCTATGATATGGTTATTGCCTTTATATGTAATTGCTTCATGAGGTGAATTTGCCATTTCGTTGTGTGAGCAAATATTGCCCACACCAAGCAGAGTTACTGCTGGCTGATAAGTCTTATAAATTTCCGACCAATCGTGAATATAGTTGTTATCTGCCTTGCTGGTGGCTGGTGTAAGTGTTTCGGTATCGCCACCATCAAGAATAATTCCACCTCTTCCTGTATGGGTAATTTCATTGTTATATGCAAGGTTGTTGCTGCCTGTCATAATAAGGGCATTGCCTGCAACATTTTTAATAAGGCAATTCTGTACAGTATTGTTGTTACCTGTAATAGTAATGCCGTCGTGTCTTGTTCCTTTAACTGTTATTCCGTCAAAGGTGATATAATCCGCCTCAGCATCGATTATGGAATTCAACGATAACGAAAGATCGATTTGCGATTTTTCAATGTTTTCAGGCTTCCAGAGGCAAAGCAAACCGTTTTCACGATCAAGATACCATTCACCCTCGGTAGTGAGTTCTTCAAGTGCGTTGAAGAAATAGTAAGGGGCATCGGTTTTTGTTCCGTAAAGGCTTACAAACTTGGGAGATATTTCCCCCGTCTGTGCATTAAAACTGCCTATTGGTGATGAGGCATCTGCCCAATCATATTTCCAATAGCCAAACATCCACACATTATCAAGTGTTTTCCAGCCTGCAATTCTTTGGGCAAGTTCGGAATTAACTTTGTAAACATCAGATTCGGGATTGCGGATTTTATCCCAATCCTTAACTTCGGTAAGTGCTCCGTCAGATTCCTTTCCCAGACCTGTTTTTACAACTTCCTGAGTGTAAAGATAATCATTATCCGGGTATCTTGCAAGAGTTTGCCTTTTGTCGTTTACAAAAAGTTCGCAGTAAAGCTCACCTGCATAATCTCCGTCATAACTTTCAGCGGTATGATATGAACCGATTGCATATATTTTACCCCAATCGTCTTTGGTAAGAGAATAAGGTGATTTCGTCAAATCTACAACTACAACATTTTCCTGTGCTTCGTGTGAAAGTCTTTCCGATATTTCGGGGTATTCCTTTACGGATTTAAAATCGTCGTGTGAAAGAGTTACTCCACCATTTATAACAACCTCACCGTTATATGAGCAATAGGTTATAGGACACTCTTCTGTACCTGAATCCTCTTTCATAAATTTGAGAGAGGAAACACGATATTCCCCTGCTTCAATACAAACAGTTATACCTTTCTTTTCTGTTTTGTCAGTGTTTCTCACAGTTTCAATTGCCTTTTCAATGGTGAGGAACGGAGCATCTTTTGTTCCGTTGTTTGAATCGTTGCCATTTGTACTTACATAAAAATCGCCATTAATCATTTTATCATCATCTTTCATATTTGTGTATTTTGAAAGAATGGGTACGGGTGATTTGTATCCACTGTAAATTTCATCAACTGCAAAAGGTATTATGTATGAATAACTGCCTATTACAAATCCTGTCAGAATAATAAGTGACAGGAATGCTTTCAATATTTTTTTATCAAACATCCTAAAAACAGAAAGGAAAACAAGAACTGTTGTGATAATGAATGATAGGTAAACAGGAACAATCAATGCAAGTTGGTTCAGCTCTCCATTGCCGATAATGACGTTTATCAAAAGCATAAGTCCTACAAGAACAACCGCAAAAACAAAAGCAGTAATAACAGCATTCATAGCTTTTTTCTTTTTGCCTGCATTTCGGCTGAGCGGTAACGAAAGCAATGCACCACCCAAACAAACTGCCACTGCAAGAATAAACTGAAGCGCAGTATATTCATAACACAAATACTGCATATGAAAATAATAAAGACCAACTATTGATAATGCAGTGCCTGAAATAAGGCAAATAATTTCAGGTATTATTTTCTTCTTGAAAAAATTTTTCATAAAAGCAAACCTCCCCACAAATTCTTATTTACCAAACTGATTATATCACACCTGAAGCGAAATTACAATCGGGTGCGGGTGTCCACTAAAAGAATCAATGCGAAACATTGTATGTAATCCGTCGCAACACGGAATGTAATCATCACGAAGTGATGGATGTAATCCTTTCGCAGAAAGGTATGTAATCAATCCGAAGGAGAAATGCAGCTACGATGATGACATGCAGCTTCGCTGATTACATACGCCTGAAGGCGATTACATGCCAATCCTTCGGATTGGATAAAAAAATCGACGAACTTCTGTCGAAATTCGTCGATTTTTGGCAGTACGTCTCATTTTAGAACCACAGTTCAATAAATTGGAATTTGTTTATTCGTTTGGAATGAAATATATTGAATATTCTCCTAAGTTAATTGGTAGGGTGGGAATTTCTTCGCCACTATAATATTCAGTTGGTGCGACTGTCGCATATCCACTTTGTCCATCTATTTCAATTTCGTAATCAGTGCCTTTGGGGGTGTTGTTAGTCACTTTATATGTGCCGTTATAGACTTTATCATTCGTTATGTCGGTAACAGTGATTTTTCCATCTGTCGCCGTCAATGTTATATCAACCACAGTTGCATTGGGATAAACTTCATCAGTTTCTCCAACTGCGATAACAACGGCATCGCCATCGACAAGTTCGATGTCATTACTCATAACAGTTCTCATTTTCCACTTGCAATCCTCGATTGCTATTTTTTCAGAACTACAAGATGTAAAAGACAAAAGAACAAATAAAACTGATAATACACTAATCGCTTTTTTCATTTCTATTTCCTTTCAAATTCTTATTTGTCAAACTGATTATATCACTATAAAACCAAAAGAGCAAGGCAAAGCCTTGCAAAAGTGAAGCACTCGCCTATGGCTCGTATGATGTTATGCTTCGCATAGTGATGTTGCTCCCGCTGACCGCAGTGATGTGATGTTTGCCCACTACGCCGTAAGGCGTAACATCACTCACGCAGTGAACATCACTGACGGAGTCAACATCACTTGACCGTAAGGGCAAACATCATTCCAAAAAGAAAAAGCAAGTCGAAAGACTTGCTTTTCTTTTTGGCAGTACGTCTCAGTTTAGAACCACACTTAAATTTACTGTAAATTAACAACAACTCAATAAACTGAAATTTGTCGAATTGAAATTTCAAAATCAACAACGTGAAAACTGTTGCTTTTTTTGATTTGCATAGGCGGTATAACTTTTTATCAAATAAGAATTTTTCGAGCTGATTATAATACTGTATCGCATGAAAAATTTGCGCTAAAAAACAGGAGCTTGCGCACTTTTTAATGAGTACTTAACCACCATTCGGTGTAGGCATCGGGGTAATTGGTTTTGAATCCGGTTACGCCCAAGTCGCATATCTGCTGCCACCATTCCGGGTAATCGCCAAGATTTGAAAATACTTTGATTCCCATAGACTCAAACATATCCACGTCCTCTTTGGTAAATGCCTCGTTATTGAGACCGACTTCCCAGAGGTCGGAGCGTTTAACGAAATCCATTGTCTTTTCATTGATAAAACGGATATTCGCACCAAAACGCAGCCCCTCCGGCTTACCGACTTTACGGTAATGCTCCTGTATTTCTTCGAGCACCTCCCAATCGCCTGACATAAAAATGTACCTTGAAACATTTGACGATTTTGCAAGAATTTCATCCATACGCGGACACATACCCTTACATTTAAATTCGACCTCAACACTGATGTCGTAATCAACGGTTGATAACCATGCATCAAATTCCGGGAAGGAGATCATATGGGTCACTCTGTCTTCGATGTAATCCGGCGGCGTAATCATACGTCTACCTCCGTAATGCTCTGTCCAAGGATATGGAGGATATTTAAGTTTGAGTGAATTGCGGTATGGTATATCGTATTTCTTAATCTGCTCAGCTGTCATATCTTTGAGAAAAGCATCACGATAACGTTCATGTGTCATATACCCCATATTATCGTTGTGAGTTACAATGATTTCCCCGTCTCCGCACAGCTGGATATCCATCTCAATACCCTCAAAGCCGAGCTCGGCAGCTTTTTTGAATGCTTCCAAAGAATTTTCGGGAGCGAACTGTGTAACACCCGTGTGTGCGAATCTCATAGGTATTCCGCAATACTCTTTTTTCATTATTTTAACCTCCACATATTATTAGTCTGCTAAATAAATCGGATTTTATTGAGTTGCTTATAACTGTATTAACCTATAACAACTACCGCTTGACCTGCTATTAAATTGAGTGATATTTTTTTGTCTTCAACCGTAACGTCACAGAAATATTCATTGCCGTCTGCGGTGATATTATAAACCTTTGCTTTGTCAAAGTCAGCATCGGGGATATTCCATTCTCCGTCTTTTCCGTTTTCGGAATAGGCAATAAAGATTTTGTTATCTTCCGTCAAAGGCAGAATAACATCATTTTCTTTTTTCAGAACAACACCGTTTTTAGTTATCGAGAGATCCTCTGCCTTTGAAACTACTCCATCCGAGAAATTAACGGTATATTTTTTTTCGTATTCTGCATCGGGATTTTCCGTATATCCAAGTCTATTATAACGATTCAGGTATGTGTAAGGTACATGATATGTGCAGAATTCCTTAATGAATGCGGGAGCCCAATCGGCAGAATCATTTCCGTATTTCCTCCATATATCTTCACCGTGCATTGTACCGTAGAATACAGGCATCAATGCTTTGTCATTAAGATGACCGCTGTAAAGCGACGGCGGAATTTCTATACATTCATTCATACTTACCTGAGAAGTCCACCATGTTGCGGGAATTTTACCGAGAGTCCTGATAGGAACACTCTCCCACGGAATTTCCGTCATATCCTCACCTGCCTCGGCATACATTTCGCGGTTAGGACTTGTTATTGATTCGTTACGGAAATGTGCTTCACGGAAAGTGAATTCACTCGTAATCTCAACACCTTTTTCAAACATATAATCAAGCATTGCATTTCTTGCTTCATCCTGCTCTTCAATATATGTTTTAGGATTCAGACTTTCTGCAAGACAGAAATTATCAAGATGTATAGTGCCTGCCTCTGCAGCGGGAATAACTTCAAGGAAACGGTCAAACAATCTTTTAAAGATACCGCTTTCCCACAACTGCTTATATGATGTTTTGTAACAATTACGGTTATTGAGCATCTGCAAAACAGCAGGTTTACCGTTGATATCTTTACATACAGAATCCGTTGCCACAAGCTCGTGGAAAATGCCGTCTTCCTTTACGGCATCAGAAACATTTACATGCACACTTATAACTGTGTTATATTTTTTTGCTTCCTCATAAAGCCACAAAAAACTGTCATGTGCTGTTTTATCCTCATCACGCTTAAGATATTCATTCACCGTATCCATTTCAGGCCAGCAATCATCGTGACCAAGTCCCTGCCAGCCCACAAGGTAAATAATCTTCTGAATCCCCTGAGTGATTTTATCAACAGCCTTTACGATTTCAAGTGCCTGTTCGAAAGTTACATACACATTTGAACGGTTGTTATCAAAATCAGGGTCGGCAAGATACATTTTCATCCATAACGTCTTGGAATAATCGTATTTGAATTTATACTGATTCATAATTCAGCCTCACTTTATTCATTCGTTTTAACGTTTGCAGATGCAAAAACTGCAGGAGAATCGGATGTTTCAACTTCTTTTTCTTTAACAGAATTAGCCTCGGCTCTTTGTTTGAGCACTTCCATAACATGAGCGTACTTTTCATCACAAATATTATAATATAATAAAACGCACAAATCAATACTGATAAGTGCATTATTTTTGTGAATATTTATTTAATAAACTTCGCTTTTTATTTCAAAAAATCATAGAATTCTTTTGTGTATAGAGGCATATGGAAACTAAGAATGACGGGATATTGTTTCTTAATATTTTCTGTGACCTTGCAAGACTTATGTTTCTGTAGGCGGCGTCTTCTTTTGTCTCAGCCGGATAATGACTGAATTCGTGATTGCCAATATAACTCGCCGTCAGGCGTAACATCACTCACGAAGTGAACATCACTGTCAAAGTCAACATCACTTGCCCGTAAGGGCAAACATCGTTACAAAAAGAAAAGCACTTCCGAAGAAGTGCTTTCTTTTTGGCCGTACGTCTTATTTTAGAACCATCGATATTAATTTCATATCAATATCCGTGGTCAACATGCTTCCAATCGCCACCTGAAGTTCTCACCAATATCCAATTCCAGTTTTTGTAAGTAAAATCAGAATTAAGACCGCTGTTTCCTGCGGGAGAATCTGTATCAAACGACGACAACAGCACAATTACTTCGTCAGCATTATACCGCTCCGCCCAATCCTGATATTCTGCGGACACATCATCACCGGCATAATATATTTCAGTAAGAGTACAACCACTCCACCCTGCTTTAAATTCCTTTGTAATTGTGCTAATCGCCAAAGAAATATCTTCCTGTGAATATATTTTCGACTCAACAAAAGGTACCGTTACACCATCGGTTTTACCACCACTACAAGCCCATAAGCTGAGAATCAACAAAACCAACATTATTACAGATATCAGTTTTTTCGTATTGTTTCAACTCCTTAATATTTTTGTTGTATAATAACTATAACACATCAAAAAAATAATTACAACAGGTGCGGGTGTCAAAAAATCAATGCGAAGCATTGTATATCATCAAGCCGACAGTTATGCACACTTCGTGTGATGATATACCAAGCCTGTCGGCTTGGATAAAAAAATCCGACAAGTCGAAACTTGTCGGATTTTTTGGGTGTACGTCTCATTTTAGGACCATAGCTCAAACTCTGTA
>JAZSJD010000045.1:0-11773 GCA_045534165.1 Acutalibacteraceae bacterium | reverse complement strand
CAAAAAGAGCGTTGCCTACAGCCTTCGCCTTCGTGCAGAGGACAGAACTCTTACTGATGAAGAAGCTGATAATGTTGTCAAAAAAGCAATTAAAGCGCTTGATAAACTCGGAATTTCTTTAAGAAGCTGATATTTTGACATCAATTTATCAAAAAAATTATTAAAAAAGCATTGTGTTATCACAAAATGTAGTGTATAATATACTTAATTGCGATACGGAGGTGTATTACTTATGGATGATAAGACAATAAAATTTTCCATCAAGGCTGAATGTGAGGACGAGATAAGAAAGAATCTTACTTACGTTTATAACTCTCTGAAAGAAAAAGGATACAATCCTATTAATCAGATTGTCGGATATATTCTCTCTGAAGACCCGACTTACATTACTACACATAATAATGCACGTAGCGTAATTCGCAAAATCGACAGAGACGAGCTTATGCAGAAGCTTGTTGAAAATTACCTTAAAGATTAATAAAGGAGTTGTTCCAAATGGCTGATGAGAAAAAAGTTCAGGACGAATTTTTGATGTTCAGAGATAAGCCAATGGTTCGCTGCGGAAATACAATTTATTACGGTGATGTAAGAGACCCGTTTGTTGTTATGCTTTCAATTACTTCAACAAAACCTCTTGGTGATACAGAAGTTGCTGACAGAGTTGTTGTTCAGCTTCTCTCAACAGACCAGAATGCAAGTCCCAGAGAGCGTATCATTAAAAAGAGTGAGAAAAAAGGTCTCTATGCCGCAATTGATATCGGCGAAATCTGGCTTAAACGTGCTTTACAGCAAGCAACAGAAGAATAATCTGAAACACCCGAAGGTTTCTTCGGGTGTTTTTTGTTGACAATAATTTTTTATTTTGATATCATTGTTACAGTAACATTTTTAGGGGGGATGTATATGAAAAAATATACACTTAACTTTAGCGAATTCACACAGTATGATAAAGTTTTTATAACTTCAGATAAAGGCGTTGAAACTGAAAAAGTTACTTCTGTTGCTTTTGAAGGTGAAACGCTCTACATTGCGGACGGAGAAAACCTCTTAATATATTCTGAAGATAAAATAAAAAAAGTGCAGGCAAAAGTTTCAAAGCTTTTCACAAGAAAGGGTAAACTTTATGCCGGCGTAGGTAATTCACTTGCAGAAATTAAAAAAGGCAAAATTTCAAAAATTGCAGATTTTGATTCACCGGTTGTTGATATTTCAATTGCTCTTGATGGCTCTTTCTGGCTCATCACAGAAACAGACCTTTATCTTTTTGAAAACGATGAATTTGTAAAAATTGTTGATTTACCTGAAGAAACTGTTTGTCTTGCAGCACTTGATAATAAATCAAAATATGGCGAAACAGTATATGTAGGTTCATTGACAGAGGGTCTTCTTTCAATGAAAGGCAAACGTCGTCATTGGGCAGAACTTGTTCCTGATGTTACAGGCATTTTAAGCTGGAAAATCAAATGTGCAGCAATTGATGCTTTAGGTCACGTCTGGGTAGGTTCAGAAAACGGACTTAATATTTATGATGGTAAAAACTATTGGTTCAATGGTAATGATTTTTATTCAGTTCCTGATGGTTCATTCAACGATATGTTCTTCGCAGCAGACGGTAAAAAATATTTTGCAACAAATACAGGACTTATAACTCTTGTAGAGGGTAAAATTTCATATTATTCATTTGGTGCATGGCTTATGCATCCTACAGTTACTAAACTTGCAGTTTCAGATAAGGGTACAATTGCAGCAGTAACACCAAGAGGGATAAGCCTTATCACACCAAAAGAAATGACACTTCAGCAGAAAGCAGACCATTATGATGAAATGGCTGTAAAATATTTCACAAGAAACGAAGGTTATCAGGTAGACAGAATTCTTCGTAAATATGGCGATCTGGAGTCAGGTTGGCTTCCCAATTCAGATAATGACGGACTTTTCACAGGTCTTTACTGTGCAAGCCAATGTTTCCGTTATAAAGTAACAGGGGACGAGAAGGCAAAAGAAAATGCGAAAAAAGCAGTTGAAGCAATGATTAAGCTTACAGAAGTAACCGGCAGACCGGGCTTTACTGCAAGAGCAACAAGATATTCTTATGAAGAAAATTTTGCAACAGGTAACAGAGAAGAATGGCATTTTTGCCCGGACAATCCTGATTGTGAGTGGCTTGGTGAAACATCATCTGACGAAATGACAGGTCACTATTTTGCATATGGCATTTATTATGACCTTGTAGCAGATGAAGAAGAAAAGAAAAAAATTGCAAAGGTCGTAAAAACAATCACAGACCATATTCTTGAAAATAATTTCCATTTAACAGATGTAGATGGTGTTCCCACAACCTGGGCAAACTGGGAGCCTGAACTTCTTAATAATGATGACAGATGGTTCTACGAAAGAGGAACAAACTCTCTTGAAATGCTTTCTTTCCTTAAAACAACATACCACGTTACAGGTGAAGATAAGTACAACGAAGTTTTTGATATGCTCATTAAAAAGCATCACTATGCAATGAATTGCATCCAATATAAGTTTGAAGATGCACACGTGGCTCACATTGATGACCAACTTGATTTCATCAATATTTATCCGCTTATTATGTTCACAGAAAATGAAGCACAGAAAGAAATTTTCAAAATGGGACTTACTCACCATTGGCAGTATGAAAGGGTAGAACGTTCACCATTCTTTAATGTTGTTTATGGTGCACTTACAAATAATTACTGCGATATTGAAAATGCAGCGAAATCCCTTTCAGAAATGAACCTTGACCTTGTAAGATGGCCTGTTTTCAACAGTTACAGAAAAGACATTGTGTGGGATACAGAGCAAGAACAGTTTGGTATTCCTGCACAGCTTAAATATCCCATTGAATATCATTCAAGAGCTTTTGTGAACTATGACGGCAACCAGTTTGTCTGCGATTCAGGTGCAGAAGAATTTGTTGATATCAAGACAAAAGTAGTAAACCGTACTGCAACGCTTCCGGGTACATTTGCAAACGGTATGCGTGCGATGATGCCTTATAACTTTTTACTTCCTTACTGGATGGGAAGATATCATGGACTTTTAGGTGATTAATATGAAAAATAAAATTGATTCCAAAAAAATAATTGCTTTACTTTTTACAGTTGTTATTCTCTTATCAACAACAGGTTGTTTTAATAAAGGGGAAGTTCCTGACACTGAAGAAGAATTTGTTGACTCAGAAGAGGTGATTACCGCTCAGAATGATCCTCTTTATGATGAAGAGGAAGAAGACGAATTCATTGATGAAGATTATGAAGCAGAAGCACCGACTGATTTGTCAACTCCGGAAGATATTGTGTTTGAAAATCCGGAAGAACCTGATCTGAACGAAGCAATCGAAAAGATAGTTAATATGCAGTTTAAAACAGATAGCAAATCTTTCAAAAAGTATGATATCAATACTCTTGTGGATGAGGAATTCAGATATCTTGAAAATGATAATTATTTAGCAAGATGTAATCCGGAAAGACACCCTATAGACTATTCATGGTATAATGATGGAGTTATAAACCAGGAGGCTTTGTATAAGCAGATTATAGCAAAAACAATGGCTTATGGCATCAGAATTACATCAGATATAAAACGTATTGCAAAAGAAGTGCCAAAAGCAGCACAGAGCAACGTTACATATTTAATTGAAAATCATCCTGATTTCCCATTAAACCATGCACTTTACTATCTTAACCGTATACATGTTAATATAACGGACGAAGATTATGCTGTTGGTATGTACGTTATTGGCGGCGATGAGTTGCTTGTTAATTTTGATAATGTTCAGGACCAGCAGGATTTTGAAAAAGTTGTTGCACATGAACTTTTCCATATGTTTTTGTTGAGAACAACGGGGGCAAATTTATATGCAGCATCTTCAAGCTATGATTCCTGGAAAACGGAAGAATGTCCGCTTAGTCAGATTTATTTTGAAGAATGGTATGTTGAATATTTTGCTTGTTCAGCACTTGATTTTGAACCTGACCACTTGTGGACAGTAAGAGAAAAACAGTTTGTTGATATTATGTGTGCAAGCATAGGTGAAAACTATCATTACTTTGAAAAAATTGCATTAGGTTTAGATGATAATGGTCTTTTGAAAGCAGTTGAACCTGAATTGAGAAACAGAGCTTTTGTATATTCAACTTTGCACGCTTTTGAGTTAGGTAATGATTATAATACTATTCCGTCAGGATATAACGAAGAGGAATTAAGAAGTGCCTGCAAAGACTATGCGATTTTCAATTTCTTGAAAAATGCGTATATCAGAAATATGAAAGATGTAGCAAAAGGTGAAAAGAGCTACATTGAGGCAACAGAGGATGTTAACGATTTACATAATCTGATTTGGGATGCTTGTTTTGACACAAACGATGAATTAAACGAGCAAATTTCAGATATGGAAACTGTTTTTTACGATTTTTGCTCTAATTATGCTTGAAGTGAAAACACCTGATATGGATTGTCCATATCAGGTGTTTTGCTTTTTAAAATCTGATTACTATTTTATGTTCGCCTATGCCTGTTTTGATTTCTATTTCAGATGTTGTTTCTGTTATGGGAATTATTTTGCTTTCACCATCTGTGATAATTTCTTTAACAGGTTTGTTTGCAAAAATAAGTGTGGGTACATCAAATTCTTTGTCCTGAGTATATTCAAGAACAAATTCATCTTTTTCCCTGTCGTGATAATATTTCTTTATATCACCTGTAACAGCTCTTGGGTAAGGACGTGAAATTACAGTCATAATTTCTTCATCAAGAAGTTCTTTCCAATATGCCCAGTATGTACTGCTCCATTTGTAGCTGTCAAAAATATCAATCAGGTGTTTCACGTGGGGGAACCATTCGTTGCCCTCTGAATGACCGCCCCATTCACCTACGATAACGGGGTTCTGCATTCTTTCCTGAGTTGCTCTGTGCTGGGAGAAAATTGCATCAACTCGTGCGTTTGAAGCGTATTTGTAAAGGGGTGTGTCAACCATCATATCGTATCCGTGAGGTGCAAAGCACTGCTGCGCTTCTCTTTTTCCGTTTACCTCAATGGGAGTGTTACCACAGGGGATACTGAGGTTTGAATAGTAACAGTTTTCAATGAACAGAATGCCTTTGTCGGTTGCTTCTCTGATTTTTGAAGCAGTTTTGTTAAGGAAAGGCATATATCTGTCACGGTCAAACTTATTTATAAGTTTTTCACCTGCATTGACAATGTCGCGGAAAACTTCACCGGTGTAATGGTCAAGAACTTTTATTTTTTCTTTTCCGAGAGCATCTTTTATAAGTTTGCCTCTTTTGATTCTTCTGTCAACAAGTGTAACGCGCACTAATTTTCCTATCATCTTTCTGAAAACCTTACCACCATCTTTGCCGGGGAAAGGCTCGTTTAAAACGTCAAAACCAAAAAGAGCAGGGTGGTCTTTAAATCTTTCAGCAACACGTCCCCACATATTCGCATAGCAATCAAGAAGACCGTCGCCATCAATTTCTTTGTTTGTCCAGAAATTGTCGAAAGCTCTGTGGACAGCTCTGCCCCAGAAATAGCCTTCTGCCCAGACTATTTTTGTTTTCTGGAATTTGTACGGACCGGGGTCAATTGCCCAATCAGGAGCACCATCGCCTGCACCTGTTTTGTTGCAGTATAAATCCTGGTGCATATCAAGGTAAACATAAATACCTTTTTCGTGGCAATAGTCCATTATCTTTTCAATGGAATTAAAATATTCTTCATTATATTTGCCTTTTTCAGGTTCAACAACAGACCAGGTCATACCAAGTCTTATAATGTTAAAACCGAGTTTGTGAAACTCATCAACCCAGAACAAATCTTTTGAAAATTCGTTCGCAACAAATCCGGGAACATAGTTTGTTTTGTCAACCACGTTCATACCATTGAAAATTCTTTCTCTGCCGAAAGAGTCAACGAATTTCATGTTACTTGTTTTAATGGTGTCCATATTATTTCTCCTTTTAAAGCAAGATTTTCTTTATAATTGTTTTGTTAAGACAACTTCCGTCTTCCTTTCCGCCTGCACAGAAAGAAATAAGCAGGGTTTTTTCATCTATTGAATATAAAGCGGGGTAACAGTAACCTCTGTTTTCTTCACCCTCTAAAACTATCTCATTGGAAAAATTAATTCCGTCATCACTTTCGCGTATTATAATGGGTGTTCTGCCACCCTGGAAAAATTCTTCATCTGTGTTTCTTGTGTTATAAAATGGAATGGGATTGTATATGCTGTAAAACTTGTTTGAGTGAGGATTTCTTTCAATCAACATAGGTGATTCCGGAGCTGTAAAACGGGAAGGTGCAGGTGGTGTCCAGCTTTTTCCGCCATCAATTGAAATGCTTTCATATTGGCACAGACAATCTGTTCTGAAATATGCATAAAAAACATTGTCTTTTATTTCAATAATGCCCGGCTCCTGCAGGCCTGTTTCACTGTTTGGCGCAGGGTTAACGAATTTAACAGGCAGTTCATACCAGCTCATTCCGTCATCATCAGAACAATAAATAATGGAATATGCATAATAATCAAAGTCAAGCTCATTGTTTTCGTTAATACCTCGTCTGTGTGAAGCAGCAGGAATCAATAATCTTCCGTCAGATAACCTTTGCACTCTGCAATTGTTCACAACATAATATGATGGAAACACAGCAGGCAGGCATTTTGTTGTTGAATAAAAGCTTTCACCCTCATCTTCTGAACGAAGAAGATAAAATTCTGAATTTCCGTTTTCCAGTTTTTTCAGGAAAAATAAACCTAAATCTCCGTTGTTCATTCTGAGCAGTGAAACACACATCAAATTTTTAACACCCAGAGATTCTGCAGTAACGAGAATTTTTCCGTCAGTAAAGCTTTCGCCGTTATCATATGAATAGAGGCAGGCAATATCGCAGGAATCATCGTCTTCGCCACCATTGGAATTATATCTTGAGTAAGCAAACATTATTGCTCCGTTTTTAAGGGTGAGAAAATCGCCTTCGCTGTTTCTGCCGTTATTATCTTCAGGTTTTATTTCGCATATGGTTTTTTGTTTTTTTATTTCAAACATATCAATCACCACTTTATATTTTACAATATGATAATAACAAAGTCAAATATAATGCTTGAAAGATTTCTGATTTTATGTTAAAATACAGAATAATAATTCTTAAGGAGAAAGATGAAATGAAAAAGACAACAAAATTCCTGGCATTGATTATGTCTGTTGTGTTGTTATCAGGCGCAATATTGCCTATCGGCACTTCAGCGGTTTCTGCAGAAAATTCATGGGAAGAATATTTTGCAGAAGGTAAAGGTGTTTACGTAAGCCCCGGTAGTGACGATACAGAAATGTACGTAACCTGGTATGGCGGAAAAGATGGTGTTCAGCCAATTGTTAAGGTCAGCGAAAGTGAAGATATGTCACAGGCAAAAACTTTTACAGGTACAGTTCATTCAGGTGATAAAGTTGAACGCTCTAACCATGTTACAGTAACAGGTCTTGAAAAAGGCAAAACATATTATTATGTTTGTTGTGACGGAACAACAGATACAAAAGTAAACTCTTTTAAAACAGTTGCAGAAGGAGCTGATTTCTCAGCGATTTATGTCAGCGATATTCATCTTACAGGCAACAGTGTTGACGACCCTGAATTGTATAACAGCGCAAAAAGGTGGGATAAGGTTCTTGTTGAAGCAACTGAAAGACAGGATATTTCTCTTATTCTTTCAGGTGGAGACCAGGCAACAGAAGGTCAGCCATGGGAATACTATGCAATGTTTTTACCCAAACAGGTAAAAACAATTCCCTTTGCATTTTCAATAGGTAACCATGATGTGAAAAGACTTACATATGATACAATTGCAAACTATCCCAATGCAAAATTAACAGGTCTTTCAAAATCACTTATTCACGGTGATTATTATTTCACAAAAGGAAATGCTCTTTTCCTTGTAATTGACAGCACAAACTCATCAGCTGCCGACCATTATTCTTTTGTAAAAAAAGCAGTTGAAGAAAATCCTGATGCACAATGGAGAATTATGATGTTCCACCACGATTTATATGGTGGTCACATTCCTTCAAGAGAAAGTGAAAACAAATTACTCAGACTTCTTTTAACTCCCATTATTGATAAATTCCAGGTTGACCTTGTTCTCACAGGTCACAGCCATTGTTTCAGCCGTAGCCACGTAATTTATAAAGACAAGGTTGCACAATCTTTAACAGGTCTTGACAGTGTAACAGACCCCAAAGGTACAATTTATCTCAACAACGGCACACTTCGTGTTAATCCTGATTCTGAAATAAAAGAACCTATTGTTGATTCAGACAGAAAGAGCGACTATGTTGCAACGGATTATCTTACAGGAACAGAAGAGGTTTATAACATTCTTGATTTTACTGATGATAGTTTAACAATAAAATCCTATACATATGGCTCAGATGAACCTTTTACAGAATTTACAATCAACAAAACAACAAGAGAAGGCGGTCATCCTGATCAGATGGTACCTCTCTGGTATGTATTCGGTAAATATCTGGGAACAATCTACAATATTATCAACAACATTTCCCGTATAATCGAAATCAGAGAAAGAGGCTAAAAATAAAAGTTCGTGAAAGTTACCTTTCACGAACTTTTTATATGCTTTAAAACTATTTCGGATACATAATTGAAACCTTTTATTGTTCCGAGATTTTCGGCTTTTTTGTTTTTACCGTAAACTATAAGCGGAACGCACTCTCTTGTGTGGTCTGTTCCTTTGAAACAAGGGTCACAACCATGGTCGGCGGTTATGATAAGAAGGTCATCGTCTTTCATTTCATTGATAAATTTCGGCAGAAATTCATCAAATTCGCTCAATGCTTCTGCGTAACCGTCTTTATCCCGTCTGTGACCATAAACCATATCAAAATCAACAAGATTGATAAAACAAAGTCCGTTGAAGTCTGTTTTCACCATGTTATACATTTCGTCCATACCTTCACGGTTTGAATGGGTAAAAATACTTTTTGTAATGCCTTGTGAAGCGAAAATATCAGTAATTTTTCCTATGGCAATTGTGTCATACCCTGCATTTTTGGTTTTATCAAGCAAAGTTTCTTCAGGAGGTTCAATTGAAAAATCACGTCTGTTTCCTGTTCTTTTGAAGTTCCCGGGTTCACCTATAAAAGGTCTTGCAATAACTCTTCCGACTTTTGTTATTTTTCTTGCAATTGTGCAGTATTCATATAGTTTTTCAACAGGGACAATTTTTTCATGGACGGCAATCTGGAAAACGCTGTCTGCCGAGGTGTAAACAATAAGTTTTCCTGTTTTTAAATGCTCTTCGCCGTAATCTTTTATAACTTCTGTTCCGGAATAAGGTTTGTTGCAGATTGTGCCGATGTTTGCTTTGCTTTCAAATTCATCTATAATTTCTTCTGCGAAACCGTCAGGATAGGTGGGCAGGGGGTTGTAAGATACAATTCCAGCAATTTCCCAATGACCGATGGTTGTATCTTTTCCTTTTGAAAGTTCAATTAATCTGCCGACACTTGCAATAGGTTTTTCTTCTTTTTTCAGGTAATCAACAGAATCAATGTTGCCGATTCCCATTTTAAGGAGATTATTTATTCTGAATTTTTCAGATGTTGAAATGCTTTTTAAAGTGTTTGCTTTTTCGTCACCGAAAAAGGATGCATCAGGAGCAAAGCCAATCCCTAAACTGTCAAGCACACACAAAAATACTCTGCTCATAATCTCAACGCTGTCTCAAGTGCAATTTCCATCATTTCAGTAAATGAATTCTGACGGGCTTCTGCATCGAGAGCTTCTCCTGTTATAATGTTGTCGCTTACAGTGCAGATTGCAAGGGCTTTCTTCTTTGCTTTAATTGCATTCATATAAAGTGCGCAAGCTTCCATTTCAATGGCGAGAATGCCCATTTCTGCCCATCTTTCGTTAACGGTGTTGTCAGCGTCATAGAAAGTGTCAGAAGATAAAATGTTGCCTACATGGAATGTAGTATTGTGCTTTTCACATTCTTCTGCGGCTATTTTTAATAAGTCATAGCTTGCAATGGCTGAAAAATTACCGGGTAGGTTAAATTGTCTCTGGTAATTGGAGTTTGTTGAAGCACCCATGCCGATAACTATGTCACGTACATTTATGTTCTTGTCAAGTGCTCCGGCTGAACCTATGCGGATAATGTTTTCAACTCCGAAAAAATTATAAAGCTCATAGCTGTAAATACCTATTGAGGGCATACCCATACCACTTGCCATAACGGAAATTTTTTCGCCTTTATAAGTGCCTGTATATCCGTTTATAGCACGGACATTGTTTATAAGCTTTGCATCTTCAAGAAAATTTTCTGCAATATATTTTGCTCTTAAAGGGTCGCCCGGCATAAGGACGGTTTTTGCAAAATCTTCAGGCTTTGCGTTTATGTGAGGTGTAGGATAGTTCTTTGACATAAAATCACTCCTTTATTATATATTACCACATATTAAGAAAAATAAAAATAATATTTGTAAAAATTGCTTGACTTTTTTTGAAAAAAAAGAGATAATTGTCTTGTGAAATTCGTATGAAAAGGAGAGAATAAAATGTCAAAGAAATTCACAAAAATTATTTCTATCGTTCTTGCAGTTGTGTTCGCATCATCTTTTTGCATGGTTGCAAGTGCAGAAGAAACAACAAACAAAGATTACACAATTGTAAACCCTTATGAAGATGTTATCTGGACAGGCGACGATGCATGGACAGGATACAAAGGCAGCCTTCATACACACTCAACTTATAGTGATGCAACAGTAACACTTAAAGAAATGGTTATGGAATATTATAACCAGGGCTATGGTTTCCTTGGTATGGCTGACCATTCAGTTACAGGCGTTGAGTGGAATAAGGAACCTGAAAAAGCAGCACTTTATTACTACCAGTACCTTCTCGGCTACACAATGGAACACCTTACAGATGAAGAATATCAGGGTGTTATCAACGGTACATATCCTATGGCTGACGGTTCAACACGTGAATTCGGTCTTGCTTGCGTAACAGGTGCAAATGAACTTAACGGTATTACACTTACTAAAGGTCACGTTGTAGGTTACGGACTTAAACCTGGTGTAGGTACAGGTCATGCAGGCGTTGAAAACGGCCACCGTGAAGCAGTTGAATTTGCAGAAGAAAACGGCGGTTATTCAGTTATCGCACATCCCGGTGACTGGATTGATACAAGAGAAGGCGTTAATGACCCTGAATACATAGATTATTTCGCAAAGATTTTCCTTGATCATGATTCATGCCTTGGTATGGAAGTTTTCAACGAAACTAATAACGCAACTCCCTGGGACAGAAACCTCTGGGATAATATCCTTATGGAAACACTTCCCTATGGCAGAACAATCTGGGGCTATTCTAACAGCGATGCTCATGAACTTAATAAAGTTGACTCATCATTCAGTGTGTTTATGATGCCCGAAAATACAGCAGAAAACGTTAAAGAAACAATGTATAACGGTAATTTCTTTGCGGTTACGAGAAAAATTCATGAAAACCCCGTTCTCGGACCTATGCAGACAATTGACGTTATGAACGAAGTCGGAGGCCAAGCGGTCTTAGGAAGACAACTGAGCTCCTCAACTCCTTGGCTCACAGAACGACATGGCTACGATCCGACTTTTAAGGAAACAATGTATAACGGTAATTTCTTTGCGGTTACGAGAAAAATTCATGAAAACCCCGTTCTCGGACCTATGCAGACAATTGACGTTATGAACG
>JAZSJD010000007.1:0-21538 GCA_045534165.1 Acutalibacteraceae bacterium | reverse complement strand
AACGCTGAGCTCCCATAAGGCAGTATTTCTTTAAAATGTGAACTTACGGCACAATAATGCGTTAAAAAACACCGATACGCGACAGCGTTATCGGTGTTTTTTGCCTTTTCTTGCACACGCAATTTCGCATTTTAAAGTGCTACGCAGTTTCGTAGAAATGCAAAATTGCTTGAATTGAAGCCAAAAATGCAGCAAGGCTGACGCCTTGCGAGGCTTTTGGTAATAATACAAGGAATTTTGTTCGAGAAACAAAAACTTCCTTATGGGAACTCAGCGTCAACCGAGTGTGGCTTGTGTTTTTTATGTTTTATTTCTTGAGCTGTTTTGCTTCTTTGCTTGTAAGAACAACATTAAATGTTGCATAAGCTATAAGACCTGCGAATGAAATTACCATCATCACATTGTGGAAGCTGTTGAGTGAAAGGATGTTTGCTTCGTTTGATGCAAAACCTGTGAAGAAATATGTTACAAACATTGAAATGAGCATCACAAGAAGTCCTTTTGCTGCAAAAGCTCTGTCTGTTGTTTTTTCAAGGTGTATACCGTATTTGATAACTGCAAATATAATCCATCCTACTGTGATAACAGCAGCAACAATAATTGCAATAATAAGATATTTTGAATCTTCAAATCTGCCATCGATTATAGGTCTTAACATATTGATTCCGAATATGCAAGCAAAACCTATAAGGAAAGTAAATATATCTGCAATGGGTTTCGGAACATTGCCGAATGCTTTTTCTTCCAGACCGACAGTGATTTGGTATTTTTTGTTGTAAATTACAACAGCTGTTGTGATTATTGCACCTGCAATGAAGCCTGTGAAATATTCCCAACAAGACCATGGGTAAACAGAAATTACAGATAATTTATCAAAGGGATTAGCATTTAATCCGTGATATCCGCCATTGCCGAAATAGAAGAACAAATCCGCAACTGTTATTGCAACTGCAAATGCAGATGATGTGATAAGTCCCATTGATGAAGCAACTTTGTCTTTAATAATAAATCTTGTTGCAATCATTGAAGCGATACCGCCGATTGCAATTGAGATTGTTTCAACGAGTGCAAAATAATGTCTTCCGCCAAGTACTCTTTTTGCCCATGATGCATCGTCAAAGTGTTCCATATAAACTTTATAAACACTTTCGAATGTTTCTTCTGTAACAAGGCCTTGTTTGAAAAGTCCCTCTTTGAAAAGGTCAAGAGCTTCAGGTTGAATGATTCCTGCAAGGGTATGTGCAAGAGTTGCACGGGAAACATACATTGCAACAAAGAAAACTGCAATAAGAATAACAAAATCTGTAACTTTCCATCTTTTGATGCTGAAACTTCTGCCCAGCATAATTCCCCACAGTGTTGCAAGACCGAAACCGAGAATGAGCATTATGATAACAGCGGAAACAACAGAAACATATCGTTCACCCTGCAGATTCACTGCTGTTTTGATGAATTCGCCAGCGTTGTTCGGGTCAGGATCAGGCGCCCATCCTTCTTCCACAGTACGGGAAAGAACACCTGTCATCAGGCTAAGGAATGTACCCCAGGTGGGAACAGTTAACATGAATGCAAGAGATGAAACACCAATCCAACCTAAGTTCAGTTTCTTTCTGGGACCTGCAATCAGAACAACAAAGAGCATAAATACTGCACCTGCGTTAAGAAGTCCCCAGGAAGAACCCCAACCACCTGTGCCTCTTATTCTCCAGAGCAGACCCATAAGAAAAGCACCCACAAGAATGGAGAGAACATTTTTCAATTTACTTGACATTGTTTTTGTCACCTCCTATAATATTAGTATAATATTAGCACAGTTTTTTTTGAGGTGCAATAGTATTTTCTAAAAAAATGGAAAAAACTATTGACAAATGATTGTTAATCTGTTATCATATTTGCACATTGAAGTAGAAGCGAAATCGCTCTCACCTGCGGGAACACAGATTCCGTACGAAGGTCAATACGTTTTCAAACGGTTTTGTTATGCCGTTATTGCGTGTTGCGGGCGAATTTTCGTGCCGCGATTTTTTTTTTGGAGGTGCTTTAACATTAGTACTAAAGAACTGCAGATCAATGAGGAAATCCGTGATAAGGAAGTCAGAGTAATTACAGATGAAGGCGAACAGCTGGGCATTATGTCAGCTGCGGAAGCACTCAAGATTGCTGAAGAAAGAGACCTTGATTTGGTGAAAATTGCTCCCATGGCACAGCCGCCTGTATGCAAAATTATCAACTATGGTAAATATCGCTTTGAACAGGCAAAACGTGAAAAAGAGGCTAAGAAAAACCAGCGTGTTATCGAAATAAAGGAAATCCGCCTCTCTCTCAACATTGACACGCACGATTTTGAGACTAAAGTTAATCACGCAAAAAAATTCCTGGCTCAAGGCAACAAGGTTAAGGTTTCAATCCGTTTCAGAGGTCGTGAAATGGCTCACACCGAATTGGGACTTGTGCCTATGCAGAAATTTGCCGAAGCTCTTGTTGAAAACGCAACAATTGAAAAGCCGGCAAAGGTAGAGGGACGTTCAATGCTTATGTTCCTTGCCCCCAAATCAGGTAAGTAATTATTAAGGAGGAAATAAAAATGCCTAAAATTAAGACGCACAGCGGTGCAAAGAAACGTTTCAAAATGTCCAAAAACGGCAAACCCATGCGTGGTCATGCCTATAAGTCACACATCCTTAACAAGAAAACAACAAAACGTAAGAGAAATCTTCGTAAAACAACAGTTGCTGACGTTACAAACGTTAAGCAGATCAAGAAGCTTATTCCTTACAAATAATATTGTGAAATTCGATTAATAGGAGGTTATAGACAATGGCACGTATTAAAGGCGCTACAATGACGCGTAAAAGAAGAAATAAAGTTCTCAAAGCAGCTAAAGGCTACTATGGTTCAAAGAGCAAGCTCTTTAAAACAGCTAAACAGGCAGTTATGAAATCAGGTCAGTATGCTTACATCGGACGTAAGCAGAAAAAACGTGATTTCCGTCGTCTCTGGATTACAAGAATTTCAGCAGCTTGCAAAATGAATGGTATGAACTATTCATCATTCATGAACGGTCTCAAGAAAGCAGACATCAACCTTAACAGAAAAATGCTTTCAGAAATCGCAATTGCTGATCCCGCAGCATTCACAGCTCTTACAGAAAAAGCTAAAGCTGCACTTAAATAAGTTACATCTACGCTCGCAACAAAAGTTGCGGGCGTAATTTTTTTGAAAATTGTATTGTTAATTGCATAAAAGTTTGGTATAATGTAACGTATACTATTATATAGTGGAAAAGTGTGCCTTTTAAATGTATCTGAATTTTGTAGGAGGAATTGAGTTTTGGAAAAGATTATTTCTGTTCAGAACAGTAAAATTAAACAGATTGCAAAGCTTGTTTCTTCTGCAAAAGAACGCAGGAAAACGGGTGAATTTGTTGTTGAAGGACTTCGCCTCTGCACAGATGCAGTAAAGAGCAATGTGCAGGCTTTGGAATTATTTTTTACTTCTCAGGCATATACAAAATATGCAGAAGATATTGATTTGCTTATTTCCAAGGCTGAAACAAGTTATGAAATTTCAGAAGAAGTGAGTAAAAAAATTCAGGATACTGAATCTTCACAAGGTGTATTTTTGAAATGTGCACAAACAAAAAACGAAACAGATTTTACATCTTTTTCTGCTGATGGAAAATATATAGTTCTTGAAAATGTTCAGGACCCTTCTAATCTGGGTGCAATTGCAAGAACAGCGGAAGCATTGGGTATAAATGGTGCTGTGCTCTGTGCTTGCTGCGATGTTTTCAATCCGAAAGCACAACGCTCTGCAATGGGGTCATTGTTCAGGCTTCCTTTTGTCAGAATTTCAGATATTGATGAAATGTTTTTGTTTGCAGAAAAAAATAATATAGAAACAGTTGCAACAGTTGTTGACAGCAATGCCGAAAAAATTAATGAGGTCAATTTCTCTTCAGGCGTTTTTCTCATTATAGGCAATGAAGGTAACGGTATACAGAAAAGCACTGCACAACGTTGCGATTTAAGAGTTACAATCCCTATGAAAGGTAATGCGGAATCACTCAATGCTTCAATGGCAGCCTGCATTGCTATGTGGGAGGTACTTAAATGAACAGTAAAGTTTATTGGGTGTGGCTCCAGCAGGCACTTGGCATAGGTTGTGTAACAGATGAAATTGTAAGCTTTTTCAGAACTGCAGAAAATATTTATTTTGCAAGTAATGAAGAAAGGCAGAAAAGCGGAGTTTTCAGTAAAATCCAGCTCAGAAAATTAAGAGAAACTCCTATTACAGTAACGGAGAATATTATACAGAGCTGTCGTGAATGTAAATGCAGGATTATGACACCTGATGATGAACGTTACCCCAAAAAGCTTTTTGAAATTAATAATTTTCCCCTTGTTTTATATTATAAGGGAAACATAGAAGTTCTTAAAAATAAAATGGCAGTTTCCATTGTGGGAACAAGACGTGCAACGCAGACCGGTCTGAAAGTAAGCTATGGGCTTGCTTCTTCCCTGACAAAATCAGGAACGGTTATTGTAAGTGGCGGTGCATTAGGAATTGACGGTGCAGCACATATGGGTGCTCTGAGCCGGGGCGGAGAAACTGTAGCAGTTCTCGGTTGCGGTTTCAAGGCAACATACCACGATTCAACAGAAGTTCTGAAAGATGGGATTCTGGAAAATGGTTTGATTCTTACAGAATATCCTCCTGATGAACCACCTCTGGGAAGACATTTCCCTGTGCGCAACAGATTGATTTCAGGCTTGAGTTACGGTGTTGTTGTGGTGGAGGGTTCTTCACGCAGCGGTACACTTATAACAGGCAGATTGGCAAAAGAACAGGGCAGAGAACTTTTTGCAGTGCCGGGTGATGCATCAAAACCTGAAAGTGCGGCATCAATGGAAGTTATACAGAAATATAATGCAAAGCCGGTATTTTCTGCAAGTGATGTTTTGTCAGCTTTTGAGTTTGTTTATCCGGGTATGACAGATTATGAAAATGCAGACAGAACACATTTTTATGAGCAGAAAATTAATGTTGATTTTTCAAAAATTGCTTATGGTCAGAAAAAGACTGTAAAAAAAGAAAAGCCTGATGAAGTTGAAACTTTAAATGAAGAACAACCGATTCCGGAATTAAAAGGCTATGCAAAAGATGTGTATGAGGTACTTAATGATGAACCTATGCATATTGATGATATAATGAGGAAATTAACTTCTCTTTCAATGGGTAATATAATGGTAGGTCTTACCCAGCTTGAAATGGAAAATATTATAATATCAGACAGCGGTAAAAAATACAGAAGAAAATAAGGAGAATAAAAATGTCCAAGCTTGTGATTGTTGAGTCGCCTGCAAAGGCTAAAAATATAAAGAAATATCTTGGTAGCGGTTATGAAGTTGTGGCTTCAATGGGTCATGTAAGAGATTTGCCTGCAGCAAGACTCTGTGTTGATGTTAAAAATGACTTCGCACCAAAATATGCAATAATTAAGGGTAAAGAACAGCTTGTAAAACAGCTTAAGGAAGAAGCAGCTAAAAGTGAAGCTGTTATTCTCGCAGCCGACCCCGACCGTGAAGGAGAGGCAATTTCATGGCATCTTGCAACTGTTTTAGGACTTGACCTTGAAGATGAAAACCGTGTTACTTTTAATGAAATTACAAAAAGCGGTGTTCAGGCAGGAATGAAAAATCCTCGCAAGGTTGATATGGATTTTGTAAATGCACAGCAGGCAAGACGAATTCTCGACAGACTTGTGGGATATAAATTAAGTCCCTTTGTTTCACAGAAAATCAGAAGAGGTCTTTCAGCAGGCCGTGTGCAGAGTGTTGCAGTAAGACTTATTGTTGACAGAGAAGAAGAAATCAGAAAATTCGTACCTGAAGAATATTGGACTCTTGATGCCAAATTCACTACATCTTCAAGAAAGGTTTTCCCTGCATCTTTCTACGGTGATGAAACAGGAAAAGTTGAAATCAAATCAAAAGAGCAGTCTGATAAATATTTAGCTCGTCTTGAAGGCGCAAAATATACAGTTCTTTCAGTAAAAAAAGGAACAAAGAAGAAAAATCCCGTGCCTCCCTTTATCACATCAACACTCCAGCAGGAAGCTTCAAGAAGACTTGGTTTCCAGGCACAGAGAACAATGAGAATCGCTCAGGAATTATATGAAGGTGTTGAAATCAAAGGTCAGGGCTCAATGGGTCTTATCACATATATGAGAACAGACTCATTAAGAATTTCAGAAGAAGCAAGAAGTCAGGCAAATGATTTTATTCTTTCAACTTACGGAAAAAATTATCTGCCTGAAAAGCCAAGATACTTCAAATCAAGAAGCAGTGCACAGGATGGTCACGAAGCTATCCGTCCTACAGTTCCGGGACTTACACCTGAAGCAGTAAAATCAAGCCTGACAACAGACCAATATAAGATTTATAACCTTATCTGGCAGAGATTTATAGCTTCAATGATGGCTTCATCTGTTCTTAATACAATGAAAGTTGAAATAAAATCCGATACTTCCGACAAAGGCGAATATTGCTTGTTTACAGCATCAGGTTACAGTGTGAAATTTGACGGTTTCACAGCACTTTATGAAGAGAAGACAGATAATGAACAGAAAGCTTCTCAGTTGCCTGAACTTAAGGAAGGCGATAGCGTAAAACTCAAAGAACTTACAGGTAATCAGCATTTCACACAGCCTCCTGCAAGGTTTTCTGAAGCAACACTTATCAAATCTCTTGAAGAAAACGGTGTGGGACGTCCCAGCACATATGCAACAATCGTAACAACAATTGTTAAACGTGAATATGTAAAACGCCAGAGCAAAATTCTTTTACCAACAGAGCTCGGTGAAGCAACAACAAAACTTCTTAAAGAACATTTCCCGAAAATCGTTAATGTAAAATATACAGCTCAGATGGAAGACAGCCTTGATGCAATCGACAGAGGCGATGAAGATTATATCAGAATGCTTCACGCTTTCTATGACGATTTTGAAGGTACTCTTTCAAAAGCAAAAACAGATATGCAGGGTGTGAAAATCAAACTTGAAGAAGATGTTACTGATATACCTTGTGAAAAATGCGGAAAGATGATGGTTGTAAAAACAGGACGTTTCGGCAAATTCCTTGCTTGTCCCGGATATCCTGATTGTAAAAGCACAAAACCTTTCATCACAAAAACAACAGCCCTTTGTCCCAAATGTGGCGGTGAAGTTGTTGAGAGACGTTCAAAGAAGGGCAAAGTGTTCTATGGTTGTGCAAATTGGCCCAAATGTGACTTTGTAACATGGGATAAACCAACTGATGAAAAATGTCCCAAATGCTCAAAATCTTTGTTTAAAACAGGCGCCTCTGTAAAACATTGTCTTGCAGAAGGCTGCGGATATGAAATAAAAACTTCAAGGAAGAAGAAAAATGATAATACCGAAGAATAAACCGGTTGTAATCGGTGCAGGTCTTGCAGGAGTGGAAGCTGCATGGCAACTTGCAAAAAGAGAAATTGAAGTATGCCTTGTGGAGATGAAACCCGTAAAATTTTCTCCTGCACATAAATCAGAAAATTTTGCTGAATTGGTGTGTTCAAATTCCCTTAAAGCACTCAGGGTGGGTTCAGCTGCCGGAATGTTGAAAGAGGAAATGAGAAGGCTTGGTTCTCTTACAGTCCAATGTGCAATGGAAAGTGCAGTTCCTGCAGGCGGTGCACTCGCAGTTGACAGAGAAAAATTTTCTGCACTGGTTACTGAAAAAATAAAATCCAATAAATATATTGAAATTATTCATGGGGAAGTAACTGAAATTCCTGAAAATGATATTGTTATTGTTGCGGCAGGACCCTTGGTTTCTGAAAATCTTGCAAAAGAAATTGAAAAAATCTGTGGCGGATTTTTAAGCTTCTTTGATGCAGCAGCACCGATTGTAAGCGGTGACAGTATAGATATGGAAAGTGCTTTCTGTCAGTCAAGATACGACAGAGGTGATGAAAGCGATTATATCAACTGTCCTATGAATAAAGAAGAGTACGAAACTTTTTATAATGAACTTGTAAATGCGGAACGTGCAGAACTTCATTCTTTTGAGAAAAAGAAAAATGTGTATGAGGGTTGTATGCCTATTGAAATTATGGCTTCCCGTGGTGCAGATACAATGCGTTTCGGTCCTCTCAAACCTGTTGGTCTGCGAGACCCCGGAACAGGGCACAGACCATGGGCAGTTCTGCAACTAAGAAAAGAAAATTTACCGGGCAGTGCATATAACCTTGTAGGGTTCCAGACAAACCTGAAATTCGGTGAGCAGAAAAGAGTGTTTTCACTTATTCCCGCACTTAAAAATGCTGAATTTCTACGATATGGTGTAATGCACAGAAACACTTTTATCAATTCTCCTAAACTTCTTAAATCAACATACGAAATGAGAGATAGAGAAGGTCTTTTCTTTGCAGGTCAGATAACAGGTGTGGAAGGATATATGGAATCAGCTTCTTCAGGTATTATGGCGGGATTGAATGCTGCTAAAAAAATATTGGGAGAAGGAGAATTTGTCCCTTCAGAGCTTACAATGATTGGTGCTCTGGCACGTTATATTTCCAATGAGGAAATTGAAAATTTCCAACCTATGGGCGCAAATTTCGGTGCATTACCTCCTATGGAAGAAAAAATCAGGGACAAAAAATTAAGATACGAAGCTTTGGCTGAAAGAGGTCTTGCGGAGTATAATCGAAAGGATTGAAAGCTATGAAAGTTATAATCGATGCAATGGGCGGAGATAATGCCCCTCTTGAAATCCTGAAAGGTTCAAGAGATGCTGCAGATAAATACGGTATTGAAATTCTTCTTGCAGGTGATGAAGAGCAAATCAGAAAATGTGCTTCTGAAAACAATATCAGCCTTGAAAATATGGAAATCCTTCCGTCAGCAAGTGTTATAGATATGTGTGATGACCCTAAATGTATTCTCAGAGAAAAAAGCGATTCATCTATGGCAGTTGCTTTCAAAGCTCTTGCAGAGGGAAAAGGCGAGGCTTTTGTAAGTGCGGGCAGTACAGGTGCAGTTGTAATGGGAGCTACATTTATTATCAAGAGAATCAGAGGTATAAAAAGACCTGCTCTTGCAAGCATTATGCCTTCTTATTCTGAACCTTTTATGGTTATGGATATAGGTGCAAACATTGAATGTCACAAAGAAAATCTCGTTCAGTTTGCGCAGATGTCAGATATCTATATGAGAAAAATTATACATATGGAAAATCCGAAAGTTGCTCTTGCAAATATCGGCACAGAGCCTACAAAAGGTCCTGAAGTTCTGCAGGAAACATATAAGGCTCTCAGCGAAATGAAAGAACTGAATTTCATCGGTAATATTGAAGCAAGAGATATTCCTTACGGTGTGGCAAACTGCGTTATCTGCAACGGTTTCACAGGAAACACAATCCTCAAAATGTATGAAGGTGTTGCAAGTGCACTTATGAAAAAAGTGAAGGGTGTTTTCACTAAAAATATTATTTCAAAAATCGGTTATCTTTTGGTAAGCGGCGGAGTAGGTCAGCTTAAAAAAGATCTGGATTATAAAGAATTTGGCGGTGCACCTCTTATGGGTGTTAAAAAGCCGGTTATCAAAGCTCACGGTTCATCAGATGCAAGAGCTTTCAGCAACGCAATACGTCAGGCAATTGAATGCTACAATGCAGATGTTTGCGGTCAGATAGAAAAATTAACTCTGACTGAAAAGGAAGGTTAAATTATGCAGGAATTTGAAAATTTAATCGGCTATACTTTTAAAGATAAAAGTTTGCTCAGCCGTGCATTATCTCATTCCTCTTATGCTAACGAAAAACATTCACCTAAAGACAGCAACGAAAGACTTGAATTTTTAGGTGACTCTGTTCTCGGTTTTATAACAGCAGAATATTATTATAAAAATTCATCTTTGCCTGAGGGCGAACTTACACGTTTGCGTGCGGCAACAGTTTGCGAAAAGGCACTTTTCGGATTTTCAAAAGAAATCAATTTAGGTGAACATATTCAGTTAGGCAAAGGTGAAGAAAACACGGGTGGCAGAGAAAGAGCATCAATAAATTCTGATGCTTTTGAAGCTGTTATTGCTGCAATCTACCTTGACGGTGGCATAGAGGAAGCTAAAAAATTTGTTCTCAGGTTTGTGGAAAAACATGCTAAAAACCAAGGCTCATTCAAAGATTATAAAACAAAACTTCAGGAAGTAATTCAAAAAAATCCTGAAGAATTGCTTGAATATGTTCTTGTAAGTGAAAGCGGACCTGACCACAACAAAACATTTGAAGTGGAAGTTCATCTTAACAGCAATGTTATCGGTAAAGGAAAAGGCAAATCCAAGAAAAATGCTGAGCAGGAGGCTGCAAGAGAAGCTCTTGCTTTGATGGGACTTTGAAAAAATATAATGTAAGTATTTTTGTTCCGCATGAAGGCTGCCCTAACAACTGTTCTTTTTGCAACCAGAAAAGTATTTCCGGCAAAAGTGTTCTGCCAACGGAAAAAGATGTGGAAGAAGCTTGTGAAATTGCAAAGAAAACAGCACCGTCTGATGAGGGTGAAATTGCCTTTTTCGGCGGAAGCTTTACAGCAATTGAACGTGAATATATGCTGAGGCTTTTGAAAAGTGCTTACCCTTATGTGAAGGGTGGATTTTTCAAAGGTATCAGGATTTCCACAAGACCTGATTGCATAGATGATGAAGTTTGTGCCATTCTCAAGGATTACGGTGTAACTTCAGTTGAATTAGGTTGCCAGAGTATGGATGATGAAGTGCTGAAGAAAAACTTAAGAGGTCATACAGCTGTTGATGTTAAAAAAGCTGTGAAAATTTTAAGGGATTTCGGCTTTGAAGTGGGCTTGCAGATGATGACGGGGCTTTATTGTTCCGATTATGAAAAAGATTTGTTCACAGCAAAAGAAATTATTTCTCTGAAACCTGATACTGTAAGGATATATCCCACAATTGTACTTGAAGATACTTTGCTTGAGAAAAAATATAAATCAGGCGAATATAAAATTATGAGCCTTGATGAAACAGTTTCCCTTTGTGCACAACTTCTGCTGATGTTTGAAGAAGCGGGTATCAGGGTTATCAGAACAGGGCTTCATTCAGGCGGAAATGTGGAAGAAGGATATGTTGCAGGTGCTTACCATCCTGCCTTCAAAGAACTTTGCGAAAGCAGAATTTATTTGAAAAAGATTGAAGAACAACTTGCGGATATTGAACCTTGTGATATTGAAATTTCAGTGTGTCAGGGTGCTTTATCCCAGGCAATAGGACAGAAAAAACAAAATAAAAAACTTATTGAACAAAAAGGTTATTCAGTATATTTTAAAGAAGATAAAAGTTTGAAAAAATACACGGTTGTGTGCCGTGCAGGGAAGTGAATTTATGTTTTTAAAATCGCTTGAAATGCAGGGGTTTAAATCATTCCCCGACAAAACAGTTTTAAAACTTGAAAAAGGAATCACAGGCGTTGTAGGTCCTAACGGTTCAGGCAAAAGTAACATTTCTGATGCTGTGCGTTGGGTTCTCGGCGAACAGTCATCAAAAAGCCTGCGTGGTTCAAAAATGGAAGATGTTGTTTTCAGCGGTAATGCAGGTGGCAGAAAAGCTCACGGTTTTGCTGAAGTAACACTCAGACTTGATAATGCAGACAGAAGTCTTAACTGCGACAGCGATGAGGTTGCGGTTACAAGACGCTATTACCGTTCAGGTGAAAGTGAGTATCTTCTGAATGGCGAAGGTGTAAGACTTCGTGATATCAATGAACTTTTCATGGATACAGGTCTTGGTCGTGACGGTTATTCAATGGTCAGCCAGGGCAGAATTGCCGACCTTATTTCTTCAAAATCAGGTCAGCGCCGTGAAATGTTGGAAGAAGCTGCAGGTATTTCCCATTACAGATACAGAAGAACAGATGCAAACAGAAAACTTGACCAGGCAGAAGAAAACCTTATACGCTTAAGGGATATTCTTTCAGAACTTGAAAGTCGTGTAGGTCCTTTGAAAACCCAATCAGAAAAAGCTAAAAAGTTTTTACTCCTTGCAGATGAAAAGAAAGAGCTGGAAATCGGTCTTTGGTTGCATACAATTGAGAAATCAAGAAATCTTCTTAAAGAACAGGAAGAAAAATTAGTTATTGCAACTGCACAGTATGAAGATACTGAAAAGGAACTCGCAAACCTTGAAAGCGAACTTGAAGCTTTAACTGCAAAAAGTCAGGGTATTGCTGTTTCTGTTGATTTTATCCACAGAAGTAACGAAGCACTTGAAGAACAGGTTGCAAAGCTTGATTCCGAAGCTGCAGTTGAAAAGAACTCAATTGAACATAATAACGAAACGATTGAACGTTTAACACGTGATATAGAAGCTCTTACAAGCTCAAAAGAAGATGTAGTTGCAAGAATTAACGAAGAAGAAAACGGTATTTCTGAAATCGAAAAGAAAATTGCAGACAAAAAAGCAGAGCTTCAGGAAACTAAAGAACGCCTTTATAAAATCCAGAATGAAAACGAAACTTTCACTGATGAGATTTTGTCGCTTACTGAAAAAATAGAAGTAATGTCAAAAGAACTTGCTGATGTGAGAGTAAGAAAATCAACAGCAGATTCTTCAATTGAAGAAATAAGCTCACGTATGGGTTCAGTTTCTGAAATGCTCACATCAAGAAAAACTCTGGTTGAAAACTCAATCAAAGAAAAAGAACAGAAAGAAGCAGAACTTAAAAATATAAAAGAAAAATGTGAAGAAACAAAAAACAGCATTGAGGGCTATTCTCTCAAAGCTCAGTCACGTAAAGAAAAAGTTGAAGAGCTGAAAAAAGAAATTGACCTCAGCGAAATTGAACTTCATAAAAAATCATCAAGAGCCAAAATGCTAGATGACCTTGAAAAGAATATGGACGGTTATTCAGGCAGTGTAAAAGCTGTTATGAAAGAAATGCGCCACGGTGTTCTCAGAGGAATCCATGCACCCTTATCACAGCTTATTTCAGTTGATAATGAATATGCTGCTGCAATTGAAACAGCTCTCGGAGCATCAATTCAGCACATTGTAACAGATACTGAAAATGATGCTAAAAAGGCAATTAATTACCTTAAAGAAAACAGATTGGGCAGAGCTACATTCCTGCCTATTGCAGCCATTAAATCAAAGCCATTCCCCGAAAAAGACCTTGAAGATGAATTCGGTTTTATCGATATGGCAGACAAGCTTGTTTCATACGATAAACAGTATGATGAAATTTTCAAATATGAGCTTGGTCACATTGCAGTTGTGGAAGATATGGATTGCGCAATTGCAATTGCAAAAAGACGTGGCTATAAATTCAAAATTGTAACTCTCGACGGTCAGCTTATCAATGCAGGCGGTTCTATGACAGGTGGTTCAAGAACACAGAATGCAGGTATGCTCAGCCGTGCAGGTGAAATTGAAAAATTAAATGAAGAAGTAAATAAACTTACTGAAAAATTAAACAAGCAGAAAGATACTTTCAAAACTTTAAATGAAGATCTTGTTCTGAGCGAAGCAACTCTTTCAGCTGCACAGGCAGATTTGCTGACACTTCAGGAAGATGAAATCAGAGCAGAAAGTGCTTTGAAACTTGTTTTGGGACAGTTGGAAACTCTTGAAAACGGTCTTAAAGAGCTTGAAGATGAACAGAAAAATTCAAACACAAGAATTGAAATTTTCTCATCTGCATCAAAAGAAAGCGAACAGAAGATTAATGAGCTGAGTGCTGAAATAGAAAAACTTCAGACAGAGGTTCTTTCACGCAACACAAAACGTGATGAGCTTATAACATCAAGAGATGAGATAAACCGTCTTGAAAATGAAATTAACTTGCAGATGCTTGCAGGTGAAAAAGATATTGAAGCTAAAAAGCAGAGCATTGAACAGCTTAAATCAAGCATCGATGACAGCGAAGGCAAGGCAGAAACTCTTAAAACTGAAATTGAAGAAATCAAAGCTAAGAATACTGCTATTGCTGAAAACATTGTATTGATAGAAACCGAAGCTAAAAAGATAAGAGAAAAACACGAAGAAGCTAAAAACGAAATCAAGATGCTTAACAATCAGAGAAATGATTGCGAAGAGATGAGTGGTCAGCTTCGTCTGAAACAGAAAAATGTTATTGATGAACGTGAAAAGGTAGGCGGTGAGCTTATCCGTCTTGAAGAACGTAAAAATTCAATGCAGAAAGAATTTGAAGATACCATCAATAAACTTTTTGATGAATATCAGTTGACTCGTGAAGATGCTCAGAATATGGGTATTGTTATTGAAAATATAGGCGAAGCACAGAAGAAACTTTCTGAAATCAAAGGTAAAATCCGTGCTTTGGGCAGCGTTAACACTGCTGCAATTGAAGAATATAAAGAAGTAAGCGAAAGATACGAGTTTATGAAGGGTCAGATTGAAGATATTGAAAAATCCCGTAATGAACTTATAAAGCTTATCAGCGAATTGACAGGTAAAATGAGCGAACAGTTCAGAGCTCAGTTTGCAAGAATCAATTCATATTTCGGCGAAACATTTGCAGAACTTTTCGGTGGCGGTAAAGCAGAACTTATTCTTGAAGACCCGCTGAATGTTCTTGAATGTGCAATCGAAATCAAGGTTCAGCCTCCCGGTAAGAATGTGCGTAATATTGACTTGCTTTCAGGTGGTGAAAAGGGACTCAGTGCAATTGCACTTCTCTTTGCAATCCTTAAAGTTACTCCTGCACCATTCTGTATTTTTGACGAGGTTGAGGCAGCTCTTGACGATGTTAACGTTACAAGATACGCTGAATATGTAAGAAGAATGACTAAAAATACACAGTTCATTCTTATCACTCACCGTAGAGGCACAATGGAAGAAGCAGACGTGCTTTATGGTGTTACAATGCAGGAAGAAGGCGTCAGCAAGATGCTTGAATTAAAAACAGCTGAGATGGCTAAAAAACTTGGTCTTGCTTAAGTTGTCGTCAGCTTGACAGAGGTGAAATGTTATGGCTAAAAAAATTGTAATTGCTTCAGGTAAAGGCGGAGTCGGCAAATCTACTGTCACCGCAGGTCTGAGCAGAGCTCTTGAAAATGAGGGCAAAAAAGTTTTGGCTATGGATTTTGATATAGGACTTCGTTCTCTTGATTTGCTTTTCGGGGTGCGGGAACAGGTTGTCAATAACTGGGGAGATGTTCTTTCAGGTAATTGTGACAAAGAACACGCAATTGTCCACATAGGTAACATAGATTTTATTTCGGCTCCTCTTTATTTTGATGAAAGTTTTACTGAAGAAAAAGTAAAAGAAATGATTAATGCTTATGAAGAAAATTACGATGTGATTTTCATTGATGCCCCTGCAGGAATTGCAAAAGGTTTTGCTCTTGCCTGTGCAGGTGCAGATTGTGCCATTGTTGTTTCAACACCTGATGATGTGTGTGTCAGAAGCGTTGAAATTACAGCACATAAAATTTCTTCTTTCGGCATTAATGATATACGTCTTGTTATCAACAGATTTATCAAAAAGCTTTCTGCAAAAAGAAGATTCCTGAAAGTTGATGAGGTTATAGATATGACAACTGTTCAGCTTATAGGTGTGATTCCCTATGATGCAAAAATCGGTTTTTCATCAATGCAGACATCATCTTTTAATTTTAAAGCGTCATCCCAGAAATCTTTCAGCAGAATTGCAAAAAGAATATTGGGCGAAAATGTACCGTTAAAGTTATAAATCAGGGTGGAAGATGTTGATATGAGAGAACTTGATGTAGCAGTATTGACAGAAAAAATAAGTGAAATGTGCGTTATGGCAAACAGATTTTTGCCCGATGATCTGGCTGAGGTTATTTGTTGTGCCTGCGAAAATGAAACAGAGGAACTGCCAAAATCAATTATGTGCGATATAAGAGATAATCTTGATTGTGCAAAGGAATTAAGGATTCCTGTATGTCAGGATACAGGTATGGCTGTGATTTTTGCGGAAATAGGTCAGGATGTGCATTTTGTTGGCGGAAGTTTTGAAAAGGCAGTCAATGACGGTGTAGCAAAAGGTTATACTGAAGGACTTCTTCGTTGCTCTGTTGTTAAAGACCCTCTTAAAGAAAGGGTAAATACAGGTAACAACACTCCGGCCGTGATTCACACAAAAATTGTTGATGGAGATAAAGTTAAAATTACCGTTGTACCAAAAGGTTTCGGCAGTGAAAATATGAGTCAGCTTAAAATGATGACACCATCCGTAACACGTGAAGATATCATAAACTACGTTTTGCAGGTTGTTAAAGATGCAGGCGGTAACCCGTGCCCGCCTATGGTTTTAGGTGTGGGCATCGGCGGAGATTTTGAAAGCTGTGCACTGAATGCAAAAAAAGCACTCTGCAGAGATGTAAGTCAGAGAAATGAAGACGAATTCTATGCAGAAATGGAAAAAGAAATTCTGGAAAAAGTTAATCTGACAGATATTGGTCCTCAGGGTTTCGGAGGGAAAACAACTGCACTTGCAGTTAATATTGAAACAGCACCTACTCATATTGCAGGCTTACCTGTTGCGGTTAATGTAGGTTGTCACGTTACAAGACATATTGTGGAGATAATATGATGAAAATGAATTTTGTAGTACCTTGTCTGCTTGGTCTTGAAAAACCTATTGCAGATGAATTGAAAATGATTGAAGCGGAAAATGTTATCTGTGAAAACGGAAGAGTTCTGTTTTCGGGAGATGCTAACATTCTGGCAAGAGCAAATATCTGCCTTCGTTTTGCTGAAAGAATACAGATTCTTGTAGGTTCTTTTGAAGCAAGAAGCTTTGAAGAACTTTTTCAGGGAACCAAAAAACTTCCATGGGAAGAATGGATTTCAGCAACAGATGAATTTCCCGTAAAAGGATATTCAATCAATTCAACTCTTTTTTCGGTAAGCGACTGTCAGTCAATTATCAAAAAAGCAGTTGTGGAAAGATTGAAATCAAAATATAAAATTGAATGGTTTGAGGAAACAGGTCCCGTGCATCAGATTCAGTTTTCTATTATGAAAGATAAAGTAAGTCTTTTGCTTGATACTTCAGGTGCAGGGCTTCATAAAAGAGGCTATCGTCTTGAAGCAAACGGTGCACCGATCAAAGAAACATTGGCTGCATCTTTCAATTATCTTGCAAGGGTGAGAAATTTCCACACACTTTATGACCCTATGTGCGGTTCAGGTACAATTCTTATTGAAGGAGCTATGATGGCTCATAATATTGCTCCCGGTGTCAACAGAAATTTCTCTGCTGAGCGTTGGGAACAGATTGATTCAAAAGTGTGGGCAGAGGAAAGAGAGAGAGCTAAAAGCCTTGTCAATATGGAATCTTCATTTATGGCATATGGCTCTGATATTGACGAAAAGACTCTTGAAATTGCAAAAATAAATGCTCATCGTGCAGGTGTGGCTGATAAAATCCGTTTTGAGAAACGTGATATAAAAGATTTTGCACCTGAAAGTGAGAGAGGTACGGTTATTGTAAATCCGCCTTATGGCGAAAGATTGCTTGATACAGAAGAAGCAAGCCGTATTTATAAAATTATGGGGGAAAAATTTGTTTCAAAAAGAGGCTGGGCTTATTACATCATAAGTCCTTCGGAAGATTTTGAATACGATTTCGGCAGAAAAGCTGATAAACGCCGTAAATTATATAACGGTATGATAAAATGCAATTTGTATATGTATTTCAAATAATATAGAGGTGACAAAAAATGAAGTATGTTTTTATTGTTAACCCTGTTGCAGGTAAGAAAAAAGCAGGTGGATTTATTTCTGAAATCGAAAAAGCTTGCAAAGAAGCAGGTGTTGATTATGAAATCTACGAAACAAAAAGCGTTGGGGATGCAAAAAAATACACACGTGTTTTAGGCGAAAGCGGGGAAGATGTGTGCGTGTTCGGCTGCGGCGGAGACGGAACTTTGTTTGAAGTTATAAATGGTGCAGTAGGTTTTAAAAACCTTAAAGTAGGTGCTGTGCCTCTTGGTTCAGGTAACGATTTTGTAAGAAATTTTGGGGGACGTAAAGAATTTCTTGATATTTCCACTCAGCTTAAAGGTTCGTGCAGAAAGCTTGACCTTGTCAAATGTGGGGAAAAATATGCCGTAAGCCAATGTTCAATGGGTCTTGATGCAGAAGTTTGCGCAAAGCAGGCAACTTTCAAAAAACTTCCTCTTATGTCAGGTGAAATGGCATACACCGCTTCTCTTGTTTATTGTTTCCTTACAAAGTCAAGCAATGTTTTTGAAGTTTCAATTGATGGCGGCGAATTTGAAAAATATGATGTGTTGTTTACTCTCTGCGGTAATGCACGTTATTATGGCGGAGGATATAAAGGTATTCCTCTTGCAATTTGCGATGACGGACTTCTTGACTTTATTATCATCAGAAAAGATATGCCTGTTGTGAAATTCCTTAAGGAGATGAATGACTACAAAGCAGGTAATCATCTTTCATGGGACAGAACAATTTTTAAAAGAGGCAGGAAGATGACGGTAAGAAGCCGTAAATTCTCAGCTGTTAATGTTGACGGTGAATGTGAATTTGTAAAAGAACGTACTTTTGAAATTGTTCCGGAAGGTATTAATTTCTGGTTCCCGTCAAATGTGGATTACGAAAAAATCCACGAAGAATGGGAAGAAGAAAATAATTCTTACGAAAAGCTATTTACTTCCATAGTTTAATGTGTTAAAATGATGCAAGGAGGCGATGATTTTGAAAGGTGCTTTCAAAGATGAAAATATAGATTTCCTTGTTCGTTCAGTTTTAGCTCTTGAAACTGAAGAGGAATGTTTCAATTTCTTTTGTGATTTATGTACTGTAACTGAATTGCAGTCAATTTCGCAGAGACTTGTTGTGGCTAAAATGCTCAGCGATAAAGAAGTATACAGCGATATTGTAAAGAAAACAAAAGCAAGCACAGCAACAATCAGCCGAGTTAACCGTTCACTTAAATATGGTAATGATGGTTATGAAGTTATTTTTGACCGTCTCAGGGAGAAAGAAGAATGAGTTACGGTAGCTTTGCGTTGTTTTACGATAGCTTAACGGAAAATGTAGACTATAAATCTTATGCCGCTTATATTAAGCGGCTTTTTGAAAGTTATGGTCAAAATATAAAAACTGTCCTTGATGTTGCCTGCGGCACAGGTACACTTACAGCAGAGCTTTCAAAACTGGGGTTTGAGATGATTGGCACTGATGCTTCTTCGGATATGCTTATGCAGGCGCAGAGTAAGAAGTTTGAAGAAGGTCTTGATATTCTGTATCTCTGTCAGAGCGCAGAAGAACTTGATTTGTACGGAACGGTGCAGGGGGTTGTCTGTACCCTGGACAGTATTAACCATATTACAGATGAAGAAACAGTAAAAACAGCTTTCCGGAAAATTTCTCTCTTTATGGAAAAAGACGGAATTTTTGTTTTTGATTTAAACACAGAGTATAAACATCGCGTTATTTTAGGTGATAATACTTTTGTGTATGATACAGATGATGTTTATTGTGTGTGGCAGAATGAATTCTGCGAAGAAAATTTATCAACACACATCACTCTTGATTTCTTCTGCGAATGTGAAGAAGATGGTATTTACGAGCGTTTTTCGGAAGATTTTGAAGAGAAATTTTATGACAGTGAAAAAATAAAGTGTTTTCTTGAAGAAAGTGGCTTTGAATTTGTTGATTGTTTTGATGAAATGACTTTTGATGAGCCGAAAGATAACACACAAAGAGTAGTATATATTGCGAGGAAAAAATAAATGGGTAAAATAGTAAGATGTATTTCACAGGAAGGCGATTTGACTGTAATGGCAGTTAATTCAACTGATATGGTTGAACGCGCACATCAGATTCACTCAACATCCAAAGTGGCTTCTGCTGCTTTGGGCAGACTTCTTACTGCTGCAAGTATGATGGGTGCTGTGCTCAAAGGTGCAGATTCAAGCGTAACTTTACGTCTTAACGGTGGTGGCCCTGTTGGCAGTGTTATTGCAGTTTCAGACAGTACAGGTAATGTAAGAGGTTATATTGGTGACGCATCTGTTGAACTTCCTTTGAACAGTAAGGGTAAATTGGATGTTGCAGGGGCAGTCGGTACTGATGGCTTTGTAACAGTTATCAAGGATTTAGGTATGAAAGAGCCTTATATTGGTCAGACTCCTATTGTAACGGGTGAAATTGCAGAGGATATAACAAGTTATTTTGCAATAAGTGAGCAGATTCCCACGGTTTGTGCTTTGGGTGTTCTTGTAAACCGCGAAAATAAAGAAATAATAACTGCAGGCGGTTTTATCATTCAGCTTCTTCCTACTGCAATGGAAGATACAATTGAAAAAGTTGAAAGATGCATAAAAGATATTGCACCTGTAACAACTATGCTTACTGATGGTCTGACACCTGAAGAAATCTGCAGAAAAGTTTTGCCTGAGTTCCAATTGGATATTCTTGACGAAGCAGAAGTTTCATATAAATGCACTTGCACAAAAGAACGTGTGGAGAAAGCTTTGATTTCCACAGGTGTGGAAGCACTTGAAGAAATGGCAGAAGATGAGAAGACAGAAATCTCCTGCAACTTCTGTGATAAAAAAATTATATTTACATCAGAAGAAATCAAAAAAATCATAAAAAAAGCAAAGAAATAATGCCCGAAAACCCAATAGAATCAAGGGTTTTGAGAAAAATAAAAATTTTTCAAAAAAATTTTAAAAAAAGTATTGACAAAAGACTTAACATAGTGTATACTTATCAACGTTGCAAATGCAAACGCTCTTAAAAAACAGAGCAACGCAGAGTGCAATAAACGTGGGAGCATAGCTCAGCTGGGAGAGCATCTGCCTTACAAGCAGAGGGTCATAGGTTCGAGCCCTATTGTTCCCACCAATTATTTGGCCCGGTAGTTCAGTTGGTTAGAACGCTAGCCTGTCACGCTAGAGGTCGACGGTTCGAGCCCGTTCCGGGTCGCCAAATAATTGCCTCTGTAGCTCAGTTGGTAGAGCAGAGGACTGAAAATCCTCGTGTCGTTGGTTCGATTCCGACCGGAGGCACCATCAAAGTTGCGGATGTAGCTCATCTGGTAGAGCGCCACCTTGCCAAGGTGGAGGTAGCGGGTTCGAGCCCCGTCATCCGCTCCAAAAAGAAGTCGCTAAAGTAATCATATTTTAGCGACTTTTAAAATAAAATAAAATATGTGGCACCATAGCCAAGTGGTAAGGCAGCGGTCTGCAAAACCTTTATTCCCCAGTTCAAATCTGGGTGGTGCCTCCATATGAATGACATCCCAAATCTGAACCAATGCGGTTCGATTGAGATGTCTTTTACTTTTTAAAACCGTAGTAAGGAAGAGGATTAGTGCCACTTCCTTCTTTTTATTTTAATCGAACCGCTAAATTCAAAAAGTCTCAAAATCTGTGTTAAATATGTAAAATTAAAGAATAACGAACTGCGACCTTTCGATAAAAATGAACTTAAGAGTTTGATTATGCTAAAAACTTATTGAATTACATAGGGACACTTTTCAATCGG
>JAZSJD010000064.1:0-16742 GCA_045534165.1 Acutalibacteraceae bacterium | reverse complement strand
CGTATGCCCGTTGGTTTTGAAAACTTCGCAAGAAAACTTGAAGAAGTTGTTCCCGGTTCATATGAAAGCTGTATAAAGGCATTCGATTTGTCAGTTCGTATGTTTAAAGCTCTTGATGCTCTTGACGCTCCTGCAAAACTTCCTGCAAGTCTCAAGGATTTCCCTGATATTCTCAGAATGGTTTCTCACAATATGACAGAAGCTCTCGATGCTCTCGGAATGCCTAAAAAAGCACAGGACATTTTCAATACATACTGGTGTTATCTTGGTGTTCCTGCATCAAGACTCGATTTCCTCTATTATCTTGCAATGCTTCACAGCTACGTTCAGCACGGTACAGGTGTTCCTCATCTTCGCAGCCATGAATTGAGCCTTGCTCTTGATAAAGTTATCCGCGATAACGGCGGTGACATCTGGTATAACTCAGAAGTTACAAAGGTTATTATGAAAGATGGCAAGCCTGCAGGTGTTGTAATCAACGGTGAAAAAGAAGTTTACGGCAAATATTTTGTTTGTAACTCTTACCCGTATGCTGTTTTCAAAGATTTGTTTGACGAAAAGGATATTCCTGAAAAACAGCTTAAAATGCTCAATTCAAGAAAAAATGCAGTTGCTCTTACTACAGTTTACCTTGGTATGAATAAAACAAAAGAAGAACTTGGTATTAAGGACTATTCTGTATTTATTGCTCCCGTTTCAGACGCTGACGAGCAGTTTAAACTTGTTACTGAATATAACAGCGGTTACTGTATCATCAACTGTCTTAACGAAATTATTCCTGATTGTACTCCCGAAGGCACTTGCCAGCTTTTCCTTACGTCAATGACATCAGGTGACGTTATGAAAGATGTTAAACCTCAGGATTATAAGAAATTCAAAACTGCAGTTGCAAAAGATATGATTGAAACCTGCGAAAAAGCACTCAATATTTCAATCACACCTTACATTGAAGAAATTGAAATTGCTCTTCCACCCACATTTGCACGTTATCTTAATACACCCCAGGGTACACCTTATGGCTATATGCTTGAAAAATGGGATAGTATGATTCCTCGTACAGTTCAGTATCTCAGCGACCAGCCCTTCGATAACTTCTATTTCTGCGGTGCAACCCAGGAAAGAGGCGACGGTTACAGCTGTGCTTACTACACAGGTGAAAAAGCAGGCGGACTTGTTGTTAAAGCAATGAAGAAGGAGGGCAAATAATATGGCTAACTTAAAATCATTAAAAGTGAAAAAATTCTTTCCCATGCTTTCAGACCGTCAGAAAAGATTCGACGCAGCTGAAGCAAAATTTCCCACATATTCAGATAATGCATCAGTTTTAGCAAAAGCACTTCATCCCAAAAGACAGTATCTTAAAGTTGCTGAAGTTAAAAAAAGAGCCAAGGATTGCAGAAGCTATACTTTAGTTCCCAATGAAGAAAAAGGCACAACTCAGCTTGCTTATTTTGGTGCAGGTAAATATCTTACAGTTTTTGAAACAATTGAAGGTATGCCTGTAACACGTGCATATTCAATTTCATCTTCACCCAAAGACAGCCTTGAGGGCAGATATGTTCTTACAATCAAATTGGTTGGCGGCGGTCTTATGTCAAAATATATTTTTGACAATTGGAAAGTAGGTACAGAGGTTGAAGTTTCTGCGCCTTCAGGTAACTTTGAATATCAGCCGTTGAGAGATGCAAAGAAAGTCATCTGCATTGCAGGCGGCAGCGGTATCACTCCCTTTATTTCAATGGCAAACGCTATTGCAGACGGCGACGAAGATTTTGAAATGACACTTCTTTACGGTAGCCGTAATATTGACAGTATTCTTTTCAGAGATGAACTCAAAGAACTTGAAGAGAAATGTGATAAAATCAAGGTAGTTCACTTCTTAAGTGACAAATACGCTAAAATTCCAAGAGGTGCAAGAAAAGGTTTCATTGATGCAAAACGTATCAAACAGCTTGCACCAACGGATGAGCCCTATTCAATTTTTATCTGCGGACCTCAGCAGATGTACGAGTTTGTTGACAAAGAAATTGAAAAATTAAAACTTGAAAAGAAATATATCCGCCATGAAATGTTCGGTGAATTCCATAATCCTGAAACTCAGGAAGATTACCCCCAAGACATTCCCGAAACAGTTAAAATTACTGTTAAAATTCAGGATAAAACATACACAGTAACAGGTAAATCTTCAGATTCTGTTATGCAGACACTTGAAAAGAACGGAATTTCTGTTCCTGCACGTTGCAGAAGCGGTGAATGCGGTTTCTGTCATTCAAACCTTTTATCAGGTAAGGTTTATGTGCCGAAACATCTTGAATACCGTCGTCTTGCTGATTATAAATTCGGCTGTATTCATCCTTGTTGTTCTTTCCCCCTTACTGATCTTGAAATGGAAGTTCCCATTGCAAAATAAAAAACGGAGGTTTTATTATGATTTTTGATACAGTAAAAAATATGGACTACTATGTAAAAATGATGCCCCAACTTGAGGAAATCAAAAAATTCACTCTTGATTTTATGGCAGGTAAAATGGAAAATAAACGTTACGATTTAGATGGTGACAATCTTTTTGTTTCACCTGCAACATATATTTCAAAAGAACACGAGGGTGCAGAATACGAATCCCATGTTCAGTATGCTGATGTGCAGGTTGTTATAAAAGGCAGAGAATATATTGGTGTTGCACCTCTTGAAGACTGCACAGTTACAAAGCCGTTTGAAGATGGCGGTGACATCGCTTTTTATACAAGCGAAAAGGGTAGCCTTTGCCTTGTTAATGAAGGTTATTTCCTTGTGCTTTATCCTCAGGATGCACATATGCCGTGTCTTAAAGTTGGAGATGACGAAGAGGTTACAAAAATTGTATTTAAAGTGAAGTTATAATAAGGAGAAAAGCTATGAGCGTTTTAAATGCAAACTGGATTAAAGCAGGGGAAAGCATGGGCGATGTTGTGCCTGTGTTTATAAAAACATTTGAAGCAGAGGACCCTGCGAAAGTTTCAATTACTTTAACTACAAAAGGTGTTTATTGTCTTTATCTCAACGGAAAAAGAGTCAGTGATTATGTTCTTGCTCCCGGCTGGACTGCTTATGATAAAAGATTGCAATATCAGACATATGATGTTACCTCAATGGTTAAAAACGGTGAAAACAAAATTGAAATCGGCGTTGGCCTCGGTTGGATGATGCACAATAAAACTTTCAAAGATGTTAAATTGATTGCATCAGTTGAAATTGAAAAAGCTGACGGAGAAAAAGAAGTGATTTTAACCGATGACAGTTGGGATTATGCATCTTCACAGACACTTTATTCAAATATATATAATGGTGAAACTTTTGATGCAAACAAAGAAATAACTGTTTTGGGTAAAGCTCAGGTTGATGAAGAAGAATCAAAAGAAGTTCTTATTCCTCAGCAGGGTGAAATTATCAAAGAGCAGGTAAGACTTGAAGCAAAAGAAATAATTACAACACCTTCAGGCGACACTGTTATTGATTTCGGACAGAATCTTACAGGTTATGTTGAATTCAGAATCAAAGGTAATGCAGGTGAAGAGGCTGTTATCACTCACGCAGAAGTGCTTGATAAAGATGGCGAATTCTATATTGAAAATATGCGTTCAGCAAAAAATGAAATCCGTTTTATCTGTGACGGAAATGAACATACTTTCAAACCTCACTATACTTTCCAGGGATTCAGATATATCAAACTTGTTGGTTTCAGCGATGAAATCAAACTTGAAAACTTTACTGCGATAGCTGTTTTCTCTGATATCAGAAGAACAGGTTATTTCAATTGCTCAAGTGAAATGCTCAACAAACTTTACCACAATATTATCTGGGGTCAGATGGGTAACTTCCTTGATGTGCCCACAGATTGCCCTCAGCGTGATGAACGTCTCGGCTGGACAGGTGACGCAGAAGTTTTTGTTAAAACTGCAAGCTATAACTTTGATGTGTATAAGTTCTTTACAAAATGGCTTAAAGATTTAGAAGCTCATCAGCGTGAAGACGGCAGAGTACCTCACGTTATTCCTGACCTTGGTTGGTTTAATGATGATGACGCTCAGTCAAGTGCAGCATGGGCAGATGCAGCAACAGTTTGTCCCTGGCAGATTTATCTTACATACGGTAAAAAAGAAATTCTTGAAAATCAGTATTCTTCAATGAAGAAATGGGTTGATTATCTCAACTCAATTGCAACCAACTATCTCTGGCTTCAGAAAGACCATTTCGGTGACTGGCTGGGAATAGATGCTGCAGAAGGTGAATATAAAGGTTCAACTGATATGAACCTTATTGCAACAGCTTATTATTATTACTCAACAGGGCTTCTTGTAAAAGCGGGTAAAGTTCTTGGTGAAGATGTTTCTCTTTATGAAGAAAACCTTGTGAAAATCAAAGAAGCTTATATGGCTGAATATCTTCCTGAAGGAAGCCTTCTCTGCAATACACAGACAGCTTGTGTTGTAACACTTTTCTTCGGACTTTGCGAAGATAAAGAAAAAGTAACAGAACAGCTTGTGGGTATTATAAATGAATATGGTCATATGACAACAGGCTTTGTAGGCACACCTTATCTTCTTCATGCATTGAGTGAAAACGGTCAGACCAAAGTGGCTTATGACTTGCTTCTTCGTGAAGAATATCCATCATGGTTGTTCTCTGTAACACAGGGCGCAACAACAATCTGGGAACATTGGGACGGCATCAAACCTGACGGTTCAATGTGGTCAGCAGATATGAACTCTTTCAACCATTATGCTTACGGTGCAGTAGGTGATTGGATGTACGGAGTTATGGCAGGTATCAACACAGATGAAAATGCACCCGGATTCAAGCACATAATTTTCAAACCGCAGGTTGATGAAAGAATTGATTTTGTTGAAGCTTCAATCGAAACTGCTTTCGGTGAAGTTAAATCAGAGTGGAAGAAAGCTGACGGTAAAATCAAATTCACTTTCACAGTACCCGTAGGTGCATCTGCAAGTGCATATGTTGGTGATGAAGTTTATGCTTTAGGTGCAGGAGTGCATAATTTTGAGTGTTAAAACAAATGCAATAAGAATTGTTGAAACTGCAGGAATAGATTACGTTTTACATTCTTATCCCTGCAAGGAAGCACTGGATGCTGTAACGGTGGCAGGGAAAATAGGTGCTGAAATTGAAAGAGTTTTCAAAACACTTGTAACAGAAGGCAAAAGCGGTAATTTCTATGTTTTCGTCGTTCCCGGAAAAGAGGAGCTTGATTTGAAAAAAGCCGCACAATCTGTTGGTGAAAAATCAGTTTCAATGATCCATGTTAAAGATATAAACAAAATAACGGGCTACATCCGTGGAGGATGCAGTCCCGTTGGTATGAAAAAGAATTATGTAACTGTTTTTGACGAGAGCGCTGTAAATTTTGAAAAAATTTATGTCAGCGCAGGTAAGCTGGGTTTTCAGATGGAAATTTCACCCGATGAGTTATGCAAACTCGTAAACGGTAGTTTTCATAATATCACATTATGATGTAGAGAAGTGCAAACATAAGCATTTTATCACCGCTGTTTCGTGAAATGAGCATAATGAGTGCTAAAACAAGCAGTTTATCCTCGTCAATGACAGAGTTTGATTTCTGACATTTATTGCCGTTTTGGGAAAGATAACAATTCTGTTCAGCTTTTTCAAAACGGCATTTGCATTTATATTTTTCATAATCATTATCGTGAAAAACAGAGTTGCTTTTCATCCTGAAAGCTTCTTCGGATGCATCTTTCTGCATTTGCTGTAAATCGTTATAAGAATAATCTTTCATAAAAAAACCTACTTTAATTCTTTTATAATGGGAAGAATTTCCAGAAGTTTCATCATCTGCAAAGCCTGGTCAGCACGTTGTTGCCTTTCCGTTTTTAAAAGTGGCTTAAGAGCTTTCAATAAATCGCAACCGGGATTATTGGCCTGAGAATTCATTGCAGACATAATTCTTGAAATTTTTCCTATCATTGCAGGGTCAAAACCACCAAAATCAAAACCTGATGAAGAGTTGCTGTGCTTTTCTTCAGCTTCATTTGCAGACGAAAAAACCGACTGTGCAGTTTGTTTCAGTAAATCGATATCCTTATCGCTTAGCGATGAAAGGATATCGTTAAGATTGTTCATATCCATCATTTGTTTCCGAATTTTTTCATAAGCTCCTGAGCCATAGGACTTGATAAAAGCTTGCTGAGTTTTTCTTTATCGTTAAGTATTTCGTTCAGCTTCTGAGTCTGGGCAGGAGAAAGATTGTTTTTTATAAAATTGTCCGCACCACCGTTTTTTAAAATTTCATCAAATTTATCTTGCATTTCAATCACTCCCGGAGAAAGGATTTTAATATGAGAATACTTGTTCTTTCAGATTCGCATTCTGATGTTTATTCCCTTAAAACTGCAATTGAAAACCACCGTGAAGCAGATGTTGTCATATTTCTCGGCGATGGTGAAAGGGATTTTTATGAAATCAGTAGCGAAATCGGAAATAAACACCTGATTATGGTGAAAGGTAATTGCGATTTAGCTTCTTTACAAGAGGCAAACAGAACAGAAAACATTGCAGGTAAAAAGATATTTATAACTCACGGATACCTTGAAAACGTAAAATTCGGTGATGATACACTGATTTACAAAGGTCAGTCTTTTGGTGCTGACATTATATTATATGGTCACACCCACATTCCTGTGAGTAAATATATTGACGGGGTTTATGTTTTCAATCCGGGAAGTATCAGAAACGGTGACTATGGTTTTATCGATATTACGGAAAAAGGAATTATCTGTATAAATGCAAAACTTTAAAGTGTACTGATTTCGGTTCCCTGATAATAATGTTTCAGAATTTCTTCGTAATTGCTTCCCTGACGTGCCATAAAGTCAGCTCCGTACTGACTCATACCAACACCATGACCGTTGCCTGCTACAGTGAAGACAAATGAACCTCCGGAATATTTTAACGTGAAATTGTTTGATTTCAGATTGAAGGCTGATTGTATATCGTTGCCTTTGAAACTCTTTTGTTCAATTGTAAGTGTTTTAACAGCACCGGCAGGTGTACTTGTAAGGCCCTGAATCCAGTTTTCTTTATTTTCACTTAAAGTGAAAGAACCTGCTTTTTCTATTATGGTTTTAAATTCTTCTGCTGAAAAAGTTTTTTCAGTTATCAGCTCAGGTGCAAGTTTATCACCTGCACTTGTAACACTTACAAGGTACGGACGTTTTCCGCCCCACACATCTTCGGAGTTTTCTGTTTTTCCCGAACATAATGCGAAGAAAGCGGGCAATATAATTTCACCGTCATATGTTATAACTTTGTCTTTCACTTCATCCACAATTGAAGTGATTTTTTTTGAATAAATTTCATATTTATCTCCCCATTTTTCTTTTGCTTCTTCGGGAGAAATATATGATTGATGCTTCTTATAATCGTCAGTTATTGTTTCACCTTTCTTTTGCTTATAAAGTGCGTATGTGTGTGATGCAATTACCTGAGCTTTGATTGCCTCATCAGAATAAAGAGGAGATATTTCTGCACTTACAACACCTACAAGATAATCTCTCATTGAAAGGGTGACGTTTTCCTTGCTCTTGCTTAAATATACTGAAATTTTTTCTTCCTGTTCTTTTTTTTCGCTTTTAAATTCAACTTTGGCTGAACTTGCGGAAACTTCTTTTTTTTCGCCTATTGATATAACAGGAACAAAAATCATTGAAAGTGCCAAACATAAAGACAAAAACGCTGTAAATCTCATAAAAATCACAATCCTTTTTTCTTGACTTTTAGTGTTGTAATATTGTACAATATAGAGTGTATATTTTTTTGTATTGGAAGAAAGGAGCTTTTTTATGTCAACTTATATCAAATATATCGATGACAGCTCTATGAAAAGTTTATGCAGAGAACTTGAGAAAAATAACAGCATAGACAGTAATGATTTTAACCGTTATGGTGTAAAAAGAGGTTTGAGAAATTCTGACGGCACAGGTGTTATGGCAGGCCTTACCCAGATCTGTAGCGTTGAAGGTTACTATATTAACGATGGTGAAAGAATTCCCAAAGAAGGTAAATTGACTTATCGTGGTTATGATATGGTGGATCTGGTAAAAAACTGTCAGAAAGAAGATCGTTTCGGTTTTGAAGAAGTTGTATGGCTTCTCATTTTCGGTTCACTTCCTACAGCTGAACAGCTTGAAATGTTCAGAGCAACTCTTGCTATGTGCCGTGATCTTCCTGACGATTTCATTGAAGATATGATTATGAAAGCTCCATCACCTGATATTATGAACAAAATGGCAAGAAGTGTTCTTGCTCTTTATTCATACGATTCAAATCCTGATGATACAAGTGTTGAAAATATGCTCAGACAGTGTATTCATCTTGTTGCACAGTTGCCTGCAATTATGACTTACGCTTATCAGGTTAAGAGAAGAACTTACTATAAAAAGAGTATGTATATCCATCAGCCCAAGGAGGAACATTCAACAGCTGAAACAATTCTCAGAATTACAAGAGCTGACAGAAACTTTACAGATGAAGAAGCAAAGCTTCTTGACCTTTGTTTGTGCATCCATGCTGAACATGGTGGCGGTAACAACTCAACTTTCGCAACAAGAGTACTTTCTTCAAGCGGAACAGATACATATTCAGCAATCAGTGCTGCAATCGGTTCACTTAAAGGACCTCGTCACGGTGGTGCTAACATCAAAGCGCATACCATGATTGATGAAATTTTCCAGAATGTTAAAAATCATCAGTCAGACGGAGAAATTGCAGATTATCTTAAAAAGATTATCACAAAACAGGCAGGGGACGGTTCAGGTCTCATTTATGGTATGGGACATGCTATCTATACTCTTTCTGACCCCAGAGCACTTCTCCTCAGAGAAAAAGCAGGTGAATTTGCAAATGGAACAGAAAATGAAGACAGATATCAGCTCATTAATCGTATTGAAAAATTATCACCTGAAGTTTTTGCATCAGTAAAAGGTGTTAAGAAGCCTCTCTGTGCAAATGTGGATATGTATTCAGGTTTTATTTACGATATGTTAGGCATTCCTGTTGATTTGTTCACTCCTATGTTTGCCGTTGCAAGAGTTGCAGGTTGGTCTGCTCACAGAATTGAAGAAATGACAACAGCAGGCAGAATCATCCGTCCTGCATATAAGAGTGTTGCTCTTTCACGTGAATATGTGCCTATAAAAGACAGAACTGAAACAGTAGGTCAGGGAATATATATTCCAAGAGAACAAAGATAAATTTCTCAAAGGGAAGGAATGTAATTAATGAAAATCAAAGGCAGCGTAAGAAGTCTCAAAATAAACCATGCCTTCATCATTTTTGCAGTTGCATCTGTGTTGGCTGTTGGTGTAAGAATTTTTCAGGTTTTCAGCGGAATAATTGATTTTGATACAGGCTTCTATGAAGTTACTCATGTAACAACACCGATTTTATATCTTATACTCGGCTTTGCAAGTGTCGGTATTTTTCTTGTTTCTTTCCTTGCGGGGGAAATTCCTCAGGAAAAAATGCCACAGAAAAAAAGCATTCCGGTTGCTCTTTTTTCAGCTGGTTTTGCAGCATCATTGGTATATAGTGCAGTAAATCAGATCAGCGGTTTTCTTGAATATATTGAAAAAGCCAATACAGTTTTAATGGCTGATTCAAAATTACTTATGTCTGATATGATGAAATCAGGTACATTGCCCCGCCTTGGTGAAGGTGTATTTGCAATTGTTTCGGCAATTTTCTTTTTGCTTATTTTCATCAACTATACAGGTATTAAAACAATCAATTTTTCTAAATTAAAAATATTTACAATTGCTCCGCTTTTCTGGGCAACTTTAAGAATGGTTCAGCGTTTTACAAGAACAATCAGCTTTATGAATGTTTCATCACTTTTGTTTGAATTGTTTATGATTGCTTTTATGATGATGTTCTTTATGTATTTTGCCCAGATGGCATCAGAAGTGAACAATAATGCAATTTCTTTCAAAGTTTTTGCATATGGTCTTATTGCTGCAATGTTTTCAGCGGTTGTTTCAATTCCCAGAGCCTTGCTTTTAATCTTTGACGGTGATTACAGAGCAATGATGGAATGGGATATGATCGAATGTCCTCTGGAAATAACAGATGTTCTTTTCCTCGGCTTTGCAGTGCTTTTCCTTGTTCTTTGTCTTTCTTTACCGAGAATAAAAAATATGACAGTCAAGGAAACTGAAAAGCTTACAGAAGAAAAATAATTTAGGAGGAATAAAAGGTGGCTTTGTTTTTAGATAATCTTGCTATTGCTGCGAAACAGGTAGGTATACTTTATGTTTTGGTAGCAGTTGGTTTTATCTGCGATAAAGTAGGTCTTTTCAAAGAAAAAACAGCAAGAATGTCAAACGACCTTTTGTTCTATGTTATAACTCCTGCAGTTATTATCACATCTTTTTTATCTGTTGATAATACAAAAGATAATTTTATAAAGCTTCTTATGGCAGCAGGTTTTGGTGTGGTTTTGCAGATTGTGGGAGCAGTACTTGTTATTCCCTTTTTCAGGGATAAAAAGAAAGAGGATAACTGTATATTCAAGTTTGCTTCAAACTATGGTAATGTTGGATATATGGCGTTGCCCCTTGCCAAAGCTGTTTTAGGGGATGAAGGTGTTTTCTACTGCTCGGCAGTTGTTATGGTTTTTAACATTTTTTCATTCACTCACGGTATTAAAGTGATGACATCAAGCTCAAAGTTTGATTTGAAAAAACTTATTATCAATCCGGGAACAATTGCTGTGCTTATAGGTCTTCCTTTGTTTATTCTTGGTGTGAAGTTGCCTGAAATTATTCAGACACCCGTTGATTATATTGCATCACTCAACACTCCTCTGGCAATGCTTTTCTTCGGTACATATCTTTCACAGACAGACCTGAAAACTATGTTCAAGGATAAAAGAGTTTATCTTGTGGCATTTTTAAAACTTATTGCTATGCCTTTGTGTATGATTGGAATTTTCAAGCTTTTTGGAATTACAGGTGTTATGGTTTCTGCAATTCTTATTTCAAGCTCAGCTCCCAGTGCAAACAATACAGTAATGTTTGCAGCAAAATATGATAAAAATGCACCAACTGCATCAAAGGTTGTTGCCCTTGTCAGCTTTATGAGTATTATAACAATGCCCGTTATGATTGCCTTGGGCCAGCAAGTGTGTTAGTTATGGAAAAAATAAAAAAAATACTTGATGAATTCTGTGATGTTTACGGTTTTTGTTCTTTTGAAGAAGTGGAAAATTATCTCATTGATTGCAGGGCAAAATCACGTATTCCTCAGAATGCAAAAACAATTATAACTCTTTTGTTCCCTTATTATCTTGGTGAAGAAGCTTATGAAAATTCCAATGTTTCAAGATATGCCACAGTAAGGGATTATCACGAAGTGTTGAAATTGTATTTATCAGAAATCACAGAAAAATTTAAAGAAAACTATCCTGAAAATCAGTTCGTTTTTTTTGCAGATAATTCACCTATTCCCGAAGTTTATGCAGCATCAAAAAGCGGTGTGGGTATGAAAGGCAGAAACGGACTTCTCATAAATGAAAAATACGGTTCCTGGGTTTTTGTTGGTGAAATAGTCACAGATTTGTCTGTTGATTATGAAAAGGTTGAAACGAGATATTGCGAGAATTGCGGTCTTTGTCTTGAAGCTTGTCCCACAGGTGTGCTCAGGGAAGAAAAATTTGATATTGAAAAATGCCTTTCTCATATCTCACAGAAGAAAGGCGAAATTCCTGCAGAATATGCAGAGATGATGAAAAAGCTCAACTGCGCGTGGGGTTGTGATGAATGTCAGAAAGTATGCCCCTATAATCAGAATGCAGAAAAAACAACTTTGCAGGAATTTATAGATAGTCAGAAGGCTTATGTAACAGAAGATTCTCCCATAGAGGGGCGTGCCTTTGCATGGCGAGGGGAAAAAGTAATCAAAAGAAATCTTAGGATGATGGAAGAATGAATTTCGGAAATATAGAAACAGACGTAAGATTTAAGGAACTCATTTCATCTGCTTTTGATAGCGGAAGACTTCCTCATGCGATAATTTTGGAAGGTGCAAATGCAACTAAACGACTTGAGTTTGCCCATCTTCTGGCAAAAGCTCTTGTGTGTTCGGAAAGTGAAAATTCACTTAAACCTTGTGGTAAATGTTCAAACTGCCTTAAAGCTGAATCTTTTTCTCACGTGGATATAAAAACAGTTGAAGGCACAAATAAATCAAAAACTGTTTCTGTGGAAGATATCCGTCGCGTAAGAAGCGATGCTTATGTTGTTCCTAACGAAGCAGAAAGAAAAGTTTATATTATCACATCTGCACACAAAATGAATGAAACAGCAATGAACGCTTTTTTGAAAGTTCTTGAAGAACCGCCTTCATATGTTAATTTTATTCTTGAGTGTGAAGATAAAGCAATGCTTCTTCAGACTGTCAAATCAAGGTGTGCCTCTTTCAGAATGGGCGAGCTTACAGATGACAGCGTTACAAAAAAGAAGCTGGAAAAATCTTTTGAAAATGCCAATCTTTTAGCTAAAGCCATTTCATCAGGCAGCGAAATTGAAATGATGAAAACTCTGGGAATTTTTGAAAAAGACAAAGACAGCTTGAAATTAGCTTTAGAAGAAGTTATACTGATTTTGAGAGATAGTCTGGCAATAAAAAACGGTGTTCAGATTTATCTTTCACAGAATAAAGAAACAGCAAATAATCTTGCATCATCTATGACATCGGAAAAAATAATGAATGCGATGAACGTAGCGGAAGATGCAGTTGAAGGTATACAGCGTTATGCAAACCATAATCTGCTTCTGGCAAGACTCAGCAGTAAGCTGATATAAAGGAGAGGAAAAATATGGCTGAAGTTATAGGCGTCAGATTTAAAGATGTAGGCAAAGTCTACTTTTTTGACCCTGACGGAAAACAGCTTAAAAAATTTGATAAAGTTATTGTGGAAACTGCACGTGGCATTGAGCTTGGTGAAGTTGCTGCAGAAAACAGAGAAGTTGAGGATGAAAAAATCGTACATCCTCTTAAAAAGCTTATCAGAATTGCAACTGAAGAAGATCTGAAGACGGTTGAAAAGAACAAGGAAAAAGAAAAGAAAGCTTTTGACCTTTGTCTTGAAAGAATTGAAAAACATAATCTTGATATGAAACTTGTTGATGTTGAATATACTTTTGATAACAGCAAAATTCTTTTCTATTTCACTTCTGACGGCAGAGTTGACTTCAGAGAGCTTGTAAAAGATCTGGCTTCTGTTTTCAGAACAAGAATTGAACTTCGTCAGATCGGCGTAAGAGATGAATCAAAAATGATAGGCGGACTGGGAATGTGTGGCAGACCTTTGTGCTGTTCAAGTTTCCTTGGCGATTTTCAGCCCGTTTCAATCAAAATGGCAAAAGAACAAGGTTTGTCGCTTAACCCTACAAAAATCAGCGGTACTTGTGGCAGACTTATGTGTTGCCTCAAATATGAGCAGGAAGCTTATGAGCATCTTTTGCGTGTAACACCAAAAGTTGGTGCGATTGTTGAAACCAACGAAGGCAGAGGCACAGTTGCAGAAGTTAACCTTCTTAAAGGTAAACTTAAAGTTGAACTTGACCGCCGTCCCGGTGCGGCTCCTCAGCAGTTTGACAGACACGATGTAAAAGTCATCAAGGACGGTCACATAAAAATTGATAAAGCTGAATTGGAAGCACTCAAAGATATTGAATCATAATTTATTATTATGTGCATATTTTTGTAGTATAAAAAAGAAATTTTTCACTTTATGAAAATAATACTTGATTTTTATAAAATATGTGTTAGAATAGGTTTATAAAACAAAAGGGAGGTTGCGAACAATGGCTTATATCATCAATGACGAATGTATCTCTTGTGGTGCATGCGCAGGTGAATGCCCCGTTGAGGCTATTTCTGAAGGCGCAGATAAATACGTTATCGATGCTGATGCATGTATCGATTGCGGCAGCTGTGCAGATGCTTGCCCCGTAGGAGCTCCTGAACAGGCATAATTATCAGTAATAATGAAAAACCGGGTTGTCTGTTTCAGACAATCCGGCTTTTTATTGTTGTAATAAATAATCTGTTGTGTTACAATATCAGCACAAGGAGTGTGATTTATATGGCTAATTCAAAACTTAAAGGTTACAGAGCTGATGAAATATCTTTTGTGAATAAGAGAACAACAGCTTCACCAATGGAAATCCAGACCAAATATTCATATAACGTAAAATATACAAACACAGGAACCTGCAGAGGTGAGTTGACCGTTGAAGTTCTTGAAAAGAATAACCCTGAAAGCTTTAATCTTAAAGTTGTTTTTGCAGGTCTTTTTGAATTTACAGAAGCACCTCGTGAAGTCCTGCACAGAGAAACATTCAATACTTTGTTCCCTTATGTAAGGAGTCTGATAACAACAATAACTGCAAATGCAGGTATTATGCCTATTATTCTTCCTTTTATGGATATTGAAAATCAAAGTATATATAAAATTGAAAAAAACAATCAATGAAAGGGATTTAAGGATGTCTGAAAAAGAATTATTGGAAAATCCTGTTGCAGAAAACACAGAAGATATCGGGGAGTTCCCTTCCTGGTTCAAAATGGATAATGCAGCAACTATTTATCCCAATGCACAGAGATATGGTTGGTGTACCGTTTACCGTTTTGCCTTTATTATGAAAGATGAAGTTGACCCTGTTGTTCTGCGTCAGGCTCTTGAAGATTTAGCACCAAGGTTTCCGTGGTTGTTTGCCAATGTGAAAAGAGGTCTGTTCTGGCATTATTTTGTAAGAACTGATGACTATGATGTTGTGGAAGAGGAAGATTATTATCCCTGCAGATATATTCAGCTCAGCGAAACAACAAAACCGGCAATGCGTATTTTATATTTCAAAAAGCGTATTTCTATTGAGTTTTTCCATGGCCTTACAGATGGCGGAGCTGCAATGTATTTCAATAAAACACTCATAGCCCGTTATCTTGAACTTAAAGGTGTAAAAATCACAAGAGATGAAACTATTCTGAATATTGATGAACTTCCCAAAAAGTATGAGATAGAAGATAGCTTCATCAAAAATTATAAAAAGATGAAAGGTCTGTCCCGTAAGGAAGAAACAGCTTATCGCTATGATGTAAAACCCATTAAAAATTATTATAAAGTAATTCACGGACTTATTCCCGTTGAAGATTTGAAAATGGTATCAAAAGAACATGGGATGACAATTACGGAATTTCTTATGGTAGCATACCTTTATGCATTTTACGTAACAGCACCGAAAAAAATCAATAAACCAATTAAAATTTCAATTCCCGTAAGCCTGCGTCCTCGCTTTAATTCCAGAACAATGAGGAATTTCTCTCTTTATTCAAATATCGGTTTTAATCCCAAAGGTAGAACGGATATTACTTTTGAAGAAATTTTTGAATTGGTTAAGGGTAAAATGGAACAAGGTCTTGCAACAGAAGAACTTGAAAAGATGATAAGTATGAATGTTTCCGATGCCCTGAATCCTGTTTTGAGAATTGTGCCGAGTGTGCTCAAAAAACCTGTTATGAAGTTTATCTTCGACCATGCAGGTGAAAATAAATTCACAAGCGGGATGACTAACCTTGGAATAGTAAAGATGCCACCTGAAATGTATGAATATGTGGAACGTGTAGAATGTCTTCTGGGCTCAAGTCCTAATGTTAAACTTCTTTGTGCCATGATTACCTACAATAATATTGTAAATCTCTCTTTTACAAGTGATTCAGATAAAACTGATGTTCAGAGAGAATTTTTCCGCGTGCTTTCACAAAAAGGTGTCAGAGTAAGAATTGAGAGTAACTGTAATGAAAAGGAGGGACAGTAATGAGATGCAAAGAATGTAACGTTGACCTTGCAGATGGTGTAAAAGTTTGTCCCCTCTGTAATTCAAAGGCGGTTGATGAAGCAGTTGTTCTTGAAGGAATGAAAACTGCCGAATATCCAGAATATGGTGAACTCAGACCATTGAAATATTATATCAGGAAAAATGATGTGTATTTCGGTAAATATCTGATTTGGATTGTTCTGGCTTTCACTGCTGTGAGTCTGCCTGTTTCATATTTTATGGACAAGTTTGATCTGATAGCTTATACAGTTCTTCCTGTTGTACTTGTAGCTTCGTCAATAGTTTATCTTGTCACTTCACTTGTTTCAAAAAAGAATGCTGTTAAAAGTCCGTTGTACTTTATTGTCCTTGGTGTGTTAAGTCTGATAATTGTAGGCATAGGTTATCTGACCACAAAGGAAACAGGAACAATAACATATGCTTTGGTCTCAACTTTGCTGCCATTCCTTGGCCTGATGGTACTTTCGTCAAAATATCCCAAGGAAGTGGATGCAGAATTAGGCGGAAGATTTCACCGATAAATGCTAAATAATTCAAGCTTTGCAGCACATAATAATGTTGATGAAAAAAGTTTTCCACACCCCTGTGGAAAACTTTTTTAAAAAATTCAAAAAAATTTTCAAAAAAGTGTTGACAATCAAAAAACATTGTGATATTATATCAAAGTCCCTTGCGGGACAGCACAATCGAACCTTGAAAATTAAACAACGAAAGAAAAGGAACCTTGATAAGAATTTGAGTACTGAAAGTACGAACCAAATCCAGATTTCGGAAACGAAACAAGGAAAAAGATAACGATAGCTAGTATCGTAAATGAGCGATTAAGCT
>JAZSJD010000040.1:0-8833 GCA_045534165.1 Acutalibacteraceae bacterium | reverse complement strand
GAAACTTCCAATCCGAGAATTCTTACAAGTACATCAGCAATATCCGATGTATCAACTTCATTGCCGAGAGATGCAAGGTCACCGATAAATCCCATAAGTTCATCAACAAGATCATCAGCATTGGGTGCAACCTTTACAGTAACTTTACCTTGTTTAAGGAATGTAATTTCACCTGTGCTTTCATCAAACTCTGCGTAGTCTGATGCTCTGTCAAAGATTGTTTCGCCTTCAAGCGACCATGTAACACCGTAGCCAAGACGAAGCGGTGTTACTCCGCCTTCAAGTTTAAGTTTTCCGCCTACTGCAACAGTAGTGGGAAGAGAATCCTTATTGACAATAAACGCACCGTTAGGAATTACGTTTGCATACCATTTATCTGAATTTGTAACAAGAACACGAACAGAGTCTGTTGCAAGAACTGTATCAAACTGGTCATAAAGCGTAAGTGTAATTGTTGTGTCGATACTGTTGAGTCTCTCTCTGAGAGAATTCATAAGGCTGTCGCCAAGAGCACCTGAAACAACACCAAGCGATCCACCGACAAGTGTAACAATAGCCTCAGTATCCATTCTGTCAAGGTCAATTGTATCACTATATAAAATGCCTTCAAGAATGCTGACAAGCATTGAACCGATAACCGGAACAGATGCAACGTCGTTATCAAGCCACAGTCTGACTGCAGCACCCTTAGAAGAGTCATGACCTCTTACCAAACCCGTCTGATCAACAGACACGTTAAGCGGAGTGTTACTCTTCCACACAACATATCCGCCTTCGGGCATTGAACAGTCAACAAGTTGATATGACAACTGTACCTGTTCACTTTCCATAACCTGAATCTGCTGGGTTATGGTGTTTCCGCTTTCGTCAACAATGTCTATTTCGTGGCTGGCAGCAAAAGCATCGATATTTGCCACATTCAAACTGAAGCCAGGAACAAGACATGTCACCATAAGAGCCATTACAAGTAAAAGACTCTCAAAGCGAAGCATTTTCTTCTTCATAAAAGCATTCCTCCTTTTGCTGTTGTAGAAAACAATATCTACACAACAAACATATCTATACATGATAACTATACCACATATTGTCGAATTTATATTTACAAAAAAGAAATATAACTACCATAAAAGCAAATTTATAAAAAAAAATTAAGAGAACCAACATCACGTTGGCTCTCTTAATTAATCAAGACTATTAATAAACTGGTCAATATAGTTTTCTTTAATATTGTCTTTATTTACATTTAATTTCAATATCAGTTTTGACTTCAGATAGTCTTCAGTCATAAAGTCACTTGCTATTATGTTAGCTCTCTTTAAATATTTCTTATTGTTTGCTACCTGATTAATTATATCCGAAAAATAAGGACGGAGCTTTTTATCAAGATTTTTAGGAGTCGCTATCCCGATTTCCGTACCCAAATTCGGTGTTTGCTGTATCTGAAACCAATTCAAACCGGTTTCTTTCCCTAAATCAAACAATTTAGTAACTTCTTTTGCGAAATTTTCTGCTTTCAATCCGTTAATACGCTTGTCCCATGGAAAGTCATATTCACAGTTAACGCTATAATCATAGAATTTCTCAAAATTATAAAGTATGTACCTTTTTCCTGATTTTCTTATATCGCCTATTGTTACATCGTTAATATCATCAAAATCGCAAAAAGCATATTCAGAGGGTTTTATATATTTTTCAAACAGCCTGTCCATTTTTTCTTTATCTGCCTTACATTCTAATTTAAATGGACCAAAATTCTGCGGATAATATTCTCTGATATCAAAAATAAAGAACTCTGAATCATTTGTCTCTAACATCTGTTTCATACATTTCAAATCATTTTCAAAGACTCCACCTTTTGAAATTCCGTGGCAAACAATTATTTCTCCTTTTTTGTTCGTATCAAGGCGAATACAAAAATGACGTACACCATGTCTGAATTGTTCAAACAAATTTCCACTCTGACACTTACCCATGAATTTCAGCTCATAACTACAAGCGTTGTGAGCGCTTGGAATAACAACATCAATAAGTTTTACATCATCCTTAAGATAAGACATCCAATTCTGAAAAATATCCATAATTTTACCTCAATTATAACAAATAGAAATTTTATCAAGCATTACTTTTTTTATTTCGTCGATTGCCACGCGCATATAAATTTTAGGATCAAAAACATCAGGATTCTGTTCCATACCTAATTTTATTCCATATGTATAAGCTTGTCTGAGTTCGGTTGCAAAATTAATTTTAGATATACCTGCTTTAATACACTCACGTAACACTTCATCACTTAAACCGGATGCACCGTGAAGAACAAGAGGAGTAGAAACAGCAGAATGAATTTCTTTAATTCTTTGTACATTGATTACAGGAGTACCTTTATAAACACCATGAGCTGTTCCGACACCAATTGCTAACGTGCTGACACCTGTACTTTCACAGAATTCAACAGCTTCACTCACCTTTGTATAACTGGCTTCCAAGTCAGTGTCCCCTTCTTCTTTACCGCCGATGGTACCTAATTCACCTTCGACTGAAATTCCAAGCGGTAAAGCAAAATCGGTAACTTCTTTTGTTTTTCTTACATTCTCTGCAAATGGTAACATACTGCCATCAAACATAACTGAAGAAAAACCACAATTGATACACTTTTCTGCCTGTTCTTTACTGTTGCCATGATCAAGATGCATTGCATAATCTACATTATCGCAACCTGAAGTAAGAGACCGCATCATTGTCGGGTAAACAGAAGTTCCGCCATAAGCCAGTGTACGAGGAATTGTCTGCACAATAATCGGTTTCTGAGTTTCTTTCATAACTTCCGCTACTGCAATTGCCGATTCTAAATTATCAATATTGAATGCAGGTATTGCATAACCTTCTTCCGAGGCTTTTTTCATCAATTTATAACTTGAAACACAAGACATATGTACCTCCACATTAACTATCAATAGATTTTAAATTTTCAAATATAACTTCAATATTTATCTGCGGAATACTCAAACTTAACGGATAACCGCTGACACCATCCTGAACCAGAATAAATTTTCCAAAACTGGTTGTACCAATATATTTCCAATTGTTATCGCCCGTTTTCTCATAATTTGTTGTGGTTAGAATATTTGTTAAAGATTCTGCTACAGAATTTGCTAACTCATTTTTATTAACATTTGAATCAAATTCAAATGTTAAATCATCAAACTTAACAGTACAAACACCATCGATAACTAAAAATGAAAAACCTCTTAAAATTTCCGGTTCATTAACAACAATCTCACAACCTGTCGAAAGGCTGTTTTTTATGCTACATTTTAAATTATAATCATTATATGTAATACTTATATTACCTTCAAAATTCAAATCAGGTATTGGCGGTGACGATAATTTATCTGACGAACATCCGCTGAAAAATATGACTAAAACAAGTAACACAAGTATTCTCTTCAATTATAACACCTCAACTGCTTTTTCAAGAGTTGAAAGCGCAAAAGGCAAACAATTTGCCGTATCCATGGGAGACATAGACGTCATAGAAAATTTCTCTGCAGCAATATCGCCTGCTAAGCCATGCAGGTAAACTGCCATAATTGCGGCATTCTCAGGGCTGTATCCTTGTGCCAAAAATGCACCAATCATTCCTGCAAGTAAATCTCCACTACCACCTTTGGACATTCCTGCATTGCCTGTTGTGTTAACAAATGCCATCTTCTCACCGGGTATTGCAACAACAGTGTTCGCCCCTTTAAGAACCACAATAACATTATATTCATTTGCAAAATCAACTGCCGTCTGAATACGGTCAGCCTGAATCTGCCTCACAGATTTTCCTGTTAAACGACTCATCTCTCCAGGATGCGGCGTTAATATTATCGGCACTTTTGCAGCTTTCAATACATTTATATTATGAGAAATTATATTTATACCGTCAGCATCTATTACTAAAGGTACCTGTGAGTTTCTTAATACTGCGGACACAAGGGATGCCGTATCTCTATTTACACCTAAACCACAACCGATAACAATTGATGTTGATTTTTTCATTGCATTATAAATTCTGTCAACAGCTGAAAAAGAAAAATATCCATCTTCATTGTTTTCAACTGATAACAATAAAGGAGAAGTAAGTTTAGATGCAATAGCAGGATAAGCACATTCAGGGAAAGCTGCAGTAACAAGACCGGCACCACCTCTTACAGCGCCTATAGCACATAAAACAGCCGCACCCGCCATTCCTTTGCTACCTGCAATAGAAAGAACATGGCCATAATCGCCTTTGTTTGAAATGTCATTACGTTTAACAAACACATTTTTCAATAAATTCAAATCAATTGAAGAAAAATATGGTTCACCTGAAACAAACTGTTCTTTTTCTGTGATACCAATTGAAACAACTTTAATTTTACCGCAGAATTTTTTTCCTGGTAATAAAACATGACAAGGTTTTGCCGAGCAAACTGCAACTGTAAAATCAGCATTAACAGCATGACCCATCACCTCACCTGTATCCGAATTAATGCCACCGGGTACGTCAATACAAATTGTTTTGGCTGGTGAAGAATTAATATATCTGAACAGTTCAGCATATTCACCCATCACATCACGTTCCAAACCTATACCAAAAACAGCTTCAATAATAAAATCACTTTTAAGCAGAATATCAAGTGCTTCATGTTCGTTTTCCAGGAAAGGAATTACGTTTATTGTTGTCTGGTCAATCCTTGAAAACATTTCTCCGGACTGTTCGGTTTTAGGTAAACCACCGGCTAAAATTACATTAACACGGCAGCCGATTTCAAAAAGCTTTCTCGCAATTACAAAGCCATCACCGCCATTATTACCACTACCACACACAACTGTGATGATTCTACGTGAATCAGGTGTTATACCATATTCATCTCTGATTGCTTTTGAGCAAGCTGCACCTGCATTTTCCATAAGTCTGAGATAACTTGTTCCGTTGGCATTTGCAGCGGCTTCAGCCATTTTCATTTGTAAAGTTGTTAATACTTTCATATACATCTCACTTATATAATACTTTCTTTAAATATTTTCCTGTATAAGAACTTTCAACATTTGCTATTTCTTCAGGAGTTCCCTCAGCAACGATGTAGCCACCACCAAAACCACCTTCAGGTCCTAAATCAATAATGTGATCCGCTGATTTAATCACGTCAAGATTGTGTTCAATAACAAGAACGGTATTGCCCGCATCAACAAGGCGTTGAAGCACATATATAAGTCTGTGTACATCAGCTGTGTGAAGTCCCGTGGTTGGTTCATCAAGAATATATATTGTTTTGCCTGTTGACACTCTTGATAATTCAGTTGAAAGTTTAACCCTTTGAGCTTCGCCACCTGAAAGAGTCGTTGCAGGTTGTCCTATTTTTACATAACCCAATCCGACATCATAAAGTGTTTGTAATTTTCTTTTAATTTTGGGTATAGCTGAAAAAAATTCCAGACCTTCCTCCACTGTCATTTCAAGTACATCGTTTATGCTCTTACCTTTATATTTGATTTCAAGTGTTTCCCTGTTATATCTTTGACCTTTGCACACTTCGCAAGGTACATATATATCGGCAAGAAAATGCATTTCAATTTTTACTATACCATCACCCTGACAAGCTTCACAACGGCCACCCTTTACATTGAACGAAAACCTGCTTGCATTAAAACCATGTTTCTTGGAATCAGCAGTTGAAGCAAAGAGCTCTCTGATATCATTAAAAACACCAGTATATGTTGCAGGATTTGAGCGTGGTGTTCTGCCTATGGGTGATTGATCAATATTGATAACTTTATCAAGGAAGTCTATACCATCAATTCTCGTGTGTTTACCTGAAAGTTTACGGGCACCGTTTAGTTCATTTGCGAGTTTTTTATACAATATTTCATTAATTAAAGAGGATTTTCCCGAACCTGAAACGCCGGTAACACACACAAATTTTCTTAAAGGTATTTTAACATCAATATTTTTTAAATTATTCTGTGATGCACCGATAATATTAAGACAGTTACCATTTCCCACTCTTCTTTTCTCAGGAATTTCAATTTTCTTTTTACCACTCAGATACAGACCGGTCAAAGAATCTTCACATTGTAATATCTCATCATATTTGCCTGCAAAAACCACATTACCGCCATGTATTCCGGCGCCGGGACCAATATCTACGATGTAATCTGAATGTTCCATTGTTTCTTCGTCGTGTTCAACAACAATAAGAGTATTACCTATATCTCTGAGTTTCTTAAGTGTTGCAAGCAACTTATGGTTATCACGTTGATGCAAACCAATGCTTGGTTCATCAAGAACATAAAGAACACCTGTCAGAGAAGAACCTATCTGTGTTGCAAGACGAATTCGCTGACTTTCACCACCGGACAAAGTTCCTGACTGACGTGCTAAAGTCAGATATGAAAGTCCAACAGAATTCAGGAAACTGAGTCTTTCTTTTATTTCTTTTATTACAAGCTCTGCTATTGACTTTTCTCTCTCACTCAGTTCAAGATTATCAACGAAAACAATTGCATCTGAAATAGTCATTTGCGTAAATTCGTGGATATTTATTCCTCCTACCGTTACAGCAAGAGTTTCTTTTTTTAATCTGGCACCATTACATTCACTACAAACACTATCATCAATAAATTGCTCAATTTCATTTCTTGACCATTCACTTGAAGTTGAATTATATCTTCTTTGAAGATTATTTATAACACCCTCAAAATCGGTAAAATAAGAACCTGAACCATATTCGTTTTTTCTGACTAATTTAATTTTTTCGCCATCAGTGCCATAAAGAAGTGCTTTAAATCCATCCTTGGGAATTTCCTTAATCGGAGTATCAAGAGTGAAACCGTATTTTTTAGCAATTGCCTCATAGTACATTTCAGCCATGGTACCCTTATCCGCATTACTCCAGCCTGTTGCTTTGACAGCACCCTGGCTTATAGATAAAGTTTTATCAGGGATAACAAGGTCAGGATTAACCTTTTTAGTAACACCAAGACCTGAACAGGCAGAACAAGCGCCGAAAGGATTATTGAAAGAAAACATTCTAGGTGTTAACTCATCAATAGAACTTCCGTGTTCAGGACAAGCAAAATTCTGAGAAAATAATAATTCTTCTTTACCTATGACATCAACAAGCACAATACCATCTGAAAGATTTGCAGCAGTTTCAATTGAATCTGCAAGTCTGCTTTTGATATCATCTTTCATTACTAATCTGTCAACAATAACATCAATATTATGTTTCTTATTTTTTTCGAGTTTGATTTCTTCTGAAAGATCATATAATATACCGTCAATTCTTACTCTTACAAATCCGCCTTTTCTTACATTTTCAAGCTCTTTTACGTGTTCACCTTTTTTTCCTTTGATTATAGGAGACAATATTTGTATTTTAGTGGATGGCTCAAGCTGCATAACTTTATCAACAATCTGATCAACTGTCTGTTTGGAAATTTCTTTTCCGCATACAGGACAATGAGGAACACCGATACGTGCATAGAGAAGACGCAGATAGTCATAAATTTCTGTAACAGTACCTACTGTTGAACGAGGATTTTTAGATGTTGTTTTCTGGTCAATTGAAATTGCAGGAGATAATCCTTCGATATAATCGACATTTGGCTTTTCCATCTGACCGAGAAACTGTCTGGCATAAGAAGAGAGCGACTCAACATATCTGCGCTGACCCTCAGCATAAATAGTATCAAAAGCAAGCGATGATTTGCCTGAACCCGAAAGACCTGTAAACACAATTAATTGATCTCTCGGCAATTCAATATCGATATTTTTTAAATTATGCTCTTTTGCACCTTTTACAACAATTTTCTTTTGCAATTTATTTTCCCTGCCTTAATTTTTCAATTCTGTCACGCAATGCTGCTGCATGTTCAAACTCAAGTATTTTAGCCGCAGCTTTCATTTCGCGTGTCAATCTTTCTATTAATTCTTCTCTTTCTTTTCTGCTCATATATTTCGATGAAGTATTTGATTTTGATTCCTTACTTGAAATTTCGATAACATCACGCACATCTTTCTTTATAGTCGTGGGAATGATACCGTTTTCTTCATTATATTTCATTTGTTTGTCACGTCTGCGGTAAGTTTCATTAATTGCACGTTCCATAGACGGTGTAACACAATCAGCATACATTATGACCTGACCATTTGCGTTTCGAGCCGCACGACCTATTGTCTGTATAAGCGAGGTTTCTGAACGTAAAAAGCCTTCTTTATCAGCGTCTAAAATCGCTACGAGTGAAACCTCAGGAATATCAAGTCCCTCACGCAAAAGGTTAATACCTATCAGCACATCAAACTCGCCCATTCGCAAATCGCGAATAATCTGCATTCTTTCGATAGTGTCAACATCATAATGCATGTATCTGACCTTCATCGATAAATTTTCAAAATAATCAGTAAGGTCTTCAGCCATTTTTTTCGTAAGTGTTGTAACGAGCGTTCTTTCACCACGGTCGGCTCGAATATTGGTTTCGGAAACCAGGTCATCAATCTGACCTTCAATCGGCCTTACTGATATTTCCGGATCAAGAAGACCTGTAGGTCTGATAACCTGCTCAGCTATATGAGAACTCGTTTCCTTTTCAAACTGTCCGGGAGTTGCACTGACAAAAATTTTCTGTCCTATTTTTGAATAAAACTCATCAAACATAAGTGGTCTGTTATCAAATGCTGACGGCAGACGGAATCCGTACTGCACAAGACTCTCTTTTCGTGCTCTGTCTCCTGCATACATCCCCTTGACTTGTGGAAGCATAACGTGGGATTCATCAACAAAGAGTAAAAAATCATCAGGAAAATAAT
>JAZSJD010000024.1:0-35355 GCA_045534165.1 Acutalibacteraceae bacterium | reverse complement strand
AGATGTCCGTTTCTGTGACGGTGAAAAAGAAATCGAAACTGTTGCAGTATGTTCAGGTGCAGGCGCAGATTTTGCAAAAGAGGTTGCTGAACTGGGCATTGATGCTTTTGTTACGGGGGATGCTAAATATCACGAATTCCTCGACGCTAAAGAAGACGGACTTACTCTCATTGCTGCAGGACATTTTGAAACAGAAAACCCTGCAATGGCAATTTTAGCCGGTAAACTCCGCGGAAGATTTTCCGAAACAGATATTATTGTTTTATCTGAAACCAACCCCATCAAATATCTTAAGGACTAAAATTTATGGCACTTGACGGTATATTTTTAAAACAAGTAAAAAATGAAATTGAACAAGAAGCTGTTACAATGCGTGTTGAAAAAGTGCACCAACCTTCAAAGGAAGAATTGGTGCTGATTCTCCGCGCTAGAAACGACCAGAAAAAGCTTTTGCTTTCTGCCCGTGCAAACAGTCCGCGCATCCACTTTACAACCCATGCCCCTGAAAATCCGAAAACTCCGCCTATGCTTTGTATGCTTTTAAGAAAGCATCTTACGAGTGCGATGATCACAGGCTTCCGTCAGGTTGACAGCGACAGAATTCTTTTTATCGACTTCGATTCAACAAACGAAATTGGTGACAGAGTAAAACTTTCTCTTGTTATCGAAATTATGGCACAGCACAGTAATATAATTCTTATAAATACTGAAAGCAATATAATTATTGATGCACTCAAACGAGTTGACTTTTCAACCTCATCAGTAAGACAGATTTTACCGGGACTTACTTATGCTCTTCCGCCTAAGCAGTTCAAACTTGATTTGTTTACTGAAAGTGCAGAAAAAATCTGCAATAAAATTTTATCATTTTCAAATAAAAATCTGTCATCTGCAGTTTTATCTTCCATCGAAGGCATATCACCTGTTATAAGCCGCGAAATCGCCTTTAAGACTACAGAATATGACAAGTTCTGCTGTGAACTCGATGAAAAAGAAAAAGATAAATTATATGCCGTAATTGAAGAAATTCAGGACATAATAAAAAATGAAAAAGCACTTCCCTTTGTTGTGGAAGATGAAAATTCCCGTCCCGTTGATTGCGCTTTCATAGAAATCAATCAGTACGGTAACGTAAGAAAGAGCGTGAGAGAAGAAAGCTTTTCATCTCTCCTTGACAGATTCTATTATGAACGCGACAGACTTGAAAGAACAAAACAACGTTCTGACGACCTTTATAAAAAGCTTAACAACTTAATTCAGAGAACTGCTAAAAAAATCAACCTGCAGACCTCTGAACTTGCACAATGCGTTGACAGAGAAACTTTAAGAATAAACGCAGAGCTTATCAGTGCAAATCAGTACAGACTGGAAAAAGGCGTGACTTTCTACGAGGTTGAAAATTATTACGACAATAATAATTTAATCAGAATCAAGGTCGACCCTGCCCTTACACCGACTGCAAACTCACAGAAATATTTCAAGGAATACAGAAAAGCAAAAACAGCAGAAAAAATGCTGACAGAACTTATAGAAAAAAACAAGGAAGAACTTGAGTATCTTGAATCTGTTCTTGATGAATTAAATCGTGCTGACGGTGAAGATGAAATCACTGAAATCCGCAGAGAACTTGCAGAAAGCGGATATTTAAAATCAAAACAGAAAGACTCGAAAAACAAAAATCAAAAATCCCTTCCACCAAAAAAATATATTTCCGATGACGGATTTACAATTCTTGTAGGCAGAAACAATGTTCAGAATGACAAGCTTTCTTTAAAAACTGCAAGAGGAAATGATTTGTGGTTGCATACTCAGAAAATTCACGGTTCGCATGCAATTATCGTTTCTGACGGAAAAGAAATTTCCGACCTTGCAATAGAACAAGCTGCAATAATCGCAGCATATAACAGCAAAGCTCGTTTTTCTTCCCAGGTGCCCGTTGATTATACTCTAGTGAAAAATTTGAAAAAGCCAAACGGAGCAAAACCGGGGTTTGTCATTTACCACGTTTACAACACTTTATTTGTAAAACCTGACGAAAAACTTGTGGAAAGATTATCTGAACAAAATAAAAATTGAAGTGCATAAATTCTTTTTTTCTGTCCAAAATAACTTTGACAGGAGGAGATGAAATTATGCTTGACAAAATATCCTTGGTCCTCGTCATCATCGGTGCTCTTAACTGGGGTACAATTGGTTTGTTCCAATTCGATTTGGTTGCGTGGGTTTTCGGCGGTCAGGATGCAATCCTCAGCCGTGTTGTTTACACTCTCGTTGCCCTTGCCGGAATCTGGTGCATTTCACTCTTGTTCAGAAGAACTGATGAATTAGTCGAGTCTACAAGCATGAACGATGACGTTCAATAAAAAAATACCGATATACAGCAAGTATATCGGTATAATTTTAGGTGATAAAATGAAATATTACATAGCTGATATGAACTCTTTCACAGAAGAGAAAAAAGCTGATTTCTTGTCTTTTTTAGATAAAGAAAAAAAGGAACAATACTTATCTGCGAAAAACCATAACAGAAAAAATGAAATTCTTCTTTCACAAGGCTTTGCAAAAGAAACAATATCAAAAGAATTCGGAACAGACAAAAAAGATTTAATTTTTTCCGTTACAGAAAAAGGTAAACCTTTCTGTAAAAGTCATCCTGAAATACATTTTTCCCTAAGCCATTGTGAAAATTTTATTGTCCTTGCCATCAGCCGCAACGAAATCGGAATTGATATTGAAAAACTTAAAACTCCTTCAGACAAATTAGTAAACAGAGTGTGTTGTGAAAACGAAATCAGTTTAATAAATGCCACAGAGAACAAAAATATTATTTTTACTGAAATCTGGACAAGGAAAGAAGCTTATCTTAAAGCATTCGGTACCGGCATCGACAGAAATCTGTCTGAAATCGACACAACAGATAACTCATTGAATTTTATTACTGAAAAATATGAAGATTACATCATTTCTGTTTTTTCTCTTTAAAAAACAACAGACCTGTAAAAATAATTATCGGAAACATGGACGCAACCAACATTCCCATTCTCAAACCTGCCTGCTCTGAATCAAGAGCAAAACGTGAAGCAAAAGAAACTATCTGCTGATTATTGCGCGAAAAGTCAGATATTTTACCTGAAAGCCATGGGCCGAAAGAACATCCCAGATCTCCGCAAAGAGCAAGCACGCCAAACATTGCCGCTCCGCCTCTGGGATATTTTGATGCTGCAAGAGTCAGCGTTCCCGGCCACATTATGCTTACAGCAAAACCGCACAAAGAACATCCCGCTAAAGACAAATATGGATTCAAAGAAATTCCTGCTGTGACATAGCAGATAAAAGCCATTACGGAACAAATCATAAGAGCTTTCTGAAGATTGATTTTTTCTTCCAGCTTACTGCAGGCCACCCTGCCTATAAACATAAACACAGCAAACAAGCACGGTCCCAGCAAATCTCCCATTACCTTACTTACCCCAAGACCTTTTTCGGCAAACATAGATGACCATTGTACCATAGAAAGTTCGGAAGCACCGCCACCAACCATAATAATCATTGCTATTATAAAAACCCTGGAAGAAAAAAGTTCTTTCAATGGGGTTTTTTCTTCTTTTGTGAGAGTCTTTTTCATTGGTACAAATAAAAATGTTATAAAATTATATGTAGGAATCAAAGCCAACATAAAAGCTAAAATATACCAATATTGTTCTCCGAAAAATTTAATGAACAATGTTGTTGCCACAACAGTGAAGCATTGCCCCAGACAATAAAAAGAATGAAGAAAGCTCATTGCCCCGCTTCCCAATTCATCTGAAATTGAATCAACTATGGGACTTAAAACCGTTTCCTGAAAGCCTGCACCTACTGCATAAATCAGCGAACAGATAACAAGACCTGCAAAAGAATTTTCCATTATACGAGGTAAAATTCCCAGAAGAATCAGACCGACTGCTGAAAAAGCATGAGAAATAAGTGCAGTTGCCCTGTAACCCATTTTATCTACATATCTTATACTGAAAATATCCACAGCAAGCTGTGTTAAAAACAGAATTGAAACAAGGCTTGCCAGCTGGGATATGGTGATTGCGAAATAAGTTCTGAATATAACAAAAAGAAGTGACGGAAAATTATTGATTATCGCCTGCACAACAAAGCCTGTATAACAAGAAATTGCTGTACTTTTATAGGTTAATTTTCTGCTCATCCTCACACCTCTGAAATAAAATAATGTTGTTATCAATTATATATATATACTTTTAAAAAATCAAGCTGAAAAAGTACTGATTTTTTCCTTAAACCCATTGACAAATTTTGTCATTTGGAGTATTATAAAGTTCAAAAAATTTTCGTTGTTATAATGTATGGAGTTGTTTTTTATGAATGAAAATCTTATCAAAGAACAAATTTGTGATGTGTGTCACAGAATGTGGCAGCTCGGCTGGGTCGCTGCAAATGATGGTAACATCACCGTAAAACTTGATGACGGTAATTTCCTTGTTACTCCTTCAGGCACAAGCAAAAGCTTTATAACTCCCGAAACTCTTATTAAAGTTGACAAAGACGGTAACGTTCTTGAAGGACCCGAAGGATATAAACCTTCTTCAGAAATCAAAATGCATTTCCGTTGCTATGAAAAAAGAGAAGATGTTGGTGCTGTAGTTCATTCTCATCCCCCTGTTGCAACAGCTTTTGCAGTTGCACACATTCATATGGATGATTACATTATGCCTGAGTCAATCCTTACTCTCGGTTCAGTTCCCATCGCTCCTTACGGAACACCTTCAACAAATGAAGTTCCCGATTCAATTGAGCCCTTCCTTGATGAACACGATGCTGTTCTTCTTGAAAACCACGGTGCTTTAACAATGGGCGTTGATTTACTTACAGCTTATTACAGAATGGAAACTCTCGAACTCTGGGGTAAAATCAGTATGAATGCTCGTCTTCTTGGTGGTGCACACGAACTTTCAGAAGAAAACATTGATACACTTATGGACTTACGTGTAAACAGATATAACATCACAGGCAAACACCCCGGCTACAAAAAATACAATAAATAATTTACAAGACCTCATTTTATAAAATGAGGTCTTTCTTTTTTAAATCATATTGCATTTTATTGCACAATATTGTAAAATAAAATGATATATTATTTGAAAGGAAATCGAGATATGCCTGAGCAAAAAGAAATCGAGATAAAAGGTGTTGTTGAAAGCGTTACTTTTCGTAATGATGAAAACGGATTTACTGTTCTTGAACTCTCTTGCGACGGCTCTCTTGTAACTGCGGTAGGCGTTCTACCCCATATTGATGCAGGCGAAAATCTTCGTCTTATAGGATACTATGATTTCCACGCTTCTTTCGGCAGACAGTTCAAAATTAAGCTGTGCGAAAGAACAATGCCCAAAAGCACCGCTGACCTTTTGAAATATTTATCATCAGGTGCAGTTAAAGGAATCGGTCCTGCAACTGCAACAAAAATTATAGATTTATTTGGCGAAAGCACTTTTGATGTTCTGGAAAACGACCCTGAAAGATTATCACAAATCAAGGGCATCTCCAAGCAGAAGGCTGTTCAGATTTCCCGTGCATTCAGAGAACAATTTGCAATCCGAGAAATCATGATAAGACTGGAACATTACGGAATGTCGCCTTCCGAATGCTTAAGAGCTTTCAAAGTTTTCGGGAACAAAACTATCGAAATTGTTGAAGAAAATCCTTATCTGCTTTGTGATGAAAGAATAGGCATGGGTTTTGAACGAGCTGATGCAATTGCAAACAACCTTGTTTTAAGCCCTGATTCAGATTTCAGAGTAAGAGCAGGCATTGTATATATTGTAAAGCACAACCTTTCAAACGGTCACACTTGTGTACCGCGTCATGCAGTAATCAAATCAGCAGCTATGTTTCTTGAAATTTCTCTTGAATATGCTGATGAGCAGATTGACATTTTACTGCAGAATAAACAATTGACTTCCTATGAAATAAAAGAAACTGAATTTTTATTTCTTCCCCACATTTATATGGCTGAAAAAAGAATCTGCGACAGGATAAAATTACTTGTTCAATTCCCACCGGCAGGATATAAAACTTTATCGGAAGATATTAAAAAAATTCAGGAAGAGCACAACATAAGCTATGAAGAAAAACAGCTTCAGGCAATTGTTACTGCAATAGAAAAAGGCATTCTGATTCTCACCGGTGGCCCCGGCACAGGAAAAACAACAACAATAAACGGTATTCTTGAACTTTTTGAAAAACAAGGCTTAAAAACAGCTTTGTGTGCACCGACAGGACGTGCAGCAAAAAGAATGTCTGAGGTTACAGGCAGAGAAGCCAAAACAATACACCGTTTGCTTGAAGTTGAGTTTGATTCTGAGGAAAAGCAAACCTTTGCGAGAAACATCAGAAACCCGCTTTCCGTTGAAGCGGTTGTGGTTGATGAACTTTCCATGGTAGATGTATGCCTTTTTGCAAGTCTGCTTGATGCACTTCCGTTGGGATGTCGTCTTGTTATGGTAGGCGACTCCAACCAATTACCACCCGTGGGCTCAGGGAATGTGCTTCACGACCTTATAAATGCAGATATTTTGCCTACAGTTGAATTAACAGAAGTTTTCCGTCAGGCAATGAAAAGTCTGATTGTAAGCAATGCACACAAAATTGTACGTGGCGAAGATATAGACAGGAACGATAAAAGCAACGACTTTTTCTTTATGAGCAGAGAAATTCCGTCTTCTGCTGCACAAACTGTGTGCGACCTTTTAACAACCAGATTGCCTAAAGCTTACGGATATTCACCACTTAACGATATACAGATTCTTTGTCCTTCAAGGAAAGGTGAAACCGGTTCAATAAGTATCAACCGTCTTGTTCAGGCACATCTGAATCCCCCTTGTGAAGGAAAAAGCGAAATCACCTTCCAGGGTCGCGTTTTCCGTGAAGGCGATAAGGTTATGCAGATAAAAAATAACTACGATATAAACTGGACCAAGGGCGAAGAATACGGTACAGGAATTTTTAACGGCGATATCGGCATTCTTAAAAAAATCAACCTGAACACAGGTATGATGACAATAGATTTTGATGATAAAATTACGGAATATCCTACAGAAAGTTTTTCAGAGCTTGAGCTGGCTTATGCAATAACAGTTCACAAAAGTCAGGGTAACGAGTTTGATGCAGTAATAATGCCCCTTGTGGGACTCCCCTCTCAGCTTGCTTACAGAAACTTACTTTACACTGCTGTTACAAGAGCAAAGAAACATATGATAATAGCAGGCAGTATAAACGAACTGAAGAATATGATCGCAAACAACAAAAAATCAAAACGATATTCTGCTTTAAAGGCCATGCTTGAAGAATGATAAAAAATCCGGAATACAAGCAACCTTTAAAACTTCTGAACCGTTTGTTGTTTGCAAACAGATGCAGAGTCTGCGGTAAAGTAACAGCTGTAAATCTTGATATCTGTGAAAACTGTTCGGTAGATAAATTCCGTATATCTGAAAAAACTATGTCTGCGAAATCCACTTCAAACAAGTATTTCGACAAAATCACTTCTCCCTTTTATTACGAGGGTAACATAAAAACCTGTATTCAGAACTTTAAATACAGAGGTTTTAAAAACGCTGCAGATTTTTTATCTGACGAAATGATTAAAGTTATAGAACGTGATTTTGCAGATGAAGAAGTTGACTATATAACTTGTGTACCTATAACAAAAGAAAGAAGACGCCATCGCGGATATAACCAGGGCGAATTATTGATAAAAGAAATCTCAAAAGCTTTCAGCCTTAAAGCTGAACCGAAACTTATTATTAAAATAAAAAACACACCGGAACAAGTTGGTCTTAAATTGAACGAACGAAAAACCAACCTGAAAGATGCTTTTCGTGCAAATGATCAGTTTGATTTGAAAAACAAAACGATCTTACTTTGTGATGATGTCAGAACAACAGGCAGCACATTGGATGAATGTTCAAAAGTTTTGAAAAAAGCAGGTGCAAAACGAGTTATCTGTGCCACCTGCGCATTAAATGAATTTTAGCAAAAGGAGGTCTGCCATATGCTGGGCACAAACATCGGTATAGATTTAGGCACAACATCAACCATAATTTATGTTGAAGGCAAAGGCATTGTAATTTCAGAACCATCTGCAATTTCATACGACAGTGATACAGGCGACATTATCGCAGTAGGTTCAAGAGCATATGAAATGTATGGCAAAACTCCCGACTGCATAACTGTGGTAAAGCCTCTTGAAGAAGGTGTTGTTTCTGATTTCACAGCGACACAGCAGATGTTGAAATGGTATCTTCACAAAATAGCAGGATATAAATTTTTCAAACCTAACATTGTTGTATGTATGCCCTCAGGAGTTACAGATCTGGAAAAAAGAACAATTCTGGACATTGCTACTCTTTCAGGCGCAGGCAGAGCTTGCCTTATTGAAGAACCGCTTGCTGCAGCAGTCGGTGCAGGAATAGATTTCAATAAACCTTCAGGAACTTTAGTGGTTGATATCGGTGGCGGTACAACTGATATTGCTGTTATAACTATGGGAAGCATAGCTGTTTCTGACTCCGTAAAAGGAGCAGGAAATGGTTTTGACAGAGCAATCAGAAACTACCTTAAAAGAGAAAGAAACATAATTGTAGGTCTGAAAACGGCCGAAAACATAAAGAAACAGATTTCTTGTGCAAAATTCAGGCAAGATGAAATAACAATCCTTGCGAAAGGAAAAGACTATATTACCGGTCTTCCCACACATTTTGAAATTTCATCAGCAGAAGTTTTTCTCGCTATGAGAGAAGGTCTTGAAAATATTGTAAACGGCATTTATAATGTTATGGAAAGAACTCCTCCGGATTTAGTTGCCGATGTTATGAAAAACGGCATCTATATTACAGGTGGCGGAGCCCTGATATTAGGCATTGATGAAATGATAGAACAAAGAACAGGTATTAAAACCTTTATTGCAAGAGACCCGCTTAACTGTGTTGCGAAAGGCACAGGTATGGCTCTTAAAGATATGAACATTCTTCAGAATAACGGTTACATCTTCAAAACCCGTGAACAGGTCAAGGGTTACAGTGAAGATAGTTCCACATAAGGAGGTTTTGGCGACTATGGAAATGGATGCTTGGAATTTAGGAATTGAACCGGGTGGACTTACAAACAAAACAGAAATCAAACTTCTTATCTGTTATCTTTTGAAAAGCCTTGATGCACCTCTTTCAAAACTTCAGCTCAGCGACATAATCCAGGGTGAAGGTCTTGCAAATTATTTCGAATTGATTCAGGCTCTTGACGAACTGATAAGAGATGATAATGTGAGAATGAATCTTGACGGAACAGACGAAATGCTGACCGTTTCTGAAAAAGGCATTGAATCTGTAAAAAGTCTTGAAATGGATTTTCTTCCCAGAAGTGTTAAAGAAAAGGCTGTCAACACAGCAATCCGTTTGCAGACACTTGCAAGAAGAAAAAAAGAAAACAAAATCGAAGTTGAAGAAATTCAGAATGGTTTCAATGTTACATTTTTCTTCGGTGATGAAAAAACTCAGCTTATGAAATTAACAATTTATGTTGCTGATGAAATTCAGGTTGAAACAGTAAAGAAAAACTTCCTTGATGACCCGATTAAACTTTATTCAGAGATTATAACATCTCTGACAGTATAAAAACTTTAACAGGAGTGATTAAAATGGCAAAATATACTATCGGTCTTGACTACGGTACTCTCTCCGGCAGAGCACTTATTGTGAACGCACAGACAGGTGAAGAACTTGCAAGTTCTGTTTTTGATTATCCCCATGCTGTAATGGATGAATATCTTCCTTCAGGCAAAAAATTGGGTAACGACTGGGCTTTGCAACATCCTCAGGATTATCTCGATGTTATCTATAACACAATTCCTGATATTCTTAAAAAATCAGGAGTAAATAAGGAAGATGTTATCGGTATCGGCATCGATTTCACAGCTTGTACAATTCTTCCCGTAACAGAAGACGGTACTCCTCTTTGTTTCCTTGATGAATATAAAGACGAACCCCATGCATATGTAAAACTCTGGAAACATCACGCAGCACAGAAACATGCAAACAAAATCAATGAAATTGCAGAAGCAAGAAACGAACAGTGGCTCGCAAACTATGGCGGAAAAATTTCTTCCGAATGGGCTATCCCGAAAATCTGGCAGATACTCGAGGAAAAACCTGAAATTTACGAAGAAATGGATAGCTTTGTAGAAGCAGTTGACTGGGTTGTAAGAATGCTTACAGGCAAGGATGTCCGTAATTCATGCACGGCAGGCTACAAAGAAATGTGGAACAAAACAACTTCTTTCCCCTCAAAAGATTTCTTCAAAGCTCTTGACCCGAGACTTGAAAATGTAATCGAAGAAAAAATCAACAAAAATCTTCCCATTACTCCTTCAGGCACATTTGCAGCAGGTCTTTCAAAAGAAATGGCAGATAAACTTGGCCTTTGCGAAGGTACAGCTGTTGCAGCAGGCATCATTGACGCCCACGTTTTCGTTCCCGCAGTAGGTATTTCAAAAGCAGGTCAGATGTTGGCTATTATGGGTACATCAACCTGCCATATGCTCCTTGGCGAAGAAGAAGTTCAGGTTAAAGGTATCTGCGGTGTTGTTGCTGATGGTATTATGCCCGGTTTCTATGGTTATGAAGCCGGCCAGGCTTGCGTCGGCGACCATTTCCAGTGGTTTATCGACAACTGCCTGCCCAAATCATATTATGACGAAGCTGAAAAAGCAGGAATGAATATACATAAATTCCTTCGTTCAAAAGCAGAAAAGCAGAGACCCGGTGAACACGGACTTGTTGCTCTTGACTGGTGGAACGGCAACCGTTCAATCCTTGTTGACGTTGACCTTACAGGTATGATTCTCGGTATGACTCTCCAGACAAAGCCTGAAGATATTTACAGAGCTTTAATTGAGGCTACTGCATACGGCACAAGAATGATTATCGAAGATTTCCGCAAATTCGGTGTTGACGTTAACGAATTCTTTGCAGCAGGCGGCATTTCACAGAAAGACCCCATGACAATGCAGATTTATGCAGACGTTATCAAAATGCCTATTAAAATTGCAGGCAGCGAACAGGGCGGTGCTCTCGGCAGTGCAATCTTCGGTGCAGTTGCTGCAGGCAGTGAAAAAGGCGGATATGATGATGCTTACACTGCATCAGAAATTATGGGTAAAGTCAAAGATACTGTTTACTATCCCAATGAAGAAGCTTCTGCTGTTTATGACAAACTCTTTGAAGAATATAAAATCCTTCACGATTATTTCGGCACAGGTCTTAATGACGTTATGAAAAGACTTAAAGAAATTAAAAAATAAGATGTAAAAAAATCGCCGTAGAAACTCTACGGCGATTTTTTTATTTAACTTATTGTGAAATAAGGTTTTTGATAAAACCGAAAATTATATCAACAAAAATCCATGTAATCCACTGAAGGATTGTGAATTTAACTTCAACTGAGCAGACGCTTGTTACTTTGTTACCGAATTCATCTGTTACTATACATGTAATCTGGGTTGTACCTCTGTTAAGACCTGTAACAACACCGTTTTCATCAACAGTTGCAATTGATTCATCGGCAACTATATATGTTACTGTGTGCTCAAAATCACCATTCTGAGTTTTCTTGATATCCGGAACGATTGTATATTGTTCATCTCTGTTAATTGCAAAATTTTCAATTGAAACAGAAAGAACTTTCTTTATAGGATCCACAAAATTATCATCATATGTATGACCGCAGGCTGAGCAGGTGTATGTTGTATAACCGCCTGATGTTTCTGTAGGTTCTGTTACTGTTACGTTATAGTTATGACCTGTTGCAGAAATATCTTCCGTTTCAACATTGCCACACACTGTACATTCTCTTGTCTTTTTACCGTCAACTGTACAAGTTGCTTCAGTAACTACCCAAGCACCATATGTATGGCCTTTAGCCTGAGTTTCTGCACCTGTATACTCGTCTTCACAGCGTGTACATCTGAAGTGTGTATATCCACCATCTGTGCAGGTTGCTTCAACAACAGTTTCTATATAATCGTGACCTTTGGGATTTACTTTTCCTGTTTCGAAGTGTCCTTCTGTTTCTATTGTACACACAGTACATTCTCTTACTTTTTCGCCATATTCTGTGCAGGTTTCATCTTTTTCAATAACCCATAAACCATATTTATGACCCATTGCAGGTGTTACATCTGTATCATAGAAATCACCACAGATTGAGCAAGCATATCTTGTGCAACCGTTATCAACACAAGAAGGAGCAATTTCCGTTACAACACTGTAGTTGTGTCCGTTATTTTCAACAGGGAAAATAAATTCTACATCAAATGTTGCATCACCGATTGTTATTGTTGTTTTTGCCTTGTTACCTGCTTTGTGCCAATCAACAAAAGTAATGACATAATTTCCGCTTGAAGTAACATTAACAGGAACTGATTCCGTGTTGATAGAAACTTTGATTGTTTCTTCTGTTGTGTCTGCGACAACAGACATCATATCTGCGCCTTCATTTGCAGTGATAATAATATTCACACCTTCTGTTGTTGCTGTTGCATTAATAAGCTGAAGAATTTTTATAAGTTCAGAAGCCTGCTGAACATCACTCAAATCACCAAAATGTATTGTTGCTGATGTGAAAGAACCGTTAAGTTCAACTTTATTCCACTCAGTCTGTGTGCCGCCGAAATAAACATCTTTAATTGCTGTGCAACCATCAAATGCGCCTTCACAGATTTCTTCAATATTTTTGCTGAATGTTATTTTTTCAAGACTGTCCCAACCTGCAAAAGCATCTTTTGCAACAGTCTTGACAGTTTCTGTAATTTCTATTGTTGCAGTTTTCTTGATGAGAAGAGCCTGGAGAAGAACAGTCTTATCTTTATTGTAAAGAATTCCGTCTTCAGATACATAGTCTGCGTTTTCTTCATCTATTGTAATTTTTTCAAGCTTTGCACATAATGCGAAAGCTCCTGTGCCGATTGAAGAAACACCTTTATGAATTACAACTTCAGTAATTTTTGCATTTCCTTTGAATGCATTTTCACCGATTGCTGTAACTTCATATCCGCCGATTGTTTCAGGAATTACAATTTTACCTTCCAGAGATTCGTGGCAACCTTCAACTGTAACCTTACCGCCTACTGCTGAATATTCAAATTCTCTTTCAAAACAACCTGTGCAAAGGTTATTTACAAAATTGTGACCTGTTGCAAGATATGTTTCTGTGATTGTGTCGCCACATTCACATTTGCTTGTTTTATAACCGTCTTCTGTGCATGTAGCTTTCTTTTCTTCCACTTCATATGAATGCTCGTGGGGAATTTCTTTGAAAACAAAATTTGCAGATGTAAGATTTTCATTTACATTACCGATAACAACTTTTTTCCAATCGTCTTCAGTAACACCGCAAACAACATCTTTTAATCCTGTACAACCTGAAAAAGCTGAATCACCTATTACTGCAAGGCTTTCAGGGAATGTTATTTTTTCAAGCTTATCTCTTGATGCAAACGCATAATCAGCAATTACTGTTGTACCTTCTTTTACAACATAATCTTTTGCAACAGTTTCTTTAACTTCAATAAGGAAATTGTCTATGTATAACACACCATTTTCCCAATTTGCAGAATTGTTGTAATAACCTGTTTTATAGAAAGCACAGCTTCCGATATCTGTAACTGATTCAGGAATTGTTATCTCTGTTATCTGTGTGCAATTTTCAAATGCATTATCACCGATAGCATTTACATTATATCCCTCAACTGTTGCAGGAATTACTAAAGCTGATGCATCTGAATTATACTTTGTGATTTTTGCATTTGTTCCGTCTGTTGTGAATTCAAATTCTTTTGTTTTGCAAGCTGAACATATATTGTTTGCAAAATTATGACCTGTTGCAGGAACTTCTTCCTTATATGAATTACCACATTCACAAGAATAAACAACAACACCTTTTTCTGTGCAGGTTGCCTTCTTTTCAGTTGAAAAACTGTATGAGTGTTCATGTTCAACTCCACCTGCAAAGGTTATTTTTGCACCTGTAAGATTTTCATTATTTGCACCGATATTAATTTCTTTCCACTCAGCTTCTGAACCTTCATAATTCACCTCAGCAATTGAAGTGCATCCGTAGAATGCTGATGCGTCAATATTTTTCACGGTTTTACTTATTATAATTTTTTCAAGGGAAATGCAATTTGCAAAAGCAAGAATATTTATTTTTTCAATTCCTTCAACAATTTTAAACTCTGATTTGTTGCTACCTGTAGGATATTTCATAATCTGAGTTTTTGCTTTGTTATAAAGAACTCCGTTTTCATCACTGCAATAAGCTTCGTTTGCTGTGTTTACATTGATACCTGTAAGTTTGTTACATCCTTCAAAAACATCTGCACCAATTGTTTTTACACCCTTACCGATAAAAACAGTTTCAAGACTTCTGCTGCCTAAAAAAGCATTGTTGCCGATAGTTTTAATGTTATCTCCCATAACAACTGTAACAACATTTTTGCTTCCTGCAAAAGTATTGTCTGCAATTGCTTCTACGTTTTCTGCAACTGTGTAAATTTTTGCTGAATTTGCAGCAGGATAAACAAGGAGTTCTGTTTTATCTTTATTGTATAAAACTCCGTTTTCGTCACTCACATAAACTTTATTGTCAGCAGAAACTTTGACTTCTGCAAGAGATGTACAACCGAAAAAAGCGTTGTTTAAAATTTCTGTTACGCCACTGCCGATTGTTATTTTTGTAAGTGCTGTACAATCTGAAAAAGCAGCCTGTCCGATTTTTCTTACACTATCAGGCATACTTACAGATGTTATTCCTTCACAACCTGCAAAAGAATAAAGGCTGATTTCTGTAACCGGACATTCACCAAGAGTTTCCGGAATAACAACATCACCTATTGCTTCTTCTTTACAGCCAATGATTTTCGCTTCACCGTTTGACACGTTGTACATAAGCACGCCTTCTGTCAAAGCACTTGCACTTAAAGGCACCACTCCAAAAGCCATAATCAATGCGAGAAGAATTGATAAAAACTTCATTGATTTTGTTTTCTTTGTCATTTGAATTCCTCCTTGATTTTACAAAAAATTCAAGATTCCTTTACAAATATCAGTATATCATTTTACATCTTAACATTCAATAAAATTTTCCGAATTAATAATTAAATTTTATTATCTGAAAATCGTATTTTATGTCATTATTTAATTGACTAAAATTTTCAAATGTGTTATAACAGAATCAATAACAACAAAGGAGATTGCTTATGTATAACGAACCTTTAAAAGCTAAAGCTTATGACAAGCTCAAAGAAGCTACACTCATTTATGCTGAAAGAATGTATGTGAAAATCGGCGAGCTTCAGAATGTATTTGGTTACATAACAAAAGAACACTTAAGAAATGTTCCTGAAGACGGTTGGACTCCCATAGACAAAAACTATGTATGGGGAAGTGAAGAATGGGAAAACCTCTGGGTTAAAGGCACATTCGATTACAACGAAAAATATGACGGACAAAATTTATATGCGGTTTCACACGCAGGCGGAATTGAACAGCTTTTCTTTGTTGACGGAAAGCCAAAGGGTCTTTTCAACATCAAAGGTTCAACTTTTACAGGCCCCGGCCATTGCGTAAGAAGAATCGGCAAAAACGAAAAAGGTAAAAATTGGAACCTGGCTTTCGAATGTTATACAGGACACTTCTGTGCAGGTACCTCTGTTTATGACAACTATGAATACCCTGACATGGAGCCTTGGAGCTACAAACAGACTTATAAAGGTGTTGACATCTGCATAAGAGACGAAATCATCCATGAATTCGTTTTCGACATGACTCAGATTTCTCAGGCAATCGAACTTGCTCCTGAATCAAATTTCCTCAAATACCGTGCAATGAAAACCTTTGACAAAGTGCTTAACGTGCTTATCCTTGACCCCAAAAGCACCCCTTATGAAATCTGGCACAAGTCAGTTGAGGATGCTCTTGCAATCACAAGAGAAATGTTCAAAGGTCAGGGTAACAGCATATTTGGCAGACTTTGCCTTACAGGCCATTCACATATGGACACAGCGTGGCTCTGGCCCGCCTCTGAAACAATGAGAAAATGTGCAAGAACATATTCAAACGCACTTGCTCTTATGGAGGAATATCCTGAATACCGTTTTATGCAGTCTTCAGCTCTGCATTGCGAATGGATGAAAGACTACTATCCTTCAATCTTCGAGGATATGAAAAAGCGTGTTGCGGAAGGCAGATATGAACCTAATGGTGGTGTTTATGTTGAATGTGACTGTAACATCACATCAGGTGAATTAATGGTAAGGCAGTTCCTTAAAGGTCAGCAGTTTACAAGAGAAAACTTCGGTTACACATCTGACAGTTTCTGGCTTCCTGATACATTCGGCTACAATGGCAACATCCCTCAGATTATGCTGGGTTGCGGATGTAAATATTTCTACACAACTAAGCTTTCATGGAATGAGCTTAATAAATTCCCCTTCATGAGCTTCACCTGGAAAGGCATCGATGGTAGCTCTGTGCTTACACATTTCAACAGAATACACCGTGCTCCTGATGTTGACGCAGGTGTTAACCTTATTGGAGAAATGCCCCTCAAAGAAACAAGTGATTTAAGACTCCACGCATTTGGCGTAGGCGACGGAGGTGGCGGACCCTCATACTCAATGCTTGAGGCTGCACGCAGAATCAAAAAACTTGATGGTATGCCCCAGGTTGAAGAATGTTCTGCAAGTCAGTTTATGAAAAAACTTGAAGAGATTCAGGATGACCTTCCTGTTTATGACGGTGAGCTTTACCTTGAACTTCACCGAGGCACCCTCACACAAATGCACGATGTTAAGAGAAAAAACCGTAAAACAGAGTTTGCTCTTCGTGACATGGAATATTTCAATGTTCTTTCAAAAGAAAAGAAAAACGAAAATGCCGACAAGTGGCTTAAAGTACTCCTTAAAAATCAGTTCCACGATATTCTTCCCGGCACATCCATAACACCTGTTTATGATCTTTTCAACAAAGAAATGGACGAGCTTCTTGTAAATTACCAAAACACTACACGCACTTACACAGATAAAATTACTACAAAGAAAGACAACAAGGTTACTCTTTACAACACTCTTTCATTTAACAGAAGTGATGTTCACACAGTAGAAGCTGATGGTTATGCAAAAGATGTACCTTCACAGAGATACATTGACATCTGCGGTAAAGAAGTGCTTGCAATCGGCAAAACAGAAATACCCGCTTTTGGTGCAAAAGTTATTGAGCTTACTGACAAACCTGCAGACACAGCATCATCATTCTGTTTTGACGGCAAAGTACTTGAAACACCTTTTGCTGTAATCACGTTAGGTGACGACGGATTCATTTCTTCATTTATTGACAAGGCTTCTGGCAGAGAACTCCGCAAAGAAAATGGTGCACCTCTCAACGCACTTCTGACTGCAGAAGATGCACCTGCTTACTGGGATAACTGGGATATCGAATATGATGCTCTTGACAAACTTCGTCCCATCACAGGGTTTGAAGGCAGAGAGGTTGTTTCAGACGGTGCAGTTGAATTTGTTATCCGCAGTAAATACTCTTTCGGCGTAAGCAGTAAAATCACGCAGGATATGATTGTTTATGCAGACAGTCCCAGAGTTGACTTCCGTACACTTGTTGATTGGAATGAAAAACATTGTCTCCTGAAAGCAGGCTTTGACGTTGACGTTAAGTCTGATACAATCAGAAACGAAATCCAATTTGGTCACGTACAGAGACCCACAACACGCAACAACTCAATTGACGTTGCTAAATTCGAAGTATGCAACTACAAATGGACTGATATTTCAGAAACACGTTTCGGCATTGCAATTCTTAACGATTGTAAATACGGTATTTCTGCCGAAAACGGCAATTTAAGACTTTCACTCCACAGAGGCGGTAACCGTCCTGAAACATTAGGTGACCCCGGCTTGCACGAAATGACATATTCATTCCTGCCTCATACAGGTGCTTTCAGTGCTGAAAGCGTTGTTCGTCCTGCTTATGAAATGAATGTGCCTGCAGTATATTCAGAAGGTGAAACATCAATTACAGATTCATTTCTCACAATTGATGCAACAAACATCATCTGTGAAAGCATCAAACCTGCTGAAAGCATTGAAAATGCATATGTTATTCGTCTTTATGAATGTGAAGGCACAAAAACAAAAGCTGATGTTAATCTTTCAAGACCGGGCACAGAAGTTTTCTCATGCAATATGATCGAGGATATTGGTGAAAAAGTTAAACTTAACGAAAACATTCTTTCACTTACATTCAAACCCTTTGAAATTAAAACATTTATCATCAAAGATTAATTTACAAGCCCCTTCAGATGACAATCTGAGGGGGTTGATTTTGTTAATATTGCCAAAAACACAATAAATGATTGACGATTTTTGAAAAATATGTTAAAATATTTTATCTTTATAGGAGGTGTTATTATGAAGATAAAAAATTTCGGCAAAAAATTCGCAGCAATCGGGCTCAGCTTATTAATGCTTACAACAATTGCTCCTGTTTCTTTTGCAGCTTCAGAAGACATTGATTACAAAATTGACAATCCCTATCAGAATGTAAACTTTGAAACAGACAAAGCTTACAAAGCAGACTTTCATTCTCACACAACTTTCAGCGACGGTAACAACTCACTTGCTGAAATGGTTGAAAGACATTATGAACTCGGATTTGATATTCATGCAGTAACAGACCACAGTACAACTTTCTACGGTTATACAACTCCCGGCAATGTTCCTGCAATGAAATTTTTCGGTCTTGTTAAAAACGGCATTATAGCAGACGAGGCTCTTTCAGAATCAGGCACTGCTGCAAACGGAAAAACTTACAAAGTTACCACTGCTGATTCAGGCGACCAGTTCTATTCACAGGATGACGGCAAACAGATGCTCGGCGTTCCTTACGGTAATGAACAGAATGGTACATCTTTCAACAATGCTCATATTAACACATGGTTTGTTGACTACGGCAACGGACGTTTTGGCGGCACAAGCTATTACGAAGATGTTATTAAAGCTATTGACGGTCTCGGCGGCTTAAGTGTTATCAACCATCCCGGTGAATACACAAATGCAAGAGATGAAGTTTATACTGCAGATGCTTATAACAAAGACGATATCATGTACAACTACAAAATCAGAAAATTTGAGCATCTTCTTCTCAATTACAAATCCTGCATCGGCATAGACATCAACAGTAAGGGCGACTCAAGAACACGTTTTGACAGAAAACTCTGGGACATTATGCTTCAGGACCTTCTTCCCATGGGCAGAAACGTTTTCGCAATTGCAACATCTGATGCTCACAATCTTGAGATTGTTGATTCAGGCTACACAATGCACTATATGTCTGAATTGACATCTGCAAAACTTCAGGAAAACATGAGTCAGGGCGGATTCTTTGCAGCAAGTAAATACGTGGGCAACTACGATGAACTTGTAACACTCCGTGACGAACTCAAAGCAATCGACACAGAAGAAGCTCAGGCGTTCTATGCAACTCTTGATGCGCTTGTAACAAGCAGTGCTGAAGAAATGGCAAATGGTGGCGACGGACACAAATATGAAGCTCCCGAAGGTGCTGCTCGTCCTCTCTTCACAAACGTTACAGTTGATGAAAACGAAGACACAATCACACTTGAGGCTGACAATGCTCTTGTTATCCACTGGATTGCAGACGGCAAGGTTATCCACGTTGGTAACACAATCGACCTTGACGATTATTCAGATGAAATCAGAAACTATGTAAGAGCAGAAGCATACGGCGAAGGTGGCGTAATGTATACACAGCCTTTCGCTCTTGATTACGAAGGTGTTCCCACAAACGATGATTTCGGATTCTTCTTCGATTGGGGTATCCTCGCATCTGCAATTTGTGACAATGTTGTAAGGCTTCTTATAGCAATCCTTCCTATTAAACTTATAAATGACATTGCAGGTCTTTTTGTGTGATTTGCAATATGTAACTATTAAACAAAAACGCTCGTGGTTTTTCTACGGGCGTTTTTTTTAATAATATTGATTTTCGGGAAAATTATGGTATAATTTTTATTGATACCAATCTTCGGATTTATTAAAATAAAACTAAAAGGAGAAAACAAAATGAATTCTATTTTCATGAAAATCTTAACAGCAATTTCAGCTTTTCTTATGCTGTTTTTAAGCCCGGGCGGTCAAATCAGACAGCCTATCGCTGCAAAAAAATGCCCTGCATTTTATGGCGAAGCTGCAGTAGCTAACCCCCTTGAAGATGAGGGCAATCTTCCCATTCCTCAGCATCCCTACCTTGCTTTAGAAGGCACAAATGGTATGCACGGTAACGGTTACAACACAGACACATATGATTACATGGGACCTCTTGGTATCAATCCCGTTGTTAAATCACGTTCAATGAACGTTTTCGGTGGTCTCGTTGCTACACTTATGTTCGACTCACAAGGCAGAATTATGTGCATCAGCGGTAATGTAGTTGGCTTCCGTCTTCTTCTTATCGATGCTGACACTCTTGAAATTCTTGCTGAAACAAGACTTCCCCAGCGTCCCTCAACAGTTGAAGCTATCAAAACTCTCAACTTCAGTGCAATTTCTTCAGACACATCAGGCGGTGCTTACTGTCATCTTCTTGACGGCGACAGACCCATCATCGGTAACTCTGAAAACGTAATTCAGATTTACTACATTGATGAATCATCAGGAAAACCTGAATGGAAAATTGAAAAAGAATGGGATATTGACGATAAACTTCCCGAAGGTTCACATCTCACAGACGCAATGCCTGACTATGAAGGCAACATCTGGTTCCTCACTCGTCCCGGTGAAGTTGGTTATATCGATGCTGAAACAGAAGAAGTTCACGTTTTAAACCTTAAAGATCTCACAGGCTTAGAAGATGAAAATGAAGAAATCCAGAACACATTTGCTATCTGCGAAGACGGTATCTATATCGTTTCTGACAGAGCTATGTATCGTTTCGAAATCGGCGAAGACAAACTCCCCACATACACATGGAGAACTGAATACGACAGAGGTACAACTCTTAAACCCGGTGCTATCAACCAGGGTTCAGGTACAACTCCCACACTCCTTGACGTTCCTGTTTATGACAAGGAAGGCGAAGGTGCAAAACAGATTGGTGTAAGAAAACTCTGTGCTATTACAGACAACGCTGACGGCAAAGTAAATATTGTTGTCTATGACCGTGAAACAGGTGAAGTTGTTGACCAGTATCCCCTCTTCACAGAAGGCAAATCTGTAAGTGAAAACTCAATTGTCGCTTACGGTCGTTCATTCATCATTGAAAACAACTATTCAGAAACAGGTGCAGGCTTTCTTGTAACAGACCCCACAAGTGAACCCGGTGTTACAAGACTTGATATGAACTATGACTGCACAAAGCTTGAACTTGCATGGCATAGTGAAGAAGCATCTGCAACAGTTGTTCCCAAGATGTCAACAGAAAACGGTATTCTCTACCTCTACACAAGGGTTAAGAACGATGATATCCCCAAAAGTGCAGTTGCATGGTACTTCACAGCAGTTGATTTCAGAACAGGTGAAACTCTCTACAAAGTATTCACAGGTTGCGGTAATAACTGGAACAACTCCTACGGTCCCATCACAATCGGTCCTAACGGTCATGCTTATGTAGGCGTATTTAATGGTCTTATTTCAATTGAAGATACAGTAGCATAAACTAACTTATAATTAATTAAAACCTCTGACAGTTAACTGTCAGAGGTTTCTTCATTCTAAGTCAAAAATTTCATCATAAGTAACATTAAGAATATTTTTAATCAAGACTATTTCATCCGGATAAAGATGTCTTTGCCCCACTTCTATTTTTGCTACTGCACTTCTGGTTATATCACAACCATCAAGTTGCAATTTTGCAGATAACATATCCTGGGTCATCCCTGCTTTTTCTCTTAAATCACGAATATTCTTACCTATTTTCTTTTCAATTTCTATATTCATCACAATCACTCTTTTGCACTTATTTAGGAACAAAACTATTGACTTTATTATATTATTCTTCTATAATTTATTTGCACCTATATAAGTGCAAATAAAGGAGGTAGTGTATGAAATCTTTTGGTTTTAAATCTGGGATTTTTATAATTATTTTTGGTGGGGTAATAACTTCTATATCTCAATTTTTATCACCTGTTTTTTCTTTTATTCTTGGTTCAATGGGAATAATTGTTATTGTATTGGGTATGTTTATACTTTTCACAAATGAAAATAAAAATTAAAATTGTTTTTGTTCACTTCTTATGATATACTTTTTTCAGAGGTGAGAGTAATGAAAGAAATTTACTTACTGTGCAATGCACATTTAGACCCTGTGTGGCTGTGGCAAAGGCAGGAAGGTATGGCTGAAGCCATATCAACTTTCCGTGTTGCAGCAAAATTCTGCGAAGAATATGACGGTTTTATTTTTAACCATAACGAATCTGTTCTGTATGAATGGGTTGAAGAAAACGAGCCTGATCTTTTTGCCAGAATACAAAAACTTGTAAAAGAGGGAAAATGGCACATAATGGGTGGCTGGTATCTACAACCTGATTGTGTTATGCCATCAGGAGAATCTCTTATCCGTCAGATGGAAATTGGCGGAAAGTATTTTATGGATAAATTCGGCATTAAAACAAAAACTGCTGTCAATTTTGATTCTTTCGGTCACACCCGTGGTCTTGTTCAGATTTTGAAAAAAAGCGGTTTTGAGCATTATATCTTTCACCGCCCCTACAATATAGTCGATGAAGAAAACTTCATCTGGAAAGGTTATGACGGTAGCGAAATTATCGGTCACAGGTCTTATGGTAGCTATAATTCAGGTAAAGGCAAAGCAACTGAAAAGATTGACCGTTTTCTTGAAGATGCAATTGATGGACCCAATCTCCTTGCCTGGGGTATAGGAAACCATGGTGGCGGACCTTCAAAAATCGATCTTGATAAAATTAAGCAATACATTGAAAATCACAATGAAATTAAAGTGAAGCATTCTTCTTGTGATGAATATTTCAGCCTCGTTGATAAAACAAAACTTAACACTGTAATTGACAGGTCAATGGTACATTGTATGGTAGGTTGCTACACATCAATGGCAAGAATAAAACAACTTCACAGGGCTCTCGAAAATGACCTTGGAATATGCGAAAAAATGATTGCTGTAAGCGGAATTGATTATAACAGCAATCAGCTTGAAGATGCAGAAAAAGCTCTTCTTTTCTGCGAATTTCACGATATTCTTCCCGGTTCAATGATCAAGAGTGGTGAAGAAGATTCCATAAGACTTTTAAATTATGGCAGAGAAATCACATCAAAAATCTGTGCCAAAGCCTTTTTCAAAATGTGCGAGGGTCAAAAAGAAGGAAAACAAGGGGAAATTCCCGTTCTTGTTTTCAACCCCAATCCCTACACTGTTATTGAAGACATTGAAGTTGAGTTTCAGCTGGAAGATCAGAACTGGAACGATAATGAAACCACTATGGTAACAGTTCGTGACGAAAACGAAAACTACCTCCCCTCTCAGAATGAACAAGAAGAAAGTAATTTAAACCTTGACTGGAGAAAGAGAGTTGTTTTCAGAGCAGAACTCAAACCAATGAGCATAAACCGTTTTGACTGCGAATTAAAGCGAATTTCAGCAGAGCGCAGACCCATTGAAAAATGTGAAGAAACTGATACTGATTTTGTTTTAATTAACGATAAAATGACTGTGCGTATCAGCAAAAAAACAGGACTTCTTGAAAAATATTGTGTTGGTGGAATTGATTACATCTCCTCAGGCAGCGGTAAAATTGACGTTTATAAAGATAACGAAGACCCCTGGGGAATGACTGTTGACAGTTTCAATGAAAAAATTGGTGAATTCACTCTTTCAAGCAAAGAAAAAGCAAATCTTTTCAATGGTTATCCTGAAGAAACATATGAAAATGTGAGAGTAATTGAAAACGGGGATGTAAGATGTAAAATTCAGGCAACCTTTGAAAACAGAAATTCCGTTGCTGTTGTTACATACACTATCCCTAAACACGATTCATATATAGACATTAATATCAAAACCTTTGTCAATGACGTAAACACAATGTTCAAGCTTTCTTTCTCCACTCCTTTTGAAGATGCAAAGGCTGTTTCCCAGATGGCTTTCGGCAGAGAAGAAATGGAAAAGGAAGGAAAAGAAGTTGTTTGCCAGAAATGGTGCGGACTTTTCGAAGACAACAAAGCTCTTGCTATATTTAACAAAGGCACACACGGATACAGTGCTGACAAAGGAGATATCAACATTTCTCTTTTGCGTACAGCGGTATATTCTGCACATCCGATACGTGAGAGAAAAATTGTAGATTCAGACCGTTTTTCAAATCATATAGATATGGGTGAAAGAGATTTTGATTTCCGTTTAACAACAGATTTTTCTCACCTTGACAAGGATGCAGAAAGCTACAACCAACCTGCTTATGCACTGTCTTTCTTCCCCTCAGGTAACGGAGAGAAAAAAGATACAACTGTGCTTGTTACCAATGATAACATTATTATGACAGGCTATAAGAAACTTTCAAATGGTGATATACGTATTCATCTTTACAATTCAACAAATGAAAAAGCTGAAACAAAGTTGAAAATCCGGAACAACACATTTAATATTTCTTTCACACCGTATGAAGTTAAATCTTTTAGAATAAACGGTGGAGAAATAAGAGAATGTGAATTAACGGAGTATTAAACAATGCGTGATTTTCAATTCCGTAATGATTTTGATTTTCTTACTGATGGTGAAATCGTTTTGAAAATTTCAGGAAAATATTCAGGCGATAAAGATTTGTTGCCTTTTTATTACTACGATATCTTTCTCAATGACAGATTCATAGGCAAAATAAGCATACGAATTGGTAATAACTTTAATTCATATTATAACGGCAATATCGGCTATGAAATTGAAGAAAAATTCAGAGGTAATAACTTTTCTTTCAAAGCCTGCAAATTAGTTTTACAGGTGGCGAGGGCTCACGCAATGGATGAAATAATATTAACTTGTGATGAAGATAATATAGCTTCTTACAAAACAATTGAAAAACTCGGTAGTGAACTGATTGAAATCACCAAACCACCTGAACACTATTTTGCGTACAGAAATAATATGAAAAAGCAACGAATTTATAAATTATATATCTGAGGTCTTGCTATGACTAAAAAAACATTTAAAATTCTTGAAAATTATATGCTGGATTGTATGAAAGATTCAGCGCATGATAAAGAGCACGTTTATCGTGTATTATACTCGGCACTTGATATTGCAAGTTATGAAAAAAATGTTGACTATGACGTTTTGATTTCTGCTTGTCTGCTTCACGATATTGCAAGACAAGAACAAAATGAAAACCCCGAACTCTGTCACGCAGAAGTGGGTTCAGAAAAAGCATATAATTTTTTATTGACAGAAGGATTTGAAAAAAGTTTTGCAGAAAAGGTAAAACATTGCATTTCTTCACACCGATTCAGAAAAAACAATGCTCCTGAAAGCATCGAGGCAAAAATTCTTTTTGATGCTGACAAAATTGATGTGGCAGGCACTTTAGGAATTGCGAGAACCCTTGTTTATCAAGGTGCAATGTGCGAACCGTTATATTCCCTTTTACCTGACGGAAGAGTTTCAACCGGTGAAGATGATGTGATTCCATCATTTTTTCAGGAGTATAAATACAAGCTCGAAAAAATTTATTCAAGATTTTATACTTCAAGAGGTAAAGAAATTGCTGAAGAAAGACGAAAAACTGCACAATCCTTTTATAACGATATGTTCAGAGAAGTAAGTTCCTCATATGATAACGGATTAAATCTTTTAGAAGAAACTTTAGAGCCTGAGTGTTAAACACTCAGGCTCTGTTTTTATCTGCTATAATCAAATTCACATTTTTTCAAAAACTCTCTTGCCATAAGGGTTGCTCCCACCTGGTTTGGATGAATTCTGTCCCAGGCAATAAAAGATGAGTGACGGATATTGCAGTAATCCTCATACATCTTCTGGAAATCCACAAAAATACAATTATATTTTTCTGCAAGTTTCTTACAGATTTTCACATATTCATTCATTCTGTTTCGCATCATATCTTCAGAGTTAGGCTCCATAATATATGGTGTGAGAATAAAAATACCTTTTACATTATCTTTAACTTTTAAAATCATCTTTTCCATGTTTTCTTCATATTCATCAGGCAAAACGTGTATATCAGGCATTGCAGGGCAATCAAACTGACGCCACACATCATTGATACCAATGCATATTGAAACCCAATCAGGTTTCAAATTCACAACATCTCTGTCAAATCTTTGAAGCAAATCTCTGCTTGTGTTTCCCGAAATACCTGAATTGGTTACACGCACTTTAATTTCAGGATAATATACTGCCAACATATTTTCAATAACTCGCACATAGCTGCGTCCCAGATTATCAAAAAGTCCTTCACCAACAGGATTTTCACTTCCCATATCTGTTACAGAATCGCCTGCAAAAACAATTCTATCCATATTTTCAAAAATCATTGTTATCTCCCCTTTTCTTTAATTTTCATCGGCTTCACCACTTTAACAATTATACCATTAATAGAATAAAAGAGCAACACTGCACAAACAAAAAGAAAAATCCGTGCCATTGAAAACAATGACACGGATGAAAATTGTTTTAACGTATCTTAAGACAACTTAGATAAGTTCGATGATGCACATTTCTGCTGCGTCACCGCGGCGAGGGCCTGTCTTGATAATACGGCAATAGCCGCCGTTTACTTCCTTATATTTAGGAGCAACTTCATCAAACAATTTCTTAGCAACATCTTCTTTTGTAAGATATGCCAATACCTGACGTTTTGATGCAAGAGAACCGTCTTTTGCGACTGTAATCATTTTTTCAGCCATTGAGCGAACCTCTTTTGCTCTTGTAACGGTGGTTTCAATTTTGCCGTTCTCAATAAGATATGTTACCATTGCTCTGAGCATAGCTTTGCGATGATCGCTAGTTCTGCCGAGTTTTCTGGTACCTGGCATTTAAAATCACTCCTTTATTCTTCTTCCGCACGGAGCTCGAAACCAAGAGAGGACAACTTAGCAACAACCTCATCAAGAGATTTTCTACCAAGGTTTCTAACCTTCATCATGTCATCCTCAGACTTGTTAATCAAGTCCTCAACTGTATTGATACCCGCTCTCTTCAAGCAGTTGAATGAGCGAACGGACAGGTCAAGTTCCTCAATGGTCATCTCTAAGATTTTTTCTTTACCATTATCATCTTTCTCGACCATAACCTCTGTATCGTATGCCTCGTCTGAGAGGTCACCGAAGAGGTTGAGGTGCTCGTTGAGGATCTTGGCTGCGAGAGAAACGGCTTCCTTAGCGGTAATTGTGCCGTTTGTCCACACTTCAAGTGTTAACTTGTCGTAGTCAGTAATCTGACCAACACGTGTGTTCTCAACTGTATAGTTAACCTTGATTACGGGAGTATAAATTGAGTCAATTGCGATTACGCCGATTGCAGGTTGCATAATTTTCTTATTACGCTCTGCAGAAACGTATCCGCGTCCCTTATCACAGGTTAATTCCATATACACATGAGCATTCTTATCCAAAGAAGCAATGTGATGATCAGGGTTGATAATTTCAACTTCGCTGTCAGTCTTAATATCGCCTGCAGTAAGTTCACCTTCGCCATCAGCCTCAATATACATTACTTTCGGACCATCACCGTGGAATTTGAGGATTACTTCCTTCAAATTAAGAACGATTTCTGTTACGTCTTCTTTAACGCCCTCAATTGTCGAGAACTCATGGAGAACGTTATCTATTTTTACGGATGTAATTGCATAACCCGGAAGTGATGAGAGAAGAACTCTTCTCATTGAGTTACCAAGAGTAAGTCCATAACCTCTCTCAAGGGGTTCAAGTACAAATTTACCGTATGTGCCATCGGCCTCATGTGCAAGTGTTTCAATTTTCGGTTTCTCTATTCCAATCATATGAAAACCTCCTTCGTTTATGATAGGTCACTCTTTTAGATTACGCGGCTGAGTCTACCCATACCGCCAAACCCCATATCCGACTACTTAGCGGATTATTTAGAGTAGAACTCAACGATGAGATGTTCTTCAACGGGAGCTGCGATCTGATCACGTTCGGGAAGAGAAACAATTTTAGCTGTTGCTGCTTCCTTGTTAAGATCGAGCCACTGCGGAACAGGACGTGATGCGTTTGCTTCAAGAACTGCCTTGAACTTATCGCTGTCCTTACTCTTGCTTTTAATAGAAACCGTATCTCCTGCTTTGAGAAGATATGACGGAATATCAACTTTGCTTGAGTTTACTTCATAGTGTCCATGAATTACAAGCTGTCTTGCTTCTGCTCTTGAGTTTGCCCAGCCGAGAAGATAAATTACGTTATCAAGTCTGCTTTCGCAAATTCTGAGAAGGTTTTCACCTGTAACACCCTGACGCTTTTCAGCCATCAAGAAATATTTATGGAACTGAGTTTCATTAATGCCGTAGTAACGTCTAGCCTGCTGCTTTGCACGAAGCTGCATACCGTATTCAGAAACCTTCTTACGGCTCTGGCCGTGCTGACCGGGAGCATATGAACGACGTTCAAAAGCGCATCTCTCTGTGTAGCATCTGTCACCTTTGAGGAAGAGCTTTTTGCCTTCACGACGGCACAATTTACATACCGGACCGGTATATCTTGCCATAATATTACACCTCCAAAATTTAGGTTATACGCGTCTTCTCTTGGGAGGACGGCAGCCGTTATGGGGAATAGGAGTTACGTCCTTGATCATTGTAACATCAAGGCCTGCTGTCTGCAATGCTCTGATTGCAGCTTCACGTCCCTGTCCGGGGCCTTTAACGTAAACCTCAACTGTTTTCATACCGTGATCGATAGCAACTTTCGCTGCTGTTTCTGCTGCTGTCTGTGCTGCAAAGGGAGTTGATTTTCTTGAGCCTCTGAAGCCCATTTCACCCGCACTTGCCCATGACACAGCATTACCCTGTGTATCGGTAATTGTTACGATAGTGTTGTTGAAGGTGGATTGAATGTGTGCTGCTCCACGCTCAATATTTTTACGCTCACGGCGACGGCGTGTTGCACCAGCTTTTTTAACTACTTTTGCCATTACTTATTCCTCCTTCAATTATTTCTTCTTATTAGCTATTGTCTTCTTCGGACCCTTACGTGTACGTGCGTTTGTCTTTGAGCGCTGACCTCTTACGGGCAGACCCTTACGGTGACGTACGCCACGATAGCAACCGATTTCGATAAGCCTTTTGATATCAAATGCTGTTTCTCTTCTGAGGTCACCTTCAACTTTTACGTTGTGGTCGATATACTCACGAAGTTTTGAAACATCTTCTTCAGTTAAATCCTTAACTCTTGTGTCAGGATTAATACCTGTTGCTGCTATAATGTCACATGCAGTTTTGCGACCAATACCATAGATGTATGTGAGAGCGATTTCAACTCTTTTTTCTCTTGGTAAGTCAACACCTGAAATACGTGCCATTTGTCAGTTGCACCTCCATTAAGTGGGTTGCGCCGGATTCACCCTGACGCTGCTTGTGCTTGGGATTTTCACAGATTACCATGATTTTTCCCTTGCGTTTAATAATCTTGCACTTCTCGCAAATTTTCTTTACAGAAGGTCTGACTTTCATAATTGAATACCTCCTAAAATACTTGCTTCATACAGCTTTTTGCTGTACTGATTCTTATTTGGATCGCCATGTAATACGACCTCGAGTCAGGTCATATGGCGACATTTCTACCGTCACTTTATCTCCCGGAAGGATTCGAATGTAGTTCATTCTGAGTTTTCCGGAAATGTGAGCTAAGATCTTAACTCCGTTTTCCAATTCAACATTAAATGTTGCATTCGGAAGAGCTTCGATAACGGTTCCTTCAACCTCTATCATATCCTGTTTGGCCATTAACAAAACCTCCTGATGATTTGTCTGCCTCAGCTTTGATTTTACTGAGTGCTTTCTTTAACCTTCCATTGGCTGCCATTTCTTCGGGTGAAACCATATAGGATGTTACTTCTATATGTTTTGGGTTTTTACGTTTCGGTTTTTCTACCTTACGTTCTTTCCCGTCACAGATGTAAACATTGTTTGCATCTGTCCCGACAACCGCAAAAATATCGTTCGAATCGTGTCCGGCTTTCGACCTGACAACTCTGCCTTTTTCGATTTCCACACCATTGCCTCCTATCAAAGCTCGGTAAGAATTACCGGTCCGTTTGAAGTGATTGCAATTGTATGTTCGAAATGTGCGGAAAGTTTTCCGTCAGCCGTTTTAACCGTCCAGCCGTCTGACATTGTTTTTACGCCCGGTACACCCTGATTAATCATGGGTTCAATGGCAATAGTCATGCCCGGCAACAGACGCACACCTCTTCCCGGTGTGCCATAATTCGGTACGCTGGGGTCTTCATGGACTTTTCTGCCGATGCCGTGGCCCGTGAAAGACCTTACAACACCGTAACCTCGTGATTCGCAATAATTCTGAACTGCCCATCCGATATCACCGAGTCTGCCACCTGCGAGTGCCATTTTAATTCCTTCATAAAGGCTTTCTTTTGTCACATCGCACAGCCGCTGTGCTTCAGGACTGATTTTTCCTGCTGCAAATGTGGCGGCGTTATCTCCGTTATATCCTCCGAGCTCTGCGCCAAGGTCAATGCTGACGATGTCGCCTTCTTTGATTACGCGATTTTTACTCGGTATTCCGTGAATAACCTCATCGTTTATGGAAATGCATGCGGTAGCAGGAAAATCATACAAATGAAGGAAGTTGGGATTAGCACCCTGCTTCTTTATATATTCGTATGCGATCCTATCAATTTCAGCGGTAGTGACTCCCGGCTGAACTGCCTCTCCTGCTGCCTTTAATGCTCCGGCCGAAATCCTGCAAGCCTCTCTCATAAGGGCAAGCTCTCGATTGGTCTTGAGCACTATCATGCTTAATCCTCCAAAGCTTTAAGGGTAAGAGCGGTTGTATCTTTAACCTCTTCCTGCCCTTCTACTATGCAAAGGATTCCTTTGTTACCATAGTAGGTTTTAAGCGGTTCTGTCTGTTCGTGATAAACATTAAGTCTATCGAGAACCGTATCCGGATGGTCATCCTTTCTCTGAACAAGTTCACCACCGCAGAGGTTGCAAACACCGTCTTTTTCAGGTTTTTTGTACTCCAAGTGATATGAAGCACCGCAATCCTTGCAAACACGTCTGCCTGACATTCTCTTTACAATTTTTTCATCAGGAACTTCGATGTCAATAACTTTGTCAATAACAACGCCCATTGCATCGAGAGCTTCAGCCTGAGGAATTGTACGGGGGAAACCGTCAAGGATGAATCCGTTATTGCAGTCATCTGCTGCAAGTCTGTCCTTAATGATGCCGATTACGACTTCATCAGGAACAAGCTGACCTGCATCAATGAATGATTTTGCTTTAAGTCCCATTTCCGTGCCATTTTTCAATGCTTCACGGATAATGTTACCGGTTGAGATTGCAGGTATTGAAAGCTTTTCACAGATAACTTCTGCCTGAGTTCCTTTACCTGCACCCGGTGCACCAAGAAGAATAAGTTTCATATCTTTTTCTCCTTTTCTATTAATCGAGGAAGCCCTTATAGTGACGCATCATCATCTGGCTTTCAAGCTGTTTAACAGTTTCGAGAGCAACACCAACAAGGATGATGATTGATGTACCACCAAGTGAAATGTTCATACCGTGATCCAAGAAGAGACCGCAGATCTGTGAGTAAACAATCGGGAAGATTGCAACTACGCTGATAAGCAATGCTCCGAGGAGTGTAATTCTTGAAAGAATTCTGCCGATATAATCTGATGTGGGCTTGCCGGGACGAATACCGGGGATTGCACCGCTGTTCTTTCTGATGTTATTTGCCATTTCGATGGGATTATACTGGATTGTTGCATAGAAATATGCAAAGAAGATAATCAATACGAAATACATAATACCATATGCCCAGTGTTCAGCTGTAAACACTTTGAAGAAACCTTTCCAGCCATCTGAAAGTTTGTTAGCATCAAAGAATAACTGAACTGTTGGGGGAAGTGAAAGAATTGAGCTTGCGAAGATGATGGGCATAACACCTGACATATTAACCTTAATCGGAATATGTGTGCTCTGTCCGCCATACATTTTACGTCCAACTACGCGTTTTGCATACTGAACGGGAATACGTCTTTCCGCATTGTCCATCCATACGATGTAAGCAATCATAAGAAGTGTGATTACTACAACGAGGGGTGAAAGTACATAGTATGCTTTTTCACCATAGCTCCAATAACCACCGTTGCTGCTATCGAAGAGCTGGAAGAAGAATGTGGGAATTCTTGAAACGATACCTGCAAAAAGGATCATTGAGATACCATTGCCGATACCTTTTTCATTAATCTGTTCACCAAGCCACATAACAAGTGCAGCACCTGCTGTGAAACAAAGGACGATGGTTACTGCCTGGAACACTGCCCAGAAACCTGTGAAGGGATCACCACTTTTGTCCACTGAAAGGAAGCCCTGAGCTTTTACAAAGAAGTAGTAAGCTGTACTCTGCATAAGAGCAAGACCAACTGTTACATAACGAGTGATAGCAGCAATTTTCTTTCTGCCTTCTTCGCCTTCTTTTGACAATCTTTCAAGAGCAGGAATAGCAACTGTTAAGAGCTGCATAATGATTGAACTGTTGATGTACGGAGTGATTGACAGTGCAAAAATTGTACCGTAGCTGAATGCTTCACCCGTCATCATATTCAGGTACTCAACAAAAGTACCTTCTAAGCCACTGCCAAAAAGTCCGCCTTCTGCAATATTAACAAAAGGAACCGGAATGACAGAACCTATTCTGAAAATCAAAACAATGAGTGCTGTAAAAAGGATTTTCTTACGAATATCCGGAATTTTCCATGCATTGACAAAGGTTTTGATCATGTCATACCACCTCTGCCTTTCCGCCTGCAGCCTCAATCTTTGATTTAGCAGTTTCAGAATAAGCGTTTACCTGAACGGTAAGTTTCTTTGAAATTTCGCCGTTTCCAAGAACCTTAACACCGTCAAGAGTTTTCTTTACGAGACCGTTTGCGATAAGAGCCTCGATTGTTACTGTGTCGCCATCATTGAATACCTTTTCAAGGCTTGCAAGATTAACAATTGCAAATTCCTTACGGAAAATGTTGTTGAAGCCTCTCTTGGGAATTCTTCTCTGCAAGGGCATCTGACCGCCTTCAAAGCCGATCTGCATACCTCTGCCGGCACGTGCCTTCTGACCTTTATGTCCTTTACCAGCAGTTTTACCCTGACCTGATGCGGGACCTCTACCGATACGTTTACGTTCTTTTGTTGAACCGGGTACCGGGGAAAGTTCGTGCAATTTCATTTGTCGCACCTCCTTGCTTACGCTTCGGTTACCTCGATGAGGTGGTTAATTTTATTAATTTTTCCTTGTGTCTGCGGATTTGCAGGCTGTACAGCTACATCTCCGATTTTGTGAAGACCAAGTGCATGAGCGGTGGCTATCTGGTCTTTCTTGCTTCCGATTAAGCTTCTTACAAGCTTTACCTGAACGTTTGCCATTTAATCCACCCTCCTTAACCTAAAATTTCTTTTGTTGATTTTCCACGGATCGCTGCAACTTCATCTGCATTGCGAAGCTTGGAAAGACCGTCAATTGTTGCTCTAACAACATTGCACGGATTGTTTGAACGAAGAGCCTTAGAACGGATGTCCTTAATACCTACTGTTTCAACAACAGCACGAACAGGACCACCTGCGATAACACCGGTACCAGGTGCAGCGGGTTTCATAAGAACTACGCCTGCGCCGAATTTACCGATTACTTCGTGAGGAATTGTTGTTCCTTTAAGAGAAACTTTAATAAGATTCTTTTTGGCATCTTCGATACCTTTACGGATTGCATCCGGTACTTCACCGGATTTACCGAGACCGAAGCCTACGGTGCCGTTACCATCACCAACAACTACAAGAGCTGCGAATTTGAAAATTCTACCACCCTTAACAGTTTTAGAAACACGGTTGATAGTAACAACTCTTTCCTGAAGCTCGTTTGCCTGTGTTTCAATATTAGCCAAAGTTATTCCTCCTTCATTAGAACTTGAGGCCGCCTTCACGGGCGCCTTCGGCCAACTCTTGTACACGGCCGTGATATATATATCCGCCACGGTCAAATACTACATCTGTAATATCTTTCTCGATGGCTCTCTTTGCGAGCATTTCGCCAACCTTGCGGGCTGCGGATTTATTTCCGCCGTATTCTTCAAAATCTTTCTCAACAGATGATGCGCTAACAAGTGTTACACCGTTTACGTCATCGATTAACTGAGCGTAGATATTCTGAAGGGAGCGGAATACATTAAGGCGAGGACGCTCTGCAGTTCCGTTGATTTTACCACGGACTCTCTTATGGCGCTGACTTCTTGCCTTATTGCTGTCAGGTCTGTTAACCATAATTTTTCACTCCTTGATATTAGATTATTTACCGCCCTTAGCGGCCTTACCTTCTTTGCGGCGGATGTGTTCGTCAACATACTTGATACCCTTGCCTTTGTAGGGTTCGGGAGGACGTACTTCACGAACTTCTGCTGCAAACTGGCCGACTTTCTGTTTGTCAGATCCTGAAATAATGATCTTGTTCGGACCGGGAACTTCGATAGTAATACCATCTGTTTCCTCAAATGTTACAGGATGAGAGTAACCAACTGTAAGAACGAGTTCTTTACCATTCTTTGCAGCACGGTAACCAACACCGTTAACTTCAAGTTCCTTTGAGAAACCTTTGCTTACACCTTCAACCATGTTTGCGATGAGTGTACGTGTAAGACCATGAAGTGATTTGTTGAGATTCTCATCATTGGGACGTGTAACTGTGATAACAGCGCCGTCCTTTTCAACTGTGATATTCTGATGCACTGTTCTGGTGAGTTCACCTTTGGGACCCTTTACGGTTACAGTGCTGCCGTCGATTGTTACATCAACACCTGCCGGAATATCAATCGGCATCTTGCCTATACGTGACATTCTAACAGCACCTCCTTACCAGATGAATGCAAGAACTTCACCGCCGACATTTGCCTTGCGTGCGTCCTTGTCTGTCATAATACCCATTGATGTTGAAACAATTGCGATACCAAGGCCTTTCATAACCTTAGGCATATC
>JAZSJD010000010.1:0-24806 GCA_045534165.1 Acutalibacteraceae bacterium | reverse complement strand
CACTTTTTGCATATATTTGCCATTTTTTCACCCTCTCGAGGTACCATTGTACATCTTCGGGGTTCAAAAATGTCATTCTGCAGATTTCTCGGCAGTCTCCCAGCTTGTCGAAAACTACTTTTTCGACAAGCTGTAACACCGTAGAGTAACATTACTCTACGGTGTTTTTTATTCTTCCATCTGTTTTCCTAAAAAAGATGCGGCGACCTGAATGAGCTTGATTTCAGTTTCAGTAATTTTCTTTCCGTCATCTGAAGAAAGAAGAACAACTGCACCAAGCACATCCCCGCTTCCTATAATGGGAAAAGCAATTGATGCTGAACGGTCAATCCCCTCAGCAGGAAAAAGAGAATGAGCAGAATCTTTCTGAGTGTAGCTTGCTCTGTTTTCCATAATATCTTCAAGTTCAGGGCTTACTCTTCTGTCGATAACTTCTTTTCTCGGAATACCTGCACAGGAAATAACATGGTCTCTGTCAAAAATCAACACAGGCAAATCTGTGCTTCTGTTCAGAACTTCTGCATACTGCTTTGCTGTGTTTGAAACCTCACCGATAGGTGAATATTTTTTAAAAATAACTTCACCGTCACTTGCAGTAAAAATTTCCAACGGGTCACCTTCACGGATTCTCATTGTTCTTCTGATTTCCTTGGGAATAACAACCCTGCCAAGGTCGTCTATTCTACGGACAATTCCAGTTGCTTTCATATATAAATTCTCCTTTAAATTCAAATCGTGATACTATTATTTGTGATTAAAGGGAATTTATACTGTGAGAATTTACTTTTAAAATTAAATGTGTTATAATAAATTAAAGGTGGTGATTATATGACCAAAAAATGTGATTTACACACACATTCTATATTTTCAGATGGGACTTTCACGCCTGCTGAAATCGTTGAAAAAGCAATTGAAATAGGCTTATCTGCCGTTGCACTCTGTGACCACAATACTGTTGATGGAATTCCCGAATTTTTATCTGCAGCAAGAGATAAAAATATAGAAGCAATTGCCGGAGCTGAATTTTCTGTTGATTATAACGGAACAGAATTGCATCTTTTAGGACTGTATATTCCCGAAAAAATGTTAAGTACGGTTTGCGATTTAATGGCAGATGCAAATAAACGAAAAGAGGAAAGCAATATCGCATTGGTAAAGTCTTTAAATAATGCAGGCTATCATATTAACTATTCGGATTTAAAGAGCAAATCACCAAACGGAAAAATTAATCGCGCACATATTGCTGCCGAATTGACTGCAAAAGGATATACCGAATCTATAAAAAACGCTTTTGAAACAGTGCTATCAAAAAATGCAGGTCATTATATTGAGCCTAAAAGGATTACTGCTTTTGAAATAATTAAATTTATCAAATCTATCGGTGCTGTTCCAATTTTAGCACATCCGTTTTTAAATCTCTCGGAAAAAGAATTAATAGATTTTATACCTTTAGCAAAAGAACACGGGCTTGATGGAATGGAATGCTTCTATTCGTTATACGATGACGATTTAACAAACAAATCAATAGCAATAGCAACCCATTTTGGCTTGAAGCAAAGTGGAGGCAGCGATTTTCACGGATCCAACAAACCAGATATCAAACTCGGTTTTGGAAAAGACAATTTGAGCATACCATATGAATTCGCAAAAGTCATGAAACCTTAATAAATACAGCGAGGTGAATTTCATCTCGCTGTTTCTTTATACCTATTTGCCACACTATGTATCACAATGCAAAACCTGTCGAAAACTGTCAATGTTGTCAGCAAATGGTCACCCTCACTGATTCTCATTGTTCTCCTGATTCCCTTGGGAATAACAACCCTGCCAAGGTCGTCTATTCTGCGAACTATTTCAGTTGCTTTCATATATTAATCTCTTCTTTTTTTGCAAAATAAATGTGATATTAGTATCACACTTTTTGTAGAAATTATGAGTAGAATTTCCAATTGTTTTTATTTTTTATAAAGGAAAAGGCACTTCAAACAATGAAGTGCCTTCGAAAATTAAAAAGCAATTGTGATCGTTGTTCCTTTTCCGAGTTCGCTTTCAAGAGTTACCTTGCCGCTATGATACTGTACAGCATGTTTTACGATAGAAAGTCCGAGACCGGTGCCACCGGTTTCTTTGGAATGACTCTTATCTACCCGATAGAACCTCTCAAATATACGACTTTGATGTTCGGGAGCAATACCGATACCGGTGTCTTTCACAGTTACAACTGCATGACCGTTATCTTCGCCAATTTTTATTTTCACCTTACCGCCGTCCACGTTGTAGCGAATAGCATTATCACAAAGATTATAGATAATCTCGTAAATATAACGACGCACACCGAAAATGGTTTGAGGATCACCTTTTATGCCCAGTTTCACATTTTTCTTTGCCGCCGATACTGCGAGATCCTCAACGACCTCTTTTGCAACCTCTGTCAGTTCCACTGTTTCCGTTGCAGGTTCGTGATTTTCATCAAGCTGAGAAAGGCGGATAATATCGTTAATGAGTGATACAAGTCTTGTTGCTTCTTTGCGGATATTACCAACAAATCTTGCAGTATCTTCAGGCTTCACAAGACCGTTTTCAAGCAATTCTGCACTTCCGATAATGGATTGAAGCGGAGTTTTGAGTTCGTGAGTAACATTTGCAGTGAACTCCTGACGGTTACGCTCTGCAAAAGCACGGTCGCTGATATCAAACACGAGAATAACTGCACCAAGAATCCTGCCGTCCGATTCAATGGGATTGATGGTAAATTGATACTCGTTACCCTGTCTTTCCTCGGTGTATTCGCTGCGGTTGCCGTCAAGAGCGTTCCAGATTGCCTTGCTCATTTTACTTGTAAGGTCAACAAGCAGGAAATCACTACCGTTAACATCCTTTTTCACGGCAAATATCTTCTTTGCCGCCGTATTCATACTGAGCACCATACCATGTTCATCAAGGAGCACAAGACCTTCATTCATCGAAGAAACGATCTGCTCAAACTCATCGGATTTACGGCGCAGGGTTTCCTTCTGAGATTTAATTTGTTTGTGCTGTCTGCGAACCTTAGTGAGTATGGGAGTCAATTCCTCATATGTACTGTTGTCAGAATGATGCTCCAAATCAAGTTTTATCAAAGGCTCGGTTACCTTTTTTGCCATAGTGTGAGAAAGAATACCGGCAACTGCTGCTGCAATCAAAATAATAGCAACAATGGCAGGAAGCATACCAAGAATCAAGGGGCCTACAGTAAACCGGCTTACAGAGATACGAAGCACATGGCCGTTTCGGAGTTTTACTGCCTCATAAAAAGTCTTTTCAGTCAGCGTTGAGGAATTTCTCGCACTACTGCCTTTACCATCCTTAAACGCTTCGATAATTTCTTCACGGTCGGCGTGGTTTTCCATTTCGGCAGCATTTACTTGCGTATCGCAAAGCACAGTGCCGTCAGCATCCACCACAGTAAAACGGAAAACGGTGGAATCAAAGTTCTCGAAATATTCAACGCCTACTTCGTTGACAGTGTCGGCAACAAGGGACAACTCTGCCTTTAACTGTTTCACCTGAGAATCATTAAAATAGTCATACAAAAAGCTTGTTGTAATGCCGATGCTCGCAAGAAGCACCACCAATGCCACCGTAAATATGGAGTGAAATATCTTTTTTGTCATATAAGGCTGACGGAAGCTGAATCCATTACGGTTTCGCTCGCCGCCTTTTCCCCCTTTCTTGTGTGAAAGTCTTCGACCTGCCGAATAAATAATTTTTAAGAGAGGCGAAGGTGAAGAGTGCAGTAATACTATCGTATTACAAACGATGAAACGAGAAAAAATTTAAAATTATTATTTGTCAGGCGTGATGGTTTCGGCTTCCATCAGCCTCATTCTCCAATCTGTACCCAACACCGATAACGGTCTTAATCTGACCGCTGGCATTGCCGAGCTTGTGGCGAATGGTTTTAATGTGCATATCAACGGTACGGGTTTCACCGATGTAATCCATACCCCAAATTTCACTCATCAGCTTATCTCTTGAAAATACCATATCCGGATTCCGCATAAAGAGTTTGAGCATCTCAAATTCTTTGTGGGTAAGCTCAACCTTTTCGCCATCTGCGATAACCTTATGCTCAGCCTCCTTCAATGTGATATTGCCTACTGTAATATCAGTGGATGCTTCTTCCTTTGTGGTACGGCGAAGTACCGCTTTTACACGGGCAACCATTTCCATAACACCAAAGGGTTTTACAAGATAATCGTCAGCACCGGAATTAAGGCCACTGATCTTATCCATCTCGGTGCCTTTTGCGGTCGCCATAATTACCGGAATATCTTTGTAAGCTGATTCAGAACGGAGCTTTTCAAGAACCTCAAGTCCGTCCATTTCCGGCATCATAATATCGAGGACAATAAGCTCCGGAATTTCGGTTTTCAATGCTTCGAGCATAGAAACACCATCGGCAAAGCCACGGGCTTCAAAGCCCGTTTGCTTTAATGTGTAAACCTCAATTTCGCGGATCGTACTGTCATCATCAACACACCAAATCATATTCCACACTCCTTTTGTTACTTTTTTATTATAATACATTCTTTATTTAATTGCAATTATATAACACCACACACAAACAAAAAGCAAAAATCGCCTCTTCGTACGGAAGAGGCGATTTGATAATTTATACGAAAGAAAGATACTTTTTGGTATATTCCGTATATTTTTCTCTGTATAACTCATTGTCGCTTCTGAGCAGTTTGAGAGATTCGTGCAGATTCATATTCTGCTCTTTCGTATCCATAACGCATCCTGCAATATTGGAGCAGTGGTCGGATACTCTTTCCAGGTTGGTAATGAGGTCGCTCCACACGAAGCCCGCTTCAATACCGCAATCACCCAAACGCAAGCGGTCGATATGACGGGTACGGAGAAGCTCTTTCATTCTGTCAATGACCTGCTCAAGGGGTTCTACAAGATATGCCTGTTCAGCGTTATTCTCTATAAATGCGCCATACGACAGCATTACAATTTCGGTGGTTGCCGCACACAGCGAATCCATTTCTGCTTTTGCACCCTCTGAGAACACAATTCCTTTTTCACGCATTTCTTCGGCAGATTCGAGAATATTTACAGCGTGGTCGGATATACGCTCAAAGTCTCCGATGGCTTTCAAAAGCATAGATGCCATTGCGCCTTCGGTTTCATTGAGCTGCCTCATACTCATCTTAACGAGATAGCTGCCGATAATATCTTCAAAATGGTCTGTTTTATCTTCCGCTTCACGGATAGCTTCTGCCTTGGCTTTGTCATAAGTGCCAAGACATTCCACACTGCTTTTGAGTGCATCCGTAGCAACCTTAGCCATATCGCGAGTAAGGTTGTGTGCACACTCTAAGGCAATTGCGGGAGTCCCGAGAAGTCTGTCATCAAGTTCAGAAACCTTTTCGGGCAACTTGGAATCGGGAACGAGTTTATATGCCAGTTTTTCAAGGAGTCCTGACATAGGAAGCAGGAGCAAGGTGCATACAATATTAAAAATTGAGTGTGCCGTTGCAATTCCCGCAAACGAAGCGGATTCATTCAGTAACGCCGGTGCAAGAAGCATATTGACGAGGGAGAATACTATCAGACACGCAACGGTTCCTATGATATTAAAGGACAAATGCACAAGCGCCGCACGCTTAGCATTCTTTGTTGTACCAACAGAAGAAATCATTGCGGTAACACAGGTGCCGATATTCTGTCCCATAATGATCGGGATTGCCGCACCGTAGGAAACGGCTCCTGTAGCCGCCAATGCCTGCAAAATACCAACAGAGGCTGAGCTGGACTGAATAATGGCAGTAAGAACCGCACCGGCAATGACACCAAGGATAGGATTCTTGAACATAATAAACAGTTCCTGGAAAGCAGGAACATCTCTAAGCCCTGAAACTGCACCGGTCATCGTTTCCATACCGAACATAAGAGTTGCAAAGCCGAGAAGCACCATACCGATGTCCTTCTTCTTGTTGCTCTTTGTAAACATAAAGAGTACAATACCAATAAGCGCAAGAACAGGTGTAAAAGAAGAAGGCTTCAGAAGTTTCAGGAACATATTACTGCCTGAAATACCGCTAAGGCTCAAGATCCATGCCGTAACAGTAGTACCGATATTGGCACCCATAATAACGTGAATGGCTTGTTTCAGATTCATAAGTTTTGAATTAACAAAACCAACGACCATAACCGTTGTAGCGGATGAACTTTGAACAACCGCTGTAACGCCAAGACCGGTAAGTAAGCCTGCAAACTTACCTGATGTCAGCTTGCCGATCATAATTTCAAGTTTGCTGCCTGCACTTCGTTCCAGTGCACCGCCCATAAGGTTCATTCCGAAAAGGAATAAACAAAGTCCGCCTATGAGCATAAGTACGTCAAAAATGTTCATTTACACAACCTCATATCTATTATAATCTTTATATGTAGTCCGTTTCATCCGCATTTTACTCATATTTTATAGCGGCGGTGTAAAATTGGTAATCATATCCGTGTAAAATTGATGTAAAATTCAATCGATAGGAAAGTGCATAACAAAAGTGCCAAAGAAAAAGCCAAATGAGTTGGATACTCATCCGGCTTTGTGACAGCTTGGATATTCAATTTTGGTTGCTCAGATCAATAGATTACTGACGCATATTCCAGAATGATTCTACTCCTTTCTAAAATCGCCGAAAACCCTCTTTTTTGCAAAATAAATGTGATATTAGTATCACACTTTTTGTAGAAATTATGAGCAGATTTTCCAAAAGATTTTGAGATAAAAAAATCACTCCACCTGAACATAAAATTCAAGCGGAGTTGTTTTTTTGTTTATTGAATAAATTGCATTTTTTATTGCAATTTGAAGATAAAAATTCTTCAATTGTTATGACAGATATATTTTTGCCCATAAATTTATTCCTTCTTTGATTTATTTAAAAATATAAGATTTTCTTCTGTCAGATTGAAGAATCTTAATTTTGGATTCTGCGCAATTTCCAACACACAATCTTTTAATACTTCTTTGGATGGTTGTGTTCCTTCAAAAGACCATGAACCTTCAAATTCAGTTTCAGACACAAGTTGAGATACCCCACCCCAATCAGTAAAATAATAATCTTTTAAACGTACTGTAAGTACATTTTCGTTTATACTCCATGTGCCTTCCAGTATATTATGTTCCCCTCGTCCACCAAAAGCTCCTACCGGAAAACAGTGCGGAACATCTTTGTCTTCACTGATCTCTTTTGCAGGCTTGGTTTTTTTCTTGAAAAACATATATACACCTCCCGAAATTTTTGCCAATCAACGCTATCGGAACTCTCTGATACATTTTATGCTTATCAGTTTTTCAGCTTTTGTAATTTGGAGGTTTTTGCTATAACTATCAATTTCATACCTTTTTGCAACGGAAGTGCAGGGTCAATTGTTGTGAAAACTTCATCACCATTGCGAATGGCTACCACATTAATGGAATATTTTTTACGCAAACTCAATTCAATCAATGTTTTGCCTACCCACTCATCTTTCATATTGATTTCCACCATAGAGATATCGTCAGAAAGCTCTATCATTTCCGAAAAACCTGAAGTAAGCAAATTTTTTGCAAGACGCTTTCCTGATTCTTTTTCAGGAAAAATAACTTTATCTGCACCAACACGGCTTAAAATCTTCTGGTGCATTTCATTAGCACATTTCACAATAACAGTTTCTACTCCCGCCTCTTTGCAAAGTGCTACCGCCATTACACTATCTTCAAGATTACTTGCCATAGAAATTATAACAACATCAATGTTAGAAATTGCCAGCCTTTTGATCACCTCAGGGTCAGTAATATCTGCACATTTACAAACAGGAACCGTTTTTATAGCATTGTTAACAAGATTCTGGTCAATGTCAACAGCTAACACTTCTGCTCCATTGTTTACCAATTCTTCTGCAACAGCTGTTCCATATCTGCCAAGACCAAATACTGCGTAAGTTTTATTAATACCCATAACATATCCCTCTTATCCCACACTGATTTCTTCAATCGGATTTCTGATTAAATTCTGGTTTTCTTTTTTCTTATTAAATGCAACTGCAAGTGATATAGGACCTACTCTGCCAAGATACATTGTTACAATAATAATCAATTTACCTATACTGTCAAGTGATGAAGTAAGATTCCTTGTAAGACCAACCGTTGCTGTTGCACTGACCGTTTCATAAACGATATCCATTGCTGATGCTTTTGTAACTGCTGAAAGCAAAACAGTAGAAACAAACATAATAATGAAAGACATACAAGTAACAGCAACTGCTTTGCTGACTGCTTGTTTAGTGAGTCGTCTTCCGAATAAATTTGTATCTTCTTTATTTCTTACGGAAGAAAAAGCTGATGCAATAAGAATTACAAATGTGACAGTTTTAATTCCTCCTGCTGTTCCTACAGGTGAACCACCGATAAACATTAAAAGCAGACACACAAGTGATGATGCATTTGTCAGATTTTCCTGTGGTACTGTTGCAAAGCCTGCTGTTCTTGTTGTAACTGATTGGAATATTGACACCTGTATTTTCTGCCACAAAGTATAGTCGCCTATTGTCTTCGGGTTATTATACTCAAAAGCAAAAACCAAAACAGCTCCTGCAAATATAAGAATCAGAGTTGCAGTAATTGCAATTTTGCTGTGCATTGTAAGGTCTCTGAAAAACTTTACTTTCTTGGTAGGTACCAGCCTTAACACCTGTAATGCATCCCACCAGACTACATATCCGATACCACCTAAAATAATCAGCCAACAAGTAACACCATTGACAACAGGATTCAGCGCATAATCACACAAGCTGTTTTCTGCAATAATATCAATTCCGGCATTACAAAATGCTGAAACAGAAGTAAATATAGAAATCCATATTCCTCTTGCACCAAAATCAGGAACAAAAACAAGCATATAAAGCAGTGCACCTATGCCTTCTATGATAAATGTTCCTGTTACAACACGTTTAACAAAACGAATCATTCCGGAAAGGGAATTCAGATTAAAAGCATCCTGCAAAAGAAGTCTGTCGCTGATTCCCATTTTTTTTTGCAGAAGAATCATAACACCGGACATAATTGTTATAACTCCCAGTCCGCCAATCTGAATCAGGATAAGAATAACAAGCTGTCCGAAAAAGCTCCAGGAAGAAACAGTAGGCGTTACTACAAGACCGGTAACACAAGTGGACGTAGTTGCTGTAAAAAGTGCATCCAAGAACACAACCGGTTTTCCGTCCGCTGAGCTTATAGGTAAAGAAAGCAATACTGCTCCTATCAGTATTGCAATCAAAAAGCTTAACAAAATAGTATGTGTGGTTGATAACAAAAACTTCTGTTTTTTCATAACTGAATCATACACCTTGAATTTCCGCCAAGAATCCGTCACTCTCTGAAACGGAATTCTTACCGATGTTTTATACTATTTTACTGTAACATATTTTATCTTTCGAGTCAATAATCTGATTAAACAATCCTATGATATTTAATAATTGATTTCCGGACAACAATTATTAATGTAAAAATTTCCAACGAGCCACCTTCACGGACTCTCATTGTTCTCCTGATTTCCTTGGGAATAACAACCCTGCCAAGGTCGTCGATTCTACGGACAATTCCAGTTGCTTTCATATATTCATTTCTCCTTAAATTACGAATTGTGCTGTTATTATCTATAACTAACGAAGAAATATACCGCACAGGTTTACTTTTCAGACGAGTTGTGATATATTAAGATAAAAAATGACAGGAAAGTAGGATATTTATGGGTAAAGGACGCAAAGAAAACAAGAAAAAAAACATAATAATTATTTCATTACTTCTGGTATTGGCAATTGCTGTAACTGCAACCATAGTATTTGTGATTTTGCACAATAGAGTTCCAAGTAATGGTGCTATGCAAGATGAGATTTATAAAGTTTGGACAGAAGCCAACAGTTTTGATGATACGAGCTTTATGGCTGCATTTGAAACAGAATCAAGCTTTGTTGTTACCTCAGTTGAAGAACGCGAAGAGGATTGCTATGTTGTAACGTGCGATGTGACTGCACCAAATCTATTAGATTTATTAACTCAATATCTTGATGGATTAACACAGCGTCCGACTGAAAGCAAAATTAATGATGCAATTGTTGAAATGATTTCTTCTGCTGAACTTCAAACAACGCAACAAACAGTAACAGCGTTTAAGACGGATGACGGTTATGTTATTGAGTTTACAGATGGTTTTATTGATGCTATGTATGGCTATTCATACAATTATTGCTGCGAACAGTTGGAAAATGTTGACAAGAGTTTTAATTGATAATTTACAGAGGGTGATGATATGAAAAAGACGATATTTAAAGTAATAAGCGCTATCTGCGTATTTGCTATATTTATTACAGCGTTTCCTAATTTTACCTATGCTGCTGATGAAAAATTTATATCCCTGAACATTTCAGGTTATGATTCCAGTCAACAAGAAACAACAACAACAAACAACCCATTCTATGTTAAAAATGGCATAATTTATGCTCCTGTGAAAATTTTAGAAGATTACACAATGTATAATTATGACAGTCAAAACAATGCATTTGTCAGAATAGGTCAGGAATACACATCTGCCACTTCCAAAGTAGTGTTAGATTATGATAATCAACAGGTGCACGTTTTCTATTCCCAATTACATCGTGAAACATATGATATAGATATACATTCGTTTGCAGGTATATATTTTTTACCATTGAGTCAAATGGCTGCATATCTTAAAGCCAGCGTTGTATACAAAGATGAAAAAACAATTTCAATAGTAAGTAGCGGAATATCTTTGAGTGATGCCTTATATGATTATTCTGTTTACGACTCTTCTTTGGATTATATCAGAGTGTTGGATGATTTGTTTGTCGGAGAAGAAAAATTATACTATCAATACACAGTATTAGGTTATGTAAAAAGCACAATTTTTTCCTGTAAAGTAAGTAAACTTATTTCGAGTTGGGGAAATTATGATACTTGTTGTTCAATTATCGAAAATGCAGTTACTAACACAGACATATACCAGACACTCGGCGACGAAAACGCAATACTCGCAACCCTGGGATATGCACAATCAGCTTTTTATGAACAAGTTTATAAAAAAGCGAATAAGATGTATAAACTTTCCATCAACTCAATCGTAACTATGTTTGAAGACTACAAGAAAGCAAACTCTTTTGGTGATGAATCTCCGTATGATAATTTCTTTGAGGAGGAACAACTTCAGATTGATGCCCTTAAAGATTTCGGTAAAGAAGCAAAATATGTAAATCACTTTATAGAATATGCGGAATATATTTATAAGTTCTATACAATAAATGACGATAACAGATTGGCTTTGGCAACAATTGCCGAAATTAACCAGAATGGTTCGGTAGGAAACGCCTTTGACAAGTGCTATACAAAGTATGGTGCTGACATCGGAACCAGTGTGATTTCACGAGTAAAAGAAGACCTTCTTGAAGAAACCACAGAAGAAATACTGAAAAACTCTGCTAAATCAATTTTTGCCTCAGTAAATAAAGTTAAACTGGCAACAGAAATTGTGAGCGGTGTTTTTAAATTGGCTGGTTTTGATTTGAAAGATAATTCAAGTTATGATGTTTTATTAGCTCATGATGTGGTTACATATATCACTTCTAATTCAGATTCAATCCAGAATGAAAATCTCAAAACAATGGATGATAGTGAAAATTTAAGACTATCATTAATAATGACTATCCTCACACAGATAGAAGGATTTAAAATCGGCAATAAAATTGCTGAGCAATTGGCGAAGGAAGATACGGATCATTACAAAACTGATATCGAAAAATTGTCCAGACACCTGAGTCTGCTTTATTTAGCAAATTCAAGTAAAAAATATGATAGTGTTGAAGGAGTAAAGCTGGTAGAAAAACAAAACAAAAAACAACTTGCAAAACTGAATTTAAAAAATAATGTTATTGATGCTGCTACCGCTGAAGGATATTTAAAAGCCTCAGGGGGCAAAAATGAGTTAGTAGAGTTAATTTATAATTTCCCTAAATATGGTATGAATACCGGTGATGTCAGCATCAGCATAGAAATTATTGATCTTAATAACGATCAGATCCCGGAGGTTTTATATTGTTCTCACTACGGCGCTACCGGAGTTCCCGGTTTAGGGAAAATATTTATATTTAACGGTCAGAAATTTGTTGAAGGTCAGATTACATGTGGTGTTGATGCGTCAACCGATTTCCCAGTTTTACCTATGAAGAATTCTAACACTACCGTGTTCGTGAGTGAGATCAGAAACAGTGCTGAATTGGATTCATATGATGGACCGCCTGGATTCAGTAGTTTCTGGCATTATCATTCAGCGTATATTTATAACTTCAAACTTTCAAACAACACGTTATCCATAGATGTTTTCAGGGATTACAGTGATTTCAGAAATCGAATTCAGAGTGCTCAACCTGGTGACATTGATCGGTATAACGCGTGGGAAGAGTATAAATTGGAAATAAAACAATTCGATGAGCAATTTGTTCTTGATGCTGAGCATCCTTACACCATAATTTCTAATATCGGCACAGGCTATATCCCTGAAGATCTTCCCACAGAAGAAAAATTGGATATATATCATCAAACCATGACAAAGGAAGCAGCAGAATTTATTGTGCAACAATACTACAATAATGTTCATGAAGTTTTATTTAGTCAGTACTTTGATGCAGCATATTGATAATTAGGCTTTGTATACCAAATTTACACTTAAAAACAACTATGAATCTCCTGAAATACTGATATAAAAACGTAGTATTCTATCCGAAGAACAATGTTATTGAAACAAAGCCATTCTTATTCGGAAATATTATCAAAAATTTTTAAACATTTATTAACATAACAAAAGGTGGTTTCATCATGGCAACTGACAAAACCCAAAATATAAAACCTGAATATTCCAACAGCAACGATTGGGATTTATATTCTTCACAATTAAAGGAAGAATATAAGCAATCAATTGACGAAGGATTGGATATAGAAAGATACCAAGAAATTTTTTCTGCTGTTTCAAATCTTCCCACAGGAGAGGAAAAAGTAAAATTGGGCGATATTCTTTTTGAAATAGTAAACAACGCAAAACAAAAAGATAATTATCCTTATAACGAGCCATCTTCCCTTGAAGAAATCAAAGATTTGAGAAAGCCTTTTAAATTTGAGAAAAATAATATTCTCAATACTGAGGACAAAATTCATGGTGCATGGATGGGCAGAATCTGTGGTTGTTTGCTTGGAAAAACTGTTGAAGGTATACGCACAGATGAATTTATTCCTTTTTTGAAAGAAACAAACAATTATCCCCTGCACAGATATATTTTGAAAAGCGATTTGAATGACGAAATTATAAACAAATATAAGTTTGGTTTTAAATATCAGTTTTATGCTGATGAAGTTGACGGTATGCCCGTTGATGACGACACAAACTATACTGTTTTATATCAGGAAATTATTGAAAAATACGGACGTGATTTTACTCCCGATAACGTAGCCCGTGCATGGCTTGATTTTCAACCCAAAAAAGCTTACTTCACAGCAGAGCAAGTGGCTTTCTGCAACTTTATAAAAGGATATGCTCCCCCTTATTCTGCAATTTATAAAAATCCTTTCAGAGAGTGGATTGGCGCACAGATAAGAGCTGATTATTTTGGTTACATCAACCCGGGAAAACCAGAACTTGCTGCTGAAATGGCTTGGAGAGATGCATCAATCTCCCACACTAAAAACGGTATTTACGGTGAAATATTTGTTGCAGCTATGCTGGCAATTGGAGCAGAAACAAACAACACTGCTGATATTATCCGTGGTGGTCTTGCTGAAATTCCCCACACCTCAAGACTTTACGAAGAAATAAACTTTATACTTGAAAGTTTTGAAAACGGTGTACCAAAAGAAGATGTTTTCAAAACTATTCACCAAAAATATGATGAGCATTCCGGTTATGGCTGGTGTCATACCATTTCTAATGCTATGATAGTTGCTGCAGCTTTGCTCTATGGTGGCGGTGATTACGGTAAATCAGTTTGCATGGCAGTTGAAGCAGGATTTGACACAGACTGCAATGGTGCAACAGTCGGCTCAATTCTTGGCATGGCAAACGGCATTGAATCAATCCCCGAATATTGGACAAAACCTCTGAACAACACTTTGCACACATCAATTTTTGGCGTTGGCACCGTTAAAATAAGTGACAGAGTCAAATTCACATTGAAACATATTGGATAACAAAAAATCTCCTTGTTTTTCAACAAGGAGATTTTATTATTCTGAAATTATGTGTTTTCATAATAACTGAACCGATACTATCGCCTGCATGTTCACAGGCATCAGCACAGGATTCAAAACATTCATAAACTTTACGCATTGAAACGATTGTTAAAACATTTGTCAATCATTTTTCAATTTATTTCCGCAAAATATTTTTTCCGCAGTTCAGCTTGATTTTTTCTCCATCCACAACAATTGTTGCATCAATATTTTCAGGTATATTCACGTTGATTTCTTCTTCATTATACTCTACTGAAATTTCGCCTTTTACCGTTGTGATTTTACCTTTTGCCCACGGAATTTCTTTCATACAAACAGGCTCGATTATAACTTTATCGTATTTTACAGAATCTTCTGCCTGACGGATGCCGAGAATATATTCAAACAGATATCTTGTTACTGCACCAAACATCGGGTGGCATTGAGAACGTACACCGTTCCAGTATTCAAGAATTGTTGTGGCACCATTCTGAATCTGATGATAAAAGGATATTTCCTCTTTTGAAGTGAGAAGCATTGAGGCAATATCACTTCTACCCTTTTCAAAAAGAACACGCGTTGCAATATCCGTGCCGAAAATTCCCGTATCATACATTTTTCTTTGAGAATATTTTTTAATCATATTTTCAAATGTACGTTCATCACCTATATTCAAATCAACAGCAAAGGCATTTGCACCTTGTTCGTTTCCTGCGAAATCACCTGTTTCCTCTGAAAAATAAGTTTTTATAAGTGCTTGTTTTTTCTTTTGGATACGGTTTTCAATTTCTGTTTTATAAGAGTTATCTCCCATAACTTCGCTGATTTCAAGGAAATATTCCATTGATTTGATATAAAAATAAGTATTTACAAAAGGTTCGGGAATTGTGTTTGCACAAAGTTTGTTCAGTCTGTTTTGTTCAGGTACACACCAATCACCAAGGCACCATACGCCCGGCAAATCAGAAACCACGAGTTCATTTTCGCTGTGTGCTTCCATATAATCAAACCATTTATACATACGGGGGAAAGTTTCGTTAAAAATTTCTTTTTCTCCATAGTTTTTATAATACATATATGGCACAACAACTATTGCACAACCCCATCCTCCGGGACCACCACCTGAGGGAACAAAAGGTGCAGTATATTGCACATGACCTGTTTTTTCATCCTGACAATCGCAGATATCGCCAATCCATTTTTTATAAAACTTCTGTGCATCAAGCTGAATCATTGCAGCATCACAAGTGAGCTGTCCGTCACCTGTATAACCTCGTCTTTCCGTATGAGGGCAGTCTGAAGGAATTCCGCAATGCATATTCGCAAGCTGTGTTCTGATATATGCCTTATAAAGCGGGTTGAGAGTTTCTTCGCTACATTCAAAAGAAGATGTAACTTCAACATTGCTGTGAGTTACTGCACACTCCACAACTTCTGCATCGCCCTGAACTTCAAAATATCTGAAACAAAGCCAGGTAAACCTGGGATAAAGAAGTCTTTCTTCACCGTCTGTTATGTAATCTGTGTGTTGGTCGTAAACGTGTTCTTCATCAAGGTTTCCCTTTTCATCAAGAAGTTCGCTGTATCTTACTTTAACTTCACCTCTTGATTTGCTTTTAAGAACAGCATATCCTGCAAAAACTTCACCTGCATCATAAATGTTGTTACCCAAATATTTTGGTTTTATTGTTCTTATAACTTTATCAGCAGGACAGTCCTGATGATAAAGTTCAGTTTTGGGGGAATCAAAAATTTCTACATTTTTCCAGTCATCTTCAAGTGTATAATCGTGGGTTTCTCCCCTTATCATATTTGCTTCTGTTACAAAACCTGCCTTATATTTTTCGCTACCGTCAGAAAAAATATTTCTGATAGTACCTTTCTCATCAATAATATTAATCTGCCAACAAATTTTTGCAACACCATAATCATAAGCTTCATAAAAGCCTGAACCCAACATAAAGAGAATTTCGTTTCTGCCCTCTTTGAGATATTCTGTAATATCATAAGTAGGGCAATAAAGTCTGTGTCTTAATTCCTCATTAAAAATTATGTCACCATATTCAATATCAAATCTTTTTTCAAAATCTGTGTTCAAAGGTTGAAAAAGGTCGTCGCTTACTTTTCGGGAATTTACATAAAAATTGAATGCTCCCATACAACCTATTGTAATAGTAGCTTTTTCTCCCTTTTTAAATTCATATTCAGCCTTAATATCAATAGGAAAAGACTTTTTTCCTGAACCTATCCATTTGCACAAACTTAAATCTGCTTTTTTGAACATTACAAACACCTCACTTAATAAATTTATATCATAAACGCAAAATATAATCAATCACATAAATAAAAAATGGTATCTCATTTTTCAAGAGATACCATAATTTTTAAACATCATAAATTAAATCACCGAAAGCTTTTTTGCCTTTTGTTGTGAATTTTTTAAGAATTGAAACAGCAGGGTTCAATATTTTAAGGAGTCTTATGTTTTTGCCCATACCTGCACCGATTTCTTTAACCATTGCACAAGTGCAGACATATTCTTTATCCTGCGGGAAGAAAAGACCTTCCTTTTTATTATCAATCAGCTCTTTAACAAAAGCACTTAAATTATCAACGTGAACCATACTGCGTTTGTTTTTATAGTTGGGAAAAACAGGCATCATTTTTGCAAACTTAACAAGCATCTGATAGTTACCTTTACATCCATCGCCATAAACCATAGGAGGACGCATAATTGCAACTTTAAAATTATCGTCTTTTAATTCGTTTAATTTTTCTTCTGCCTGAAGTTTAGATTTACCGTAGTTGCTTTTGGGGTCAGGTGCAGTATCTTTTTTTATTATACCTTCCTCAACACCGTAAACACTCATTGAGCTTAAAAAAACAAAATGTTTCACACCTTCATTTTTTGCTTTCTTTGCAACATTGATTGTCAGGTCACGGTTGACATCATAATAAAGCTGTGCATTTTCTTCTGTTTCTTTTCTGTGTGCAATGCCTGCCACATGGTAAATCACATCATATTTTGAAAAATCTGAATCTTTCCATTCAGGATTTATCATATCTAAAGTTTCCACAGTATATTCACCGGAGAAGTTTTTGATATAATTTTCAAAACAGACACCTATGTAGCTGTTTGCGCCTGTTATCAAAATGTTTTTCATTTCTTTTCAAGCTCCTTTTTCTTTTCAATTTCTCCTGTACCGCCTTCTACGACACCATCGCTCTTGAGAACAGAAACTATTGTGCCGAAGAAACATTTACAATCGAAAAAGAAGCCCATTTTTTCCACATATTCACCGTCAAATTTAGCTTTCACATCAATGGGAAGTTCATCTCTGCCGTTAATCTGTGCCCAACCGGTAAGACCGGGACGGACATCATTAGCACCGTATTTATCTCTTTCTTCAATTAAATCGTATTGATTCCAGAGACAAGGACGAGGACCGATGATTGACATTTTTCCTGTAAAAATCTGAAAAATCTGCGGCAATTCATCAAGTGAAGTTTTTCTGAGAATTTTTCCCACCCTTGTTATATACTGCTGCGGATTTTCCAACAGATGAGTAGGCATATCGTGAGGAGTTTCCATTTTCATACTGCGGAATTTTAAAATATTAAAATATCCCTTGTGTATGGTAAGCCTTTTCTGTTTGAAGAAAACGGGGCCCGGGTCATCAATTTTAATCGCAATTGCCAACACCAGAAAAACAGGTGACAAAACTAAAATACCCATTCCGGAAATCACAATATCAATCAGTCTTTTTAAAAATTTACGGTACATAAATTTCCCTCACAACTCTTATTTGTTATCTTTTCTTTTATATGTGGGTACAATCTCTGCCACAAGGCTCTTAATATCACATGTTTCATCTTTAGCAGCACTGTCGAGTTGTTGTAACTGCTTTTTAAACAGTTCATCATCCATTTCAATAGGTTTGCCGATATGAATAAGCTTGTTTTCAGTATCCTGCATACCTTCTTCTTTCATAAGAAGTTCTTCATAAAGTTTTTCACCGGGACGAAGACCTGTATATTCAACTTTAATATCAACATCAGGTTCAAAACCTGAAAGACGGATAAGTTGCCTTGCCATTGTATCAATTTTTACGGGTTCACCCATATCAAGCACAAAAATTTCTCCGCCTTTTGCATAGAAACCTGCCTGAAGAACAAGGCTTACTGCTTCCGGAATAGTCATAAAGTAACGGATAATATCAGGGTGTGTAACTGTAACGGGACCGCCTGCTTCAATCTGCTTTTTGAAAAGCGGAATAACGCTACCGTTACTTCCTAAAACATTACCGAAACGAACAGCAACAAACTCTGTTTCTGTTTGTCTGTTCATCATCTGAACAACCATTTCGCAAAGACGTTTTGATGCACCCATAATATTTGTGGGGTTAACTGCTTTGTCTGTTGAAATAAGAACGAATCTCTTAACCGAATATTTTGCTGCAGCCTGAGCCATTTTGTACGTTCCGAAAACATTGTTTTTAATGGATTCATTAGGGCTGTCTTCCATAAGAGGAACGTGTTTATGAGCTGCTGCATGGAAAACAATATCAGGCTTATAAGTACCTACAACATAGTCAAGACGTGCTGTGTTTCTTACTGAGCCGATAAGAACCTCAAGGTTTAACTGTGGATATTCCCTTTCAAGTTCCATCTGAATTTCATATGCATTGTTTTCGTAAATATCAAAGATGATAAGCTGTTTCGGGCTGGAACGTGCAATCTGACGGCAAAGCTCGCTACCTATTGAACCGCCACCACCTGTTACCATAACAACTTTACCCGAAATAAATTCATATATTTCATCCATGTTGACTTTTATGGGGTCACGTCCTAATAAATCCTGTGCATCAACTTTACGAAGCTTGCTTACATTTGCTTCACCATTTACAAGCTGATAAACAGCGGGAATAACCTGCACCTGACAACCTGTTCTGCTGCAGATATCGAGAATTTTCTTTCTTGTCTCTGAATCACTTGCTGCGATTGCGTATATAATTTTACCAACTTTATATTTTTTTACAGCCTGAGGGATATCATCACGGTTGCCGACAATAGGTACACCGCCCAACATTTTGCCGAGTTTTGTAGGATTATCGTCAATTACACAAACAACTTTATCGTTAATATGCTCGCTGTTTCTGAACTCAGCAACGAGTGAACGTCCTGCCATACCTGCACCGATAATCATAACATTTTTCTTCTCTTTCGCAGAAATACTTCTGCGTACAAAAAGACGCACCTGACGCATAACTCTGTATGAAAAACGAATTGCCGCAGTAAAACCGAAACTGAGTATCATTCCCATTATATAATATGATTTGGGCATATCCATTTTTTTAAGAATTGCAGCAGGAACAAAAAGAACAGCTAAAACAATATACGCCGCCACAATTCTCAACAATTCATTGGAGCTGACAAAAATCCACACACTGTTATACAAATTAAAAACAAAAAATATAGCAACGCTTATAATGCTCCACCAACCGATTGTTTCCAGGAAAGTGTCCAGATACGGCTGAGGAATCGCGCTGAACTTAAAATCATACCTGAGCCACAAAGCAAAGAAGAAAGAACCTGCAATGGTCAGAATATCCAGCAAAACGATTAATGCTGCTCTCCATAAAACGGGTAATTTCTCTTTAAAAGAAATATGACGAGTCACTTTTTTCACATCCAATCAAATATTTGAGGGTGAATTATAACTAAAAACCAGGCTTTCCCCCATATTTTGCCGATTTTATCATAAAAATCTTATATTCGTTAAAATTATATCATATTAAATCACAAAAAGCAACACTTGCCGAAACTAACCCTTGTTTGACAAAATCTATTATCGGTGATATAATTTATCTGATTAAAATACTATGCAGGAAAGGAACAGACAAATGTTTAAAGATAACACCCTCCTCATTACAGGTGGAACAGGAAGTTTTGGCCACACCGTTCTCAAACACTTTCTCTCAACAGACATTGGTCAGATAAGAATTTTCTCAAGAGATGAAAAAAAGCAGGATGATATGCGCCACGAGCTTCAGCTCAATCATCCGGAATATGCTGAAAAAGTTAAATTTTATATCGGTGACGTAAGAGATATCCAGTCAATCAAAGATGCAATGAGAGGCGTAGATTTTGTTTTCCACGCAGCAGCTCTCAAGCAGGTTCCTTCTTGCGAATTTTTCCCCATGGAAGCTGTACGTACAAATGTTATCGGAACAGATAATATGCTCCACGCAGCAATAGAAACCGGTGTTAAACGTGTTGTTTGTCTTTCAACAGACAAAGCTGCTTACCCCATCAATGCTATGGGCATTTCAAAAGCAATGATGGAACACATTGTAACTGCAAATGCAAGAGTTGCAGCAGAAAACGGTGGTCCTGTCATCTGTTGCACAAGATATGGCAACGTAATGTGCAGCCGTGGTAGTGTTATTCCTTTGTTCATCGACCAGATCAAGGCAGGCAAACCTATCACAATTACTGATCCGAGTATGACTCGTTTCCTTATGAACCTTGATGAGGCTGTTGACCTTGTTAAATTTGCTTTTGAACACGCAAATCCGGGCGATTTGTTCGTTCAGAAATCACCTGCTTCAACAATTGAAGATCTGGCAAAAGCTGTTCAGCAGTTATTTGGCGACACAGGAACAAAAATTATAGGCACAAGACACGGTGAAAAACTTTATGAAACATTGATGACTCATGAAGAAAGACTCAGAAGTGAAGATATGGGAGACTATTTCCGTGTTTCTGCTGATAACCGTGATTTGAACTACGATAAATTTATGGTTAACGGAACAGTTAACACAATGGCTGATTCATCATACACAAGCCATAACACTCACCGCCTTGATGTTGAAGGCACAGTTAAAAAAATCCTTACAACAGATTATGTTCAGGATGCACTTAAAGAGATTGGTAAATAAAACGAAGAGGTTGATATCAAACATATCAACCTCTTTTTTATTTTATTTGTAATTACTTTTTCTTACAAGTGTTGCAAGGTTTTGCGAAATTTCCACAAACATCATCAGAACAGCAACATTCATCATTCCTATTATGCCGCCTACAATTATGCCTAAAAGAAAGCCACATAATCCAAATATTAAATCGCCTGTTGCCCCACCCAATAAAACTGCACCTGCGATTCCACCTGCAAGCACAAGCAATCCTGCAAACACAAAACACATTATTTTAACTATATTTGTCCAGACGTTTTTTTCATAAACATGAATTTCTGATTTGTGGTTTCCAGCGTTCTCATGACGATATGATGACCCACCTGAATCTGCCATATCAAGAGAAACATCTTTAACATAACCTTTTGTTGTGTTGAAAAAGTCTGACTCTGATAATGATAAGTAATCACCAAGACATTGGTCGCACAACTGAATTTTTATCTCCACACCATCTTTTCTTACCGCTTTGTAATTACTTGCATCTCTAATCTCACGGCAATGGTCACAAACTGCTTTCATAAAAAACCTCCCTTTCTGATATCATCTATATAGTAGCATTACATCTTTGACTTGTCAACTTTTCACACCAGCAAAAAAGGTGCAACTCCCATTGAGAGTTGCACCTTTTTACTTTCTTTTTTATCAGTCGTCTTCTTCGCAGTCACAATCATCGAATTCAAATTCGAGGTTTTCGTGACAAGCGGGACATTCGATTGAACCTTCATCAAGAATGCTTTCGTCAATGCAGATTGTTTCACCGCATGAGGGACATTCAACTTCGAAGTAATCGTCTTCATCACAACAACCACAACCGCAATCGTCGCAATCATCAAAATCATCATATTCATCTTCATAGATGAATTCTTCAAGTTCATCTAAATCTTCATCAACTGCGTCGAGCTGTTCCTGCATTTCTGCCATGATTTCATCCTGTTCTTCAATGTCATAAGCAACATCTTCAAGAGCTGAGATGATTTCTTTGATGAGCTTAACTTCGTCTTTGCCTTCGTCAAGCTTCATACCGTCTGCAAGACCTTTGATGTAAGCAATTTTTTCTGCAAGTGTCATAATTTTTACACTCCTTTTGTTTTTTGTTTAAGGTAAAGTCAGCAAAAAGATGTTCTTGCTTCTTTATCGTCAATTTTCAGATTGGGGAGAAAGTGGCAATATGGCATATTTCTTGCCTGACGCTGTACCGTGTGTACTGCGAAGGCAAAAATATGACAAATACCACAAGCTGTAAATTAAGCAAAAACTGAAATTATGTTCTTGCCTCTTTATCGCCAATCTGATTATGCACGAGACATATATTCGCCTGTTCTTGTATCAATGTTGATCATTTCGCCTTCATCGATAAAGAGAGGAACTTTAACTTCTGCACCTGTTTCAAGAGTTGCAGGTTTTGTAGCATTAGTTGCTGTATCACCTTTGAAACCGGGGTCTGTCTGTGTAACCTGAAGAGTTACGAATGTGGGAGGTTCAACGCCGAATACGTTGCCTTTGTATGAAAGGATTTTACAAACCATATTTTCTTTAACAAATTTGAAGTTATCGTCAAGTTCTGATTCGTTAATGGGGATAAGCTCATAGCTTTCCATATCCATGAAGTAGTAAAGACCACCATCGCTGTATGAAAATTCCATATCTTTACGTTCAATGTAAGCTGTGGGGAACTTTTCTGTGGGGTTGAAAGTTCTTTCAGTTACTGAACCTGAAATAACGTTTCTGATTTTTGTTCTTACGAATGCAGCACCTTTACCGGGTTTAACATGCTGGAATTCGATAATCTGATAAACGTTACCTTCCATTTCAAATGTAATACCATTTCTGAAATCGCCTGCTGATACCATATTGTTTTTCCTCCAAAAGTAATTTTATTAATCCTTTATAATATCATTCTATACCATTTTCTTACACTTTTCAAGTGCAAACGAAAATTTTATATTATTCTTCGGGCATAAATGCTTTATGAACAGCAGAAACTGCTCTGTCAGCATCTTTCTTTTCGATAAGAACTGAAATTTTGATTTCGCTTGTTGAAATCATCTGGATGTTTACGTCGATACCGTAAAGAGCTTCAAACATTTTAGCTGCTGTACCGGGGTGTGATTCCATGCCTGCACCCACAACTGAAACTTTAGCAACGTTTGTATCGCAAAGAACTTTACAATCGAGCATTTCTGAAAGAAGTTCAACTGCTTTTTCTGCATTGTCTTCGCTTGTTGTGAAGCTGATATCCTTTGTACCATCTCTGCCGACTGACTGAAGAATTACGTCAACATTTATATTTTTTGCTGCAAGTTTATCGAAAACTCTGAATGCAACTCCGGGAGTATCTGAAAGACCTACAAGTGAAATTCTTGCAACGTCTGTATCTTTTGTTACACCTCTGACTAACATTTTTTCCATTTTAGCAACCTCCTTAACTATTGTGCCGGGTTTATTTGTAAGACTTGAAAGAACTTCAAGTTCAACATTATATTTCTTTGCCATTTCAACTGAACGATTGTTAAGAACCTGTGCACCTAAAGTAGCAAGTTCAAGCATTTCGTCATATGTGATTTCCTCAAGTTTCTTTGCATTTTCAACTTTTCTGGGGTCAGCTGTGAAAACGCCTTCAACGTCTGTAAAAATCTGACATTTATCAGCTCTTAATGCAGCTGCAATTGCAACAGCACTTGTGTCTGAGCCGCCTCTGCCGAGAGTTGTAAGGTCATCGTATTTATTGATACCCTGGAAACCTGCAACAACAACAATGTTTCTTCTGCCGATTTCTGTACGAAGACGGTCAGCTTTGATATTGTGGATTCTTGCTTTACCATAAGCTGAACTTGTGTTGAAACCTGCCTGCCAACCAAGAAGAGAAACTGCAGGGCAACCTAACTTTTCACAAGCCATTGCAAGAAGTGCGATTGAAATCTGCTCGCCAGATGCCATAAGCATATCCATTTCTCTTTTTGATGGCTTTGCGTTAATTTCATAAGCCTTTTCAATTAAATCATCAGTTGTGTCACCCTGTGCTGAAACAACAACAACAACATCATTACCTGCACGATAAGTGTCAGTAACAATCTGGGCAACATTCATAACTCTTTCGGCGTCACGAACACTTGAACCACCGAATTTCTGAACTATAAGTCCCATATATGTCCTCCTAACCGGAATAAATACTGTTTTTTAATAATCAGTAACTCTGATAAGTGATTTAATGCTGATTGAAGAAATACCGTTAAGCTTTTCTGTAAGCTCACTTTCTGCCATAGCACCTGTCACAAAAGCAAGTTCGTTTGATTTGCAACCTGCAAATTCAAGCACCTGAACCTTACCGATTGTTGCAACAACATCCTGTAAAGCGTTTGCTTTATCTGTAACCTCTGCACGGATGTAAAGAGGATTAACCGCTGATTTATAATCAACAACATAGTTTTCCTCTGCTTCACCCCAACCAAGAGGTTTCTTTCTGTCCATATTTCTTGCACAATCAATAACATCGGCAACAACCAAGTCGGAGGCCAAGCGGTCTTAGGAAG
>JAZSJD010000015.1:0-3525 GCA_045534165.1 Acutalibacteraceae bacterium | reverse complement strand
CGATACGCGACAGCGTTATCGGTGATTTTTGCCTTTTCTTGCACACGCAATTTCGCATTTTAAAGTGCTACGCAGTTTCGTAGAAAAGCAAAATTGTTTGAATTGAAGCCAAAAATGCAGCAAGGCTGACGCCTTGCGAGGCTTTTGGTGATAATTCAAGGAATTTTGTTCGAGAAACAAAAACTTCCTTATGGGAACTCAGCGGAAACCAAAGCTCTTTTTACTATTTTATTTCACTTAACATTTTTTCGATTCTTGTAAAATGAATCGGTGTAATTCCGATTTCGGGGAGCGGTTCAAGATTTTTCAGATTATCGTCAATCATATAAATCTTGTCATAATTTTTGCCGAATTGATTAACACAATGTTTGTAAATTTCCGGATTCGGCTTTGAAATTTTCAAATTGCAGGAAATAAAAATCTTATCAAAAAGTCTTTCCAGATTATATTTTTCAAAAAGTGATTCAACAATTCCCAGTGGTGCATTTGAAAGCAAAGCAAGGTCATATTTTTCGCCTAATTTCTCAATTACTCCAACTATTTCCTCATTTAAATGAATAAGACTTTCCCATTCTTCAAGAATAAAATCTTTATCCATGTTCAATTCTTCAGCCATACCATCAATTAATTCATCAAAAGTAATTTCACCTAAATCAGCAGGTGCGAAATATTTATCTTTTAATGCCGATGCCACGTCAGAAGAAAAATGTCTCTGGAAAAATACAGGCGCAATTTCGTCAAATATAACACCAAAGCAATCGAAAATAATTAAATCTTTTTTCATATGATTCACCCTTGATAAATTTGTTTAATCAAATTATACCACAAAGTTTTTATTCGTCAAGAAAATCAATAATCGCCTTAAAATCTTCTCTTTCTTTGAATTCATCAGAAAGAGGATATTTTTTAGTCAAAAGATGCTTGATTTGGCTTTTGGCAACATAAGTCGAACCTAAAGTGTGCTTATCAAATTCTTTGCCCTCAAACATAGTTGAATGCATAATTGTAATTCTGTCCATTTGGTCAAATTCTTTTGCAAGGCAAGCACATTTCTGGAAATTTTCCAAAGCTTTTTCATTGTTACCAAGCCTGAAATATCTCACACCAAGATGACCATAATTGTACATTATTGTTCTCCACATTTTTCCGTAATTTCCATCATTATAAGCAAAATTTAAAAAATCAATTTCCTTTTTGAAAGCTTCTGCCTGCCATTCGTCATCAAATCTTTCGTCATAGAAAAAGTAGTGGGAGAAAACTGTATGGAGAAGTAAAAATTGTTCTTCGAGAGTGTGTCTTATTTTATCATCACGTTCGTTGTGATTTTCCGGATAGAAAAAGCAAAGCATTTCTTGACTGTTGCGCATATTAGGCATTTCGTTTATGATTTTTTCACAATCATCAAAAGTTACACCGCTGTTTTCCTTTCTTGACAAACTATGATATAACTCGATAATATGTCTTTTTGATGAAATTCTGATATTATCAACAGTGCAATTTTCTTGGATGTTTTCATATATTGATTTTATTTTTGAAATGTTCTCCTGGTTTTTTTCTGAAAAATGAACGAGGCAAGTCATATATCTTAATAATATTCTGAAATCATTGGGATACATATCTTTTAGTTCATATATAATTTTTTGTTTTAAATCAGTGTCGATAAGGTTGTCGTATTCTTTAAGCTTCTTTAAAATTTCCTTTTCATTTTCTGCTCTGTTAATTCCAAGTAAATCATCAACACTTACTTTGAAAAATGAAGCAATCTCAGGCAACATTGTAATGTCAGGGTAGGTATCGCCACGTTCCCATTTACTTATTGTCTGGAAAGAAACTCCGAGAAAATCTGCAAGCTTTTCTTGGGTAAGATTTTTTCCTCTTCTCAGATTTTTCAGGTTTTCACCAAAATAGATGTTCATAAAATCACCTCTGTTTAATATTAACAGCGCTGTTGTACTTTAATAATATCTTGAAAATCTCAATAAATCAATAACTTTTTCATTGAATAAAATTCTCTTGATAATAGAATTTTTCTATCGTTCAAATGTGTTGATTTGTTGTTGGAATTGTGTTAATATGTATATATCTAACATTTAAGGAGAGATACCAATGAGCGAAAAAATTATCAAAGTGGGCGTTGTTGGTCTTGGCAGAGGCACAGCAGTTGCAAGATGTCTTGCAGGTCTTAAAAACGCAAAACTTGTTTCGGTTTGTGACCATAATCCTGCAATTTTAAAATCAGGCTATGAAGAACTTGCAGAGGCAGTTAATGACCCTGACCTTATCCAATTCAGCGATTATGATGAATTTCTCAAATCAGATATAGATGCAGTTATCGTTGCGACGGAAGCTGTTTATCACGTGCCTATCGTGAAAAAAGCTTTTGATGCAGGTAAACACGTTCTTTGCGAAATTCCTTCAGTAAATTCTCTTGAAGAAGCAAAAGAACTTAAAGCAATTTGCCTTGCTCATCCGGAACTTACATATATGGCAGCAGAAAACTGCTGTTACTGGGCATTTATCCAGACATGGAAGAAGATGCACGAAGATGGTCAGTTTGGTGAAATAGCTTATGCAGAAGCAGAATATCTTCACGCACTTGACCCTAAAGAATTTTCACCTACATATTATCCTGAAGGACATTGGAGAACATATCAGCCTGCTATCAGATATCTTACACATGAACTTGGTCCCTTACTTTATGTGATGAATGACCGTTGCGTAAGTGTAACTTGTATGGAAGCTGATGTTCACTATGACCCCTACACACCTGAAAGAAAAGAAACAGGCGTTGCACTTTTCAAAACAGCAAAAGGTGCTGTTATCAGACTTCTTGTTTCCTTTGGTGCATACACAAGCTATGACCATAACTATCGTATCTGTGGCACAAAAGGCACAATTGAAACAGACCGCAGAGATATTGTTGACCGTTCACATTCACTTGCAAGCCTTTCAAGTATCCCCGGAACATTCTCAGCAAAAATTGATATTCCCGTAACAACTTGCTATGAGGGCGAAGATTCAAGCGGTCATGGCGGTGCAGACGCAAAAATGGTTAAAGATTTCATTGATTGTCTTGCAGAAAACAGAAAACCCGAACTTGATGTTGATTTTGCAATTCAGATGTCACTTCCAGGCATCCTTGCACATGAATCAGCAGTCCAGGGTGGCACACCTATTGAAATTCCTGAAGTATAAATTATACATGAAAATGAAAGCCATACAAGTTTTTACTTGTATGGCTTTCAGCTTGTCGAAAAAGTAGTTTTCGACAAGCTGTGAGACTGCCGAGAAATCTGCAGAATGACATTTTTGAACCCCGAAGATGTACAATGGTACCTCGAGAGGGGCAAAAAAATTCAACTTATATGCAAAAAGTGGGTGATATTCGATGTATCACCCACTTTTCAATTGCCGTTTTCTTGATTTTAATAATAACTTTTTATATCAATAATATCCGCATATATGCTTATGCGGGTTTATCGACAGTCTGAGCCCATACAAGTTTTTGCTTGTATGGCATTTTTT
>JAZSJD010000066.1:0-38591 GCA_045534165.1 Acutalibacteraceae bacterium | reverse complement strand
ACAAATCCATCAAGGTCTGAAAGACCGATATCAAGACCATAGATGTAACCAAGTTCTTCATTGAGCACTGTTGTTGTTCCTTCTGCTGCTTTGAAGTAACCATCCAGCATCGGAATTTCAATTGTTTCGCGTGAAAGTTCTCCACCGCAAACGGTACAGTAAACTACCATATCGTATGAACCGGCTTTATCGTATGTTGCTTCCACTCTGTTTTCTTCTACTGCTTCCGCTTCTGTGTGTCCGAGAGCATCGATTGTGATTGTTTCTCTTGAGAGTTCAACGTTGGGAGTACAGCATGTGCAGTAAACTACAATGTCGTATGAACCGTCTTCTGTGCATGTTGCTTCTACTCTGTTTTCTTCTACTGCTTCTGCAGGTGTATGACCGAGTGCAGGAACAACTGTTGTTTCACGAGAAAGTTCTTCGTTACATACTGAACAGTAAACCACCATATCATATGAACCGTTTGTTGTAGGTGTTGCTGCAACTTCGTTTTCTTTAACTGCTGCTTTTTCTTTATGTCCTTTTGCAGGAAGAGTTGTATGAGTGCGTGTAACTTCTTCGCCACATACTGTACAGTAAGTTACGGTATCAAATCCGCCTGCTTCTGTACATGTTGCTGCTACATTGTTTTCTTTAACTGCTGTACCTTTTGTATGGCCTTTTGCAGGAATAATTGTTTCAACGCGTGAAATTTCACCACCGCAATCTTCGCAGTAAACAACTGTATCATACCCACCTGCAAAGAGACAGTCAGCTTCTCTCTGGTTTTCGATAACTTCTTCGCCGGGTGTATGGTCAATCATTGGAAGCTTTGTTGTTACACGTGACATCGTTGTGTTACAAACTGTACAATAGGTAAATGTATCGTATTTACCTTCTTTTGAACATGTGGGATCAACCTGATTTTTGATAACAGGATCACCTTCAATGTGACCTGTTGCAGGAACAGTTACCATTGTGCGTGAAATTTCTTCACCGCAAACTGTACAATAAAGTACAGAGTCATATGAACCGCCACGAGTACAGGAAGCTTTCTTTACATTTTCCTGTACTTCTTCACCCGCAACATGTTTACAGGTATCATCGTATGTAGCTATAAGCTGAGCATACTTTGTAGTAATTTCAGTCGTTTTGATGTTAACCAATGACTGGTCTTTGATTCCGAGTGTATTGTCGTTGTACATTTCTGTACCTTCTGCTACGAGAGCCTGATATTCTGCAAGAATAGTCTGGTCGTAGTATTTAAGTTCACCGGGGATTTCTGCATCGATTGCTACTTTAAGAGCAGTTTTGTCTGCAGGTTTGATTTTAAGCTCTTTAATTGCATTTTCAAGTGCATTTGTAAGAGCATTAACTTCAGCCTGTCTTGATTCACTCCATGCAACACTGTCATGGCTTGCAATAGCTACTTCTGCATTTGCAATAGGTGTATCAAGAATTTCTGCATTTGAGTAAACTGAACGGTCTACTGCTTTAGCTTGTGCAACTTTTTCTTTAAGCAAACCAAAATCAGCAACTACCAGATCGAGATTATCAATAGCATCTCTGATATCCTGTGCCATTGCATCAACCTCAGCCTGTTCCATATATGATTTACCTGTTACTACATTACCAAGTGCAGTCTGAAGATCCTGCCATGAAACAGATGTATAGTCAGTTGAACGAAGAGCTTCTGCTTCTTTAATATATGCACTCACTGCTGAATAGTCAGCTCCGCGGATTGAAGCATTTTCAATAGCTGTCTGGAGATTTTTAGCCATTGTATCAACTGCACCCTGATAAAGGATACTGTAGTTTTTCTCTACCATATCAAGGGCTTCTTCAACAAGAGCTACGTCAGCCTCGTTATAGTATTCTTTATTGTCTACGATATCTTCCGCCTGTGTAACAAGTGCATCTACTTTTGTGTAGTCAGCGTTTTTAAGCTGAAGACCGTTATACATTGTCTGCAGTGATTTTGTAGCTGCATCGATTTCTGACTGTGTAGCTTTGGGGTTGTTGTAAACGCCCATTGCTGATACGTATGCATTCTGGAACTGTGCAAAACCTGATTTATAGAACCAAGCCTGAGGGTTAGCACCCTTTTTCTTATCACGTGTTGTGGGAACATCGGGATCAGAGTTCATAACATATTCAAGAAGTTCTGCAAGGGCACCTTTGTCAACAACATGGAATACCATTGCTGTAGGTGTTATGGGTGATGCAGTTACATAAGCATTGTTGGGTCTGAAGAAAGAATAATATTTGTTTACGATTGTGTAGCTTGCACCATCAGCAATGTTTGCAACATTACCTGTGAAGCCGTATGTAAAGAGTTTTCCGAAATCAGCAACAGGACCTGTTACTGTCTGGCGTGCCTGTTCACCATTGTCGCCTGTCATTTTTTCAAGAACACCCTTGTCTGATTTTGCAGGAAAATAAAAACCGAGGGCATCCTGTGCTGATGTATCATTCACAAGACTGCCGGATGATACATTTGTACCAGCCATAACCCACACAGAATCAAGAGCTGTATAGGGATTATCGTTATTTCTGTCTGCAAGGTCGCCTACATTACCGTCAAGTCTGAGGTTGATGTCAGCAAGTGTTTTTGCTGCTGCAGAGTCAACATAAATGTGTGCAACGGGTGTGCCTGCAACAAGGTTTTCATAAGTGATTTCAACACGGGGTGCCATAGTTTCCTGATGGTTTTTGTCATCTTTGAAAATATGTGTATTGTAACCACCTGCAATGTTTTCAATATATGAACCGGTTGAAACATCGTAAGTACCGTATGTGCTGTAGGGATCTTCTGCAGATGATGTGAAATCTGAAGGCATTTCATAGTAAACACCCTGACCGAGAAGACGAGTTGAAGCACCGGCTGAACCGATGTACCATGAACTCATACCCATGTAAGGTTTGTAAACAACTTCGATATAAGAATATGCACCGCCTGTTGCGATGTTTTCAACAAAAGATACACATTTTTCCTGGTATGAATTACCGTCAGTCCATGTGTAGTCTGCTGTGAAAGTAAGTACAGAACCTACCTCTGCAGTACCACTTATGATTTCGCAACAGTAAGCACCTGTTGCAGTATCAACTTTGATAGGAGAGAAAGTAACTGATTCGTTATCGCATTTTATAGAAATACTTTCAGGAGTTACACCGGCAGTATTTGTAAGCAGGTAAATTTTTGTAGCAGAAGGAGTTTCACCTGCATATGCCTGCTGAGCATAAGGACCTGAAAGTTCGGGAACACCTGAGGGTGTTGCTTTAACAATCTGATTGCCGGGTTCCATTGAGTTTGCACCTTTCGCAACTCTTGTAACCGGTGTGCAGAAAAAATCTACACTGGGACGTGTAATAGGTTCAAGAACAATCTCGTCAAGGTAAACTCCGTTTGAGCCGACCGCGAAAGAAGTCAAGCCTACTGACATAACGGAAAATACCATAAGAACCGCCATAATTGAACTCAGAATTCTTTTGGATGTTTTCATTTTGAAAGTCCTCCTTATATTTATATTTAAGAGTGTATCATATAAAAATACCTTTTTCAACCATATTTAATTTATATTACAATTTTTTCATAATTAACAGGCTATTTCTTTGGATTTTCGCAGGAAATCGTACAATTTTTAAGATGGTCCCTCATATGAGCTGCTGTTTCATTCGTTACTGACGTTGAATCTGCATTAAGAAAACTTAGTTTCTGCATATTCTCCGCAAAATGCAAATCCTTGATATTTTCATTATTGCTTATATCAAGATTTATAAGTTCTGTCATATCTTTAAGAACAGAAACATCTTTAAAATCATTACTTCCCAGACCTAATTGAACAAGTTTTATTTTGCCTTTAAGTGGTGAAAGATCAGTAATTCCATTGTTCACAAGCTGGAGATGTGTAAGATTTTCAAGCTTTTCAAGCGGTGAAATATCTTTAATTGCTGTGTTATCCGCATATAATTTTTCAAGATTTGTAAGGTTTCGTACAGATTCAAGTGTTTTCACTTTATTATTATTGATGTACAGTTCCTTAAGATTTGTGAAATTTTTGATAACACTTATATCCGTTACCATACATCCTTCAAGATGCAGAATTTCAATGTGAGAAAGGTTTTTCAGACAACTTATGTCGGCAATATCCGGATTTGAAGAAACATCTATTTCTTTTAGCTCTGTAAGACCGGCCAATGGTTTCAGATCTTTTATGTTGTTGAAAGGTAATCTGAGAACTTTAAGTTTTTTCAGGTCAGAAAGTGGTTCCAGATTCTCAACAGAACACTCATATATTCTCAATTCTTCCAGATTGTTCAGATTTTTCAGAACTGATAAGTCTGAATAAACCGTACTTCCTTCAAGAGAAAGTGTCTGAAGATTGTTCAGATTTTTTATAGGTTCAATATTTCTTATTCCTCTTGCGGAGATTTCCAGATTTTTAAGGTTGTTTAATTTGCTGAAAAATTCTATATCATACAAACCTGCATTTTTTATAACAAGAGTTTCAAGTTTTTCTGTTTCTCCCAGGGGAGAAAAATCCAGATTATCCGGTGTGTCTGTAATCGTAACCGATTTTAATTCTTTCATATCTTTCAAAGGTGAAAGATCTGAAAGCTCTTTTGGTTCCATAATTATAAGTGTTTCAATATTGGTTTCTTTCAGAACACTTATATCTTTTATACTCAACTGAGAAATCGAAAGTAATTTAAGAGACGGAACATCTTTTAATTTATCAAGATTTTCAATTTTTGTATTATCAAGAATAAGCTCTTCAAGTTTTGTGAAATTTTCAATACCCGAAAGACTTGAAATTTTTGTATGCCCTGCGTCAAGCCTTTTAAGATTTGTCAATTTTTTTATTTTTGTAAGGCTGGTGATTCCGCTGTCGAAAAGAGAAACAGACTCAGCATCAACACTTACTGTCTTATCCCCGATTTTTACAGTTGTGGAAGAAGAACACGAAGTGCATACAAATAACACTGCTGTTATACATAATATAATGGCTGAAATTTTTCTTAACAAGCCCATCAGACCCTTTCCCTTATTCTTAATTTTATTCTAACAAATAGACTGTGAAAAGTCAATCACTCTTGCAGACAGAAACACTTTATGATAAAATGAAAAAGGCAGGTGATTATGTGGAAATCAGAAAAGAAAACAACAACCTTGCAGTGAAAATAAACGGTTGTATAAATATTGATTATTCTCTCGATTGCGGTCAATCTTTCAGATGGCGTAAAAAAGATGATATCTGGCAGGCTGTGGCTTACGGTAGAAAAATTTCCGTTAAGCAAATTGATGAAAACACACTGATGTTTTTAGGTGTAACAGAAGATGAATTTGAAAAAATCTGGAAAAAATATTTTGACCTTGAGCGTGATTATTCTGAAATAATAAACAGATTCAGAGAAGATCCTCATTTGCTTAAAGCAACTGAAAAATATTACGGAATCAGAGTTCTTAATCAGGAACCCTGGGAAACTATCTGTTCATTTATAATTTCCCAGAACAACAACATTCCGAGAATAAAAGGAATCATTGAACGTCTTTGCGAAAATTTCGGCGAAGATCTGGGTGATGGTTTTTTCGCTTTTCCCTCTGCTGAAAAAATAAGTTCGCTGACGGTAGAAGATCTGTCCGTCCTGAGAGCAGGTTTCCGTGCAAAATATATACTTGATGCAGCAAGAAAAGTTTCAGATAAAGAAATTGACTTTGAAGAAATTTTCAAAAACGATATTTCTTACGGCAGAAAAGAGCTTATGAAAATCTGCGGTGTAGGTCCCAAGGTGGCAGAGTGTTGCCTCTTATATGCTTTCGGAAAAACAGAAGCCTTTCCCGTTGATGTGTGGGTAAAGCGAATTTCACAGGAGCTTTATGTTAACGGTTTCCCCTCATGTGCACACCCTGAATTGGGAATAGCCCAGCAATATCTGTTCCACTGGCGAAGAAACCTTGAAAATGATTGATATTTATTTGACAAACTAATTTTTTTGGTGTAATATATAAGATAGTATATTAAAAAGCGAAAGGGAGATACGCTATGAAATACAATATGACATTGACCCCTGAAGAAGAAGCCATACTCAATGGTTCTCAGGGCGAAACAATGGCAAAAGTAATGAAAACATTGGTTCTTTACGGTGATGCTTTCGGAGCAACAAAAATGGTTCCCGTAACAAGTGAAAAAGGCCACTTGGTAACAAGCTTCGGTCTTAAAGTTATGAAACCTGTTTACAGCCTTATGGACCAGCTTATTGAGGGCGGTGCACTTTCAAAGCAGAAATTCTCTGTAGACCCCAAACCTCTTGACCCCAACGTTCCCGCAAACTTCCTCCAGAAACTTATTTTCAACAAATTTATGTATTCAATGCAGGACAGCTACGACAAGCAGCTTACTGATATGGGTCTTATCGATGATAAGTCTTACACATGTACATGCTACATGGACGAAGTTGGTAACATCCCTGAAAAAGGACAGGTTCTTTCCTGGGCTGAATCTTCAGCTGTTGTTTATGCAAACTCTGTTCTCGGTGCAAGATGTAACCGTAACTCAGGTATTATCGAGCTCTTTGGTTCAATCGTAGGCAAAGTTCCTTATTTCGGTCTGCTCACAGACGAAGGCAGAAAAGCAACATGGATTGTTGAAGTTAAAACAACAAAGAAACCTGAAGCTCAGATTCTCGGTTCAGCAATCGGTATGAAAGTTATGGAAGATGTACCTTTTGTTAAAGGTCTTGATAAATGGATCGGCACAGAACTTGATGGTGACACAAAAGCTTACCTTAAAGATTTCGGTGCTGCAACTGCTTCAAACGGTGCTGTTGGTCTTTATCACATTGAAAACCTCACTCCCGAAGCTGTTGAACAGGGTGAAAGCCTTATTGTTGACAATGCAAAAGTTTATGTTATTGATGATGCTGAACTCGCAAAAGTTCAGGCAAACTATCCCGTTATGTGGAAAGACAAAAATGCAACACCTAAACTTTGCTTTGTTGGTTGTCCTCATCTTTCACATGCACAGCTTATCGAATGGACTGATAACGTTGCTGCAGGTCTTAAGAAGAATGGTCTTAAAAAAGTTTCTATCCCCACAGTATTCACAGCAGCTCCCGGGGTTATTGAAGAATTTGAAAAGACTCCTTATGCAGCAAAGCTCAAGGAAACAGGTGTTGTTCTCAGCTATATCTGTCCTTTGATGTACATGAATAATCCTCTTTGCAAATCAATGCCCGTTATCACTAACTCAAACAAATTGAGAACATATACAACATCTCGCTATTACAGAAGCGATGAGATTCTTGATATAATCACAAAGGAGGCGAAGTAAGATGAAACAGTTTAAAGGCAGACCTGTTGTATCAGGCAAATGTACAGCAGACGCATTAGTTTCTCACGGCGGATTCAACACTCTTGCTTCTTTCCAGAATGCTCTCCAGTTCGGCGATATGCCGTTGATCGGAGATAAGGATAAAGAAACAAAATGCGGCGACCAGAATAACGCCGATCTTTACAATAAACCTATGGCACGTAAGGCACTTTGTCTTCCCCAGACAATCGGTTCTACAACCGGCGGTATGGTTCTCTACTGTGCAAAGGTTCTTGAAAGAAACCCTGCTTGTATGCTCTTCTCAGAACATATCGACTCTCTTGCAGCAGCAGGTGCAGTTCTCGGTGCAGTATGGACTGAATCTCCTATGCCCGTTGTTGACTGTCTTGGCGAAGAATTCCTTTCTTATGTTAAAGACGGTATGAAAATTACTGTTGATGAAGACGGTACTGTTACAGTAGAATAAAACAAATAACCGGTGTGCAAAAAACACACCGGTTCCTTTTTGCCAACAAAAAAGCTCAGTGAACTTTTATTATTCACTGAGCTTTTTTATTTGTTTTATTTTGCTTTTACTTTCTTTGTAAGCATTTTCATAACGAAAACGAAACCAACTGTAAGCACTGCACCCGCAGGAAGTAATATCCATGCATTCGGTACGAAACCTGCAATTAAATACATTACAAACGAGATAGCCGCTACGCTGACAGCATAGGGAATCTGTGTGGAAACATGGTTAAGATGGTTGCACTGAGCACCTGCTGATGACATAATTGTTGTGTCAGAAATGGGTGAGCAGTGGTCACCACAAACAGCACCTGCAAGACAAGCTGACATACCTACAATAAGTATTGTGGGGTTATCTGCAAAGATTGCTGTAACAATAGGAATAAGAATACCGAATGTTCCCCATGATGTACCTGTTGCAAAAGCAAGACCGCAAGCAACAAGGAAAATAATTGCAGGAAGGAATTTATCAAGACCTGCTGCTGAAGATTCCATAACAGCACCAACAAATTCCTTTGCACCAAGGAGTCCTGTCATATTCTTAAGAGCAGTTGCAAGAGTAAGGATTGTAATTGCAGGAACCATTGCAATGAAGCCCTGAGGAATACATTCCATAGCGCCTTTGAAAGTAACAACTCTTCTGAGAACCAGGTATGCAATAATTATTACAAGTGCTATAAGTCCGCCCCAGGGAAGACCAATAGTTGCATCTGTGTTTGAGAATGCATCAATAAAGTTTGCTCCATCAAGAATTCCGCCGATATATACAAGTGCAAATACACAGATTCCGATAAGAACAACAACAGGAAGAATCAGGTCTATAACTTTACCTTTAGGATTGGGAACAGTGTCATCTTTCTGTTCTGCTTTATTTGATGTGAAAAGATCACCGTTTACAACTGCATTGAATTCGTGCAATTTCATCGGACCGAAATCAACTTTCATCACAATAATAGCAATGATAAATACAAATGTTAAAAGTGAATAGAAGTTGAAAGGAATAGCCTGAATGAAAAGTTTGAGGCCCTGACCTTCTTCTGCATAACCTGCCACTGCAGCAGCCCATGAAGAAATGGGAGCTATCATACAAACAGGAGCTGCTGTTGCATCGATAAGATAAGCAAGCTTTGCTCTTGAAACTCTGTGAGTATCTGTTACGGGACGCATTACTGAACCAACTGTAAGACAGTTGAAATAGTCATCTATAAAGATAAGTATGCCAAGAACAAAAGTTGCCAACATTGCACCGGTTCTTGATTTAATATGCTTTGCAGCCCATCTGCCGAAAGCAGCAGAACCGCCGGCCTTGTTCATAAGAGCAACAATAATTCCAAGTAAAACAAGGAAAAGGAAAATACCTGCTGTGTCAGAAACAGCAGAAATAAGACCGCCACTTACGGCATTATCAACAACCGCTGTTGGTTTGAAGTTTGCTGAAAGCAATGCACCTGCAATAACACCTACGAACAAAGAAGAATAAACTTCTTTTGTTATAAGAGCAAGTGCGATAGCGATAATGGGAGGTACAAGTGCCCAGAAAGTTGAATAATAGTTGCTTTCTGCTTCAACCTGACCTGTACCTTCACAAGTTGAGCAGATGTTTTTACCACTGCAATCTTCACATTCTGCATCTTTGCCGTAACAAGTCATACAAGCAGCACTTGCTCCGCAATCAGAGCAATCAACCATCGCTACTTTTTCCTGTGCATTTTCTGAACTTGCACAAGCAACGAAAGTCATAGTGCCAAGCATAACAAGTGAGGCAATGATAATTGTCAATATTCTTTTACCTGACATTTTTTTCATTGTTAACCGTCCTCTCTTTTGTTAGAGTGAGTATATCAGTAGCCCAATTGTATACCAAAATACACATATTGTCAATTTTTTTATAAAAATTATGATATTAAATTCATATTTTTGCTCAATATTGACAATATCTTTCTTTAGTGATAAATTAATATAAAAAGGAAGGTGTGTTTATGAAGAAATTTTTGAAAACAGTTTCTCTGATTCTTGCAGTTATAATAATGCTTAGCATATGTGCTTTTGCAGAATCAGGATATGCTCATACAGAAGAAGATTTATCAGCTTTCAAACCAAAATGGGAAACAATTCAGGCAGATGATACTGTAATTTCCCTTACTCCCGGCAGAACACAGGGTGAAATTAACTTCTGCTGGCTTTCACGGACAGAAAACGAAAAATTGCTGATATCAGAAAGTGAAGATATGGTTAATGCAACGGAAATTGAAGTCATTCAGCACAATGCAATTAACGGACTGATCTCGAACAATGCAACTGCATCCGAGCTGGTAGAAGGCAAAACCTATTATTATACTTATACTGAAAACGGTAAAATGAGTGAAACTCAGAAAATCAGAATTCAACCTGATGAAAACTTTACTGTTCTGTTCTTTTCAGATGCACAGATAGGTCGTTCAGGAGATGAAACGCTTGAAGAAGTGCTTGTGCGTGACACATGCGGATGGAATTTTACAGTTGACAAAATGATGAACAGATATCCGGACGCTGCCTTTGCAATTTCAGCCGGCGACCAGTTCCAATCTGCTGACAGTCTTGTACAGATGAAAGCTTATCTTTCTCCTGAAGAATTACGTTCACTTCCTGTTGCGAACACAATCGGCAATCACGATAGCGATTCCACTCTTTACGGAGATATCTTCAACAATCCAAATGAAGTGAAAGAACTTTTTAAATCTGATGCGGGCACAGGATATTTTTATACATATGGTGATGCACTGTTCATTACAATAAATTCAGAAAACACATCTCTTACAGACACACAAAGAGTTCTCAGAAAAGCTACTGAAACTCATCCGGATAAAAAGTGGAGAATTGTGACAATGCATCGCAATCCGTATTCAGCATCTCTTTCAGATAAAGATTTTTCAGATGAACGACTTCTTTTCTCATCACTTTATGATTGCTATGATATTGACCTGGTTTTAAGCGGACATGACCATTTATATTCAAGAACCAAAATTATGTATGGTGGTAAAGAAGCTGACGAAGGAACAGTTTATCTCCAGACTTCATCTGCATCAGGCAGTAACTACGACCCGCTTCCGGAAGAAACAGCTTCATTTATAGTATCTTCTTATGATACACGGATTCCCACCTATACTTCTCTCACTTTCGGCTCTGATACAATTGAAATTTCAACCTACAGAACAGATACCGATGAAGTGATTGATGCCTTTGAAGTAACAGATAATCTTTCAGATTCAAAAGCAAATTGTTTTACGGTTATCTTTTCAATTTTCAAAACACTTTTTTCAATGATATAACAAAAAACTCGTAAGGTCTTAACCTTACGAGTTTTCTTTTATCTACAGATTTTTTATTAATACATTCCGCCGCCCTGTGAAGCCATAGCTGCAGCAGCTGCTGCATCTGCTGCCGGGTCGGGTTTGTCTGCAACAAGTGATTCTGTTGTAAGAACCATTGATGCAACTGATGATGCATTCTGAAGTGCTGAACGTGTAACCTTTGTCGGGTCAAGAATGCCTGCTTCAAACATATCAACATAGCTGTCTGTTGAGAAATCGTAACCATAAGCCATTTTGCCTGAAGATTTGATTTCATTAACGATAACTGAACCTTCTAGACCTGCATTTGCTGCAATCTGACGAACGGGTTCTTCAATTGCTTTGAGAACAATGTTAATACCTGTTTTTTCATCAGCATCTTCTGTTGTTGCAAGAAGTTTTTCAACTTCGGGAATTGCATTGATAAGTGCAACACCACCACCTGCAACGCAACCTTCTTCAACAGCTGCTTTTGTTGCTGCAAGAGCATCTTCAATACGAAGTTTCTTTTCTTTCATTTCAGTTTCTGTTGCTGCACCAACACGGATAACAGCCACACCGCCTGCAAGTTTTGCAAGTCTTTCCTGAAGTTTTTCTCTGTCGAAATCAGATGTTGTTGTTTCAATCTGTGATTTAATCTGACCGATTCTTGATTTAATTGCATCTTTATTTCCGGCACCATCAACAATAATTGTATTTTCTTTTGTGATTTTAACCTGTCTTGCACGGCCAAGTGAAGGAATCTGTGTATCTTTAAGTTCAAGACCAAGGTCAGATGTGATAACTTCGCCACCTGTGAGAATTGCAATATCCTGAAGCATTTCTTTTCTTCTGTCGCCGAATCCGGGAGCTTTAACAGCTACACAAGTGAATGTGCCACGGAGTTTGTTAACAAGGATTGTAGAGAGTGCTTCACCTTCAACATCTTCTGCAACAATAACAAGTTTTTTGCCTGCCTGAAGAATCTGTTCAAGAAGAGGAAGAATTTCCTGAATGTTAGAAATCTTTTTATCTGTGATAAGAAGATAAGCATCATCAATAACAGCTTCCATTTTGTCTGTATCTGTTACCATGTAGGGTGAAATATATCCTCTGTCAAACTGCATACCTTCAACTACATCGCTGTCTGTAACTGCAACTTTTGATTCTTCTACTGTGATAACACCGTCTGCTGTAACTTTTTCCATTGCTTCTGCAATGATTGTACCCATTTCTTCATCAGCAGAAGAAATTGTAGCAATACGTGCAATATCGTTTGTGCTTGAAACAGGTTTTGAATTTGCTTTGATTGCTTCGATTGCTGTTTCAACAGCTTTCTTCATACCTTTTCTTACAACCATAGGGTTTGCACCGGCTGCAACGTTTTTCATGCCTTCACGTACAAGTGCCTGTGCAAGAAGTGTTGCTGTTGTTGTACCATCACCTGCAACGTCGTTTGTTTTTGTTGCAACTTCTTTAACAAGCTGTGCACCCATGTTTTCAAATGCATCTTCAAGTTCAACTTCTTTAGCAATTGTAACACCGTCATTTGTAATAAGGGGAGCACCGTATTTTTTATCAAGAACTACGTTTCTTCCTTTAGGACCAAGTGTAATTTTAACTGTGTTGCTGAGTTTATCAATACCATTCTGCAACGCTTTTCTGGCTTCTTCACCATAAATAATCTGTTTTGCCATAATAAAAACCTCCGATAAATTATTCTACGATTGCAAGAATATCTGCCTGACGAACAATCGTGTATTCTTCTTTGTTAAGTTTAACTTCTGTGCCTGCATATTTGCTTGTGATAACTTTGTCGCCGACTTTAACTGTCATAACAACTTCGTTACCATCAATCATTCCGCCGGGGCCTACTGCTACAACTTCTGCAACCTGAGGTTTCTCCTGTGAAGCAGATGCAAGAATTATTCCGCTGTTTGTAGTTTCTTCCATTTCAACAAGTTTAACAACTACCTTGTCTGCAAGTGGTTTAAGTGTCATAAAAAATTACCTCCTATAAGTAATGAATGTGAACAAGTTATATTTTAGCACTCTCTAACTTCGAGTGCTAAAATATATTGTAGCCTATTTTTGGAAAAAATCAAGAGTTATTTAAAATGTTTACAAATATGTAATAAACTTTTCCATTATTTACACCTCATTCTGCATTGACACACTTCTGTTGCAGAGATATAATATATTTATTACAGCAATATACGAGGAGAACTTATGAAAATCAAAAAATTTATATCTCTCGTCATAGCTTTCTGCATTGTGCTGAGTGTTTGCAGTTTTACTGAAGTTTTTGCAGGCGGAGCAGGTGACGGTAATGGAATTATAGCATACGGTGTTGATGTTTCCCGCTGGCAGGAAAAAATCGATTGGCAAAAAGTAAAAAGTGACGGAAAAACTTTTGCTATATTAAGAATTGGCACAACAATGGGAAAAGATACATATTTTGAAGAAAATTATAAAAACGCAAAAGCTGCCGGCATTGATTTAGGTTGTTATTTTTATACATATGCCACAACTGTTGAAGAAGCAAAAGCAGATGCCGATATGGTTCTTTCCTGGCTTGACGGAAAACAACTTGAATATCCTGTTTATTACGATATGGAAAATGAGGCACAACTTGCAAGCGGAATAACAACAGCCAAAAGAACCGAAATGTGCCTTGCTTTTCTTGATAAAATGTATGAAAACAATTGGATTTGCGGAACTTATGCCAACGCAAACTGGTTCAGCAACTATCTCAACAAAGATAAGCTTGGTGAAAAATACGAATTATGGTTGGCATCCTGGATGGATTCAAAAGAACCTACCAGAGATTACAGTTCCCAATATGGCTTATGGCAATATACAGATAAAGGAAAAGTCAACGGAATTGCAGGTAATGTTGACCTTGATGTTGCATACAAAAATTATCCCGCAATGATGAAAGATGGTGGATATAACGGTTACTCTGTGGTTGTTGAGGAAGTAGATGAAGAATGGATAATCACATCTTCAAACGGAGTTAATGTACGTGAAGGATCAGGCACTTCTTTTGATAAAATAGGGTCACTCTCTTGCAATGCAAGAATACATATAACCGCCAAAGTAAAAGGTACTCAATACACCTGGGGTAAATTTGATTATTACGGTAAAACAGGTTGGTGCGTGCTTGACTATGCAAAACAAACAAAATCAGAACTGATAATTACTGATGAAAACCTTGCTCTTAAAAACAAATTAATTTCAGGTTTAAAGCCGGGACATGACATTTGCGAAGATATGTTTTCTGTTTCAGGTTTTGCTGAAATAGAAATACAACCAACAGAAACAGGTAACGGTACCGGAACAGAAGTAAGATTGGTTTTAGGCAACACTATAGTTGATACATATTATGTTGTAATTGACGGAGATATTAACGGAGATTTATACATCGATGCATTCGACCTGACATACAGCATTGCACTTGCTAATTTTTACGCTGAATTTGAAGAAACTTCACCACAATATTCAGCAGCTGATATAAACAAAGACGGCGTTTGTGACTTAACTGATTGCAGTCTGATATCAATCATAGTAAACGGTGAAGAGCAGGAACAAACAGAAGAAAACAACGAAAAAGAGGATGTATCATAAGATACATCCTCTTTGATTTTATAAAATTATTTTGGATTAACAATATCACGCCAATCAAGGTCGCCTCGTTCAAGGCTGTGAATAAGTGCTTCCGCTGTTGCAATATTAGTTGCAACCGGAATATTATGAACATCACAAAGTCTTAAAAGATTTTCCTCATTAGGCTCTGATGGTTTACGGCTGAGAGGATCTCTGAACATAAGCAGAAGGTCTATTTCGTTATAACCTATTCTTGCTGCAATCTGCTGGTCTCCCCCCTGAGAACCGCTAAGAAAACGAACCACATTAAGTCCTGTTGCTTCGGCAACAAGCTTGCCTGTAATACCTGTTGCACAGATATTGTGTTTACTCAGAATTCCGCAATAAGCAATACAGAACTGAGTCATAAGTTCTTTTTTCGAATCGTGAGCAATAAGTGCAATATTCATTAGTATACTCCCCCTGATTAGTTTTTTGCCTTTAGAGTGTACATCACTTTTTAATTATAATACAGTATTTTACAAATTTCAATAGGATTTATGAATTTTTATGCAGCCATATCTGCAATACTCTTGATAAGTTTTATAAAATCGTTTGTGTTGTCCTGAGGAATTTCTTCTGTAACAGGAACAAGTTTATCTCCTTCAAGACGTACAAACTGAGGATATGCCTCATCTGTAAACACAGTGGGTTGTCCGTCATAAAGAATTGCCCAGTCTGTAAAATCCATATAAGGAGCAGAATTAACAGCATGATTGATTCCTCTTATAAACCATGTGTATTCGGGGAAAAGACAGGTGGACGCATCAACCAGCTTATCCTTTGAATAGAATTTTGCATCAGGTGAATTAAAATCCAGATCGAGCTTTTCGCCATAAGATGCTGTTGTTGCTCCGAAACTTGTATATTTTGTTTCAACAAGCATATCGCCCATATAAATGCTGTCTTCATAAACAGGGATAGGTGCAAAGTTATACTGTGAGAAGAAAAGTATATCAACACCGTCAGTTTTTGCTTTCCTGAGCATTTCTTCAAGATTATTCTGAACATTGTAGTGATAATCATCAATTCTCTTTATAAGCATTGAATATTTTTCATCTTCACCAAACATTGCTTTCTTTGCATCCTCATAATAAGCATCAGGAACAAAAGTCCACAAAGCGGGCCATGTTGCAAAAGAATCAACAAGAACTTCATCGTAAAGTGCTTCAAGAGTTTCACCCATGAGCGCATCATTAAGCCAATTGCAGATAGAGTTGAGCAAACCTATGCTGTCAAGAATTCCCATAAGTGCATCAACAAGATCTCCCGCTTCTGTTCCTTCAGTAAGTGAAGAAACGAATGCACCAATCTGTGCACCTTTGTTTTCAAGAGTCAGGTCTTTTGTGAAAAGCTGACCAACAAGGTTGATACCATTGAAAGCCGCTGCTGTGAAACAGAATTTTTCAACAGAAGCTGACCCGTATTTGTAAAGATATGCTGCCGCTACACAGTTACCCTCACTGTGACATTTGATAACAACTTTATCGTGACCTGTTGTTGCTTTAACTTCTTCAATATATACATTTAAGTCATCTGCAATTTCCATAGGGTCAAGACGCCAGTCATATTCAAAATCATATTCTGCAAGTCTTCTTTCGTCTGCATCTTTATCAAGTGTGAACTCTTTATGTTTATCAACATTTGTAGGATCTGATTCATCCGGCACAATATTATAAAGAGATTCGCCACCATATGTGCAAGTGAGGTCACCCATTATTCCACCAAGAATTTCGCCTGCACTTTTACTGAAAAGGTCTGAATTGCCTGAAACAAGAGAAACAACTGCAAGCATAATATCATCAATAAGCGGAACAAGTTTCTGACTGTCAAAAGCAAAAGCATTTGTAAGTGAACCATCATCTTCAACTTTAAAAACGCCTCCGCCAAAACCTCTCACATAAACCACAGGTGCAGTCGAGCATGAACAACCATCTGTTTCGGTTTCAGCCATAACACTCACAGGAATTGCCAATGCAATCACTAAAACTAAAATGAAACTCAATACTTTTTTCATTTTGAACAACCTTCTTTCCTTTTTATTGTTTAGGAGCCGGTCTGTGTTTTGCAGTAAAATCTGTTACATCAATTTTTATAACAGCTACAACACTTACAAGTTTTTCATTGAACTCAAAATCTTTATTTGTCTGAGTTTTCATCAGAACGGAAAGTGCCTTCATTTTTTCTTCCGGGTTTTCTAAAATTTCAGCAATACCTCTACCCATAATTGAAGAATATGTAATGCCATATTTGCAAGCAACTTCGCCCTCAAACGGCATTATATCACATTCCATTTCAAAGAAAACTTTCGGATTCTGTCGCATAAGGTCAAGTTTTCTGCCACGTCTTGCACCGTGAAGATATAGCGTTAACTTTTCATTTTCATATGTATAACCATAATTCATAGGAACAACATATGCTTCATCGCCATCAACAAGACCAATATGTACTATCTTTGATTTGTCGAGAATTTCTAATATTTTATCAATATCCGTAACTTCTCTTTCTCTCCTCGTAAGACCGTTCATCTTTTCACCTTCCACCTTTTTCACTTTCTATTTAAATCTATCATAAATATTTTTAAAATACAATAGATATTTTCAATATATCATTAAACTGTTTATTACTGTTATCTTTTTAAAAGAGCAACCGTTTCCACATGGGCAGTTCTCGGGAACAAATCAACAGATGTTGCTTCTTCCACATTAAATCCATATGATTTGAAAATTTCACAATCACGTGCAAGTGTAGCCGGGTCACAAGAAACATAAACAACTCTTTCCGGTCCAAACTTACTTATTGTTTCTATAAGATTAGGGGTTAACCCTTTTCTTGGAGGGTCAACAATAATTATATCTGCTTTTATTTTCTTCTGCCTTAAAATTTCCGCTGCTTCTTCTGCATCGCCACAAATAAATTCAGCATTTTTTCTTCCGTTCAGGTCAGCATTTTTCTTCGCATCATCTATGGCTTGTTCAACAATTTCAACACCTATTAATTTATCAGCATCTTTAGCAGTACAAAGTCCGATTGTACCTGTACCGCAATATAAATCCATTACATTTTTACCTTTTACATCGCCCATATATTCTTTCGCCTTTTCATAAAGTTTCTGGGCCTGCAATCTGTTTACCTGATAAAAAGAAAGTGGTGAAATTTTTATCTTTGTATCGCACAAAACATCTGTGATATATCCTTCACCAAAAAGATTTATGCATCCGTTACCGAGAATTACATTAGTTTTTTCTGCATTGATATTTATAACAATGCTTTTAACCTGAGGGAATTTTTCCGTAATCAAGCTGACTAAATCATCCTGATTTTTAATTTTACATTGTGCAGAAACAAGAGTCAGCATTATTTCTCCCGTTGCTTCTGCTATACGCAGATAAATATGTCTTAAAACACCTCTGCCTGTTTTTTCATCAAAGGTTGAGATATTATTTTTTTGTGCCCAATCACACACTTCTTTTACAATTTCAGAAAAAATTTCCGGTTGCAAAAGGCAATCATCACAAGGAACAATTTCATGAGTTCTTGCTGCAAAGAATCCTGCATAAAATTTTCCGCTTTCGTTCTTAACAGGATACTGCGCTTTATTTCTGTATCTTAAACTGCTGTCTGCAGAAATTATCGGTTTTAAATTTATATTTTCAAAATGTCCTATTCTTTGGAATGCATCACGCACACCGGTTTCTTTAATTTCAAGTTCATCTTTATAATTAACATGGCGGTAAACACATCCGCCACATTTTTTGAAAACTTCACAATCGTTTTCCTGTCTTTTATCCGATGGTTTTATTATCTTTTCAATTCTGCCGATATTATAATTCTTTTTAGCTTTGATTATTTTTATTTCAAGTTCGTCTCCTGTTACGGCGCCTGCAACAAAACACACAACGCCATCAACCCTGCAAACGCCGAAGCCTGAAGAGTTGATTGATGTTATATTCACTTTATGGCAACTGTTTTTCCGGAGCATAGTTTTCACCTTTAAAAAGCAAGGTGAGGCTAATTGCTCAGCCCCACCCACCAAATTTTTTATTATTTTATGCTTTTATAGCATTGAGAAGTTCGTTGTATACATCTGAGAAACCTCTGGGACCAACGATTGCATAAACGAGATCGTTAATACCACTGAGAATGAAATCAAGAATTACATCAAGGATTTCAGGTTCTGAGGGAGCATCATAACGTCCGATCTCTACCATATAATCGTAGAGAGCTGCTGTGATTTTATCATCTTCGTCACGGTCGTTGATTGTTCTGTCCATCATAGCTTCTGCATCTGCAACAAGCTTTGTAAGTTTTTCTGCCTGTTCAGCTGTAAGAGTGATACCTTCATATTCACCTGCAAGGAGAGCTTTTGCATCAGGGATGTAATCTCTCTTAAGTGATTTGATATTTCTTGATTCGTTGAACTGAGGATATTTATCGTTATGAATATCTTTTACTTCGTTGAATACGATTGCATAGCAGAGTTCAAGAGCTGTATCGTTCCATGTAAGCTCATGTGTTTCATCAACAAAGCACCATGTTGTTTCAGGGAAGAGAGATGTTGAAACGTCGATTGATTTGTTAGGTGAAATGTGATTGTGAGCAGCATCTGTACATGTGGGATTAACAGCCTTGTAATCAATGGGGAATTCTGTACCTGCAGGAACAAATGATGTGCCTACACCTGTTGAAGAAATCTGGATGATTTCGTCAGAGTTTGTTGTTTCTGATGACTGGAAGAACTGGAAGAATACAAAGTCACTTGTTTCTTCACCGAATCCCATATCATAACCGCAGATAAAGTAGAATTCTACACCATATTCATCACGGCATTTGTAAAGAGTTTCTTTAAGGTTACCCTGAATATTGTGGTATTCATCACACTGTGCACGGATAGCCTTCATATCTTCGCCTGAAAGATATTTTTCTGCAATTGCATCATATCTGTCCTGAGGAACAAGAGAGAAGAATGAAGTTGTTGTGCAGATAAGATTTTCAATAACTGCTGTAAGAGCCTGGTCAATGAATTCTCTGAGAACCGGTTTCGGGAAAAGACGAAGAGCAACGTTAACAAGATAACCGTAAGGTTCGCCTACAAGACCGGCAATGATTCCGTTGTAGAGAAGGTCCGGAGCTTTGTCTGTATATTTGAGTTCAAGAAGATCTGCAAAAACGTCACTACCATCCCAAGCACCAACAATTGAAATAACTTTTTCAACATCCTGCTTATCGCCATATTTTGCAAGGTAAGCACTTGTAACTGTTGCACCCATACTCATAGGAACAATGATAACTTTGTCAGCGCCTGTTTCTTTTTTAACAACGTTTGTAATAAAATCATCAAGGCCATCAGCTTCTTTGAGTGTGTATGAGAAAGCTGAATAGTTGTAGCAATAAACATTTTCTTCGCCGATAATGTCAACAAGTTCCTGACAAGGAATTCTCTTGAGGAAAATTTCTTTGCCTTCTACACCTTTTTCTCCATACATTTCTTCATAATTAGCAAGAGATGTTCTGAAATTAGGTGTTTCAACATTTGCAGGGGGATTACCATTTGCATCAAGTTTACAATCTGCAAAAAGCATATCAACCAAATCTGCAAGTGCATCGTCTGAAACGAGATTCTTACCTACAACAAGTGTAAGAATAAGGGGACCTGCTGCTTTAACAAGAGTAAGAATGTTTTCTGCTGAATCAAGGTTAAGACTTACGCCGATAAGATTCCAGTGAGAAACAATGTTACCATCTGCATCATAAGAATATGTTTCTGACTGACCGATACCGGGAAGGAACACAACGGGAGTATATTCTCCGTCTTGACCTTCTGCAAGGTCTGCAACAGCTTTGAAATCATCAACTTCTGTTGCCAGAACACTTGACACACCTGCAACTGCAACAGTTGAGAGAAGCATTGCAACGCAGAGTACAATAGAAATAACTTTTTTCATTTTTTCATCCTCCTATATTCAGGATATTTTTATACCAATAGATAATACCACAAATATTGTAAAAATACAATATATTTTTACTTTAAAATTTTAAATGTTTTAACTTCACCCGGTTTGAGAGTAAAAGCAAAGGAATTATCTTTTAAGGGAATCTGTTTTTCTTCCTCTTCCATAAGGTTACATTCAATTATTTCAGATGCATGGAATCCTAATTTTGCATGAACTTTTCTGCGCTGTTTTTTACTTTCGTAAATTCGCAGAATCAAACCACTCTCATCCTGAGATTTTTTCAGTGCGTCCACAACAATGTTATTACAATCAAAACCAACAAAGGATTTTTCTGTTCCCATGCAACCTTCACAAACTGCTTTTGAAAAACCTTCAAGAGGCAGATTCAGATCAAAAGCTTCTTCCACAGTTGAATTTGACCATAAACCGTTGTGGGGATAATAGCTGTATGTAAATGTATTTATTCCGTGGTCAGATGTTCTGTCAGGACAATTGGGTGAACGCATAAGTGTTATTCTCATTCTGTTCTCGTAAATATCATAACCATACTTTGAATCATTGAGAATGCTTACACCATAATCACCCTCTGAAAGGTCTGCCCATTTGTGTGCAGAAACTTCAAATTTTGCAAGGTCGTATGAAGTTGAGTAGTGAGTGGGTCTTTCGATACTTCCGTGAGCAATTTCATAAGTTGCTTTTGTGGAGAGAATATCAGTATAAAATGCTGCTTTCAGAATTTTTTCTGTTTCATACCAATCTGCTTCTGTTTCAAAATCAAGACGTGCAGAATTTCTTCTGAGAATTATTTTTTGTTTGATTGTAGATTTATTGAACTTTCTTGTGATTTCGATACCCGCTTTTTCTCCGTCATCACTCAGAACTCTGATATCTTCCGCCTCAATTAAATCCCAATATTTTTTCTGATAGTTTATTTCAAGATTCCATGCACTTTCATGGATAGGTTTATCCTGGAAAATTGTAAGCAGATTACTTTTTGACGAAAGTGTTTCTCTGGAGTTTACTTTATCATAAATTGAAGTGATAAGACCGTTCTTATCAAACCTTACCCGCAGTTTTTCATTTTCAAGAAGTTTTTCAGTAGCTTTAACTGCTTTGAACTTATTTTTTATTTCATCTTCATAAAAAACTTTATATCCCATTGCGGGAACTTTTTCAGCATAGAAAGTTTTACCGTCAACAGTAACGAAACCGCTTCTTTCAAAAGAAAGCAGATTCCATACGATAAAGCCTTCTTTTTCGGCTTTTATTTTTTCATTGATTTTTTTCAAAGCATCATATTTAATTTCCTTTGCATCTGCCATAAGTTTTTCAAAAACATTTTTTGCATCAATATGTGCTTCGTGAATGGATGTTCCGGGAAGAGTATCATGGAATTGGTTTTTAAGGAGAAGCTTCCATATTTTTTCCATTTCTTCCTTAGGATATTTTTCATCATCTGTGTTTTCCAGAATCGATGCTAACATTTCTGTTCTTGTAACGAGAAATTCGCTTTGTCTGTTATATTTTTTAATAATAGCCTGTGATGTGTATGTACCACGATGGTTTTCATAATACATTTCGTCATACCAGGTCGGTAGTTTATCGCGGCATTTTTCTGCCTCTTTAAAAAATTCGGAAACAGGTGCCTGTTTAACTTTTGGCATACCGGGAATGTTTCCGTATCTTTCTGCCCTTTCCACCATGCTGTACGTACATCCGCCACCGCCGTCACCATAGCCATACATACCTACCGTTGCCGGAAGAATATCAGACTGTGAGTTGTTTCTGTCAAATTCAATAACGTCATCAGCATCACATTCTCCGCCGTAGCCCTTACCTTTTACTATGTGAGCAAGAATTTCGCTGCCATCCTGGCCTTTCCATTTAAATGTGGAAACAGGGAATTTATTTACATCCTGGTTTGCAAGTTTTGCACTCAAAAAATATTTCATACCACTTCTTTTAATAATCTGCGGAAGTGCCCATGAAAAACCAAAGCAATCAGGTAACCAATAAGTATCACTCTGAACACCAAATTCATTTTTGAAAAATTCTCTGCCATAAAGAAGCTGACGGATGAGAGACTCACCATTTGCCACATTTGTATCTGCCTCAACCCAGGAGTTGCCCTCAATTATCCATTTGCCTTCTTTAATTTTTTCTTTTATTCTTGCATATAATTCAGGGTAATGCTCTTTTAAGAAATCATAAAGAATAGCCTGACTCTGTGTGAAAATCATACCGGGATATCTGTCCATCAATTCAAGGTTGTTCGCCATAGTACGTGCAGTTTTTCTCACAGTTTCCCTTACTTCCCATAACCAGGCAATATCTATATGACAATGGCCTGTCATATAAACAGAAGAAGTGGGAATGTACGAAATCTTTTTAAGTTCATCTTCCAGATATTTTTTTGCTTTGATAATTGATTTTCTTCCTCTTTCTTTATCGAAATCAAAATCAACCATATGAACAGAATCATCAAGTGCTTCATATAATTTTGCATTGATATATCTGTCCTCTACAAAAGGCAATGCGCCCCATATAGTATTTATATCATATATATAACTTTCACAAACAGGGTCAACAGCTACAATTCTTGCTTTTTCCATTATATATGTTTCTGTTGTTGCACCTTCCATTGCAAAATCACAAAATCCTGCTGAATTAAGTGCATTTTCAATTTCAATATGAATCTTTTCGCCCGCTTTTTCAAAAACAGGTAAAAAAATCTGGTCTCTGTTTACCCAACCGAATTTCATATTTGAGCTTACAGCACCAACAATTTTTCCGTTAATTCTTACAATTGCTTCGCCGCCAAAATTTATTTCAAGATACAATTTTTTATTGATGAGTGATTGCGGAATAACAAAATCTGCCTCAAACCATGTTGTTCTGTGGTATCCTGTTTCCCATGTATCGCCTAACTTTTTGACACATTCTGTATTTTCCCATTTTTCAAAAACACCATAATCGCTGTGTATTCCTTCGTGGGTGTTCCATTCTTCTATGTTGACAACATCAGTGATAAGAAAATTCGGAACCTGCTTTATCATATCAAAAAGCACACCTGTTTTTATAGTTTTCACAAAGCATCACCTCTTAAGAAAAAGATATCATACTCATCTTAAAAAGTCAATTTTATCTCTCGCAAAAGACTTTGCATAGTATTTTTGTGCATTTTTGCAAAATTTATATAATTTTTTTCATCTTTTTTGAAATAAATTATTGAAATTTTCCAAACACCGTGATATAATGGTCAAGTATTACGGTCGCAAAACACTTTTTACCATGCGACAAAAGGGTATACAAAGGAGGAATTTAGGTGAAAGCCTATAATGCTAAAAATATTCGAAATATCGTGGTTGCCGGTCATGGCGGAAGAGGAAAAACTTCTCTTTGTGAAGCAATGCTTTATCTTACTAAGGCAACAGACAGACTCGGCAGAGTTGCTGATGGAAATACAGTTCTCGACTTTGACGCTGAAGAAAAGAAAAGAAAGACTTCTGTATCAATGGCTATGGCAGCTGTTGAATGGAAAGATACTAAAATCAATATCCTTGACACTCCCGGATTCTTTGACTTTGCCGGTGGTATGAGCGAAGGTATGCGTGCTGCTGACTGTGCTCTTATCGTTACTGCTGCAGGTTCAGCTCTTGACGTTGGCGCAGAAAAAGCTTATAAAGCTGCAACAAAAAGAGGAATCAGTAAAATTATTGCTATCACAAAGTGTGATGCTGAAAATACAGATTACTATAAAACAATTGATGCTCTTAAGGAAGAATACGGAACAAAGATCTGTCCCGTTGTTGTTCCCTATTATGAAAACGATAAAGTTAAATGTTATGTAAGCTTCATCACAAACAAAGCTTATACATATAGTAATGGTGTTGCAACTCAGGTTGATGTTCCTCAGGACGACACAATCCAGTCTATGAGAGAAGCTTTCATTGAATCAGTTGCAACTGCAGACGATGAACTTATGGAAAAATTCTTCGAAGGCGAAGAATTCACAATGGCAGAAATCGTGCGTGGTCTCAGTACAGGTGTTGCAGCAGGTGACGTTATTCCTGTTTATGGTTGCTCAGGTTACAATATGGAAGCTGTTGACCTCGTTCTTGATGCTATGGTTTACGACGTTCCTTCTGCTGAAAAAGCTGCAGGCGAAACTGCAAAAGATGCTGATGGTAACGAAGTTGAACTTGCTTGTGACGAAAACGGCGACCTTGCTGCTATCTGCTTTAAAACAGTTGCTGACCCCTATGTTGGTAAAATGTCATACTTCAAAGTTGTAAGCGGTAAAATCACTCCTGATGTTCAGCCCTACAATGCAAATAAAGAACAGCTTGAAAAAATGGGTAAAATCATTTTTGTCAAAGGTGCTAAACAGGAAGAAACTGCTTGCATCCCCGCAGGTGATATCGGCGTTATCGCTAAACTCGGCGGTTTCAGAACAGGTAATACACTTTGTAAACAGAAGAAAATTTATTTCCTTGATGGTCTTGAATTCCCGGATGCTTGCCTTACAAGAGCTGTTAAAGTCCGCAAAAAAGGTGAAGAAGAAAAAGTTGCAGCCGGCATGACAAAAATTATGCATGAAGACCCTGTTATCAAATTCGGTATTGAAAACGAAACAAGAGAACAGGTTGTTTCAGGTCTCGGTGAACAGCACCTTGACGTTGTTGTTTCAAAACTTGCAAAAATGGGCGTTGAAGTTGACCTTGAAATTCCCAGAGTTGCTTACAGAGAAACAATCCGTAAAAAGGTTGAAGCTCAGGGACGTCACAAGAAACAGTCAGGCGGTCACGGTCAGTTCGGTGATGTTTGGGTAAGATTTGAACCCTGCGAAGAAATGGATCTTGTTTTTGATGTAGAAGTTGTTGGCGGTTCAGTTCCCAAAAACTACTTCCCCGCAGTTGAAAAAGGTCTTCGCGAAAGCGTTGCACGTGGCTTCCTTGCAGGATATCCTATGGTTGGTGTTAAAGCTGTTCTTTATGATGGATCTTACCATCCCGTTGACTCTTCTGAAATGGCTTTCAAAACAGCTGCAAGCCTTGCTTTCAAAAACGCAATGCCCAATGCACAGGCTACTATCCAGGAACCCATCGGAACACTTAAAGCTTACATGCAGGACTACAAGATGGGCGATATTATGAGCGATATCACAAAACGTAGAGGCCGTGTTCTTGGCATGGGACCTGCTGATGAACCCAAGATGAGCGAAATCGTTGCTGATGTTCCCATGAGTGAAATGGGCGACTTTGCTACAATCCTCCGTTCAGTAACTCACGGTAAAGGATATTTCTCAATCGAATTTGCAAGATATGAAGATGCTCCTGCAAATATTGCTCAAAAAGTTATTGAAGAAGCTAAATTAAATTCAGAAGAATAATATTTTTGAAAGTTTTGTTGCGAAATAATTCATTGTTCACAGAACAGTAATTATTTCGCAACATTTTTTTAATATTTTGATAATAGAATGTACAATGAAATAATTTTTATTGCTGAAACTATGTTTTTATCAGGTTTTTCAGCGGAAGAAAGAGGTAAATCATTATGAACGAATATTTGTCAAATGTTTACGAAAACATGAAAAAAAGAAATCCCGGTGAACCCGAATTTCACCAGGCAGTAAAAGAGGTTCTTGAATCAATCGAACCCGTTATCGAAGCTCATCCCGAATATGTTGAAGCTAACTTAGTTGAAAGAATTGTTGAACCCGAAAGAATCATCAAATTCCGCGTTCCGTGGGTTGACGACAACGGTAAAGTACAGGTTAACCGTGGTTTCAGAGTTCAGTTCAACAGTGCAATCGGTCCTTACAAAGGCGGACTTCGTTTCCATCCCTCTGTTTATGAAGGTATCATCAAGTTCCTCGGTTTCGAACAGATCTTCAAAAACTCACTTACAGGTCTCCCCATCGGTGGCGGTAAAGGCGGTTCAGACTTCGACCCCAGAGGCAAGTCAGACGGAGAAGTTATGAGATTCTGCCAGAGCTTTATGACAGAACTTTCACGTCACATCGGTTCACACGTAGACGTTCCTGCAGGTGACATCGGTGTTGGTGCAAGAGAAATCGGTTACCTTTTCGGTCAGTATAAGAGAGTTTGCAACAACTTTGAAAATGCTGTTCTCACAGGTAAAGGCATTTCTTACGGCGGTAGCCTTATCCGTCCTGAAGCAACAGGTTTCGGTGCAGTTTATTTCTGTGACGAAGTTCTCAAAAAATGGGGCGAAGATATTAAGGGCAAAACATTTGCAGTTTCAGGTTTCGGTAACGTTGCTTGGGGTGCTGTTCTTAAAATCAACCAGCTCGGCGGTAAAGTTCTCACAATTTCAGGTCCTGACGGATATGTTTACGACGAAAACGGTATCACAGAAGAAAAAGCAGCTTACATGCTTGAAATGCGTTCTTCAGGTCGTGACAAAGTTCAGGATTATGCTGATAAATTCGGTGCACAGTTCTTTGCAGGTGAAAAACCCTGGGGTGTTAAAGCAGACGTTATTATGCCTTGCGCAACACAGAACGAAGTTCAGCTTGAAGATGCTAAGAAAATTGTTGCAAACGGTGTTAAATATTACATCGAAGTTTCAAATATGCCCACAACAGATGAAGCAGTTTCATACCTTTGCGATAACGGCGTAGTTGTTGCTCCTTCAAAAGCAGTTAACGCTGGTGGCGTTGCAGTTTCTGCTCTCGAAATGAGCCAGAACAGCATGCGTCTTTCATGGACAAAAGAAGAAGTTGACGAAAAACTCCATGGTATTATGGTTAACATCTTCAATGCTTGTGCAGATGCAGCTGAAAAATACGGCAAGAAAGATAACCTTATTGCAGGCGCAAACATTGCAGGCTTCCTTAAAGTTGCTGAAGCAATGATGGCTCAGGGTATTGTATAATTCACCACTACTTAAAAATCAAGCGAGGTGCAAAAGCACCTCGCTTTTTTATTCACCTTTTATTCTGCTCAGTGCACCTTTTTCAAGACGAGAAACCTGCGCCTGAGAAATGCCCACTTCCCTGGCAACCTCCATCTGGGTCTTGCCTTGCATAAAACGTAAATTCAGAATCCTTTTTTCACGTGGGGAAAGTTTCTTTATTTCCTCTTTCAATTCAATTTCATCAAGCCAGTTTTTGTCATCATTCTGGTCGCCAATCTGATCCATCACGTAAATGGTGTCACCTCCGTCATTGTAAATAGGTTCATATAAACTTACAGGTTCGACAATCGAGTCAAGAGCTAAAACTACTTCTTCTTTCTTCATACCTAATTCTTTGGCAATTTCTTCAACCGTAGGCTCTTCCTTGTTTTCAAGCGCTAATTTCTCTTTAATCTGCATCGCATGATATGCTGTATCTCTCATAGAACGGGAAACTCTTACCGAGTTATTATCCCTTAAATACCGTCTTATTTCTCCTATAATCATAGGCACAGAATAGGTTGAAAATCTCACTCCCATATCTACGTTAAAATTATCAATCGCCTTTATCAATCCGATACATCCAACCTGAAACAAATCATCTAAATTTTCCCCTCTGTTTGTAAAACGCTGAATAACCGATAAAACAAGTCGCAGATTTCCGTTTATCAATTCTTCTCTCGCTTTCATATCACCTTGTTTAATACGGTGGAGAAGTTCCATTTTTTCTTTTTCTTTCAACACTTTTAACTTAGCTGTGTTCACACCACAGATTTCAACTTTACTGAACTGCAAAAAAATCCCTCCGCAATATCTGACTGCATTTAAAGTATTGCCTGATATTGCGGAGTTTATAATTTTTATATTATCTTTTTGCCTTTGACAAAAACATTTTTAATGTTGTAATCTTCATCAACAATAAGAAGATCTGCAAATTTTCCTTCTGCAATGCTTCCTGTTGTATTTTCTGCACCGATGGCAGTTGCCGAGTTTATTGTGCAGGATTTTATTGCTTGTTTCAGATCTATTCCGAAAGAAAGAAGATTTAAAAATTCATCAAAAATATTCGATGTGCTTGCTGCGATTGTTCCGTCTGCAAGCAGAGCCTTTCCGTCTCTTACAAAAACAGTCTGACCGCCCAACATATATTCACCGTCTGCACAATCTGCTGCTTTCATTGAATCGCTGATAACAATTGTTCTGTCTTCGCCAAGAATTCTGAAAGCTAACCTTAATGTTTCAGGTGCAACGTGGAAACCGTCACAAATAATTTCTGCCCTTACTTTTTCATCATCAAAAACTGCACCTGCAACCCCGGGCACTCTTGCTGAAATACCTGTCATTGCATTGAAAAGATGTGTAGCGTGTGTTATTCCGTTTTCAAACCCCTTCTTTGCTGCAACCACATCTGCTGATGTGTGGGCAGCAGAAACTGTGCATATTTTTGAAATTTCTCTTGAAAAATCATTATTTTCATCTTCTTCAGGAGCTATATCAACCAAAGATACTTTGCAGATATCATTTAGCTTTTTGAACTCTTCTATGTCAGGTTTTCTTACGTGTTCAGCTTTCTGTGCACCTTTTTTCGCCAGAGAAATGTATGGACCTTCCATATTTATTCCGTGGATATATGCACCTTCTTCTCTGCCTTTTTCATTTGCAACAACCTTGAAAATTTCTTCAAGCTCTTCTGTTGACAAAGTCATTGTTGTGGGGCAAAAAGATGTTACACCGTGACGAGGAAGATTTCTGCACATTGTTTTTATTGATTCATCCTTTGCATCACAAGTGTCTGCACCGTTTGTTCCGTGAATATGTATATCTATGAATCCGGGAAGTATTTTCAAGCCTGTGCAATCTATAACTTCACCTGAATTATCCTGACAATCAATTCCTGAAATTTTATCGCCTTGTATAACAAGGTTTCCTTTTACAAAATCAAAGTTTTCATTACATATAGTCGCATTTTTAAAAATCATTTTCATCACCCGCTTTATTGTACCACATTTAATTTTATTTTTAAACAATTTCTATTGATTTTTATATCAAACTATGAGAAAATTAAAAAAACACTTTTTGCGAGGTCTTTTTATGAAAAATTTATATCCTCTTAAAACAAAACCTAACCGTTGCTGGAGATGTTACCTTGGCGGAAAACTCATTGATGTTATGCGCAATGAAGAAAATCCGGCTGACGGATATTTCCCTGAAGATTGGTTGGCAAGCGTTGTTGTTGCAGTAAACCCCGACAGAGAAGGCAAACCTGAATTCGAGGGTTTAAGCGTTGCTGTGCTTGACAATGGTGAAGAAAAATATCTTAAAGATTTAATAGAATCCGACCCTGTAAGCTATTTAGGTGAAGACCACGTTGCAAAATTTGGTCCTAACCTTGGTGTGCTTGCAAAATTCCTTGATTCAGCTGAAAAACTTCCCGTTCAATGTCATCCTGACAAAAAAGCTGCAAAGGATTTCTTCAAATCTGATTACGGTAAAACAGAAGCATGGTTTATTCTTGACGGAAGAACAATTGATGGTGAAGAACCTTACATCCTTATGGGCTTCAAAGAGGGCGTAACAAAAGAAAAATGGCGTCAGCTTTTTGAAGAACAGGATATAAAAGGTATGGACGAATGTATGCACAAAATCCGTGTTAAACCCGGTGATGTTTACATTATCGAAGGCGGTTGTCCTCACGCAATCGGTTCAGGCTGTCTGCTTCTTGAAATTCAGGAACCCACAGACTATACAATCAGTATGGAAAAATATAATTCAGCAGGGGAACCTAACCCTGAAAATCTTATCCATCAGGGCATCGGCTACGATAAAATGTTTGAATGTTTCCACTATGATAACTTCACACCTGATGAAGTTCTCCAGAAATACAAATTAGAACCCACTGTTGATGAAGAAAATGAAAATTATAAAATCACAACTCACATTTCATACGAAAGAACTCCCATTTTCTCTCTCAGACGTCTTGACATTTATTCTTCATACACAAGAGAAAAAGCTGAAAGACCTTCTTCACTTTCTGTTATTGACGGTGAAGGTAAAATCAAATGGGAAACCGGTGAAATTGAAGTTGTAAAAGGTGATTGTATTTTCATCCCTAAAGAAACTGTTTCTTTCTCAATTGAAGGAAAAGTTACACTTATTGAATGTCTTCCTCCCCAGATATGAAAGGATTGAATTTTATGAAAATTATTGCAAAAAAAGAAATTATAAACAAAGCGGGCACACCCACAGATAATTGCCACGCATCAACAGTTCTCCCACTTGAAAACGGTGAAATTCTTGCTGCCTGGTTCGGCGGAACAAAAGAGGGCAAAGACGACGTTGATATTTTTATAAGCAAAAGAAAAGACGGTATCTGGCAAGAACCCAAAAGATTAAGTATTGATAAAGATATTCCCCATTGGAATCCCGTTCTTTTCAAACTTAATGACGGAAGAATTGCTCTTTATTTTAAATACGGAAAATCAATCAACATTGTCTGGAAAACATATGTTACATATTCTTCTGACAATGGCGAAACCTGGACAGAACCGAAAGAACTTGTTGAAGGGGATGTAACAGGAGGCAGAGGTCCTGTCAAAAACAAACCTATCTATCTTTCTGACGGAACACTCCTTGCTCCCGCTTCACACGAACCTACAAAAGAAACATGGGCAACTTTCTGCGATATTTCAAAAGATAACGGTGAAACATGGGAAATGTCACAATATGTTCCCACAGGTGAAGGTGACGATTTTGTGCCGATGATTCAACCTACACTCTGGCAGGACGATGCGGGCGATGTGCATATGCTTATCCGTTCAGCAAAAGAGAAAATTTTCAAGAGCGATTCCAAAAACGGCGGAAAAACATGGTGCAAGGCTTATGATACAGGACTTCTCAATCCCAACAGTGGTATTGACCTTGTACGTGACGGTGACGGAATTTATCTTGTATATAATCCCACAGACAAAAACTGGGGCGACAGAACACCACTTCTTCTCGCTGTTTCAAAGGATAACGGCAATACATGGGAAGATATTCTCACTTTTGAAGAAGCAGAAGTCGGCAGAGAAGAAGATGTTGAATATTCATATCCTGCAATAACAGTTATGAACAATAAACTTCACATAACTTATACTTACAACAGAGTAAGCATTGTTTATTGGGAAGTAACTATTAAATAAATTTTTGGATGGGGCATTGATATGGCTTTATTTAAATGTAAAATGTGCGGTGGCGCATTGGAAATTGAAGAGGGCAAGTCTGTTGCAATTTGTGGTTATTGCGGTACAAAACAGACTCTGCCTAAATTAGATGACGACAAAAGAGCAAATTTATACGACAGAGCCAACCATTTCCGTCGCAATAATGAATTTGACAAAGCTGAAAACATTTATGAAAAAATCCTCAATGAAGATAGTTCTGATTCTGAAGCTTATTGGTCTTTGGTTTTGTGCAGATATGGTATTGAATACGTTGAAGACCCCAAAACTCACAAACGTATTCCCACAGTAAACAGAACGCAGTTTACCTCAATTTTTGATGATGATAATTATAAATCTGCTTTGAAATATGCTGATGCTTTCCAGAAAAAAGTTTATGAAGATGAAGCAAATGCAATCAATTCAATTCAGAAAAATATTCTTGAAATTTCTCAGAAAGAAGAACCTTTTGATATTTTCATCTGCTATAAAGAAACTGACAACCACGGAAAAAGAACACCTGATTCCGTTCTTGCAACAGAACTTTATCACGAACTTGTAAAAGAAGGCTTTAAAGTTTTCTTTTCAAGAATCACTCTTGAAGATAAACTTGGCACAGCTTATGAGCCATACATATTCGCAGCCCTCAACAGTGCAAAGGTAATGGTTGTTCTTGGCACAAGGCAGGAATATTTCAACGCTGTATGGGTTAAGAATGAATGGAGCAGATACCTTTCACTTATCAGAAACGGTGCAAAGAAAATTCTTATCCCTGCATACAGAGATATGGACCCTTACGATTTACCTGAAGAATTTTCTCATCTGCAAGCTCAGGATATGTCAAAGCTTGGCTTTATGCAGGATCTGGTAAGGGGTATTCAGAAAATTGTCAACACATCCAAAGAAGAAACAACAGCAAAAGTTGTGGTTGAGCCTGCTTCACAACCGAGTGCAAATGTGAATTCACTTATCGAGAGAGCTTTCCTTTTCCTTGAAGATAAAAAGTGGCAAAGTGCTGATGAATATTGCGAAAAAGTTCTTGATATCGAACCTAAAAATGCTTTGGGTTACCTTGGCAAACTTATGGCAGAATTGCACGTTGACAAACGAGAAAATCTTAAAAATTGTGCTCAGCCTTTTGATTACAGCGATAATTATCAGAAGATTATCCGTTTCGGAAATGATAAACTGAAAAAAACTTTAGAAAAAGATGTTCAGTTCATCAAAGACCGCAACGAACACGCCAGATTACAGAGTATTTATAATAAAGCTTTGCATATTATGAATTCTGAAGAATCAACTGAAGAGGATTTAATACATGCTTCCAAACTCTTTGATTCAATAAAAGATTTTGAAGATTCTGCTGAACTTTCAAAAAAATGTCTTGAAAAGGCTGAAAATTCCAGAAAAGATTCTGTTATTGAAGAAGCTAAAAAATATATGCTCAAAAAAAATATAACAGATTTTGAGTATGCAATAACATCACTTAAAACAATTTCCGGCTATAAAAATTCAGATGAACTTATTGCAGAATGTATGCAAAACATTGAAAAAATTGAAGCTGAAAATGAAAAGAAACGCCTTGAGAGAGAGCGTCAAAAAGAAATCGAAAGAATTGAAGCAGAAAAAAGAAAAAAGAAATTTAAAATTATCTCAATAACAATAACTTCTGTTATCGCTGTTCTGGTTACATTCATAATTCTATTCAATACAGTTATTATTCCACGTAGATATTATAACCAAGCTGTGGCTGCACTCAACAATGGCAACAAGGCAGAAGCTGCTATCCTTTTTGGCAAAGCGAAAAACCACAAAGATGCAGCAGAAAAATCCTTTGAAATCTGGGATGAAATTGCAAACAGGGAAACCTTTTCCGCAGGTTATGACCATACCGTAGGGCTTAAAAAAGATGGTTCTGTTGTGGCTGTTGGCAACAATGAAAACGGCCAATGCGACGTTGAAAATTGGTCTGATATTGTTGCTGTTGCCACAGGTTGTTACCATACAGTCGGCCTCAAAAAAGACGGTACTGTGGAGGCTGTCGGCAAAGCAGTCGATTGGCAATGCTATGTTTATAATTGGACAGATATTGTTGCTGTTTCTGCAGGTTATAACCATACAGTCGGCCTCAAAAAAGACGGTACTATGGTGGCCGTCGGCAATAATGCACATGGTAGATGCGACGTTGATGATTGGTCTGATATCGTTGCTGTTTCCGCAAATTCTCACTATACAGTCGGCCTCAAAAAAGACGGTACTGTGGTAGCTGTTGGCTCCAATGACGATGGTAAATGTGATGTTGAGGGCTGGACTGACATTGTTGCAATTTCGGCTGGAGGTAACCACACGATAGGGCTCAAAAAAGATGGCACTGTGGTTGCAACAAAATATGACGGAACATACAATTATTACGATGGTCAATGTGATGTTGATGATTGGTCTGATATTGTTGCTGTTTCCGCAGGTTATGAACATACAGTCGGCCTCAAAAAAGACGGTACTGTGGTAGCTGTTGGAAACAATGAAGATGGTCAATGTAATGTTGAAAACTGGTCTGATATTGTTGCTGTTTCGGCTGGTAGCTCCCATACAGTCGGTCTCAAAAAAGACGGTACTGTTGTGGCTGTCGGCTATAATAACAATGGCCAATGCGATGTTGAAGATTGGAAAGACATCAAAACCCCTAACAGATAAAAATTATATCTGAATCGATTTTAAAACAGGCTCCCTTTATAAAGAGAGCCTGTTTTTTCTGCATATTAATTTATGTGTTCGGCTACTTTTCTAAGAAGACAAAATCAAACCGCAGATATAAATTATAAATTACTATCGCACCAACCTTGCCATTTTGCTGTCATCCTTGAGTGAATCCTCGCCGAGATTCTTCGCTGACGCTCAAGAATGACTACGGCGAGGATGAAGCGAAGGATCTCAAAATGGCAAACATCTCAATTCTTTTTTCGTCATCCTCGAGTGAAACGAAGGATCTGAAAAAGGAAAACAGCAAACTATAACACCACCGGGATTCTTCACCGACGCTCGAGAATGACACGTTTGGAAATGTTATAGTTAAATTATAATTTATCTCTATTCGTTAATTATATCAAACTTATACTTTTATTGCAATAGCAAATTAAATGTGTTATAATAACAAAAAATATCATATCTTGGTTACGGAGGTGTTTTTTATGAACTGCTGCGTAACGGATTTAAGATATAAGGAAGTAATAAACAGTTCTGACGGTACAAGGCTTGGCTGTGTCAACGATGTGGAAATCGACACCTGCACAGGTTCAGTTCTTGCAATTGTGATTTATGGTCAGGGCAAATGCCTGGGTTTGCTTGGCAGATTGCCTGATATAAAAATCTGCTGGAACGATATCTGCGTTATAGGTGAGGATACAATTCTTGTCAAATACTGTCCTCCTCCTGTCTGCTGTGAAACAAGACAGAGGAAGAAAAGCAGATTTCTTGATAACTTTTTCGGATAAAGGTGAAAAGGATGTTAAAAAAATTTATTTCTCTTTTTGTGGCACTTGTTCTTGTTCTGTGCCTCGGTGCTTGTTCTTCAGAGGAAGCTTCTCCTCTCCCAAAATCGAAATACATTTCAAGCGAAGTTGATAAAAAAACAACAATCACTTACGATGTTTATGAAGACTATGTAATCATCACAGGCTCACTTTCCCCTTTGTCAGCTCTTGTTGTGCCTGAAAAGATGGATGGCAAGGAAGTTAAGGCAATACGTGCTGATGCTTTTCGTGATATGACAACTTTAACTGCGTTCAAAATCGCAAATACAGTTGTTGAAATAGGTGATAGTGCTTTTTACGGTTGCACAAATCTGCAGGTTGCAGTTCTTTCTGAAAATCTTCAGAAAATCGGCTCATCAGCTTTTTACCACAACGATTTGCTGGAAAGCATCCATCTGCCGAATACACTTCAGTCTATCGGTGCTCACGCATTTGCAGATTGTGCCAGACTCAAAAACATAAATGTGGGCAAAAATGTAAAGTCAATCGGTGGCGGTGCATTTGCCGGCACAAAATGGCTTGCAGACAAGAAAGATGAATTTGTAGTTGCAGGAGATAATGTTTTAATCCACTATAACGGTACAGATGAAAAAGTGACAATCCCTGACGATATCAGAGAAGTTTCGGCTTTCTGCGACAATTTCTATGTTAAGGAAGTTGTTTTCCCTGAAAGTGCAGAAACAATAGGGGAATACTGTTTCTTCAATTCTGCTCTTACTAAATTTGAAAAGGGAGAAAACATTACTTCAATCAGAACAAGTGCCTTTGACAGTTGCCTTGAACTGAAAAAAGTTGAAATCGGTTCAAAAGTAAAAACTATCGGCGATTTTGCTTTCACAAACTGCAAGAGCCTTGAAAAAGTTACTATACCTGAAAATGTCCGGAGTATAGGAAACAATGTTTTTTCAAGGTGTGAGGGCTTGAAAACAATCACATTTGAAAGCGGAAAAACAGAAATCGGCACAGATATTCTGGACAGTTGCTCATCAATTGAAAAGGTAATATGTCCATCAAAATCACCGGTTGTTGATTATGCAAAAGAAGAAAAATTCGTTTTAGATATTATTTAAGAGGTTTTTGACGTGAAAAGAATTGTAACAATACAGGATATTTCCTGCTTCGGCAAGTGCTCACTTACCGTTGCTCTGCCTTTGATTTCTGCTTGCGGAATTGAGGCTTGTCCCATTCCCACAGCAGTTTTGTCAACTCATACAGGCGGTTTCAAAGGCTTCACTTTCCGTGATTTAACAGATGAAATCACACCGGTTGCCGAACATTGGAAAAGTCTTGCTCTCAACTTTGACGGAATTTATACAGGCTATTTAGGCTCAAAAGAACAGCTTAAAATTGTTTCTGATTTTATTGACGATTTCAAAAAAGAAGATACAATTGTTTTTATCGACCCGGTTATGGGGGACCACGGAAGATTATATACGGGTTTTGACGAAAGCTTTGCAAAAGAAATGGTAAGCCTTGTGAAAAAAGCCGACATTGTTGTGCCCAACCTGACTGAGGCAAGTTATCTTTTAGGCAGAGAATATAAAGAAGATTTTTCTGAAGGAGAAATCAGAGAAATGCTTCTTTCACTTTCTTCTCTTGGTGCAAAAACTGTTATCATCACAGGTGTACGTTATGGTGACAGCCTGGGTGTTATGGCTTACGAAAAAGAAAAGAATGAATTCACACAATATTTCAGGGAAAGAATCCACGATACTTTCCACGGTACGGGCGATGTTTTTGCCTCTGTGTGCGTGTCATCTCTTGTTAAAGGTATGAGTGTTCAGAAAGCAATTGAAAACGCAACTGATTTTGTTGTGGAATGTATCGAAAACACAACTGCTGATAAGGAAAACCATTGGTACAGCGTTAAATTTGAGGAATGTATGCCCTCGCTTGTGGGGAGAATGTTTGAATGAAAAGTTTTGAAATAAAAGGGAACGATGCAAATCAGCGTCTTGATAAATTCATTACAAAAACTGTTCCCAATCTTCCTAAAAACCTGATGTATAAATATATCCGCACAAAAAGAATCAAAGTCAATTCCAAACGTGCAGAAATTTCAACACGCCTGAATGCAGGCGATATTGTTGATATGTACATAAATGACGAGTTTTTTGTGAAGAACGAAACAAGGTATGATTTTTTATCTGCATCAAAAAACATTAACATTCTTTATGAGGATGAAAATATTCTGCTTCTCAACAAGCCTGTGGGGCTTCTCTGCCACCCTGATGACAGAGAATATAACGACACACTCATCACAAGAATAAAACGTTATCTTTACGAAAAAGGTGCTTTCCACCCTGATGAGGAAAATTCTTTCACGCCCTCACTTGTGAACAGAATTGACCGTAACACAAGCGGAATTGTCATCGGTGCAAAAAATGCTGAATCACTGCGTATTTTGAATCAGAAAATGAAAGACAGGGAACTGCATAAATATTATTGCCTTATTATCCACGGTTGCCCTAAAAAGAAAAAAGATATCCTTGAGGGATATCTTGAAAAGGATGAGGCAAAAAACAAAGTTACCGTTTCAAAAAAAGGCGGAGAAAACAAAAAGGAAATCAGAACAAAATATGAAGTTCTGCAGACAAAAGGTAATTTAAGCCTTGTTGAAGTTGAACTTCTCACCGGCAGAACACATCAGATACGTTCACATTTTGCTTCTATCGGACATCCTCTTCTGGGTGACGGAAAATACGGCACAAACAAGCTGAACAAAGAAAAAGGCTATAAAAAACAATGCCTTTGTTCATATAAGCTTACCTTTGATTTCACAACTGATGCAGGTGTTCTGGAATACCTTAACGGAAAATCCTTTGAGATTGATAACATCTGGTTCAAAGAAGAATTTTTAAACGGAACATTATAACTGATTAATAACAAAGACTCCTTTTACATAAAGGAGTCTTTGCTTTTTGTTAATATAGGCTTGTTTAATGTCTGATTGTAGGGAACGGCGGTTTCCGACGTTCCGTAAAAATACACAAAATCCACGGTTTGTCGACAAGCGCCAAACCCTACGGTGTTAAAATCAATATTACATAAATTATAATTTATCGCACAAACGGACTGTGAAATTCGGCTCCCTTGTGTAAAGGGAGCTGTCAAAATCTGTGATTTTGACTGAGGGATTGTGTTGATATAAAGTCTTTTACAATCCTCCCGTCAGGCTTACGCCTGCCACCCTCCTTTACACAAGGAGGGCTTT
>JAZSJD010000105.1:0-21045 GCA_045534165.1 Acutalibacteraceae bacterium | reverse complement strand
TTCTTTTCTCACCTACAATGGGTGTCGGCACACTTATGCTGATTAAAATCGTTGCAGCAGTAGCAGTAGGATTCGGTATGTATAAACTTAAATGGCTGTGATAAAATGATTAAAATTTCACCTTCAATGCTTTCCTGCGATTTTTCAAAAATCGGTGAGGAAGCAGAAAAAATTGCCGAGGCAGGAGCAGATATGCTCCACCTTGATGTGATGGATGGTCATTTTGTGCCAAACATTACTTTCGGTGCACCCGTAATAAAATCAATAAGACACATAAGTGACATTGTTTTTGATGTTCATCTGATGATTTCAGAACCTTTGAAATATGTTGAAGATTTTGTAAAAGCCGGTGCAGATATTATTACTTTCCATGTGGAAAGTGATAGTGATATCGAAAAAACAATTGAAAAAATCAAATCACTTTCATGTAAAGTTGGTCTGAGTGTTAAACCGGGGACTCCTGTTGAAGAAGTTTTCCCCTATCTTGATAAAATCGATATGGTTCTTGTGATGACTGTTGAACCGGGTTTCGGCGGGCAGAACTTCAAAGAAGATATGATGGAAAAAATTGTTCTTCTTAAAAATAAGCTTGCTGAAATGGAAAAAACCGTCTACATTCAGGTAGACGGTGGCATAAATGAAGAAACAATCGGAATTTGTGCAAAAGCCGGAGCAAATGTTTTTGTTGCAGGAAGTGCAGTTTTCGGTGCTGAAAATTATAAGGAAGCAATTTCTTCATTGAGAAAATGTGCCAAGGTTGATCGATTTTAAATGCCAATGCTCTTTTGTCATCTCTGCTGCGAGTTTCCCCTCACAGCAGAGATGTGAGTATTCGCCGAATTTAATTTTATTTATATTTTTTTCGCCTTGTTTTATAATAAGACGGAATTTTCCTCTCTCGTCACTGTATAAATCTCCTACGGGGGATTTGCTTTTTAAAGATGATAATAAATCTATAACATTATCGATAGAATCGAATTCATAAACAAGTTCATTTTTAGTAACAACAGCTTTGAGTTCAGATGTAAAATCATTTACTGTGAAGAATATAACACAGCCCCCTGTATTAAGAGGTATTGTTTCAATCGTAAGCTTGCCTGACGGGTCAATATCTCTGCCCAGTTCAAGACGTGCTTTGTCGAGAATTGTCCATATAACACGTCTTGTTTCAATGTTGGAATAATCCATGTTTTCATATGTAATATCTAAGTCGAGCATATCGTCGCGGCTTAATTCTACAATAATTTTTGCTTTATTAGGTGAATTTATTTTCATTTATAAGGCACCTCGCTTAGTGTATCTTAATATTATAATATACTTCACTTGCTTGTTCTGCAATGCAAAATTTTTGGAAATTCAGTCTGGAGGGATAGTCAATGGCAAAAAAGAAAGTTTCAAAACCACCTTTGAGTAAAAACAGAAAAAGTTTTTATGATTTCCGTAAAGATTATCCCGGCACAGCTTATACTCAGATGAGAAAAAAAGAAAATAATGAGATTTACGATAGGAAAGGCAAAATAAAACTGGCTTTAACTATTCTGGCCGTTGTTCTTTTATTTTTGCTTGCATATTTTGTAACGTATACTATGTTGGAAATTTCCCATCAACCTATTATTTGATTAAAATATATTTTAAAGGTGAATTAATTTGTATATACCTTATAATTCAAGAAAAGATTATCATAAAAGTAAATTTGGCGCAGTTGAAGAAAAAACAGAGGTTATTTTCAGAATTGTTATGCCAAGGAATTTTTCGGTCAGTGGTGCTTACCTTGCCATACGCGAAGAATTCAGCCAGGAAAAACAGCTTTTGCCTATGCAGTGGGAATCAATGCAAGGTGAGGCGGAAGAGTGGTGGAGAATTGAATTCACACCTGAAAAAGCAGGCTTGTATTTTTATCACTTTGAATATGACACTCCCTTTGGCAGGAGTGTCATTCTTCTTAACAAAGAGGGTTACGGTATTCTCAACACTCCCGGACGTGATTGGCAGTTGACTGTTTACGAAAAAGGTTTTTCAACTCCGGATAAATTCAAGGGTGGAATAATTTATCAGATTTTCCCTGACAGATTTGCTTTTTCAGGTAAAGAAAAGAAAGATATTCCTCAATACAGAGTGTTGAGAAATGACAGAGAAAACGAACCATACTGGCGTCCTGATGAAAAAGGAATTACACTTAATAACGATTTTTTCTGTGGTGATTTAGAGGGGATCAGAGAAAAGCTTGATTATTTAAAAGAGTTGAATGTAAGCTGTATTTATCTTAATCCGATTTTTAAAGCACACTCCAACCATCGTTACGATACAGGGGACTATATGACTATAGACCCGCTTCTGGGTGACGAAAAAGATTTTGCGGATTTGTGCAGCAGTGCAAAAGAAAAAGGAATTTCAATAATCCTTGATGGCGTTTTCAGCCACACAGGTGACGACAGTGTTTATTTCAATAAATATTATAATTATGATTCTGTCGGTGCATATCAATCGAAAAATTCGCCATATTATAATTGGTACAAATTCCGTTCTTTCCCTGATGACTATGAATGTTGGTGGGGAATAAACATTTTACCTGAAGTTATGGAAGAAAATGAAGATTTTCTTCAGTTTATAACAGGTGAAAACGGCGTTTTAAGAAAATGGATGAAATTAGGTGCTGACGGTTGGCGACTTGATGTTGCGGACGAATTGCCTGATATTTTCCTGGACAGATTACGTGAAGCAGTAAAAAAAGAAAAAGATGATGCTTTCATTTTAGGTGAAGTATGGGAAGATGCATCAAACAAAGTCAGCTATTCTGTAAGAAGACGTTATCTTCTCGGCAAACAGCTTGACAGTGTAATGAATTATCCTTTTGCAGAAGCAACAATCAGGTTTGCAAGAACGGGTGATACTTCTTCATTCAGCGAAACGATAATGACAGTGCTTGAAAATTATCCTAAAGAAGTTGTTGATGTTCTGATGAATCACATCGGTTCTCACGATACGATGCGAATTATCAATGCTCTTGCAGGCGAAAGCCTTGTTAATAAGTCAAGAGATTGGCAATCAGGCAGAAAGCTGAGTGATTCTGATTATAAAAAAGGTATTGAACTTGTGAAGCTTGCATCAACTGTTCAATATACTCTGCCGGGTATACCATCTGTTTATTATGGAGATGAAATCGGTATGCAGGGCTATGCCGACCCCTTTAACAGAGGATGCTTTATTGAAGAAAAAGCAGAAAAATCTTTGCTTGAGCATTACAGGAAATTGGGTCAGATAAGAAGCTGTGAATCTTGCTTTAAAGACGGAGATTTCAGATTTATAAGTTGCGAAAGAGCTTGTATTGCATATGTAAGAAGTGATGAAAATTCAGAAATTCTTACCATTGCCAACAGAAACGAAACAGAGATTGAATATTATCTTCACGAGGAATGGCAGGGCAGCGAACTTCTTTTAGGTCAGGGTGAGTGTTCATACTTTGTGAAAATTCCGCCTATGAGCGCTGTGATTCTGAAGAGAAGATAATTGACATAATTCGATAGATATTGTATAATAATTACCCCTTAATTTTGATTTGAAAGGATTGATAGTATGAACGTTGCTGTAATTCTTGCAGGCGGAACGGGAAGCCGTATGGGAATGGTGGACAGACCTAAACAGTTTCTTGATATTTACGGTAAACCTGTTGTTATTCACACAATTGAAGCTTTTGAGATTAACGAAAATATTGATGCTATCTGTGTTATCTGCACCAAAGAATGGCAGGAAGACCTTTCAATCTGGCTTAAGGAATATGACATCCGCAAAGTCCGTTGGATCGGTGATGCAGGCAAAACACGTCAGGAATCTTCCCTTAATGCACTTGATTTGATCAAAAATGATTGTGAAGATGATGATATTGTTCTTATCCACGATTCGGCACGTCCGTTAATTTCACAGCGTATTATTAACGAAAACATCGAAAAAGTTAAAGAATACGGTGCTTGTGATACGGTTATTCCTGCTCAGGATACAATTATCCGTTCAGCAGACGGAGAGTTTATTGAATCTGTTCCTGTAAGACGTGAACTTTACCTTGGGCAGACACCTCAGTCTTTCAAACATTCAATTGTCAGAAAGGCTTATGATGATTACTTTGCTTTGCCGGAAAACGAACGTCCTGTTATGACAGACGATTGCGGTCTTGTTCATGCAAGCGGTGTTAAAATCGGTATGGCCATGGGCGATAAACTTAATATGAAGATGACAACTATGGAAGACCTTCTTCTTATTAAGGCTATTGTCAGAACCTCGAGGTGACCTGATTGTTTGTAAAAAGCTATAAAATCACTGAGCCGAAATGCTTCGAGATTTTTGTTGAAGATATCAAGGAAGATAATGTCCTTGTCCGCCCTGAATATCTTGCAATATGTAAAGCTGATATAAGATACTATCTTGGAAACAGAGAAAGAACAGTTCTCAAACGGAAATTCCCTATGAGCCTTGTTCACGAGGGAATAGGAACAGTTGCAAGAGATAAAACAGGTAAATTCAATGTTGGGCAAAGAGTTGTTATGATTCCTTGCGAAAAAGCAGAATGTGACGCAGATAAGTGCAGAAAATGTGTAAGAACTTATAATTATCTTCAGGATAATTATTGTCCAAAATCAAAATTCCGTTCAAGTAATGCAGATGGTTTCAGCAAAGAAATGATAAACGTCAGCTCTGAATATATTCTGCCGATTCCCGATGAAATCGGTGTAGAAGCTGTTTTTTCAGAATTGATTTCTGTTGGTTGCAGTGCATTAAGACGAGCTGATTTGTTTAACAGAAAGCCCGAAGAAATTTCAGTCTGGGGCGACGGAATTATGGGTTACATTATTGCACTTGTGGCTCATTACGGACTTGATGCCAAGGTTAACGTTATAGGGGTTAACAAAGAAAAACTGAAGATGTTTGATTTTGCAAAAACATTTCTTGCAAAGGATATTGATTTGTTACCACAGACAGAAGCCTGCATAGAAGCGGTTGGCGGTGAAGCATCATCCAAAGCTATAAATCAGGCAATTGATTCAACCTGTTCAGGGGGGACGATTGTTCTTTGCGGTGTTTCAGGTGATAATGCTCCCATAAACACAAGAATGGTGCTTGAAAAAGGATTGTCTTTATTAGGTGCAACGCGTTCAGACGTGTGTGATTTTCAAAAAGCAATTGAATTGCTTGAAATTCCGGATTTCCGCAAAAGAATTGTTCCTCTTATAGAGGGCATTGATGAGGTAGATAATATCAGAAAATATTATGGAGCATTTGAAAACGCTTCTCGTTCAGATTCTCTTGGTAAAAGAATTATCAAATTAGTTTTTTAAGGAGTTTTTTCAATTTGAAGAAAGCTTTTGTAAAAAATTTAAAAAAATTTATAAAGTCCGTGGTTAAGAAATTTCTTTATAAAAAGTTTGCACCTGCAGTTTTTAAATTTTATGCAAGAAAGCCTATAAACGAAAAACTTGTTGTCTTTGCAGATTCTTCTTCTGTTTTGTTGCCTGACAATATGACAGAAATTTATGAAAAACTTTCTGATATGGGCTACGAAACAAGAGCTTTTCTTAAAAGAAAAACATCTCCCAGGTGGTATAGAGATAAATTTTATGAAATAAAAAATTCATTCAGGTTTACAAAATATTATGCACAGTGCAGATGTCTTGTTCTGACAGATTATTATTACTATGCCTATGCAAACAAACCGAGAGATAATCAGCAGGTTGTTCAGCTTTGGCACGGTTGCGGTGCTTTTAAAAAGTGGGGTTACTCGACTGCCGACCTTGCCTGGGGGGCTGACAGAAAAACGCTTGAAGAATATCCGATGCATAACACATACACATATGTTACGGTGTCTTCTGAAAAAGTAAAGCCTTTTTACAGTGAGGCTTTCATGTGCGATGAAAAAATAATTTTTGCAGACGGTGTGCCGAGAACAGATAAGTTTTTTGATAAAAATTTTGTTTCAGGCAGCAGAGATAAAATTTTACAGAAATATCCTACTATAGGCAACAGAAAAATAATTCTTTATTCTCCAACCTTCCGTGGCGTTTCAAAAGGTAAAGCGAATTTCACACAGATGCTTGATTTTCTTTATCTGAAAAAACATCTTGAAAAAGAATATGTTATTTTAGTAAAGCTACATCCTTTTATTAAAAAGGGTATGAATTTATCACCTGTACTTGAAGAAATCTATTCAGATTTTGTAATTGATATTTCAAAAACAGTTCCTATTGATGAAGCTTTGTGTGCTTCTGATATGGTGGTTACCGATTATTCATCTTTGATTTTTGAATATGCGTTATTAGAACGTCCTATGATGTTTTTTGCATATGATTTGGAACAATACGACAAGGAAAGAAGTTTTTATTTTGATTATAAAAATTTTGTTCCCGGTGATATAGTAAAAGATACAGAAGAATTATATCTTGCAATAAGAAAAAATGAAAAAGATTTTGATAAAGAAAAAGTAAAAATTTTTAAGAAGAAATTTATGAGTGCCTGTGACGGAAAAAGCACAGACAGAATTATAGAAAGAATTTTAAAAGAAAGGAAGAGCTGACAGATATGGATTCGTTTAAATCATTATTTGATGAAGTGAAAAAAGAAATACAAAAAAATTTATCGGAAGCTGTTTTTAATGTATGGTTTGAAGAACTTGAGTTCGTTTCCTTCGATGGTACAGCAGTTACATTATCAATCGGTGAATTTAAAAGAAAGATTATTGAACAGAAATTTATGCAACTTCTTAACGATTCTTTTGTTAAGGTTGCAGGTTTTGATGTTGAAATAAAATTCCTTGATACGGAAAACAAGCAGAATAAATCACAGCAGACAAAGCCTGTTGAATCAGCTGAAGAAAAAGAAAGCACATTTGACAACTTTGTTGTTGGTCCTTCAAATAAATTTGCTCATGCAGCGGCACTTGCAGTTTCTGTAAATCCCGGTGCTGTAAGCGAATATAACCCACTTTTCATCTGGGGTAATTCAGGTTTGGGTAAAACTCATTTGCTTCAGTCAATTTCAGGGGAAATAAGAAAAAATTCACCTGATATAAATATACTTTCAACCCATGGTGAAGCAATCACAAATGAGCTTATTGAATGTATCCAGAAAGGTAAAATGAACCAATTCCACGATAAATACAGAACAGTTGATGTTTTGTTGGTGGATGATATTCAGTTTATTGCAGGCAAAGTTCAGACAGAAGAAGAATTTTTCCACACATTCAATTCACTTTACAATTCAGGAAAACAGATTGTTTTAACAAGTGACCGTCCTCCCAAGGATATGCCCACACTTGCAGACAGACTCCGCACACGTTTTGAATGGGGACTTATTGCTGATATTCAGCCCCCTGACCTTGAAACAAGAATGGCAATTATCAACAGAAAAGCTGAAAGTATGGGTCTTGATATTCCCAATGATGTTGTTCTTTTTGTTGCTGAAAAAATCAGAAGCAATATCAGACAGCTTGAGGGTGCAGTTAAGAAAATTGCAGCTTACATAAACATTTTTGGTTCATCAACAGTTACAATAAACATTGCGCAGAATGCAATAAAAGATATTTTCAACGATAACAATCAGTCACCTGAAGTTGTCGCAAAGAAAGTTATTGAAGAAGTTGCACGCAGTTTCAGCATTGAAACAACAGAGATTACTTCTAAAAAGCAGTATGCTGCTGCAACAAATGCACGTCAGGTTGCAATGTATATCATCAGCGAAATGACAGGCTTGCCTGCTAAAAAAATCGGTGAAAGTTTCAGTGGCAGAGACCACAGTACAGTTCTTTATTCAATCAGCAAGGTGAGAGATGAAATCAAAAAGAATTCATCACTTAAGAACACTGTTGAAGACATTATGAAGAATGTGAGACAGAATGGTTAATATGAAAGAAAAAATTATTTTAGCATCAGCCTCTCCCAGAAGGAGAGAGCTGATGTGCTTTATTACAAAGGATTTTGAAATAATAACTGCCCATGTTGATGAAACAATTGAAAAAGGAACAAAACCTGAAGATGCTGTGAAAATATTAGCTTTTAAGAAGGCGCAGGCTGTGTCTGAAAAATATAAAGGCAGAGTTGTTATAGGTGCAGATACAATTGTTGTTTGCGATAATAAAATTTTAGGAAAACCTGAGAATGAAGATTCAGCCTTTCAGATGTTAAGAATGCTTTCAGGCAGAACACATTATGTTTTGACAGGTGTGTGCATAACTGATTCAGAAAAAGCTGAATGTTTTTATGTTAAATCTGATGTTACTTTTTTTGATTTGAACGATGAAGAAATCAAAAAATATATCGAGAGCGGTGAGCCGATGGATAAAGCAGGGGCTTACGCAATACAAGGCAAAGGTTCTTTGTTTGTGGAAAAAATAAACGGAGATTATTTTAATATTGTAGGTCTGCCTGTTTCCATACTTAATAAAAAGCTTGAGAGCTTTGCGCAGATTTGACATACATTTTAAGTTAGTGTATAATTTTATACGTATATGAATATATTTTTATATGCTTTTGAGAGAGGAGATAAAGTTTTGGAAAATTTTTTGAAAGTTCTTTCCGGATTTGAGTGGGAATATCTGCTCAGACTTGCAGTTGCTTGTTTGTGCGGCGCTTGTGTAGGTTTTGAAAGAAGCCGTCGTTTTAAGGATGCAGGTGTGCGTACTCATGTTATGGTAACTCTTGGCGCAGCATTGATTATGATTGTTTCAAAATACGGTTTCCAGGATATCCCCGCTTTTGAAATGATGAAAGTGGATGCATCACGTGTTGCATCAAACGTTGTTACAGGTGTCGGTTTCCTTGGTGCAGGTGTGATTTTCTTTAAAGGTACATCTATCAAAGGTCTCACAACAGCAGCAGGCATCTGGACCACTGCAGGCATAGGTCTTGCTTTAGGTAGCGGTATGTATTTTGTTGGTATAATGTCTGCTGTTATTATGATAATTGCACAGTTCTTTTTGCACAGAGTTTTCAAGAGTATTGACTCATATTCAACAAGTGAAATGTCTGTTGTTCTGCAAAAAGAAGACGGTGTTATTGAAGAATTTAAAAACCAGCTGGAAAAGGAAAACCTTATTATACAGACTTGCAAAATCACAAAAAATGCAGAGGATGGTATAATTTCTTTGAAAGCAACTGTAAGGATGCCTCACGATATGGAATTTGAAGATGTTGTAAGAATCATCGAAAGTAATAATAAAATCAAATCAATTGAATTTTAATGTTTACCTCCGGGCTATGCTTGGTCAAGCATAGTTTCGGAGCTTTGTTTTTGAGATGTGAAAAAGGGAGATGTTTTTATGAAGGGCAAGCTTAAGATAATGACCTATAATGTTTCGGGAATACCGTTTCTGGGCGATAATCAGGGTTCGCAAAAAGAATTCAAGGGTAAGGACAGAATGAAGAAAATCGGCGAAGTGCTCTGCCGTGATTCAGGTTGTGACATTATAGGAACTCAGGAAGATTTTAATTTTCATTCATCTCTTGCAAAAGCAATGCCTGATTATAAATATCAGACTTTTTCAAAAGGTGGAGTGCCTCTTGGAGACGGTGTTAATATTTTTTCAAAAAAACCTATCTATAATGTGAAGCGTACTCCTTGGAGAAAGTGCTTCGGTTATCTTGCAGGTGCAATGGACAGGCTTGCAACAAAAGGTATCTTATCTTCAACAATCGAAATTGAAAAAGATGTTTTTATTGATTTTTATGTTCTTCACGCTGATGCAGCAAATGATCCGAAATCACTTGTGGCAAGAAAAGATAATTTCATTCAGCTTGCAGAAATGATAAATTCAAGAAAACAAGACAGAGCAATAATTATTATGGGTGATTTCAACACAACTTTCTGCCTTAACGAAAAAGATGATCCGTACACAAGTCTTATTAAAACAGCAGGGCTTAAAGATAGTTGGGCGGAAATTCATAACGGAGGAAACTGCGATTATAACAGCGGTAAAGAATGGAATCCTACATTGAAAGAAACCCTTGACAGAGTTATGTTCAAATCGGGTGGCGGTGTCAATCTTAATGTAGAAAGCTATGAATATGTAGAGTTTACAAATGAAAAAGGCGAAACTTATACTGACCACGTTTCCACACGTGCAGTTATTACATATGAAATAACAGACAAAACAGAAAAATCTGAAGAATTAATTGTTCCCAGGCAGCAGAAAAAATTTGTGAGAGTTGCTAAAGAAGTTTTTGCAATTATAAAAACTCTTGTTGTTGGAATACTTCATCTTTACGAACTTATTTACGATAAAAAATACGGAAAAATAAGCAATTATTTGCCATAAAATGCGAGGAAAACAAAATGAATGCTGTAATTGATCCGGGTGGCGGACTTCGTGGTATTTATACTGCCGGAGTTTTTGACAGATGCCTTGACGAAAATATAAATTTTGATTTGTGTATCGGTGTTTCAGCCGGTAGTGCAAATCTTTCTACCTTTATTGCAAAGCAGAAGAACAGAACATACAGATTTTACCATGATTATTCTCAACGAAAAGAATATATGAGCATTGGTAACTTTATTAAAAAAGGTTCATATCTTGACCTTGATTATATATATGCCACTTTAACTAATTCAGATGGTGAGGACCCTATTGATTATCCTCAGATTGCAAAATATGAGGGCAAACTTCTGATTGCCGCAACTGAAGCTGAAACAGGAAAAGCTCGTTATTTCACAAAGGACGATTTATCTCAGGATAACTATAAGGTGTTTTGTGCTTCATGTGCAATTCCTGTTGTATGCAAGCCTGTTGAAATAAACGGAAAGAAATATGTTGACGGGGGAGTGGCTGTGCCTGTGCCCCTTGAAAAAGCAATTGAGATGGGTGCAGATAAAATTGTTTTAGCTATTTCAAAACCTAAAGATTTCAGAAGAAGCAGTGCAAGAAACGATATGGTTGCTAAAATTATCAGAAGAAAATATCCTGAGGTTGCAAAAGTTCTGTTGCATAGCAATGCAGAATATGACCGCCTTGTAGATAAAGCAATTGAGCTTGAAAAAGAGGGGCGAGTTCTCATCGTTTCTCCCGACGATACCTGCGGTGTTGATACCTTGACAAAGGACAGAGAAAAACTTCATATGCTCTATGAAAAAGGATATAAAGACGCAGAGAAAATTAAAGAGTTCTTAAAATAAAAAGCAGAGTAGTTTTTGAACTACTCTGCTTTTAATCATCAATATATTCTGCGATATCTTCTAATTTACAATTTAAAGCTGCACACAGCTTGTTAAGTGTTTTTGTTTCAATGTTATCGTTTGCTCGCAAACGCCTTATTGTTTTGCTATCTATGCCACATTTTTCACGAAGCTGATATGTTGAAAAGCCTTTTTCTTCCATAGTAACCCATAATTTATTAAATACTATCATATTATAACCTCCATATTGACTTTTATTATTATGGGGGTTATAATCTAATTTATTAAGGGGATATAATCCCCATATATAAACTGTGGAGGTGTTTTATGCTGTTGTATGAAGAAATATTGTTATCTCTTTTACGAAGTGCGGATTCTGAATATTTCGGAAAAAGTGTAACAGAAATAGTGGAGCTTGAGTGCTATAAAGCTTTAAAAGAAATTAAAGATGTGATTGAAGATGATTTACTTGATGATGAAGAGTGCTTCATGAAAATTGAAGAGATTGTGCGTGTTTTTGAGTCTATTGGAAGTAACGGGGGAAACCGACACGATTTTGGATGAAAAAGCCTGGCAAAGCATTGCTTTGCCAGGTGTTTATTTTGATCAGGTAAATATTTTCTGCAAATTTTTTACTGCTTCCGGGTCGGCTTCAGGGAGATTTCCAAAAGGAAATTCAAGCCCTAAATTGTCATATTTAGGCTGACAAAGTTTTCTGAAAGGAAGAAGTTCAATTTTTTGCGTGATTTTTTTGTGCTTTTCTGTTATTCCAAGAAGTCTATGAATATTTTCTTCTGTATCATTTTTGGTTGGAATGATAACTTGTCTTACCCACACGGGGATTTCTTCTTTTTCAAGATATTCATAAAAATCTGTTACGCTTTTCAATGAACAACCCACATAATTTTTATAATCATCTTCATTTGTATATTTGATATCGAGAAGAACCAGGTCTGTAATTTCAAGAAGCTTTTTGACATTTTCATCGAGCACACATCCGCTTGTGTCAAGGCAGGTGTGGATGTTTTCTTTTTTGCAAAGGGTGAAAAGCTCTGTTACAAATTCACTTTGCATAAGCGGTTCACCACCTGAAACTGTAACTCCGCCATCGCTTCCGAAATAATCACGGAAACGAAGAATTTTTGAAAGCATATCTTCTGCTGTTACTTCCTGCTCTTTTGAAAACTCCCATGTATCAGGGTTATGACAGCAGGAGCATCTCAAAGGACACCCCTGCATAAAAATTACATATCTTACTCCCGGTCCGTCAACAGCACCGAAAGATTGAACAGAGTTAATATAACCGTTCATTATACAAGCCTTTCGTGGAATGTACGTGAAATAACTTCTTTCTGCTGTTCGCGTGAAAGCTTGACAAAGTTTACAGCATAGCCTGAAACACGTACTGTAAGGTTAGGATAGTTTTCGGGATGTTCATAGGCATCCATAAGTGTTTCACGGTTAAGAACGTTTACATTGATGTGATGTGCACGTTTTTTGAAATAACCATCAAGCACATGAACAAGGTTGTTTGTCTTTGATTCTTCATCTTTACCTAAAGCATCAGGTGTGATAGAGAATGTGTTTGAAATACCGTCACGGCAATCGTCATAGGAAATTTTTGCAACGCTGTTGAGAGAAGCAAGAGCACCGTTTTCTTCACGGTTGTGCATTGGGTTTGCACCGGGAGCAAAGGGCTCGCCTTTCTTTCTTCCGTCAGGTGTTGCACCTGTCTTTTTACCGTAAGCCACGTTTGATGTGATAGTAAGAACAGACAATGTGTGAATTGCATTTCTGTATGTGGGTGTTTTGCGGAGTTCAGTTATAACCTGATGAGCAAGGTCTTTTGCGATAAGGTCAACTCTGTCATCGTCATTTCCGTATTTGGGGAAATCGCCTTCAGTTTCAAAATCCACTATAAATCCGTTTTCATCACGGATGGGTTTAACTTTCGCATATTTAATTGCACTTAATGAGTCTGTAATAACTGAAAGACCTGCAATGCCGAAAGCCATAAATCTTTCAACTTCTGTGTCGTGAAGTGCCATCTGTGATTTTTCATATGCGTATTTATCGTGCATAAAGTGAATAACGTTCATTGTGTTAACATAAAGTTTCATTAACCATTCAACGTATTCGTCAAATCTTTCTTTTACTGTATCAAAGCTGAGAATTTCATCTGCCATTACATCTTTCTGAGGACCGATATGAATTCCCGAAGTGATATCGTAACCACCATTAAGAGTGAGGAGAAGAAGTTTTGCAAGGTTACATCTTGCACCGAAGAACTGCATCTGTTTGCCCACTTTCATTGCAGAAACACAGCAGGCAATAGCGTAGTCATCACCATAAACGGGACGCATTACATCATCATTTTCGTACTGAATTGAGTCTGTATCAATTGAAAGTTTTGCACAGAATTTTTTGAAGTTTTCGGGAAGATTTTCAGACCAGAGAATTGTAAGGTTAGGTTCGGGAGCAGAGCCAAGGTTATAAAGAGTGTTGAGAATTCTGTAACTGTTTTTTGTAACAAGTGTTCTTCCGTCTTCTCCCATACCGCCCACAGCTTCTGTAATCCACATAGGGTCGCCACCGAAAAGTTCGTTATATTCAGGTGTTCTCAGATGTCTTGCCATACGAAGTTTCATAACAAAATCATCTATAATTTCCTGAGCTTCTTCTTCAGTTATAACACCGTTTTTAAGGTCACGTTCAATATAGATATCAATGAACGTTGCAGTTCTGCCAAGGCTCATTGCAGCACCGTTCTGTTCTTTGATAGCAGCAAGATATCCGAAATAAAGCCACTGAACTGCTTCTTTTGCATTGGTTGCAGGTTGGCTGATATCAAAGCCATACATTTCTGCCATTTCTTTCATTTTGCCAAGGAATGTTATCTGCTGGAAAAGCTCTTCAAGCTGTCTTACAGTTGCAAAATTCATTGATTCATCTGCTGCAATCTGTGCTTTATCCTTTTTCTTTTCTTCAATAAGACGGTCGATACCGTAAAGTGCAACTCGTCTGTAATCGCCGATAATTCTTCCTCTGCCGTAAGCATCAGGCAGACCTGTGATGATGCTTGACTTTCTTGCCAGACGCATTTCTTCGCTGTATGCTCTGAAAACACCATCGTTGTGAGTTGTTCTGAATTGGAATTCATTCTCGATTTTATCGGAAAGTTTGTATCCGTAAGCCTGACAAGCCTGTCTTGCCATTCTGATTCCGCCAAAGGGGTTAACACCTCTTTTGAGGGGACGGTTTGTTTGAAGACCTACGATAATTTCCTTTTCTTTATCAAGATATCCGGGACTGTAACTTGTAAGTGAAGAAACAGTTGTGGTATCAATGTCGAGAACACCACCGTATTGTTTTTCAACAGTAAGGAGTGTGTTGAGTTTGTTCATCAGTTCCTCGGTTCTTTTTGTAGGACCTGCAAGGAAAGATGAATCGCCCTCATAAGGTGTATAGTTTGCTTGAATGAAATCACGTACATTGATTTCTTCTTGCCATTTGCCTTCTTTAAAACCATTCCAGCATTCGTACATCTGACATCATCCTTTCAAGAAAATATAAAAGGGCAATCCACGTGTGACGAGGATTGCCCAGACGGTCGGCTGAAATCATTCTATGCTTCACGGTGTTTTCCACCTAATCCGTCAGTCACACAGAATGAATAATATTTACATATATATTGTACATTGAAAGCCGAGTTTTGTCAATAGATTATTTCTGCCTTGTGAGGATTTTTTCACCGTCAAAAACAAGAACACTATAAGCTGAACCTGTTTTGCCGCCTTTTTCCATCCACTCTGCAAATGCTCTCTGCATTGAGGTGTTTCTGGGAAGTTCTGAAACAGGTTTGTTGTCGTACTGAACACCAAACACACGCCATTGGTCATCAAAATCGTATTTTGTTGTAACGTTAAGGGGCTCAAAATCATAGAGGAAATCTACTGTGTTTGAGTTTGCAGGAAGGATTTTATCGTTATCGGGATAAAGAAGCCATGAACCGCAAACTATGTACATATATTTCTTTGAACCGAATTTATCACGGAAGAATTTGTAAGCTTTTTTGTATGAATCAAGTCTTACATCCATTGAAAGGCTACCGCAATGAGAGGGGATATGCATACCAAGACAAAATTCATCTTCTTTGATTGTTTCACCGTTGATTGTAAATTCGCTGCAACCAAAATCTGAAAGGTCATATTCAAATCTGCCTACTTTGAATCTTCTCATTTCAAAGAAGCCCATAAACCAGCCTTCAACGAATGTACCCCATATATTGTAGTTTTCATCACATTCAATCATCTTTACTTTAAGGTCAATCATTGAATCCCAGAAAATTTCTTCATCGATTCCTGCTTTTTTATATCTTCTGAGAAGAGTTTCGGCACAAGCGAGGAGAAGAACAAGATTAAGTGTAAAACAATGCACGCCTGTTTCTTCTGAAAGAGCATTTGTTTTTTCTTTGAATTTGTCAAAGTTCTTATTTTTAACAAGATAGTCTTTTTTCATTGATTCAAAAATTTTGTTTGCTTTTTCGTTTGCAATGATTTTTTCACAAGCATCAATGACTACTTTTTTTGCGTCTTCAGGATATTCGTGTTTATCCATAAGTTTAACAATAAAATTATAATTTTTCATATTTAAAACCTTCCTTTATCTTGCCACACGGGCACCTTTTCCGCCAATGATATTTTCAACTTCTTTAAGGCTGGCGGTTGAAGTATCACCGGGGGTTGTCATAGCGAGTGCACCATGTGCAACACCGTAATTAACTGCTGTCTCGGCATCATCATAAGTCATAAGTCCGTAAATAAGACCTGAAGCAAATGAATCTCCACCGCCTACACGGTCATAAATTTCAAGGTCCGTAAGACTAAGTCCGTTATAAACTTTGCCATCAGCATAAACCATTGCACTCCAATCGTTTACTGTTGCAGTTTTAACAGTACGCAATGTGGTTGCAATAACTTTAAAATTAGGATAAGTTTTGCAAACTTCACCAAGCATTTTAACGTATCCGTCAAGGTTTAAGGATTTAAGGTTTTCGTCATTTCCCTCAATTTCAAAACCAAGACAAGCTGTGAAGTCTTCTTCATTACCTATCATAACATCGATATATTTTGCGATTTCTTTATTGACCTGCTGAGCTTTTTCAATTCCGCCGATATCTTTCCACAAAGAAGGACGGTAGTTCAAATCGTAAGAAACGATTGTACCGTATTTTTTAGCAACCTTAACAGCTTCAATCACAACTTCAGCAGTTGATTCTGAAAGTGCTGCAAAAATACCGCCTGTGTGAAGCCAACGTACACCGAGAGTGCCGAAAATATATTCCCAATCAATATCGCCTTTTTTAAGCTGTGATGCAGCAGTGTTACCTCTGTCAGAAACACCTACAGCACCTCTTATGCCGAAGCCTCTTTCAGTGAAGTTAAGACCATTGCGGACTTTTCTGCCGATACCATCGTAAGGTACCCATTTAATCATAGAGGTGTCAACGCCACCCTGAAGAATAAAATCTTCACAAAGTCTGCCGATTTCATTGTCTGCAAAAGCAGTAACAACACCTGTTTTCATTGAAAAACATCTTCTCAGACCTCTTGCTACGTTATATTCTCCGCCACCTTCCCAAACACGGAAAGAACGGGCATTTTTAACTCGCATATCGCCCGGGTCAAGGCGTAACATAACTTCGCCCAGAGCAATCATATCAAAAGTGCAATCTTTTTTATCTTTTAAATTAAGTAACATAATTTCTGCACTCCTTATATCTGCGAAAGAATCTGATGTAATGCATCTGATGCTGCATCAAAAGAAGCAGCCTGTGAAGGATATGTGAAATCATCTTTAAGCTGGTCAGCAGTACCGCCTTCGCCTTCAAGTGCAGCAAGACCTTCAAATACTGTAAGATGGGGTTCAAGAGTGAGAATTTTTTTACCGTCTTTTTGCTTGAAACGTCTGAGAAGTTCTGCAATCTGTCCGTCACCTTTGCCTGCGGGAACAACTTTTCCTGTTTCAAAGAGACAGTCTTTCACGTGCATATATTCAATATATTCCTCTAACATTTCATAGGCAGGGATAATTTCAACTCCGCATTGAATAAAGTTAGCAGGGTCAAACACAGCTTTGATTTTACCCTTGAAAGTTCTGTAAATATCAAGGCAATAATCAGCTGTGTCACCGTAAATATCTTTTTCGTTTTCGTGGCAACACCACACACCTGATTTAAGAGAATAGTCAGCAAATTTTTCAAGTCTTTCAAAAACCTCATCACGATATTCTTCGTGTTTCTGGTTTTCATTGAAGAAAAAGCTGAACATACGGATTTTATCTGTGCCGAGAATACAAGCATTTTCCACATTTCTTTTGAACAGTTCAAAATGTGGTGCAAAATCATCTGCAATGTTTATTTTGCCGAAAGGTGAGCCGATTGCAGAAACGCCAATTTCGTTATCATCAAGAATCTTTTTCAGTTCCTTGCACTGCTCTGCTGTATATTCGGAAATATTACCGTAGTCAAGTCCTCTTGGCTCTGTGTGAGTGAGTCCGTTTCTTTTTAATGCGGCGATCTGTTCAAGTATACCACCGCCTGCTTCATCAGAAAAAGCAGAAAGAATAAATTCAGCCATATAGTTTACTCCTAATTAAAATGCAAAATATTTTTTGAGAAGTTTTTCACATCTGCCATGAAGGAATTCAAGTGTTTCCTTACTTCCTTCTTCACCACAGGCATATGCTTTCATTGCACGACCTTCTTCAAAGCACAAATCGTCGTGGATGGGGAAATAGTTCTGCATAAGGAATGCAGAATATTTAACCAATCTTAAATCGCCTACAATACGATACTCTGTGCTGATTGTGTCAACTGCAACGCTGTAAAAATCTTTTATTGAAGAAATAATATCTTTTCTTTCGTTTCTTCTTGAGAAAACAATTGTTTTGCAAGGGAAACGGTCCATATCAACTGAGTTATGGCAGTCGGTTGAACCAACGATAGGATATTTTCTTCCTTTTGCCAGATCTTCATAATATCTGATTGTCTGGAAACCATTGTGCTCAAAATAGTTTTCGCCACCAAGAACTTCAAAAGCATCAAAGGGCTGTGTTTCCATCATGTAATCAAGAAATGTTTCAGGCACTTGCTGAACATTTGAAATCCAGTAAGGGTGGCAGAATATACCAAGACCGTTAGCTTTTCTTATTTCATCAAAGATGAACTTGCAGGCAGTATAGGCATATTTTTCAATTCCTTCGGGAATGTCAGCTTCATCAGCTAATTTGTCAATCATCTCGTTCATTTCACGGATTGATTTAACGGGAGGACATTCTCCGTAAAGAGAGCGGAGCTTTTTATCATCCCCTACTTCCTGAATGTGTGTATTCTCAAACATAGCATTGATGCTGTATTCACCACCGAAGTTTACGATATGGATATCGTTGATGTGGTCTTCATCTGCCTTTGCAAGGTGAACTTCTTCACCGGGAACAAGGTTCAGGTCAATGGGAACATCTTTGTAGAAATCTTTTACAAGCAAAGAAGGATAGTATCTTCCGTGGTCTGTGATAGCCATAAAGTCATATCCGATTTTACGACAGTTTGCAACTGCAATTTCAGGAGCTTGTCTGCCATCTGAATAGCAGGTGTGGAAATGCAGGTCGCCTGCAAAAGGATATCTGCCTGCCAGATCGGGGGCAACAGCATAAACAGCAAGCTCAAGAAGTCTTTTTCCGTCAGGCTTGATTAAACGAAGGTAATACATCTGCTCTTTCGGAAAAGTATATTTAAATCTGATGCATTTATCACTATCAACTTTTACAAGGATTTTTTTCATGTTTTTTCTATCCTTGTAGTTTCTTATATCGCCATCTTCAAGACCGAGAATCTGGAGAGTATATTCTGCTTCTTCAAAATGAGCATGACCGCCCAAAGGCTTGATTGTGATAAGTGTTTCTTTATTTTCAGAAACTACTTTGGGGTAAACATCATAATCGAGAAGTTCAGGTAAAATTTTCATAATGTAAACACCTTATTTCCATTCCAACATATTCTGAGGATAAATTCCTGCATTTTTCATATCCTTAAGAGCCTGAACAACCATAGGTCTGTCTTCTTTATAAGTAACGCCAAACCATTTATCAGTTGTTTCAAGTACTTCTACAGAACATTCTTTATCTTCCAACATATCTGCAACTGCAAAGGGGAGGAAAAACTCGGCTTTGAGGGGGTTGGAATCAACGGTTTTGAAGAATTCTTTAAATCTTTCATTTAATTTTGTAAGAACCTGAGGAGCAAAGCACCAACAGTTCATTGAAACGATTGCGTTTTCATCAAGTTCAACAGGTTCTTCAAAATCTTCATAGTAAACTTTTTCGCCACGTCTGATGATTTTTGTTCTTTCTGTTATTTCTGAAAGATAATTTTTTTCATCAACAACGCAGACGCCTCTTGAAACGTGTCCGTTTTCGGTAAGTGTGTTTTTAAGCTGAAAACCTACCATGCTGAAAGGCAGAACATCGTTTGAAAAATCTGTTCTGTCAATCCAGTCAGCAGCTTCTTTGAAAGCAACGGGACCATAAAAATCGTCCGAATTGATAACTGCAAAAGGTTCGTTTACTGTGCCGATGCAGGAGAGGACAGCATGTGCTGTTCCCCATGGTTTTACACGATCGGCCGGAACTGAATAACCCGCAGGGATGTTGTTTAAATCCTGGAAAACATACTCGGTTTTCACTTTGCTTTCTATTCTGTTGCCGATTGCATTTCTGAAAGCTTCTTCATCTTGTTTTTTTATAATAAAAACAACTTTATTAAAACCGGCTCTCACAGCATCATAAATAGAATAGTCAATAATAAGGGAGCCTTCTTCGCCAATGGGGTCAATCTGTTTTAAGCTTCCGTATCTGCTACCCATACCGGCAGCCATAATAACAAGGGTTTTATCCATTGTAAAAAATCCTTTCACTTATTTGTGCTATTTATCTGCAGATTAATATGTAGAACTCATATCTTCGTTAACTTTTTCAGTTACATTTGTTTTTGCTTTTGATGAGTCAATTCTCTTCTTGAGTTCAGAGTAGAAAAGATCTTCATCAATAGGAAGTTCAATTGTTTTATCAAGCCATGATGAAAGGAAAGCTGCGTTGGAAATTGTAAGTCCGTTAATGCCTTCTTCACCTTTTGCGATAAGTTCTTCTCCACGGAGAATATTGCCTGCAAAAGCGTTCATAACACCTGAGTGCTGTGAATTATCACCTACAAGTTCAACATCAACCCATTCACCATCTTCTTTTGCAAAACCTTCTTCAGATCTGTAAATAATATCTGTTGTTGCATTTTCAAGAACATACATACGAAGTTTGTTATCTTCGCAGATAAGTTTAGCTCTGTCAAGAGTGATTTCCAATCTGTTTGTGCCGGGGCAATCGCCGGTTGTTGTGATGAACACACCTGAAGCACCGTTGGGATATTCAGCATAAATTGTAACATCATCTTCAACTTCGATATCGTGCCACTTACCAACACGGCAGACAGCTTTTATTTTGTTGGGCATACCGCAGATCCACTGCCATAAGTCAAGGTTGTGGGGGCACTGGTTGAGAAGAACACCGCCGCCTTCGCCTGACCATGTTGCTCTCCAGTCTCCTGAATCATAATATGCCTGTGGACGATACCAGTTTGTGATAATCCAGTTTGTTCTTCTTATATGACCGTATTTTCCTGATGTAACGAGTTCACGCATTTTACGATAGATGTGGTTTGTACGCTGGTTGAACATCATTCTGAAAACTACCTCAGGATGCTTTTCGGCTTCAGCGTTCATCTCACGAACCTGCTTTGTGTATACGCCTGCAGGTTTTTCTACCATAACGTGTATGCCTCTTTTCATA
>JAZSJD010000091.1:0-6769 GCA_045534165.1 Acutalibacteraceae bacterium | reverse complement strand
CGGTGGCGGTGCTTTCAGTGGTAAAGACCCCACTAAGGTTGACAGAAGTGCTGCTTACGCTGCAAGATATATTGCTAAGAACGTTGTAGCATCAGGTGTGGCTAAAAAATGTGAAGTTCAGCTGGCTTATGCAATCGGTGTTGCAAAACCTGTTTCTGTTATGATTGATACATTCGGCACAGGTAAAATTGACGACAGCACAATCAGTGACATCGTTTCAGAAATTTTTGACCTTCGTCCATCGGCAATTATTGATAAGCTTGAGTTAAGACGTCCTATTTACAGCCAGCTTGCTGCATACGGTCACGTGGGCAGAGAAGACCTTGATGTTAAATGGGAAAAGACAGATAAAGCAGAAGAAATCAGAAAAGCCGCCGGTATTGATAATCTTTAATTTAAAAAGATTACGGAGGTAAACATGAAAAAACTGATTTCTTTAATTCTGGTGGTGGCTTTAGTTATGAGTTTATCTGTTACTTCATTCGCAAAAGAAGAAAGTAATATAAAATTCAGTACAGATGGTAAATTCCGCATTATGCATGTTACTGATACTCATCTTGAAGATTATAACGTTGATTCTTCTTGCTGGGCAATCGGATATGCATGTGATAAGGAAAAACCTGATATCGTTGTTATAACAGGCGATAATGTTCAGAACTGTGATAATCCTGAAGATACAAAAAAATTGATTGATAAGCTTATGAATGTTTTTCAATCAAGAAACATTCCCGTTGCAGTAACTTTCGGTAACCACGATTCTGAAAGCGGTTCTATGTCAAGAGAAGAGCTTATGGCTTATTACAACACTTATTCATGCTCAGTTTCAGTTGATGACGGTGAAGCACTTTCAGGTTGCGGTACATATAATATTCCGGTTATGTCTTCTGACGGAAATAAAGTAAAATTCAACCTCTGGATCTTTGACTCAAACGATTATGACGGCAAAGGTCATTACGGATGTGTTAAAGCGGACCAGGTTGAATGGTATAAGAAAACATCTGATGAATTAAAAGCACAGAATGGCGGAGAAGTAGTTTATTCTCTTGCTTTCCAGCACATTATTGTGCCTGAAGTTTATGATGTTCTTAAAAAGTCAGATAAGAAAACACTTTTCTCTTACGAGCACATAATCAACAAGGGAGAATATTATTCATTTGATGAAAATTCAAAGAACTACGGTAAGCTCAACGAAACACCTTGTTCAGGTGGCGAAAACTTCGGTCAGTTTGATGCTATGGTAGAAAAAGGAGACGTGCTGGGTATTTTCTCAGGTCACGACCACTCAAATGCTTTCGGTGTACAGAATCAGGGCATCGACATTGTCAACTCTCTGAGCACCCGTTATAATAATGAGCGTTATTCAACACAGTATGGTTACAGAATGATTGTGGTTGATGAAAACAACACAGCCGACTACTCAACATATTCTGTTCACTGGTACGATATGCTCAAGTTAAAAGATGCTATGAGCATTGAGGATAAAGATGCAAAAGGAGTTGCACTCAAAGTTGTTTTCCTTGGTTTCTTCCAGAAAGTTTTTGACAAAATAAGTGTGGCAATGGGCAGACTCTTCACAGGTAAAAAAATTGAATATCCTGAAAGAGGTTTTTAACTGAATCAAAGGGCATCCAAAGGATGCCTTTTTTCTTTGTAAATATTGACTTATTATAATCAATTTTATATAATTTACTTACACAAATACCCAAGGAGGTTGAATTATGAAAAAAGTATCATTGAAAATTATGTCTTTTGTTCTTGTGCTTGCTCTTCTTTTCACAGGCGGAACAATCGGCGCATCTGCTGCTGACAATGTGCCCCAGACTGTTGTGGCTATGCAGGAAGAAGCAAATATAGGCGACGGAATTATGAAATTTCTTTACAACACACTTAATGTTGTTTGTGAAGCTCTTGTAAGTGCAATCTGCAAGATTTATATTAATCCCAAAGATTGGCAGAAACTCGATAATTACGACAGCGATGAAGTAGGCTTTATGGCAGGTCGTGAAAATTATCAGACAGAAGCAGGAGAAAACAATAAATGGTCTCTTGGTTATTCAAGCCGTTCAATAGTACCTGAAGATATTGCTGATGGTAAATATTATATCGGCCGTGACCTTACAGTGCGTATTGCAAAGGATGTTTATGATGATAACAGAATCCGTGTTGCAGTAATTGATGATAACAGCGGTGAAGGTGCAATTGTTCTTGGTGCAATTGACTCACTTGGTGTTACATCAACAGATATCCGTACAATCCGTAAAGCTATTATGGAATGGTGCGAAAAGAATGATAAAGATGTTGCAAGTATCAACATTACAGCAACACATTCACACTCAGCTCTTGACACACAGGGTGTTGCAACAGAATTCTTCAAGAAACTTGCAGGCAACTTCTGGGCAAACCTTGTTGGCAGTACTTCACCACTTCCCGGACTTGAAGTTGAAACAGAGTTCAAACAGTTCTTTATCGGTGAATCAGTAAAAGCAATCGAAGAAGCTTTCCGTAACATGGAAGATGGCGAACTTTATTTTGCAGAAGTTGATACAAGCGAATATATGCATGATAAACGTGACCTTATCGCAAGAGAAGATTTACAGAAAACTGCAGTTCTTCACTTTGTTCCCGAAGCAGAAGATTCAGAAGGTACATACATTGCTGATATTTCATGCCACCCAACATCATTCAGCGCAAGCCATGGTTACATAACAGGTGACTATATTTATTATCTTGATAAATACATCAAAGAGCAGACAGGCGACAACACAGTTATGGTTGCAGGTGCTCTCGGTCAGGTTTCAAGAGATATTGAATATTCTGAAGAAGGTATGGATGAATACACAGCACTCGGTGCAGAATCAGATGCTCTCGGTTCAGCTTTCGGTAAATTGATTATTGAAGCAGATTATGGCGAAGCACTTGAACCTGTTCTCAACGCTACACATAAAGAAATCTTTATTCAGCCTGAAAACAGTATTCTTGTTCTTGCTTGTGAAATCAGATTGGTAAACAACAAAGTTTACTATGACGGACTCATCAACAAAGAATTCTATATGCCTTCAGAAATCGGTTATCTTGAATTCGGTAACGAAGTAGGATTTGCTTTGTTCCCCGGTGAACTTTATCCTGAGGTTTTCCTTGGCAATGATATCACAGGTAACGTAACATGGGACGGTACAGCATGGCAGTATGATGACCTTTCAGACGAAGTTGAAGGTGTTAAGACATATTCAGTAAGCCTTGCAAATGATGCTCTCGGTTATGCAGTTACAGACAATAACTTTGCATTCATGGGTCACATTATCGGCGAAGAAATTGCTGACGAAGTTCTTTCAATCGGCAAACACATTGCTTCTTTCTATGTTTCAAATTACCTCGAAATGATTGAAGAAATGAAATAAAAAATTCAAGGGTGCCCCAACAGGCACCCTTAATTATTAGGTGATAATATGGATAATATTGTTCTTATAGGTATGCCTGGGGCAGGTAAAAGCACAATCGGTGTTTTGCTTGCCAAAACTATGCTTAAATCTTTTTGTGATACAGATCTGCTTATTCAGCAGAAATATGCAATGAGCTTATCTGATATTATAAAAAAAGAAGGTATAGATAAGTTTCTGCAAATTGAAAATGATGTGATTGCAGGAAATAACTTTGAAAATTCTGTTATTGCCACAGGCGGAAGTGCAGTTTACGGTAAACAGGCTATGGAACAACTGAAAAGTAACGGAAGAATTGTTTACCTTAAAGTTAAACCTGAAGAGCTTGAAAAAAGAGTTAATAATATCCACACGCGTGGAATTGCAATGAAAGAGGGTACAACTTTAGGTGAACTTTATCTGCAACGAGCAGGTCTTTACGAAGAATATGCAGATGTTATTGTTGAATGTGAATTTTCCACACCTGAAGAATGTGTTGATAAAATCATAAATTTGTTGGAGAAAGAATAAAATGGATAAAATAATTTTGTTTTTCACAAGGTTTATGTCTGTTATAATAGCCTTTTTTACAGCGTTATTTTCTTCGCCCATATTTTCTCTGCCAACATATAAACCTACTCTCATAGCAGATTTTTCAAATGTTTCAGAAGAGATAACAAGCAACGCATCAGGCTATCTTTACGGAATTGCAGAAGAGGGTGTGCCCTCAGCGAATATGACCGAAAGTGTTGATATCAGCACAGTTGTGCAGAAAGCACCACAAGGTCTTCAGCATCCTATTGGCGATATTGAGCACGTGGAAAATCAACTTGATAATACAGACTATAATATTGTTTATCTTCAGGATGATTATGACACATGGTATTATTGCCACGATAAAATTAACGAAATGCGAAAAGCAGGCACTTACGATTGGGAAGAATTTGTAAGAGAAGATTATTTGCCGAGAGTGAGAAAAGCAGTAAAAATTCTCTCGCAAAAACCATATAGCGAAAAAACAGTTTATTGCCTTTATAACGAAACTGATAACGGTGTATGGTTTGGTACAACAGTAGTTAATTATGATGGCTCTGTCTGGGGAAATTATGATAAAGCAGGGCAGGAAAATTTCTATAAAGGCTGGAAAATAACGTATGATGAAGTTAAATCCATCAACCCTGATGCACTTATCGGTGGTCCCGGATTTTATGAATACAGCCACTGGAAAATAGAAGAATTTTTGAGTTTCTGCAAAGAAAACAATTGTGTACCCGATGTTATGATTTATCACGAGCTTGCAGATAACAGCATTTATAACTGGCAGGCAAACGTAAAAGATTACAGAGAAATTGAGAAAAAGTTGGGTATAAAAGAACTTGATATTATTGTCAGCGAATACGGAAGAATGCAGGATAACGGTCTGCCCGGGAAAATGCTTCAGTATATAACTCAGATTGAACTTTCGGGAGTTTATGGCGACAATGCTTATTGGAGATTGGCGAATAACCTTTGTGACGTGGCAGCAGATGATAATTCTCCCAATTCAAACTGGTGGATTTACAGATGGTATGCTGATATGTCAGGTGTTCTTGCTGATATTGAATATGTGGATATTTTCCGTTCAAATGTAGGCAAAGCATTAAGCGGCAAATCTGACCTTTATTCACAGGGTTTTATGGGGCTTGCATCAAAAACAGATGAAAAAATCGAAGTCATCTGTGCAGGTACAGACGGAAAAACAAGAGTGAAAATAAAAGGTCTTGAAGATACAGCTTTTGAAAATGAAGATGTGCTTGTTGAAATCGAAGGAACTTTTTATAAAGGTCTTTCAGGTATTGTGAACGAGCCTGAAGATATAATGGGGTATAAAGCGAAAATAAAAAACGGTTCATTGGTAATTGATTTGCCTGAAATCAAGGAAGAAAATGCTTATCATATAGTTATCACAAAATGGCAGGAAAACGATAAAGAATATGATAATACAGCAAATCTTCCCGTAAGGTTCGAAGCTGAACACGGAACACTCCTTGGTGATGCTTATACATACGACAGTGCATATGCCACAACAGGTGAAATTGCAGGTATGGTCGGTGGTATGGAAAAAGCAGGCGATGGTGTAAGAATGGAGATTTCTGTTCCCGAAACAGGCGAATATGACCTTGACATCATTTACGGAAAAGCCAATGACGGAAATAAAAAAGAAGACAGAATTTCAGCAAAAGTCAATTTATCCGTTGACGGAAAAACAGAAGTTATAACTCTTAAAAACACTATAAAAAGTGAGTATACAGATTTCTATAAACATACCGTAAAATTGGAGAAAGGTAAACATATATTAGAATTCACAAACAATCAGGGAACACATGTTATTGACAGCGTTCTTGTTTCAAAGGTGAAAGATAACAACTCAATATCAATAATTCCTGACGAGGACAGAAGTGACGAAAATACAACCTCTTTTCTTGCTGTTTCTCCTTATGACGGATATTATAAGATTGAAACTGATAGTTTGAGTTTTGAAATCAACGATAACGAAGTTGAAAAGGGAGAATATATTTATCTCCCCAGAGGTCTTAATTTTATTGATTTGCAGGGGGAAAATAAAATCTGTAAAATAACAAAAACAGATTTTAAAGGTGAAACTATTGCCCTGAATGCAGAAGATGCAATTCTTTCAGATGGTGCATTGTTTGAAGATGGTTATATAGATAATATTTCCAATGTTTCAGGGAAAGCTGAATTTAAATTCGATGCCGAAGAAAAAGGGATTTATTATCTTACATTCACTTATTCCAACAATGACGAAAACGGTGTGCATAGTTACAATGTAGATTTGGTGGAAAGATATGTTACCGTTACAGTAAACGGAGAAACTACTGATATTTATTGCAGAAATACATACAGCTGGGAAAATTATAAAACAGTTTCCTTGCCCGTAGTTTTAGAAAAAGGAGAAAATATTATAACCCTTACAAACAGCGGTAACAGAAGTTTTAACAATTCAGACACTTATGCACCGAGAATAAAACAGATAACAGTAAATAAAATTGCAGAATAAAAACAAGCCTGAGTTCAAACGCTGAGCTCCCATAAGGCAGTATTTCTTTAAAATGTGAACTTACGGCACAATAAGGCGTTACAAATCACCGATACGCGACAGCGTTATCGGTGATTTTTGCCTTTTCTTGCACACGCAATTTCGCATTTTAAAGTGCTACGCAGTTTCGTAGAAAAGCAAAATTACTTGAATTGAAGCCAAAAATGCAGCAAGGCTGACGCCTTGCGAGGCTTTTGGTAATAATACAAGGAATTTTGTTCGAGAAACAAAAACTTCCTTATGGGAGCTCAGCGAA
>JAZSJD010000027.1:0-12144 GCA_045534165.1 Acutalibacteraceae bacterium | reverse complement strand
AGTAATCAAAGGCTAATTATTTTAACAAAATCGTTCCGAGAAATCGGGAGGATTTTTTGTATGCAGTCCGATAGAGTTTATAGAGGCAACAGATTAGCCGCCCCTACATTCCTCTAACAGGAAATCGGCAGGGTGATTTTTATGTGTCTATTGCGAATAAAACAAAAAAGTGATATAGTGATATAGATAATTAACAAAAGAGGTGTATGGTTAATGAACTTTCAAGAGTATATATCTTCGCTTCCAAATGATAGGCGATTAGATGTTTTAAATCACATAAAAAAATACGGCGAACCCAACACGGTATTAAACGAACTTTTTTCAATTGAACCATGCGTACAAAACAAGGAGCTGGATGTACGTGTTAACCAGAATTTTTTGTTATTTCATAAATGCCAAAATTTTTGGCGTTCTGCATATACATGTTTGATAGGAATAAACGAAGTAAAATATTGCTATCATAGTTATGCAACGGGAAGCGATAGCAGTACAATCGGGATAATTAAGAACGATGATACACGCATAGAATTCAAGGTGAAGAAAAGTCAAGATAGTGTTGTTATTGCTAATGCCATACGTTCCTATGTGAAAGGGTTTGAAAATATTAAGCCTTATAGTTTAGAAGAGAGAAACACAGAAATAAGATTACCTTGTCCGATTTATACGAATGGTTTTTATGTTTTCAGAAACAATGCTATACATATCGAATACTCGACATTATTCAGAGGTCACAAAAATCGAGTAGCGGTCGAAGATGTGAATGATATTATTTGGTGCAAACAATCCTTTTCATCTGATTCAGAGGCTTCGGATACTTACGAAACAACATTATACTTCCGAAAAAATAAAAGGAGAACGTACCCGCTGTTTTCAGATTCGGAATATGGTAATTTTCAATTTGTGTTGGAGCTAAAAAAGCGAGTTCCGCATCTTTTGTATGGATATAGTAAAGAGTATGAAAAAATTCACAAACAAAATCCTGAAGAACTGATGCTGATTGCCCAAAGCAAAATGAAATAATAATTTCCACAGACAGCAATTAAGGGCTAATTAATTTAACAAAATCCTTCCGAGAAATCGGGAGGATTTTTTGTGTTATAGTCCATATTTTGGTACATATGGACGAAGTTTTTATTGTCTTTTTGAAAAACGTGATTTATACTGTATATAAGAGGTGAAAGGATTATGGTATCTCATATTGAAAAATTATTTGAATTATGCAAAGAACAACCTTTCAGTGAAGACATAATAAGAAAATATATCATAAATAATCAAATGAATAGTGAGGATGTAACTCGTACTGCTTTAAAATTATGCGATTATGGTTTTTGTTCTTACTCTGATTATTTATACGAAAATGAAAAAGAGCCTTTGCCTGGGGACTTGATAACATATAATTGGGAAACTTTGTTTAATCTTCTTGTAGAAAATGGTTTGGATGCTAATCTTGTGATTTGTGATGATGGCATTAATTATGAGAATGTTATGCAAGAAATTAAATATTTCGATGATAGTGACCTTGGTGCAAGGATTCTGAGAAACCTCTTAAACAATGGTGGAAATCCAAATATTACAATTGATAATTGCAACCTTTTTGAAGAAATAGATTCTGATTTAATGCTTGATATTTTAATGGATTTGTATCACCATAAATGGCAACTTGATAAAGCATGGCGGTTTTGGTTGGTTATGGTAGGTTTTGGTGGAACAATAAACAATGGTCAATGTCCTGTTGAAATGTGTGCCGGATTTGAACCCGATATTTTCAAAGAATTTGAGAAATTTGATTATAATATCAAGTGGTTGAAAGACGATTTTGAAATGCAGATTTTTGATAAAGAAACAAAAACGGTAGTAGGTATTGCATAGCAATTACGAAATAGTTATGTGATTTTTCCCACTTTGCTAACAGCCACACAGACAGCTATCAAAAAATCTGAGTAATCAGGTTTATAATGCAAATTTATCCCTCTGCTGATTGCTCGGCAGAGGGGGGTGTAAGCGCAAACTATAATATCTTAAAAGTTATTGACAAATCATAAGTCACAAACTATAATACATACATAACCATAAAGAGTGATGCGAGGGACTGACCCTGTGACCATCCGGCAACCTGCCAAGAGGTAAGGTGCTAAAGTCAGACCGATGGTGTGAGTAATATTGTGTTATAATCACATCCACCGGTAACGATGGGTGTGATTTTTTTGTTTCTGCTCCCTTTATGGAACGTTAAATAAAGGGGGTGTATATGGTGAGTATCAAATCTTTGTTATCTGCTCATGCCGGTAGTAGAATCTATATTTACCTTGCAACTGCGGATATTGGCAAGCTTTTTTTGCAGGATGCAGAAAATGAAGGCTTCATGTTCAGTGACGGTGTAAAACCAACACAGAGAGAAGCGGATAGCATTTTTGCAATCAATGACAATTTGACAATTAACTACGTGGGATTTATCGGTCACGTCGCATATCAGGCAGCAGACAGAATCGGCAATAAACCACTGGTTAAGATTGACTATCGGGACGTTATAAAAAAGCAGAGTAAAAAGCGAGTGATCACGCCAAAGGCAACAATCAAAGAAATGTAATTTTCTTTGAGTTGTATTCGCCTGACGACGAGTGATATTGCTTCGCAGTGTAAAGCCGAGTGATATTTGCTTCGCAAGTTTTAAAGGCAGAATAGCGCTGATAAAACTGAATTGTTCGCAATAGAGAAATAAAATAACCAATCCTCTTGGAAAAATACAAGAGGATTGGTTGCTTGTTGAAAATATTTGTTATGAATGCTATAATAACCCAGAGGTGGTATTATGAATCATCATATATTTGGTAGGCTTCCTAAAAGGCTTACTATCAGTTTCCCGTTGTGGTTGATTTATGGCACAAGGGGTGAAAATTCACCGTATTATGATATTGATAAAACTATGCGTGAGCACGCTGAAAGAGGCTTCAACTGTATACGCATTGACAGTGGCGCAGGACTTATCCACGACCTTGACGGCAATCTGCGTCAGCCGTTTAACATAGGCGATATGTTCGGCGAATACGAAAAAATTCCCCGTCAGGAGCACATTATCGGTGACGGTGGACCATGTGACCTTCTTTCCCGACTGATTGAAACCTTTGAATGTGCAAAAAAATACGGTATTTATGTCATCCTCTCGCAATGGTATTATCTACACACCTATTGGTATCACAAAGCAGGCGACCCTGTTGCAGATGAGATGTTTTCCATTCCTCCCGAAGAAAGATTTGAGGCTTTCGGGAAATTCTGGCACTATATTCTGCTTGAACTTGAAAAGCGTAATCTTGACAGTCAGATTGCATTTGTTGAAATCTTCAACGAAGTAAACGAGCACCCGTATTACTGCGGTGAGCGTGACTGGGGCGCAAACAAAAACGTTACCGATGAAGAGGCGACAATGTTTGGCAAACAGCATACTGAAGTGATAAACTTTCTGCATAAAAAGCATCCTAATCTTGTGTTCGCCTACGATACAGCAGGACCTTGCCAGGTTAAAGAGACCATGCCTGAAAACACGGATGTTTATAATTTCCACTCCTACTACCTCTGGGGAATTTACGAAAGTGTTTTTGCTGAACATCCCGAATGGTTCAGGAATGAAATAACACCCCAAGATGTTATGAATACGCGCAAAAATCGCAGACCTGTTGACTACGGCTGGTACGAGCGTGTGGCAAAGCATAATGATATTGATCCCAAGTATTTGCCCGAAATAGAAAAAGCACTTGAGGAAAAGCTGGAAGCAAGCGGTGACGAGTACAAGGGAATCTGCAAGGCTATGCTTGATGATGCAATCCGCCTGTGCGGTGGCAGAAAGCTTGTTTGCGGTGAGGGTGTGAGCTATATCGCTTCAAAAAACATTCTCTGGGAAGAACACTCCGAAGAATACTGGGATTTGGTAAAGTATGGTTTGAACTTATATAAAAAGGCAGACGTGTGGGGCACGGTGATACGCACCTGTTGCGGACCCGAAGACCCATGCTGGACACTTTGTAAGGATAAACTGCTGGAACTTAACAGATTCTTCCTTGAAGATTAAACAATCAGGGGAAGGTTAATGTTAATGATAATTTCCCCACTTTGCTAACTGCAACACAGACAGCTATCAAAGAAATGTACTTTTCTTTGAGTTGTATTCGTCTGACGACGAGTGATATTGCTTCGCAGTGATATTCGGCTGAAGCCGAGTGATATTTGCTTCGCAAGTTTTAAAGGCAGAATAGCACTGATAAAACTGAATTTGACGGAGGCGTTTATGAAAAAAAGAATTTTAATCGCTTTATTTATATGTCTGATAATGCTTATGTTGGCAGGATGTGGGAATCGTATTGATTATTCTCTCCCGGATAATCCGATAGTGTTTAATGCGAATACATTCATAAATCCTGCTGATAAGAACGATACCTACCTATCACTTGAATATAATGGGAGAGTATATATACCCTACGGAAATCTGACAGGCTCCATTGATGGAAAGGATGTCGGCAAGTGCCTGGGCTATTATGTACAGGATGGCAACAAAATGGAAGACACAAGAATTTTCTTACTGACTGATGATTCAAACGCAAATTTCCTCATTCGTATTGATACTGTCGGAGTAATGAGTCAGCCTGATTTTTTCAGAGCGGTTGATACTAAAGGCGAGAATATAGATATTCCTCAATATATTGACTCCTCGGATGAGCCATTCTGGAACTGAATTATTCGCAATAGAGAAATAAAATAACGAATCCCTACCGAGCAATCGGTGGGGATTTTTCACTTAAATTATAATTTACCTGATATCCGTTGTTATATTATAGAAAAAACTGTGTTCATCTTTTCAGGGGGAACAGAGCTTTCTCAACTGAAATCAAACAAATTAATACTTTTTATATGCAATAAAAAAACGCTCTGCTGTAACGCCGAGCGTTGATAAGGAAGTATTTCTTTAAAATGTGAACTTGCGGCACAATAATGCGTTAAAAAACACCGATACGCGACAGCGTTATCGGTGTTTTTTGTCTTTTCTTGCACACGCAATTTTATTCGAGAAACAAAAACTTCTTTACCAACACTCGGCGAAAGCAAGACGGTTCTTATTGTTTTTATTAAAGACCTGCTTCTTCGAAAACTTTTCTGTTCTTAAGAACGTATTCGCGAACTGCAAATAAATCGTAGAATCCACCTGCAACACCGATAATACCACCGAAAATAAAGTTGATAACCATGCCTATAATGATGAAAGTTAACTCGTTTTCATATGTATTAACAATGCCCTGCCAGGGAGAGAGAACTTCTTTTGATCTCTTAAAGCGAGTTATTGAAGCATAGATATTCCATGCACCGCTGATAAAACAAAAGATTGATAAACACTGGAGAATACCGATTACAAGCCAGATGATTGCAGCGATTTTTTCTTTTTCAGAAAGACTTTTTGTTACTGATTGAATTTCGTTCATATATTGAACACTCCTTTTATTAGATTATGGTTATTAAATCATATTATTAAAAAAATGTCAACAATTTGTCGAAATTTAAGGTATACTGAGTCTGAAAAAATAAAATTAAATGATTATAGTTCATTTGTACAGATTTTCTGCCTATTGAAAATCATGGCTTATAATGATATAATTTGCAAAGAGGTGTAATTATGAAGAAACGAATTTCCATATTTTTGGTATCCATTCTTATATTTGCTACGTTTGTTATTCAGTCAAGTGCGGTTTCAGGAGAATTTGATATAACTGTTCCTGATTATTACAAAAAAGTTTCTGATAATAAATGGCATACAGAAAAGTTAATGATTAACGATTCACCTGAAGAAGTTACCTTTACGGTGGAATTTTTTGATACTGAAAGAGCAAGTTTTGATTTATTCTGGACTTTTATTTATCTGGATTTTCACGACGGTATTAAACAGAGAGAAGATTTTAAAGAGTTTATTGAAAAAACAAAAACCGTAACAACAACTAACGGGTACAGGACGCTTTGTGCTTCTTATGTTTCGGTAGAGGACGGAAAGGAAAAAGCAGTATATTGTTGTTCTTTCTATGGGGAAAATAAAATGTGTACTTTCACATTTGTAGCAGATGACACAGAATTTGCTTTGTCAGAGGAAGCGAAGAATATTATAAATACTGTCACTTTTGAACAGCATTTTATCAAAGAAGAAGATATAACAAAGCCGGATTTCAGTTCCGTCACGAGAGTTGTTGAGCCTTTCACAGGAATAACGGTAAATACACCGGCAGAAAATATCACTTACCCTGCAAACACTTCATCAGATACAGGGGGAAAAACAATAATGGTTGCTCTTATTGTTGTTGCTGTTATAATTATAGTGATAGTGTTGAAAAATAAATTTGCCAATAAACAAAAGGGAACACCTTTTTCAATTAAAAAGAATAATCCTGATGTAACAAAAAATGAGCTGAACCAAAACGGAGAAACTCTTCAGGGAAATTTAAATCCGTATAATCAAGGAAATAACCAAATAAGCACCGAGGAAAACAGGATTGATTCTCGCTTTGAAAAGTTTCTTCTTTCAGAAGAATCTCAGGCAAATAAAAATTCTGATTATTCTGATTTCGATTTGTGGCAGGATTTAAAAGAAACACTGCCTGAAGATTTTGGCGATGATGATTATAGTGAACTTTATTTCCTGCGTGAAAAACTGGAAATTGAATCGGATAAATATGGTGGCACAGACAGAGAATTTTATTTTGAAAACGGTAAACTTTACACCCGCTTAAGTCATTGGGATGGAGGAAACTTCTCTGCAAATCGTTCTTATGACCACAGGGTTTTAACAAGCGAGGAATTTGTAAAAGTGCTTGAAAGGAAAAAATCTCAGATTCTCCCCAATCTTACTGAAGAACAAAAGAAAGTATTCAACAATAATTTTGAATATGTAAAACGTTTCTTCCTGAACAAAATCAAGGAAAATAACAAGCAGGATTTTTGATTAAATTATAATTTACTACCACACCAACCTTGCCATTTCCTTTTTCGTCATCCTCGAGCGAAGCGAAGGATCTGAAAAAGGAAAACAATAAACTAAAACACCGCCGGGATTCTTCGTTACACTCAAGAATGACACGGCGGTGTTTTTGCCTCAGTGGATTTTTCGTTTGAATTTATGCTTTGATTGTACCGTCAGCATTGAAAAGGGGAAGCTTTTCAAGGAAGAGGATATCATCTCTCTCTGCTGCGCTACCTTCTGCAAGAACAGCCATTCTGCCCACAATTTCGCCACCTGCTTTGGCTACAAGCTGTTCAACTGCACGCAGAGATTCGCCTGTTGAAATAACGTCGTCAACAATAAGTACTTTTTTGCCTTTCATCTTTTCAGCTTCTGCTGTGTCAAGATATAAATGCTGAACCTTATCTGTTGTGATTGATTTAACTTCAACATCGAAAATACCACTCATATAAAGTTTAGGGTATTTTCTTGCAACGAAATAAGTTTCATCGTTGTTCTGTCTTGCCATTTCGTGTGCAAGGGGAATACCTTTTGCTTCTGCTGTGATAACATAATCGTATTCGGGAGCTATTTTAAGAAGTTCCCTTGCACAGGCTTCTGTCAGCTGTGCAGCACCAAAAAGGATGAAAGCACCGATATACAAATCTTCAGTAACTTCGCAGAGGGGCAAAGACCAGTCAATGCCTGCGATTTTCATTTTATAATCCATAATAACACCTCATCGGGAAATTAAAAGTGGAATCGTTAAGATTCCACTTTGTTTTTTATTTTGCGCAAGGATATGAATTTTTTTCTGCACCGAGAACAAGTCCGAGCTGAGCTGAAACGTGTTTGTTTTTATATGCAGCACCGTTAATGAAACCTGCATCAGATTTGTTTATAAGCAAGGGAACATTAACATTTGTGTGGCTGCCGCTTGTGAAATAATATTCATCTGTTTCAGCATTATATTTAAGACCGCCTGTTTCGTGGTCAGCAGTGATAACAACAAGTGTTTCACCGTCTTCTTCAGCAAATTCCAGAGCTGCACCAACAGCTTTGTCAAATTCATATGTGCTGAGAACCATATTATCATAGTCGTTTGAATGTGAGTGTTTGTCGATGCAAGCACCTTCAACCATAAGGAAGAAACCGTCTTCATCCTTTGAAAGGATATCGATAGCTTTTTCTGTCATAACTTCGATTGTGGGTGTGTCGTGGTTGTTTGTAACATTTTTCATATCTTCAAAATCGAACTGACCGAATGATTTTGTTTCACCGTTAAAGTTTGCAAGGTCAGTTGCAGAGCCGATATATGTGCGTCCTGCAGCAGCAACAACGTCTGCTGTTGCAATTCCGTTGTATGCACCCCATACAAGGTCGATGTCTGATGCAAGCTGCTGTTCTGTGATGTCAATATCATTATCTCTTGAATATGTATGAGCACTGAAAGAACCGGGAGTAGCACCTGATGTGTAGTCAGTTGTAACAACACCTGTTGCTTTGCCCTGGTCGATTGCAACTTCTGTGATGCTCTTGGGAACTGCAAAAACTTTTAAGGGGTCAAGACCGTATGTGCCGATCATACCGTTGAATGTTCTGATGCCTGATGAAAGAGCAGTACCGCCTGCTGCTGAGTCAGTTGTAACACCGAAAAGTGAGTTGGTTTTTGACTCGCCCTGAACAGGAACTTTTTCCATATTGAGTTCGTCAATGCCATATTCTTTCTTTGTAGCTTCAAGGTGGTTGAAGCCCATGCCGTCACCAATCATAACAATAACGTTTTTGTAGGTTTTGAAGTCTTCAGGCTTTGCTTCAAGACCTATGAAACCTAACATTGATGAGAGTACAGTGAGAGCTGAGATGATAACTGCAGCAATTTTCTGTAACATAATTTATTCCTCCTGATAATAAGATTTGTAACTTAATTTTAACACAAAATTTTTTTATTTGCAAGACTTCTTTTTGTTGATTTTTCCGAAAATCCAAAAAAGAATAAAGCAGATAAGGTTGATTGTAACAACAGTTGCACCTGATTGCCAACCCATAAGGCAGGCGATAAAGAAGCCGATAACGAAACAGACAAGTGAAACTGAAACTGATGTGATAAGCACACCTTTGAAAGTTTTGCACACACGCATTGCAGTCATGGCAGGGAAAACGATAAGCGCTGAAATCATAAGAGAGCCCATCATATTCATTCCTAAAACAATTGTAACAGCAGTTAAAACTGCAATGAGCATATTGTAAAGGTTAGTGTTGATGCCTGTTGCCTTTGAAAAATTCTCATCAAAAGTTACAGCAAATATTTTTGTATAGAAGAAAATGAAAAGAATCAGAATTGCAACTGAAAGCACAACGCTTAAAAGCAAATCTGCATCGCCTATTGTGAAAAGTGAAGCAGAGCCGAAAAGACTGTTGCAGATATCGGCACTTCTCTGGTCTGAAAGGTTATAAAGCAGACTGCCTATTGCCACAGCACCGGTTGAAACAAGTGCAATTGCCGAATCCCCCTTGACCTTACCGCTGCCGCCTAATTTCAACAACAAAAACGCAGTAACAACAACAATGGGTATGGAAAGAGCAAGCTTCATACCGCCCATATTAAGTGCGGCAGCAAGTGCAACAGCACCGAAACCTACGTGGGAAAGTCCGTCACCAATCATGGAAAATCTTTTGAGAACAAGGCTCACGCCAAGCAGAGATGAGCAAAGCGAAACAAGCAACCCCACAACCAATGCACGTATAACAAGACTCACCATAAATTCGCTTGAAAAAAGTTCACTGAAAGTCATCATTTTTCTTCACCTCCCAGAAGTGAGGAGGCAATATCGCTTGAAAGATATTCCTTTGTTTCACCGAAAAAGTAATTATCGTGTTGCAGGTGGAGAATGTGGCTTGCATACTCCGTTGCAGTTCTGATATCGTGGGAAATCATAATAATTGTAATGCCTCTGTCGTTCAGGTCTTTTATTATTTTGTACATTTCCCCGGTCACAACAGGGTCAAGGCCTGCCACAGGTTCATCAAGGAGAAGCAGGGTAGTGGTGGCACACATTGCACGGGATAGCAGAACTCTCTGTTGCTGACCGCCTGACAAATCCTGATAAGAGCGTTTTGCCAGATGTGAAATTCCCAGAAGTTCCATATTTTTCTTTGCAAGGTCTTTTTCTTTTTTTGAATAGAAAGGTCTCAGACCTCTTTTTCCCAATGTTCCTGAAAGCACAACTTCCCAAACTGATGCAGGGAAATCTTTCTGTATATCTGTCTGTTGTGGCAGATATCCTATTTCGCTGTGCTTTGCACAACAGAAACTTATTTCTCCCGAAGCGGGCTTTATAAGTCCGAGAAGAGCTTTCATCAGCGTGCTCTTACCACTTCCGTTTTCACCTACAATGCAAAGGTAAGAACCTCTTTCTACCTTAAAAGATAAATCAGAAAAAACTGTTTTGTTATCGTAGGCAAGCTCTAAATTTTTACAGGTAATAATCGGCATAGTTTTCATCCTAAAGCAATTTTTAAATTATCAAGGTTTTTTTCCATCAGTGAAAGGTATGTTGCACCCTCTGCAAATTCCTTTTCAGTAACATTGTGGCAGGAGTGCATCAGTAATTTCCGTGCTCCTGTTTCCTTGCAGATTTTATCAGCCACAACTGATTCTGAAAATTCAATAGTAAACACAGCAGGGATGTTATCTTTCTTTATTTCTTCAACCAAAGTGTTGATTTCTTTTATGCCTGCTTCCGTTTCGGTTGAACATCCTTCAAAAGCGGAGCAATATTCAAGGCCGTAATCTTTTGCAAGGTATCTGAAAGGGAATCTTTCGGCAAAAATAACTTTATTTCTCTTACCCTCTGAAACAGCTTTTTCAAAACCTTCGTCAAGTGTCCGCAGACTCCTTATGTAAAGGGCAGTGTTTTCTCTGTAAGTTTCTGCATTGTCAGGGTCAACTTCACAAAGAGATTGGCAAAGTTCTTCAGTAATCAGAATTGCATTTTTTGGGGAAGTCCAGAAATGGTAATCTTCCGTAACACGGAGAAAATCACTTAATGCAACTCTTTTTGTATCGCCCTGAGGAATGTCTTCAATCCATTTGTCGTCTTCGTTTCCCACAAAAACAAGCAAATCGCTTTCTGTCACGGCAGAAATATCTGTCAGTGTGCTTTCAAAACCGTGAACTTCCAATCCGGGAGCAATAATCATCTTTAAATCCACATCAACACCTTTTGTGATTTCCCTTAAAAAATCGTATTGAGGGAAAATTGTGGAAACAATTGAAAGTTTTTCGTCTTTATCATTATTATTGATCTGTGTGCAACCTGAAAAAAGCACAACCAGAACAAGCAGAATGGGTAATATCTTTTTCATCATATATCCTCCGTGAATATGAAATTGAATTTCAAATTCATTATATTATTATTATAGCCTAAAGTCAAGCAATTAAATATGTATTATTTTATTAATATTTTTTCAAAAGTATAGACAATTTTTATATAATATGTTACAATTTTTCTATATAAAATTAAGGAGGCTTTTTTATGAACAAAGTTTTCAAAAAAGTAATCGCACTTATGCTTGCTCTTGTTATGTGCATAGGTGTAGTATCAGCTGCTTTTGCTGCTCAGCCTGATGAAGGCACAGCCATTGAGTTTGCAGACACAATGGAAAAAGCAGGAGAAACACTTACAGACGGCGAACAGGTGCCCATCATTATCATCCATGGTATTTCACAGATTGACACAATCATTATGGATGAAGAGGGAAATCCTCTCAAAGACGGTGAGGGTAACGTAATCACAGGTTGGCCCCTTACAGTTGATATCGGCGAATTGGTTATGAATTGCCTTTTCCCCGTGCTTCTCACACTTGTAACACAGCAGGACTTCGCTTCAGAAGCAGGCTATAAAGCAGCTTGCCAGGCTCTTAAATATAACGCTTGCGATCTGAACGGTGACCCTGTTTATCCCACATATGTTGACAGACAGTATTGTTCAGTTGGTGAAATGGATGAAGAACACAAAAAAATCGTTTACGATGCAGTTCCTTTCCAGGAAGTCGGTGAAGAAATCGGCGAAGAATGGCTCTATTTCTTCTCATACAATTCATCAGGCGATGTAACTTCAATTGCAGAAGACCTTAACGATTATATCGAAATGGTTAAAGAACAGACAGGTGCA
>JAZSJD010000096.1:0-26904 GCA_045534165.1 Acutalibacteraceae bacterium | reverse complement strand
AGCACTTTAAAATGCGAAATTGCGTGTGCAAGAAAAGGCAAAAAACACCGATAACGCTGTCGCGTATCGGTGTTTTTTAACGCATTATTGTGCCGTAAGTTCACATTTTAAAGAAATACTGCCTTATGGGAGCTCAGCGTTTAAGAGTTGGCATTTAATAATCAGAAATTATAACCTAATTCAATTGCACCAAGGTTGATTTCCAACATATCCTGATGTCTTGCTGAAACAACGTGAGAGAGTGCTTCTCTTAATCTGTCATAAGAAATAGCGTCACATTCTTTCATAAGTTTACCTGCAATAATCATATTTGCAAGTTTGGGAATGTTGTTATCATTTGCAAGCTGTGTTGCAGGAAGATAGAAAACTTCAACATCGTCCCTTTCAACTTTTCTGCCGATAAGAGAACTGTCAAGAATAATCTTACCGCCCTTTTTAACTGTGCTTTCATATTTATCAAGTGAGGGCAGGTTCATAGCAACAAGAATATCAGGTTCGCTGATAATGGGAGAACCGATAGGTTCATCGCTGATGATAACGCTGCAGTTTGCAGTACCGCCTCTCATTTCAGGGCCGTATGAAGGAAGCCAGCTTACCTGCTTGCCTTCGTCAAGACCTTTATATGCAAGGAATTTTCCTGCAAAGAGAACGCCCTGTCCGCCGAATCCTGCAAAAAGGATGCTTGATGATTTACTCATTTTACTTCCTCCTCTGCATAGATATCTTTATAAACACCTAAAGGATAATAAGGCATCATATTTTCTTCAAGCCATGTGAGTGCCTTTTCAGGTGTAAGACCCCAGTTTGTGGGACAAGTTGAAAGAACTTCAATAAGTGAAAAACCTTTTCCGTCAATCTGGTTCTGGAAAGCTTTTTTGATTGCTTTCTTTGTTTTGTTGATGTTTTTAACGTTGTTTACTGCAACTCTTTCTACATAAGCTGCACCGTCAACATTTGAAAGAAGCTCTGCCACTTTAACGGGATAACCTGCTGCATTTACATCTCTGCCGTAAGGTGAAGTCTGTGTAAGCTGACCGGGAAGAGTTGTGGGAGCCATCTGACCGCCTGTCATACCGTAAATTGCGTTGTTAACGAAAATTACAGTGATGTTTTCACGTCTTGCTGCTGAGTGAACTGTTTCTGCAGTACCGATAGCTGCAAGGTCACCGTCGCCCTGATATGTGAAAACAACTTTTGAGGGGTCTGAACGTTTGATACCTGTTGCAACTGCAGGAGCTCTGCCGTGAGCTGCCTGAATCATATCACAACCGAAATAATTATATGCCATAACTGAACAACCAACAGGTGCTACACCGATTGATTTGCCTTCAATTCCAAGTTCATCCATAACCTCGGCAACAAGACGGTGGATAATACCGTGAGTACATCCGGGGCAGTAGTGAAGAGGAGCATCTGTAAGTGCATGGGGTTTATCGAAAACTACCATTATTTGTTGCCTCCTTTGCTTGCTTCTATAATTGAGTTAAGAACCTGCTCAGGTGAAGGAATCATACCACCTGCACGGTTGCAGAGTGTTACGGGTTTCTTGCATTCTGTTGCAAGTTTAACGTCTTCAATCATCTGACCCATTGACATTTCAACGCTGATGAAAGCATCTACTTTATCTGCCGCTGCTTTGAAAGCTGCTTTGGGGAAAGGCCAGAGTGTGATAGGTCTGATCATACCAACTTTGATACCCTGTTTTCTTGCTTCAATAACTGCGTTCTTTGAAACACGTGATGCAATGCCGAATGCTGCAACGCAGATTTCTGCATCTTCCATCATGAATTCTTCACAGAGAGCTTCGTTTTCTTCGATTACTTTGTATTTTTCAAAACGTTCGAAGTTGAATTTTTCAAGTTCTTCGGGAACGAGTGAAAGAGAGTTTACAATGTTGTGTTCTCTTTCCATATTTGTGCCTGTAAGTGCCCAGGGTTTTTCGTATGTTTCAACTTCGCCCATATCAAGGCTTACAGGTTCCATCATCTGACCCATTGTACCGTCTGCAAGAATCATTGTGGGCATACGGTATTTATCTGCAAGGTTAAATGCTTTGAATGTAAGAGATGCCATTTCCTGAACTGATGCAGGAGCAAGAACGATAAGGTGATAGTCACCATGACCGCTGCCTCTTGTTGCCTGGAAATAGTCTGACTGTGAAGGCTGAATACCACCAAGACCGGGGCCACCACGCTGAACGTTAACGATAAGTGCGGGAAGGTCACAACCTGCTATGTATGAAATACCTTCACTCTTAAGTGAAATTCCGGGGCTTGAAGAAGATGTCATTACTCTTTTACCTGTTGCAGCAACACCGTAAACCATATTGATTGCAGCAATTTCACTTTCTGCCTGAAGGAAAACGCCACCCTCAATTTTGGGCATACGTTTTGCCATATATGCAGCAACTTCTGTCTGAGGAGTTATAGGATAACCGAAGTAGTGACGGCAACCTGCCATAATAGCAGCTTCTGCAATAGCTTCGTTACCTTTCATTAAAACTTTTTCTGCCATTATTTACTCACCTCTCAACCTTAATTACACAATCGGGACACATTGTTGCGCAGAAAGCACAACCTACACATTTCTCACTGTCTGTTATTTCAGCGGGATGATGTCCTTTAACATTAATTTTGTCTTTGGAAAGTGCGATAATCTTTTTAGGACACGCAACAACACAAAGACCGCAACCTTTACACAAATCTGTTGCGAAAGTTACCTTTGCCATATTATCTCTCCCTTAATCATATTTTCTTATATGTTGCAAATTGAGAGGCATTATATTTTCTATTTTGCCGGACAATTCGTTATATAACGTAGCTTTGACTGTTGTCATTTTTACAGGCAAGCCTGTAAGACGTGAAATTTCTTCTGCATAAGGTACAGACTCCAGCACATCTTCTGCTGTTGTTTCTTCACCAAGATTTGAGTTATTTACAATTGCAGTAAATTTCATACCACCTGCAATTTCAACTTCCCTCATGACCTCAACTGTACTTTGGGCATCAGGAGTGAGTGGTCTGTATTTATTTATGACGAAGAACATTTCATAATTATTTTCTTCAATTATTGACGGTGCGTATCTGCCAAGTGCAAGAGCACCTCTGTCGTCACCGCCGATATCCATAACAGCATATGTTTCCTTGTTATCTATAATGGAATACATCTGCTGAGGGATTGCAGGCAAATCAACATTTGAGTTTGCATAAACAGAGGAAATCAGTTTAATTCCCCTTTTTTCAAGTTCATCCTCTGAATCCTTTGCACGGTAATAAGGATTAACTATATCAAGGTCTGCAAGTGAAACGTCAAGCCCTGCTTCTTTTATCTTTACTGCATAGTTTACGGCTATGTTGGTTTTGCCTGAGCCGTAGTGACCTGCAAAAAGAGTTACTCTTCTGAAATTCATTTAATCACCGATTTATCACAATCTTAAAGTTTGTTTCTTTGGATTTTACCGCTTACTGTTTTGGGCAGTTCATCTTTGAAAACAACAATTCTTGGATATTTATAAGGTGCTGTGTGCTCCTTAACATATTTCTGAATTTCCTTTTTAAGTTCTTCTGTGCCCTCTGTGCCTTTTGTGAGAACAATACTTGCCTTGACAACCTGACCTCTTACTTCGTCAGGAGCAGCAGAAACGCCACATTCAAGAACATAGGGAAGTTCCATAATAACGTTTTCAATTTCAAATGGTCCTATACGGTAACCTGATGATTTGATAACATCATCAACACGACCAACGTACCAATAGAATCCGTCTTCATCTCGCCAAGCTGTATCGCCTGTGTGATAAAGCCCATCATACCAGGCTTCATTTGTCTTTTCTTCGTCAAGATAGTAGCCTTTGAAAAGACCGCAGGGAACTTTTTCTGATGTACGGATAACGATTTCGCCTGTTTCACCATCTGCAACGGGATTACCGTCCGGGTCAACAATGTCAACATCATAAAGGGGAACAGGTTTACCCATTGAACCAAGTCTGTGTTCTGAACCGAAAAGGTTACCGATAACAAGAGTTGTTTCTGACTGGCCGAAGCCTTCCATAACCTGCAAGCCTGTAAGATTTTCAAATTGTCTGAAAACTTCAGGGTTAAGTGCTTCACCTGCGATTGTTGCGTGTTCAACAGATGAAACATCATATTTTGTTAAATCTTCTTTAATCATCATTCTGTACATTGTGGGTGGTGCACAGAATGTTGTGATTTTATATTTAGCAAACATAGGCAGAATATCTGAAGCATCAAAACGATCAAAGTCATAAACGAAAACTGCTGCTTCGCAAAGCCACTGTCCGTAAAGTTTGCCCCACATTGATTTTGCCCAGCCTGTATCGGAAATTGTGAGGTGAAGTCCCTGAGGATTAACACAATGCCAATAGTTTGCTGTAATGAAATGTCCTAACGGATATTTATATGAATGAGCTGCGATTTTGGGATAGCCTGTTGTACCTGATGTAAAGAACATAAGCATATAGTCGTCACCGCAGGCTGTGTCTTCTGTTCTTTCAAACACATTGCTGTAAAGCTTGAATTCTTCATCAAAGTTTCTCCAGCCTTCACGCTCTGCACCAACCATAATTTTAATTTCAAGTGAAGGTGCATTCTTTTCTGCAAGTTCAACCTGCTCGTAAGTACCGTCATCTGCTGTGCAGACAATTGCTTTAACACCTGCTGCATTGAAACGATATTCAAAATCGTGGTCTTTGAGCTGATGTGTTGCAGGAATTACAATTGCACCAAGTTTGTGCAAACCTAAAACTGCAAACCAGAACTGATAGTGACGCTTGAGAACAAGCATAACTTTATCGCCTTTTTTAATGCCTAAAGATTTGAAGTAGTTAGCAGCCTGAGCTGAATACTGCATCATATCTTTGAAAGTGAAAATTCTTTCAGTTTTGTCTTTGGAAACATGGAGCATTGCCATTTTATCAGGCAATTTCTTTGCAATTCCGTCAACAATATCAAAAGCAAAGTTGAATTTATCTTCATTTTCAAATGAAAGTGAAAGGAGTGCGCCTCTTTCATCTTCAACGGGATGAATGAAGTTATGATAAATTCTTCTGTTAGTTTTTTCTCTCTTAGGTGCTGAATTCATTTCAGTCTTAGCCTGAGAAAGTTCAGGAATAGGTTCACCTGTGGGGTTAAGAACCATTGCATAGAATTCGCAATTTTCTCCGCCGACAGCAACCATACCGTGGGGTGTTGCACTATCGTAATAAATACTGTCGCCTGCGTTGAGGATTACTGTGTGGTTACCAACCTGAACTTTAAGACGTCCACTGATAACGATATCACATTCCTGACCGTCGTGAGAAGTAAGTTCAATTTCCTTTTCATCATCACCCGGGTTGTATTCGCATTTAACATAAAGAGGTTCTGCTATTCTGTTTACAAATGAAGGAGCAAGGTTGAAATACTGAAGACCGTGTGCTTCCTGAATTGCCTGGCCCTGACCTTTTCTTGTTACTACATAAGATTTAAGTGTAGGGCTGACACCTTCGATGATATCAGTAACGTCCACTCTGAATGCCTGTGAACATCTGTAAAGAAATGCGAAAGAAAGGTCGCTTCTTCCCTCTTCACAAGATATGTATTCTTCCAGAGTCACGCCTGTTTTCACAGCCATTTCAGACTGTGTCAAGCCTTCAATTTCACGCAGTTCACGTATTCTCTGCGCCATCTCCATAATTTTAATGTCGAGTGTGCCTGTTTCTTTCATACAAAGTTCTCCTTTTTCCTTCAGGACAGAAATAAAAGCCCGTCCCAAAGATATAATCCTTTGAGACGAGCACACCTGTTCGTTGCCCGCGGTACCACTCAAATTGCGTTTTAAAACGCCACTCAGGTTCAAACAAACCTTATGCATTAACGCAGCAATCACGGAAAAGTTCTACTTGCAAAAAAGCTTTCTTCTTTTCAGCTCCGGAGCTACAAATTGATGCCTTCCTTTACCGCACTCACACCAGACGGCGGCTCTCTTTGAAAGGGGCAGCAACAACACTCTCCATCAAAGCCATTAACATTAGAATTATATCAAAGTTATATTTGTTTGTCAATATATTTATATTTATATGTTTTGGTAAGATTTTGCTGAATTTGTTTCAGTTAAAAGACTGATAATGCTCACCGCCGCGTCATCCTCGAGTAATGCTGCTGCAACGCATATCGTTTTCTCGTCAGATCCTTCGCTTACGCTCAAGGATGACAGACGAGAAGGTTAGTTTTATAAAGGCAGCATTACGAAGGATCCCGGCGACAATAACACCGTAAATTTCATTGGTAAGATTAGTGAGAAATCGTGGAAGATGGCATTTTTCTGACACGACGGTGTATGAATATACTCCGAACGTCAAAAATGTTATCTTACCTTTATCGCAATCCCACTGCTTGGTAAGATTAGTGAGAAATCGTGGAAGATGGCATTTTTCTGACACGACGGTGTATGAATATACTCCGAGTGTCAAAAAATGTCATATTACCGATTTATCACAATCTTAAAGTTTGTTACGCTGGATCTTACCGCTGATTGTTTTAGGAAGTTCATCTTTGAAAACAACAATTCTGGGATATTTATAAGGTGCTGTTTTCTCTTTGACGTAGTTCTGGATTTCTTTTTTAAGTTCTTCTGTACCCTCTGTTCCTTTTGTAAGAACAATGCTTGCTTTAACAACCTGACCACGAAGTTCATCAGGAGCAGCTGAAACACCACATTCAAGAACGTAGGGAAGTTCCATAATAACATTTTCGATTTCAAAAGGTCCTATACGATAACCTGATGATTTGATAACGTCATCAGCACGACCCACATACCAGAAATAACCGTCTTCATCTCGCCATGCAACGTCGCCTGTGTGATAAAGACCATCGTGCCATGCTTCTTTTGTTTTTTCTTCATCATTATGGTAACCAAGGAACAATCCGTTGGGCACTTCTTTATCTGTACGCACAACAATTTCACCGTTTTCACCAACACCTACGGGGTTACCGTCTGAATCCACGATGTCGATATCATAAAGAGGAATCGGTTTACCCATTGAACCAACTTTAGGCTGCATACCTGCAAGGTTTGCAATTGTGAGAGTTGTTTCTGTCTGACCGAAGCCTTCCATAATACGAAGACCTGTTGATTTTTCAAACTGTTTGAAAACTTCAGGGTTAAGAGCTTCGCCTGCTGTTGTTGCGTGGACGATTGAGCTTAAATCATACTGTGAAATATCTTGTTTAATCAACATTCTGTACATTGTGGGTGGTGCACAGAAAGTTGTGATTTTGTATTTTGCGAACATGGGCAGGATATCTGCTGCATTGAAACGGTCAAAGTCATAAACAAAAATTGCACCTTCGCAAAGCCATTGTCCGTAAAGTTTACCCCAGAGAGCTTTACCCCAACCTGTATCGGAAATTGTGAAGTGAACACCGTCTTTTCTTACACAATGCCAATATTTTGCTGTGATGAAATGACCAAGGGGATATTTATATGAATGAGCTGCGATTTTAGGATACCCTGTTGTGCCTGATGTGAAGAACATAAGCATGGGGTCATTTCCGCAGGCTGTGTTTTCATCTCTTTCGTATTTACGTGTGAAGAGAACACTTTCATCATCAAAATTGTGCCATCCTTCACGGTGACCGCCAACGATGATTTTAGTCTGGAGTGAGGGTGAATTTTTCGCTGCCAGATCAACCTGTTCAGGTGTGTTGTCTGTTGCTGTGCAGACAATTGCTTTAACATCAGCAGCATTGAAACGATATTCAAAATCGTGGTCTTTAAGCTGATGTGTTGCAGGAATAACAACTGCACCTAATTTGTGCAAGCCGAGAATTGACATCCAGAACTGATAGTGACGCTTGAGAACAAGCATAACTTTATCGCCTTTTCTGATGCCTAAAGATTTGAAATAGTTTGCAGCCTGAGCTGAACCACGTTTCATATCGTTGAAAGTGAATTTTCTTTCTGTTTTATCAATGCCAACATGAATCATGGCAAGTTTATCAGGATTTTTATCTGCAATTGCATCAACAACGTCGAAAGCGAAATTGAATTTATCATCATCTGTGAAAGAAATTTCTTTAACCATACCATTTTCATCTTCAACAGTATGGATGAATTTTTCACAAGTGAGATTTTCTGTATTTCTTGCTGTAACGATGCTTGAAAGAATTTCTTCTTCCTCCACATCTTCATTGCCTGCAAAAACAACTGCAAGGAAAGTACAATCCTCTCCGCCCACAGCAATCATACCGTGAGGTTCTGATGAATTATAGAAGATACTGTCCCCTTCACGCAGAACTTCTGTGTTATCGCCGATCTGCACTTTCAATGTACCACTGAGAACAAGGTCAAATTCCTGACCTGAGTGGGTTGTTGTGTGGATTGGTTTTTCCTGCTGTTCTGCTGAATATTCATATTTTACAAAATAAGGTTCACCTAATTTTTTCTTGAATCTGGGTGCAAGGTTTTTGATTTCAATTCCGTCTTCACTTGCAGTTACCTGGCCTTTGCCCTTTCTTGTAACCGTGTAAGAAGTAAGGTTTGCACTCTGACCTTCAAGAATATCTGAAAGTTCAATTCCGAAAGCAAGAGAACACTTATGAATAAATGTGAAAGGAAGGTCTGCCTGACCATTTTCATAAATTTCATACTGTTCTTTTGTAACATCGGTTTTTTCTGCCATTTCTTCCATTGAATAGCCTGCATCAAGACGCATAAGTCTGATTCTCTTAACTACCTCAAGAAGTTTGTCTGATGAATGATTTTCCATTTTCATAACCTCCAAAATCTGGTCTGAAACTCTGAAACAAAAAAACCGCCTCAAAGCTTCTGAAAACTTTGAGACGGAATAAAAACTAATCCGCGGTACCACTCAAATTGCATCCTGAAGATGCCACTCTGCAGAGCCAAACAGCCCCTTCGCACTAACGCAGCGTACACGTAAGACACTACTCGGATTTCCTTTTGCATCTTCAGCTCGGAAGTGATGGGACCTGATAAGCCAAACTGCAGTTTCACACCAACCAACTGCTCTCTGAAAATCTGAACGAACCGTCCGTCTTCGTCATCGCTTTTAAATATTGAAATGATTATAACACTCTTTCATTTTAGTGTCAATAGTTTTTCGCAAAAATTCAAGGTGCCGTTTTATACAAACAGATTTCAAAAACCAGTATATTTTTTATACAAATTTATTGATTTTTAATTCCTCATCTTGTATAATTGACTATATATAGTATAAGGCAGGTAAAATATGGATATAATTTTAACTTTATGTGATGAATTCAAGCTGAAAAAATGGCAGGTTGAAAATGTAGTTTCTCTTATTGATGAGGGAAACACCATCCCCTTTATTGCACGTTACAGAAAAGAAGCTCACGGTACTCTTGACGACCAGACTTTACGTGCAGTCAATGACAGACTTGAATATCTCCGTAATCTGGACAAGCGTCGTGAAGAAATATATTCTTCAATTGAAAAGCAGGAAAAAATGACAGAAGAAATTGCCGCTGCAATCGAAAAGGCAATGACACTTGTTGAACTTGAAGATATCTACCGTCCTTTCAAGCAGAAGAGAAAAACACGTGCATCTGTTGCAAAAGAAAAAGGTCTTGAACCTCTTGCATTGGAAATTCTTGAACAGAAAGATGATGCACTCTCTCCCCTTGAAGAGGCAGAAAAATATATTGATGCAGAAAAAGGTGTTGAAACAAAAGAAGATGCACTTAAGGGTGCAATGGATATTATTGCAGAAATTATTTCTGACAATGCAGAAATCAGAAAAAGACTGCGTAACCTTTTCTCTGTATGCGGAAAAATTATTACAACTGCAACAGATGAAAATGCTGAAAGTCCCTACACACAGTATTATGATTATAACGAGCCTGTTGAAAAAATTGCCGACCACAGAGTTCTTGCAATTGACAGAGCTGAAAGAGAAGGTTTCATCAAAGTCAAACTTGAGCTTGACATAACAAAGGCTATGGGTGTTATTAACAAAACATACCTTAAAAACGGTGATTCTCTTTCAACTGATGTTGTGCGTGAAGCAGGTGCTGATGCTTACTCAAGACTTATTGAACCAAGTGTGCAGAGAGAAATCAGAAACATCCTTACAGAAAAAGCTGATGTTTCTGCAATCAAAAATTTCTCAATGAACTTAAAGCAACTTCTTCTTCAGCCACCCGTTAAAGGAAAAACCGTTCTCGGTCTTGACCCGGGTTACAGAACAGGTTGCAAAGTTGCAGTTGTTGATTCAACAGGACGTGTGCTTGACACAGGTGTTATTTACATCACCCACTCTGAAGCACAGAAAGAAGCTGCAAAAGTCACAATAAAATCTCTTATTGAAAAACATAAGGTTGATACAGTTTCAATCGGCAACGGTACTGCTTCAAAAGAAACTGAAATTTTCACAGCAGATCTGCTTAAAGAAATTGACAGAAAAGTTTCATATATGGTTGTAAGCGAAGCAGGTGCTTCTGTTTATTCTGCATCAAAACTTGCAGCAGAAGAATTCCCTCAGTTTGATGTTTCACTCAGAAGTGCAGTTTCAATTGCAAGACGTTTGCAGGACCCTCTTGCAGAGCTTGTAAAAATTGACCCCAAATCAATCGGTGTGGGTCAGTACCAGCACGATATGCCACAGAATGAATTGGGCAATGCCCTTGACGGAGTTGTTGAAGACTGTGTAAACAATGTTGGTGTTGATTTGAACACAGCTTCGCCCTCACTTCTTTCAAGAGTTTCAGGCATCAATTCAGGCGTTGCTAAAAACATTGTTGTTTACCGTGAAGAAAACGGTGCTTTCTCAGGCAGAACCGAACTTAAGAAAGTTCCCAAACTTGGTGCAAAAGCATTTGAACAGAGTGCAGGTTTCCTGCGTGTGGCAGAAAGCAAAAATGTTCTTGACAACACAGGTGTTCACCCTGAAAGCTACAAAGCAGCAGAAGAACTTCTTAAAATATGTTCTTACTCCTTAACTGACGTTAAGAACGGAGAAATTTCCGAATTGGCAGAAAGAGTGAAGCAACTTGGCGAAGAAAAAGTTGCAGAACACTTAGGTATCGGTGTTCCCACACTTACCGACATCATCAAAGAGCTTTCACGTCCCGGACGTGACCCTCGTGACGAGCTTCCTCCCCCGCTTCTGCGTACAGACGTTATGGAAATGAAAGACCTGAAAGCAGGTATGCAACTTAAAGGTACTGTAAGAAATGTTATCGACTTCGGTGCTTTTGTTGATATCGGCGTTCATCAGGACGGACTTGTTCATATTTCACAGATTACAGACAGATTCATCAGGCATCCCTCTGAAGTTCTTAAGGTCGGCGATATTGTTACTGTATGGGTAATCAGTGTTGACGAAGGTAAGAAGAGAATTTCTCTCACTATGAAAGAGCCCAAGGCTCAGTAAATAGATAAACAATATTCCTAAGGAGGAAATTTTATGGCAACATACAATGCACCGTTCAGAGATAAAAACTCCGAGCGCTACATGTACGCAGGCAGAATCGAAAGAATGATTGAAACAGTTGAACAGAAACTTGTTCTTCGTTCACTTGTTCTTGATGATTACTATTTCTGCGAAGGACAGGAAACTGTTGAAAATAAAGACAACGGCAATTGGGAAGAATTCCCTGAAGGCAAACGCTGGGGTTCACCTGAATACTACTGTCGTTTTAAACATCAGTTTACAGTTCCGGAAGATTTTAAAGGTGGCAACGTTTTCTACGAAGTAATGCCTACATACGGTTCAGGCAGAGATGGCTGGAGAACAAGCGACACTCAGTTTATTATCTTTGCAAACGGTAAACTTATACAGGGTTGCGACTCAAACCACAAAGAAGTTCTTTTGCTTGAAAATGCTCAGGGCGGAGAACATTATGATATGCACCTTAATGCATACCTTGATAAACACGAATACAGAGGTCAGAGAGTTTTCAAAGCAAGAATCAAACAGATTGACCCCGTTCTCTGGAAACTTATCTTCGACCTTAAAACACCTCTTGAAATTGCTGAACAGTATGGTCCTGACGATATGGACCGTGTTGATATAATCAAAACACTCAACCAGGCTGTTAACCTTCTTGTTATCGATTCAACTCACGAAGAGCTTGTTGAATCAGCAAAAAAATGTATGGATTATCTTGATGCTAACCTTTACGGTAAGCTGACACTTGATGTTACAACATCAGGTATCGGTCATACACACATTGACGTTGCATGGCTCTGGAGACTCCGTCAGACAAGAGAAAAAGCAGGTCGTTCTTTCGCAACAGTTCTTAAACTTATGGAAGAATATCCTGAATATAAATTCATGTCTTCTCAGGCTCAGCTTTACGAATATGTAAAAGAAGATTATCCTGAAGTTTACGAAGGCATCAAAAAGATGGTAAAAGAAGGCCGTTGGGAAATTGAAGGCGGTATGTGGGTTGAACCCGATACAAACGTACCTTCAGGTGAATCACTTGTTCGTCAGTTCCTTGTTGGTAAGAGATTCTTCAAACAGGAATTTGATGTTGATTGCAAAATTATGTGGGAACCTGACGTTTTCGGCTATTCTGCTGCACTTCCCCAGATTATCCGCAAGAGTGGTTGCGACTACTTTATGACAACAAAAATTTCATGGAACGAATATAACCGTGTTCCCTTTGACACATTTATGTGGAAAGGTATTGACGGAACAGAAGTTCTTTCACACTTCTCACCCAGCCGTAGCGGTGACGATATCGGAACACGTTTCATGACTACATATAACGCTTACCTTTCACCCTCTGATATGATTGGTGGCTGGCACAGATATTCACAGAAAGACCTTAACAACAATGTTCTTATGACATTCGGTTGGGGTGACGGTGGCGGCGGCCCCACAAGAGAAATGCTTGAATACGGCAGAAGACTTAACAAAGGTCTTCCCGGCTGTCCCAAGTTCGTTAACGAACCTTCACTTGATTTCTACAAACGTCTTGAAGAAGAAGTGGGCTCATCAGACAGACTTCCCACATGGGTTGGTGAACTCTACCTTGAATTCCACAGAGCAACACTTACTTCTCAGGCTGCTAACAAGAAAAATAACAGAAAATCAGAAATTCTTCTCCACGACCTTGAAACAATCGCTTCAATTGCAAACATTGAACTTGGCGAAGAATATCCCAGAGATGAATTCACTGCTGATTGGAAATGCATTCTTCTGCATCAGTTCCACGATATTCTCCCCGGTTCTTCAATCAACGAAGTTTACGAAGATTCTGATGTAGCTTACGGTAACCTCCTTAAGGAAGGCAAAGCAAGACTTGACAAAACACTTCAGCTCATTGCCGAAAACGTTGCAACTGATGCAGAATCACTTGTTGTATTCAACACTCTCGGCAAAACAAGAAATGATGTTGTTATCACAGATATGCCTGAAAACGAAAACTTCATTATCGTTGATGAAAATGCTAATGAAATGAAATGGCAGAAAACTTATGACGGAAAGCTTTGCTTCCTGGCTGAAAATGTTCCTGCAAAGGGTTATAAAGTATTCTCAATCAAAGACGGTGCAAAAGCTGACACATCTGTTATTGATGCAACAGCATCAGGCTTTGAAACAAAATATCTCAAAGCAGAATTCAATGCTGATTATAACATCATAAGCCTTATCCATAAAGAAACAGGCAGAGATGTTGTACCCGCAGGCGAAGTTATGAACAGACTTATCGCTTATGATGACAGACCTCATAACCATGAAGCATGGGACGTTAAAGCATACTATAAAGAAATTTCATGGAACATTGATGATGTTCAGTCTGCTGAAATTATCGAAAACGGTGCAGTACGTGCAGTATATAAAGTAGTAAGAAAATTCAGAAACACAATTTTCAACATCTACATCATTGTTTATGCTGATACAGACAGAGTTGACGTAGCTTACGACTTTGATTGGAAAGAAACTCATATCCTTATCAAAGTTGATAACCCTGTTGACGTTAATGCTGCAAAGGCAACATTTGACATTCAGTTCGGTAACATCGAAAGAAATGCTCACGATAATACTCTCTGGGAATTTGCACAGTTTGAAGTAAGCGGTCATAAATGGATTGACCTTAGTGAAAACGGTTTCGGTTTCTCACTTCTTAACGATTCAAAATATGGTCACGATATCAAAGACGGCAGAGTAAGAACTTCACTTATCCGTGCTTCTATGGAACCCTGCCACGATCAGGATAAAGGACCTCAGTATATCCTTACTGCTCTTTATCCCCATGCAGGTCTTGTTTGCGAATCTGATGTAGTTGACCAGGCATTCTCACTTAACGTTCCTCTCCATTGCGTTAAAACTTCTGCTCATGCAGGTAAACTCGACAGCATCTATTCACTTGTTTCCTGCGATAAATCAAACGTTATCGTTGAAACAGTCAAGATTGCTGAAGACACTGATGAAGTTGTTATCCGTGCATATGAAACATGGAACAAGAGAACCAACTGTTCACTTTCAATCAAAGGCGACATCAAGGAAGCTCACATCACAAACCTTATGGAAGAAAACGAGGAAGAACTTACTGCAGTTGATGGTAAACTCAACCTTACATTCCATCCCTTTGAAATCAAAACAATCAAGATCAAGCTTTAATCTAAAAATTACAAAAGCCGTTCAGGAAAAATTTCCTGAACGGTTTTTTCTTAATTTTTCTTAATTTTTTATTGACTATTGAGAAATTAGATGATAAAATGATTGCATTAAAGAAAAAAGGAAGGTGCTTATTGTGAAAAAAGCAAAAAAAGTTCTCTCTTTGTTCCTTGCAACTGTTTTAACATTAGGATGCTTTGCAGTAACAACTTTTGCTGAAGGTGAAGAAACAGAACCCCCTGTTGTTGAAGAAAACAACTCAATCACAGTAAAAATGATGAACTACAACGTGGCAGGTATGCCCAATTTCAGTGGCAAAGATGTTCCTTTAGCACAGCAACTTATCGGTAAATATGTTGTAGAAAACGATTTCGATATTCTTGCAACTCAGGAAGATTTCGGCTATAACAGAAAGCTTTATAAAAGCCTGACCGGTTACGATTACCGCACATGTCACACCGGCTCTATCCCCGGCGGTGACGGACTTAACATCTACACAAAAACAATGCCCATTTACAATGAGCACAGAGAACAGTGGCTTCAGGCTTACGGTTCAATTTCCGAAGGCGACCTGCTCACTCCCAAAGGTCTTATGTATTCTGCAATTGATATCGGAGACGGAATTATAATTGATTTTTACAACATCCACGCAGATGCTTTTGACACATTAGGCTCTCAGGAAGCACGTTACAGCAACTATATGCAACTTGTAACTCTCATCGAGCAGAATTATAAAAAGAACAACCGTCCCGTTATTGTTACAGGCGACTTCAACCACTATCTCCATGCAACAGAAGTGAACTCAGACCAGTATAAAATCTTCCACGAATTATGCGGACTTAAAGATGCCTGGATTGAAATTCACAACAACGGTGACTATAAAGATTTTTCAAACTGGACTTCAACAGGTGTAGACCCCTGGGGCAACTGGGACTCAGTTGAAAAATTCCTTTACAAAGACGGTGGCGGAGTAACAATTGACGTGCTTGACCAGAAGTTTGTATGGCTTAAAGATGACGCAGGTGCAGACCTTTCTGACCACGCAGCAGCAGAAGTAGTTTTCAAATTCACAAAAACAGATGCTTTTGTTGAAAACACTCAGGAACTTGAAGTTGTTAAACTTACAAATGTGTTCACAATTATTATAAACACAATCAAATGGATTTTCAAAGATTTAATACATATTTTCTCACACATTGATGAACTCATCGAATTCATCGGTTAAATAAAACACATAAGCGGCTGATAATTATTATCAGACGCTTTTATATTTCTTCAGAACAGATTCGAAAAAAAGTTGCCTATGCTTTCAAACATCTGACCAATCTGATAAAAAGGATAATATATCCCTCCTGCTATTACCATAATCGGTACAACAATAAACATAAAAATCCCCATCTTCATTCTCCTTTCACAAAAATTACATTTACATTTTATGGAAAAAATTATTAATTTTCAATATAATTTCAATAAAGAAAAATCCCAATAAAATTAAGATTTATGTGTATTTTATTATAAAAAGGAAGACTGCCGAGAAATCTGCAGAATGACATTTTTGAACCCCGAAGATGTACAATGGTACCTCGAGAGGGTGAAAAAATGGCAAATATATGCAAAAAGTGGGTGATATTCGATGTATCACCCACTTTTCAATTGCTGTTTTCTTGATTTTAATAATAACTTTTTATATCAATAATATCCGCATATATGCTTATGCGGGTTTATCGACAGTCTGAAATTCTGTCAGGGTGGTCTGTCATAACACAGTCTGCACCGTTTGAAACAAGATATTCAGCTTCATCAGGGTTGTTGATTGTCCAGTACTGAACAGCAACATTGTTTTTATGAGCATAGTTTATAACCTGACGTGAACCTAAATTTATAATTCCGCCGACAGCACTTTCACCATAGGGAAGATGCAAGGCTTCATAAGAAGCTGAAGCAGTTGAGAAGTCCCAATCCATTCTTGCATAGAAATAGAACTGAAGAATTTCAAGGGCATTTGCAGAACGTGAAATTTCAGGATAATTCTTTTCCATATGAGAAGAAATTGCAGGGTCGAAAGTTGACCATATAATACGGTCTTCAAGGTTATATTTTTTGATTACTTTGTAAAGCTCGTCAGTTGCTTTTTTACCATCGCCGAACATAGCTTTCACTTCAATGAGATATTTCATATCTTTCTCAGGGAAGCTTTCTTCAATATATTTTATAACATCTTCGCAAAGGGGGATTCTGAGGTTATCGGGGATGTTTTTTCCTCTTAAACCTGCATAGGGCTTTTCACCGTTCAGTTTGAATTTTTCACCCATATTAAGCTGTCTTGCTTCTTCATATGTAAGAGAATTTACTTTAACATTTTCTCTGCCAAAAAATTCAGCTGCGTCAGAAGTTGCGTCGTAAGTTAAATCGTGAATGATAATCAATTTTCCGTCTTCAGTAACCTGAACATCAAATTCAATATAGTCAATTGAATAATTTTCTCTGTTTTTAACAGCGTTTTCAAAAGCCATAAGTGTGTTCTGGGGAGCAAGACCTGAGCCGCCTCTGTGCACAGCAATTTCAGTGTTGTTATAGTCCCTTATGTATTGGTTGGTTGCATTTTCGTTCACATAGATTTCTCTTGTTGCAGAATCGTCATCCCCCATAGTTACAAGGATGGGAATAAACATAACAAAAGCTATAATAACGTGACCGATTTCTTTAAAGAAATTAAAAAGAGTTGTGAAGATATTCATATCAATCATTCCTTTATTAAATGTGAGAGTATTATATTATATCTGCTCATAAAGGTCAAGAAAAAGAGTGCAGAAAAATCTGCACTCTTTAAAATTAATACTCTATGTTTTTAAGAACTTCGTATGCCATATCCGGATAGTCTGTCATAACACAGTCAGCACCGTTTTTTGCAAGATATTCAACTGATTCAGCATCGTTGATTGTCCAATACTGAGCAGCTATATTGTATTTGTGAGCATAGTTGATGACCTGTCTTGTGCCTAAGTTGATAAGACCGTTTGCAGCACTTGAACCAAAGGGGATGTGAAGAGCTGTATATGTAACATCTGCTACATCAAGGTCCCAATCCATTCTTGCATAGATATAGAACTGAAGAACTTCAAGGATATTTGCTGAACGGGGCATATCGGGATAAGTTTTTGACATATAATTTGAAACATCCTGCTTTGAACTTGCCCAGATTGCTCTGTCCTGAAGGTTTCTTTCAGTGATGATTCTGTAAAGTTCGTCAGCAGCAACTTTGCCGTCTTCGCCTTTTGATTTGATTTCGATAATGTAGTTATATTCTTTATCGCCGCTGTTCTTTTCGATATAGTCAATGACATCTTCGCAAAGCGGAACGTGAAGGTTATAGGGGATATCGTCACCTCTTAAACCTCTGTAAGGATATTTACCGTCGATTTCAAAATTTTCGCCCATATTAAGAACCATTGCTTCTTCATATGTAAGCTCATTTGCGTAAACGTTTTCTCTGCCGAATTCTTCAACAGCGTTTGATGTTGCATCGTATGTAAGGTCATGCATAATGATGAGTTTACCATCTTTAGTAACCTGAACGTCAAACTCGTATGTATCAACACCGTACTTGTCGTTCTGTTTCAGAACTTCTTCAAAAGCCATAAGTGTGTTCTGAGGTGCAATACCTGCGCCTGAACGGTGAGCAGAGATTTCCATTTCACCATAAGATACGATATGAGGGTTTGTGGCATCTTCATTGGGAATGATGTCTCTTTTGTCCGAGTCGTCAGCACCCATTGTGATAACAAGGGGGATGATAGCAACAACGGTTACAAGAACGTGGTAAACTTTTTTTACGAAATTAATAAGTGTTGAAAAAATTTCCATTTTCTTTCAACTTCCTTTCTTTGACAAAATACTTGTCTATTATATAACAACCAGGATGATATTTCAAGTATTTTATACAAAAATCAGGAAGTGTATAAGATAATTTACAATTTATATACTTTTTAACTTTCAGCTACGTTGTAAATTACCTTACCGTCTTTTGAGATCAAACAAGTTATGATACTTGTTTGTGCATAACTATAGGTATAGCTGTATGCTGTCGTCTGAATCATATAGTTGTTATTTACCATTTGTATTTTTGCTTCTTCAGGAGCAAGACCAAGGTTTATAGTCCACAGAACGTTACCATCAAGGTCAAACTTTGTAACAGCATCAAATGTTGTTTTTGAAACAACGAGGATTCCGTCTTTAAGTTTTCTTACTGCAACAGCAGGGCTGATTTTTATGGGCGCTGAGGCATCTTCGCCTGTTTGGGCATCAATAATGTAAAGCTTATCGCTTGTGCCTAAATAGATTTTTGTTGTTGTGTAATCCATGCTTATATCAGAGCAGTTTGTAAATTCTCTTTGCCATAATTTTTTGTATGATTTGTTGTAACATTCAAAAGTAACTGTATTAAGGTTAGTGTCACAGGTTCTTATATAAAAATGTTCAAAATCAGCAGAGAAATTAATGTAACGCTCAATATGAGTTTCTGTATCACAATCTTCTACATAACCGCCGGGACCTGTGAAAAGTGCATATTTTGCTTCATCATTTTCTCCTGCCTTAACAGGCTCGGCAATATAGTAAAACTGGGAGCAATCTTCATAGAAATCATTGGGTATCCAAGGCAAATCTTTGTTTGAAGATTGTCTTATCTTTGTTTTGTCACCAAAGAAAAATTTTGCAATCTGTGAAATCTCATTTTTTGTATACATTACATCGGGTTCGTAATACATAAATGAAAATGTGGCTGTTTTGTCAAGGTCGAAGCAAGGTAAATTTGCATTTTTGCCATCAATTTCAAATGTTTCTGTTCCTGTCAGAGTGCCGAAGAAATAGAGTGTCTGGTCAACATCAAGTTTTTCTTTTGTTTTGACTGCAACAAAATTTCCTGTGTGGTCACCATATCCGCCTATGTCAATTATTGCATCAAATTCAATATAATAAATATTTTCTCTTGCGTTTGATTCAATAAGGCTTGCTACATAGCCATAAAAACAAATCCGGGAATTATTATATGAATCTGAATAATGTATTATGTTTGCGTAAGCTGTACGGATATAGTCATCATCATAATATTGAAGGAGTAGTTTTTCCAACTCGCTCAAATCTTTTGAATCTTTTCTGCTTGTTATGCCCACTTCAATATCCTTGTCTTTGTTTTCAGAGGAAGTGAAAGAATCCATATTGATGCCTTCACCCTTGTTGTTATCTTTGAAGAAAGAGGGGACGACAAAAATTCCCGTTATAATCAAAGCTATACACACCACAAGTGCAACTGCACCGATTATAATACCGGTAACAAGTTTTTTCTTTGATTTTTTCTCTTTGATAGGTTGCGCGGTTTTTTCTTCTGTAAATTTGGTCATACAATAAGGGCAGAAAGAACTTTCAGCAGGAAGTTCTTTGCCGCAACTGTGACAAAAAATATTTTTCTTTTCCACAATTTTCACCTCATCTGAAAAATTTATTCTGCAGGGCTGATTTTAAAATAACCGTAAGAAGAATCTTCGCTCATTGAATATTCAATGCCGTTTTTTGCGGTTACTTTATCTTTTACAGCATTTGAAGCAACGGAATTGCAATAACTGAAATTCTGATTCGGCTCAAAACCATGAACCATCAAGCCACAGAATACTAAAAACTCAGTCAATCCGTCATCACTTACCGTTACAGGACATAAAACGGCACATTCTTCTACAAGATCATTTCCGGTAACAGAAACACGGATATAGAAAAGATCTATGGGGATTAAGTAATAACTTTTTTCTTCGTTAAACGTAATATCTTCTCCCATTATTTTGTAATCGTTTCCGAATGATTCAAGTTTTGATTTATCGTTAGTTGATGAACCAAAATATGATTCAAGTGAATCAGCAGACAGAGAATTGTTATATTTTGACATAAAGTCATTAAAAGTCATATTGAAAGTTTTTTGAGAAACAATGGGTTGAGTAACAGTTTCTTCAGTCTGAGATTCTGATGGCGTTTTAGTAGGTGTTTCTATGGGAGTGTTACCGGTAATTCCCTCAATGCTTTCTTCAACAATCATGGAATATCCGTAAATTGTTTCATACATAACGATAACGTCTTCATCTGTTAAAGCTTCCCCATCTATTTCAACATACTGTGTTTCAAAAGAACCATCTTCAAAAACTTTGAATTGAATGCAACAATCAGCATCTTCACCATCAAGGGCACATACACCGTTGAATTCAACTGCCGTTTCACCTTCATTGGTTGTAAAGCTTGTCCATTCAGGGTCATCAAAAAATTCTTCAAAGGCTTCGCCGACAGTCGGTTCGGGTAATTCTTCAAAATAACCGTTTCTTACAATGTCAATAATTTCATCGTCAGAGCCTGAGTCTTTGAGGATTGAACCAAGCAGAATTGCTCCTGCAATTCCGCCGATTAAAAGCAGGCCACAAACCACAGCAATGATAATAATCAATGTTTTTTTCTTTTTAGGTTTTGGTGGTTGTTGTGCAGAAATATTTTCATCACAACAAGAACATTTTTCGTTTTCGGGAATTTCTTTTCCGCATTTTTCACAGAACATAACAATACCTCTCTTTTGGAAAAAATATAATATTGATAATATTTTACACCAAAGGAGATTTCTCTGTCCTATGCAGACTGCATAGGACAAATTAATTTGGTTGTATTATAATATACTGTGAAGTTCACGGACATTTTTAAAACGTTGGTTAGGGTCAATGTTAATGCACTTTTCAATGATTTTTGTCAGTTTGCCTTTATAAAGCTTTCTGGAAGGATGCTCCCCTGTGAGCATAATATTCATTAAAATGCCTATGGCAAAAATATCTGAACGAGGGTCGGTCTGGTTAAAACCGAATTGTTCAGGTGCTGCAAAACCTGCTGTACCAATAAAAGAAGTGTCTTGTGATTTATAATTTTTGTAAACTCTTGAAGCATCAAAGTCTATAAGTTTAACATTGCCGGAAGAATCAATCATAATATTTTCCGGCTTTATATCACGGTGAATTATGTTGTTGGAATGAAGAACATCAAGGGCGGAACAAATGCTTCTGATAATTATTTTAACGCCTTTTTCTGTGTAAAGTCCGTTTTGCAGATTTTCTGCCACAGTTATTCCGTTGATATATTCTTCAACAACAACCCATTCTGCTCCCTTCTGATAAACACCAAAAATGCGGGGTAAGTTAGGGTGGGAAATAGTTTCCAGTATTTTGTAAACGCTGATGTCACCATTGAATTCGAGTTTTACGATTTCTGTGCCAAGAGTCTTATGACGTAAAACAACGGAAGATTTTTTTTCGCATTTTCGCAGAGCCTTGACAAAGGAAAATTGTTCTGCAATAATATTTTCAAAGTCGGACAAAAAATCACTTCCTAAGGAGTGTAGAGATGAAAACTACAAGTCAGTTGATGGACGAGCTGATGAAAGCACCAAACATCGGGGAATATCTTAAAGAAAACAGTGAGCATATGATAAGTGAAGAACTGCCTGTTTACCTTACCAATATACTTGAGAAAAAAGGCTTTGTCAAGTCAGCAGTTATTAAGAAATCCGAATTAAGCGAAGTTATGGGATATCAGATCTTTTCAGGTGTGAGAAATCCATCCAGAGATTCTCTGATAAGTGTCTGCATTGCGATGGAACTTGATATTTATGAAACTCAGGAATTGTTGAAAGTGGCTTCTTTTGCAGACCTTTATCCCAAGTCAAAGCGTGATTCAATTATCATCAACGGTATAGGAATGAAAAAAACAGTTTCGGAAATCAACGAAACTTTATATGATAACGGTGAAAAAACATTGAACCAATAAATAAAAAAGCTCAGCATTTTAAAATGCTGAGCTTTTTGTTGATGTAGTTACAAAATTATGCTTCCTTATCACAGAGAAGAAGGATACCACTGATCATGTTAACGAAAAGAAGTGTGCAGATTTTGTCACCTGTTGTAAGGGGTTCACCATTGCTGATTTTTTTGTTAACGATGATACCGAAAATAAGGGGGAGAATCATCCAGAAACCAAAAATCATGCTGATGATATTGAGGATTTTAGCAACGTTTTTCATATTTTCACCTCCCCGGATTTAATCTTGTTGTCACCATTATAATTTGTTTTTTTATCTTTGTCAATATAATGCGACAGATTTATTTTTTTATCACAAATTCTTTTTTTATGTTATAATATGATAAGAAGAAGGTGAAATGATGAAAGGGAAAAATGATTTTTCGAAAGGTCCCGTGTGGAAATGTATTATGTCCCAGGCAATACCTCTTACAATTGCCCAGCTTGTACACCTTTTGTATAATGTGGTTGACAGAATTTATATAGGTCATATGGATGGAGCTGACAGCCTTGCTCTGACAGGTATAGGGCTCACTTTCCCGGTTGTTACCCTTATAATGGCGTTTACTGCATTGTTCGGCGTCGGAGGAGTTCCTCTTTTTTCAATGGCAAGAGGAGCGGGGGATGAAGAAAAAGCAGGGAAAATTATAGGCAACTCTTTTGCTTTGTTGGTTTTGTCATCCGTGATATTGACTGCTTTGGGCTATATATTCTGCAAACCTGTTTTGTTTGCTTTTGGCGCAAGTGAGGAATCTTTTGTATATGCGGGAAGTTACCTTTATGTTTATCTTGCAGGCACAGTTTTTTCTATGATAACAACAGGTATGAACAGCTACATAAATGCGCAAGGTTTTCCCAAAACAGGTATGGTGTCAATTGTTTTAGGAGCTGTTATAAATATAGTTCTTGACCCTGTGTTTATTTTTGCCTTTGATATGGGTGTTCAGGGTGCAGCACTTGCAACGGTTATAAGTCAGGCAGCTTCTGCTGTTTGGGTCGTGACTTTTCTTTTTGGCAAAAAAGCTTTGATTCCTCTCAAAAAAGAAAATATAAAAATCAGGAAAGATATGACGAAAGATATAATAAAATTAGGTGCATCAAATTTTATTATGCAGGGTACAACTTTTTTGGTGCAGGTGAGTTGCAACACCACATTGCAATCTTTCGGCGGAGATTTGTATGTAGGCATTATGACAGTTGCAAATTCAATCCGTGAAATTTTTATGTTGCCTGTAAACGGAATTGTTACAGGGTCCCAACCCGTTATCAGTTTCAATTACGGAGCAAAAGATTTTAAAAGAACAAAATCAGGTATTAAATTCAACACATATCTTGGTGCAATTTATACACTTGTTGCATGGCTTCTGGTGCTTGTTTTCCCAAAAGTGTGGTTTGGCATTTTCTCAGATGATATGCAGATGGCAATTGAAGGAGAAAAAATGCTGAGAATTTATTTCTTCGGTTTTGTGTTTATGGCTTTGCAGTTTGCAGGTCAATCCACTTTCCAGGCAGTAGGTGATGCACGTCACGCAATATTCTTCTCGCTTTTAAGGAAAGCAATTATTGTTGTACCTCTTACATTGTTGTTGCCACGGATAGGCTTCGGGACAATGGGTGTATTCCTTGCAGAGCCTGTATCCAATATTATAGGCGGAACGGTTTGTTATATAACAATGCGTCTTACAGTATATAAGAAATTGAATGATATCCCTTGATTTTTTAATTGTGAATCTATATAATTATTTGTAGAAATCTGTCGAGTGGAGATGAATGTATGAAATTGATGTTTTGCCCTAACTGTGGTGCAAGTTCTTTTGATAAAAAAGATGGTTTTATGATTTGCAGATTCTGCGATTCAAGTTTTAAGATGACTCTGGATGATCTGGAAGTAAAAACTTCACAAATATCTTTGGGAAGCGATGTTGAGGAACTTCTGAAAAAGTGTCGCACAGACCCCGGAAATGCCCGCAAATATGCGAATCTGATTCTCGATATAGACCCTTACAACAAAGAAGCTTTAAAATATCTTAAATAAACGGAGGCTTTAAAATGAAAACAATGGAAATTGCACAAAAGTATGGTATTGAATGGTTTTCTTTTGAAAAATTTGTGAAGGATAATAATTTCCCTCATTCAAAAAGTTTTTCAGGGATTAATATCGAAGATCATTTGGTTGAAAACGCTGTTAAGGCTTATAAAGTGGATTTAGAGAAAAAACAACAGGAAGAGCAGATCAGAAAACAAGAAGAAATGAAAAAAAGAAAAGCCATGTCTGAAATGCTCATAACATCAGGCTTTACTTTCGATGGATATAAAATAACAAAATATTCCGGATATATTTCAGGTGATGATGCTGTTTCTGTTGAAAGAGGTATGGCTATTTTCGGAACAGGAACAAATGTGAAAGATAAGCTTATGAATTCTCTTGTTGTAATCCGCAGAAATGCTTTGAATGAACTTAAAGAAGCTGCTTATGCACTTGGCTGTAACGCAGTAATAGGTGTTGACTTCGACTATCTTACTTTAGATCCGCAGACAGCGAACTTTAGTGGTGGTACTACATATCAGCCCTATATTTTCGGTGTTACAGCAAACGGTAACGCAGTGGTTATAGAAAAAATTGATGATTAACAAAAAAACACCGAGGCAGTTTGCCTCGGTGTTTAATATTTTAACTGTCAAGTGTTCTGAAAATTTCTTTCCACACATTTTCGTCCTGCTCAGTCATACGTTTCCAATCAAAAGAAGAAACAAAAGCTTTCTTCCCTTCTTCCGTTTGAAGTAGTTTTTTCTTTGTCATTTTGTTTACGGAAGACGTGTATTCAGCAAGATATTTAACAGCATCTTCTGTGTAGTTAGGATTATGACCTTTGTTGGGGACAAGAAGAAATTTTATGTTTTCTTTATGTGAGAGATTGTTTTTCAAAGTATCGAAGTGTGGCGTTTTTCTGCAAAGTTTATCATCTTCGGAATAAATAAGCAAAACTTTCGCCTTTGTTTCTGAAAGTGATTCAACTGCATTGTATTTTACAAATTCAGGGTTTGATTTTGTTTCCAGGGCAAGAACTGCTTTCCTGTAAGGTTTTAAAATACCGCTGAAAAAAGAACCGATAATCATTTCAACAGAAACAAAACCTGACATTGCAATGATATGTGAAACTTCAGGATGCAATGCACATATATTAAGGGTAGAAAAACCACCCCAACTGTGTCCCATAACTGAAATATCAAGGTCTTTAAAACGGTTGTCACTTTTAAGCGTATTAAGGCAATCGTTCAGATCACACAAGGACTGAGCCATTCCGTTTGGCGTTTCCCCCTCAGATTCCATGCAACCTGTGTGGTCATAAGAGAAAACGGTGAATCCGTGTTTGCATAACATTTCAATTTCTCTCATATATGATCTGTGACCGCCGAAAAATCCGTGGTCAAACACAACAAGCCTTCCGGGGATAGGGTTATGGTAGTTGTAGATATATCCTTGCAGAAGATTACCTGCTGAGGACCGGAAAGGATAATTTTTAACGTGCAGATCTTCAAAATCTTTTGCGGAAAAATAATATGCTGTCCCTGTGTCATCACAGCGCGTGTATGCCATGTTTTTGTAAATTCCAAGTACTTGCTTTTCAAAAAGCATTTCAATCACTCCCATCTGACTCTGTGAAAAAAACAAATGAATTTCAATAATATAATTTTAGCACACTGAAAAAATTTTTTCAACAAAGCATTTGACCTGATATTTTTTCAGAAGAAAATAAAAATATCATTTTTTGCTAAATAATGTTGAATAGTTAAGAAATTTGTGTTATACTTATGGGGTCATAATTTTATTTGGAGGTATTCAGTTATGGTATGTAAATTTTGCGGAACAGAAAATCCCGAAACAGCAGGGTTTTGTAAAGGTTGCGGTGCAGCTTTAGCTGAACAGGCAGATGTAACTGTTAATGATGTTGAAAACATGAATGCAGACATAGAAACAGCACCTGTTGATGCTAAAGACCCCGGCAAAACACTCGGAACTGTTTCTCTTATTGTTGGTATCGTAAGTGCTGTGCTCGGTTTTGGTTGTACTTGTCTCCTTGGTGGTTGTTTTGGTGGTGCTGTTCCTTTCGTGACAAGTATTGTAGGTATTGTGCTTAGTTCTCTTGGTAAGAAAAAATCAAAAGCAGAAGGTTTTAAAAACAAAAAGGCTACAATCGGTATGATTCTTTCTATAGTTTGTTTGGTATTGGTTGTTGTTTCTGTGGCTATCCAGCTTATTTTCCAGGGATTCACATTAGGTGCAGCAGGACTTGCAGGATTGATGGAAAACCTTTAATTTGAAATAATACAGGAAGACAATCTATGAAAGTCTTCCTGTAATTTGTTTTTATTATGATTGATAAAATAAAGAAACATAAAAAACTGATAACAATAATTTCTGATCT
>JAZSJD010000034.1:0-2303 GCA_045534165.1 Acutalibacteraceae bacterium | reverse complement strand
TACCTGTTGCAACTGTACCACGACCTGTGATTGTGAATACGTCTTCAACGGGCATAAGGAAGGGAAGGTCTGCTTTACGGTCGGGAGTAGGAATGTAGCTGTCTACTGCTTCCATGAGTTCCCAGATAGGAGCACAAGCTTCGTCATCAGCTGAAGCTGCTTCAAGAGCTTTAAGAGCTGAACCTTTGATGATAGGTGTATCATCGCCGGGGAATTCATATTCATCAAGAGTTTCTCTGATTTCCATTTCAACGAGTTCGAGGAGTTCTTCGTCGTCTACCTGGTCACATTTGTTCATGAATACGATGATGTAGGGAACACCAACCTGACGAGCAAGAAGGAGATGTTCTTTTGTCTGAGCCATGGGGCCGTCTGTTGCAGCGATAACAAGGATAGCACCGTCCATCTGTGCAGCACCTGTGATCATGTTTTTGATATAGTCAGCATGGCCGGGGCAGTCAACATGAGCATAGTGACGGTTTTCTGTCTGATACTCAACGTGTGATGTGTTGATTGTGATACCTCTTTCTCTTTCTTCGGGAGCCTTATCGATGTTTGCATAATCTATGAAGTCTGCCTGACCTTTAGAAGCAAGAGTCTTTGTGATAGCTGCTGTAAGTGTTGTTTTACCGTGGTCAACGTGGCCGATTGTACCAATGTTAACGTGGGGTTTACTTCTTTCAAATTTTTCCTTTGCCATTAGAAATAGCCTCCTTTGACTAATTTTAATTATTTGATATTTTTCCGTTATGCTACTGCATAAGGATATTGTAACAAGTTTTTAAACTAATTTCAAGTCTTTTTTTGAAATTAACCTTTGCTTCTTGCTGAGATAATTTCTTCAGCAAGGCTCTTGGGAACTTCTGTGTAACAATCAGGTTCCATAGCGTACTGTGCACGACCCTGAGTTTTTGAACGAAGGTCTGTTGCATAGCCGAACATTGAAGCAAGAGGAACAAGAGCGTTAACCTGAGTTGCGCCGATTCTTGCTTCCATACCCTGCATGAGACCACGACGTGAGTTAATGTCACCAATAACGTCACCTGTGTAATCATCAGGAGTAATAACTGAAACTTTCATCATGGGTTCCATAAGAACGGGCTGAGCTTTCTTCATAGCGTTCTTGAATGCCATTGAACCGGCAATCTTGAAGGCCATTTCTGATGAGTCAACTTCGTGGTATGAACCATCATAAAGTGTTACTTTAACGTCAACAACGTTGTAGCCGGCAAGAACACCTGAGAGCATTGCACTCTTGATACCTTCTTCAGCAGGTCCGATATATTCTTTCGGAACTGAACCGCCGACAACTGCGTTAACAAATTCATAGCCTTTACCGGGGTTGGGTTCAATTTTGATCTTAACGTGACCATACTGACCTTTACCACCTGACTGACGTGAATATTTGCAATCTTCGTCAGCATTAGCTTTGATTGTTTCTCTGTAAGCAACCTGAGGTTTACCTACGTTAGCTTCAACTTTGAATTCACGAAGAAGTCTGTCAACGATGATTTCAAGGTGAAGCTCACCCATACCGGCAATAATTGTCTGACCTGTTTCTTCGTCAGTGTAGCATTTGAAAGTGGGGTCTTCTTCTGCAAGTTTTGCAAGAGCGATACCCATTTTCTCCTGGCCTGCCTTAGTTTTGGGTTCAATAGCAACACGGATAACAGGTTCCGGGAATTCCATTGATTCAAGGATAACCGGATGTTTTTCATCACAAAGTGTGTCACCTGTTGTTGTGTTTTTAAGACCAACAGCAGCAGCGATGTCGCCTGAATAGCAGCAATCGATGTCCTGTCTTGAGTTTGAGTGCATCTGAAGGATACGACCCATTCTTTCTTTATGGTCTTTTGATGAGTTGTAAACGTTTGTACCTGCATTTACAACACCTGAGTAAACTCTGAAGAAACAAAGTTTACCAACAAAGGGGTCTGTAGCAATTTTGAAAGCAAGAGCTGCAAAGGGCTCATCGTCAGTTGAGTGACGAACTTCTTCCTCATCTGTGTCAGGGTTAACACCTGTGATGGGAGGAACATCTGTGGGAGCGGGCATAAAGTCAACAATAGCATCAAGGAGAAGCTGAACACCCTTGTTACGGTATGAAGTACCGCAGCAAACGGGAACCATTTCATTAGCGATTGTTGCTTTACGGATGCAAGTCTTAACTTCTTCAATTGTAAGTTCTTCGCCTTCAAGATATTTCATAAGGAGCTCTTCGTCCTGTTCTGCAACAGATTCCATAAGCTCTGCATGATATTTTTCAGCGATTTCTTTCATATCTTCGGGGATCTCTTCTTCAC
>JAZSJD010000088.1:0-6729 GCA_045534165.1 Acutalibacteraceae bacterium | reverse complement strand
AATGACATTTTTGAACCCCGAAGATGTACAATGGTACCTCGAGAGGGTGAAAAAATGGCAAATATATGCAAAAAGTGGGTGATATTCGATGTATCACCCACTTTTCAATTGCTGTTTTCTTGGTTTTAATAATAACTTTTTATATCAATAATATCCGCATATATGCTTATGCGGGTTTATCGACAGTCTGACTGTTGGAGTAAAATCTCCAACGGTTTCTTTTATTTCATCAGTTCAATTGATTTTTTCAATGCTTCAACGGAAAAAGAGGGGATTCTTCCCAAATGGTCAGGTCCGATGTTGAGAAGATAATTCACGCCTAAAGAATTAAGTCTCGTTCTTCTTTCTGCAATTTCTTCAGGTGTTATCCAATTCTGGTCGTAATATTTATATCCCCAGGAAGAATTAAGTGTGCCTGCAGTTTCGTAAAGTCCGTAAGGAGAATATTTGAAACCGTCAAGGCTGTTAGGGTCAGAATTTTCTGAAGTTTTAAATTCTGTGGGATATTCATTGTCGCCTAAAGAAACGTAATCATAAGCACCGTTACCTATTCTTGAATTTATCAGGCAATCAGGCTGATATGTTTTAACAAGTCTGTTCAGTTCAAGGCTTTGCTCTTTTGTTATTGTGTGCGGAACGTCAAACCAGATAAGGCACAAATCACCATATTTTGTCAGGATTTCTTTAACCTGGGGTTTGATTTTTTCTTCAAAACAAATTGAAAAATCTTTTTTCTCTCTGTCAGGATAATCCCAGCTGTTGTCCCAGGAAACACCTGAACAACCTGCAAAATTATCATATCCACCACCGTGAGGATGGTGCCAGTCAAGCTCCTGAGAATAATAAAGACCGAATTTAAGTCCGTGTTTGTAGCAGGCTTCACCAAGCTCTGCAACAACATCTCTTCTGAAAGGCGTGGCATCAACAATGTTGAATTTGTCGGCTTCGCTTTTAAACATTGCAAAACCGTCGTGGTGTTTGGAAGTGAAAACAAAATATTTCATCCCGCAATCTTTTGCAAGTTTAATCCATTCTTCAGCATCAAAATAAATGGGATTGAAAATTTCAGCATATTTTTCATATTCCTTGTTAGGTATAGCCATAAAGCTCTGAATCCATTCAGCATAATCACGCACACGTCTGCCTTTATATTCACCGCCAAGTATGGAGTACAGTCCCCAATGAGCCATCATACCGTATTGTGCTTCTTTAAACCATTGTCTGTTATCCATATTTTCCACTACTTTCCAAAGCATTTTCTATATTTTATCAGCAAACAGAAACCTTTACAATAGTTTTATAAATTTAATTAAATTTTAATTTTATTTTCCTTGACAAAGTAAAAGATTTTTTGTTATATTAGTCAAGTTGAGTGAAAAAGAGAGAGGTACTATATGAAAAAATTAATAGCTTTATTGTCAGCCACAGCAATTTTGTTTTCCTTTGCTGCCTGCGGTGCAGAGGAAGAAGAAAATATCACTTCAGCAACAAATGAAACAACCGTTTCAGAAAAAGAAGAAACACAGGTTGTAACGGAAGTTGTTACAAATGAAGAAGGGAAAACAGAAGTTGTTACTAAGTTTGAAGAAGTAACAACTGTTCTTTCAGAAGATGAAGATGTTACATCCACAACTTCAGCAAAATCCGATGTTCCCCAGACAAAGAGTGAAATTGTTGAATATTGCAACAAAGCTCTCAACAGAGTTAAAGTTGCAAATCCCGGCTACACAAAAAGAACACTTATGGATGTTAATGACGATACATCAGCTTTTCCCGACTGGATTGTAAATATTGTAAGAAAAGATGAAACATCAACTATGTCAAAGGGTAAAAATAATATTGACGATTTCCCTGTAAACGGTGAAACATGGGCAAGTAAGTTAAGAGCACAGGATGTTGAAAGTGCAACACTTAAACAGAATGGAACAACTTGCGAAATTTTAATCAAAATTGGCACAGAAAAAAATCCGGGCAAAGGCACATTAAGCCGTCACGGAAGAATTATGTCAGTTATCGATGCGGCAGAAGCAAAGCAGATGCTTGCAGTGCTTAAATCTATTGATATGACTTATCACGACAGTTACGCATTAGTGAAGATTGATTCAACAACAGGCAACGTTATTTATGCAAAATTTGAGGGTACAGCAGACCTTGATGTTGATATTTCACTTCTCGGTCAGTTCCACGTGAAGAACATAACAAAATCAAGTGAATTCACAAAATTTGTTTGGTAAAATCCCTATACCACGGTAGTAATACCGTGGTATTTTTTTGCAGTGAAAGGGGATGTGCTGAAAAATTAAGAATATTTAATTATGACGTTTTTGCTTTGCGGAAAACACGAACAATTCTTCTATGATATCAGAAGAAAATATAACTGATTTATTTAAAAAATAATTAGCTTTTGGAGAAATTTGGTTGATTTTTTTATACTACAATGTTATAATTATTACACTAAATAAAAAGGTAGGTAGTAATGTTATGAAAAAAAGTACAAAAACTATTGTAGCAATAGTAATGAGCTTTGTTATGTTGTGCTCAGGCTTTACAGTTACAGCTGTAACACCTGATGAAGATTTAAAATCTTCAGCAAGTGCAATTTTCGCTGATGTTGTGTCAGACACTCTCAATGCTATTGTGGATTTTCTCCTTGATGGTATTTCAACTCTTCTTCCTCCGACAATAAAGATTCAGGATCCCTCAACACATTCAAGTGAAAACTTTATGGCAGGTCACGATAAATTTATTGATGAACCCGCTGCAAATGCACAATGGAAATTAGGTTATTCTTCAGCTTCAATTCTTCCTGATGATTTTTCAGAAGGCAAGTATTATAAAGGCGGTTATGATATTAACCTTATCCTTTCAGAATGTGCAGATGATCTTAAAGTAAGACTTATCGCTCTTGATGATGGTTCAGGCAGAGGTGTTACAATTCTTGCAGCAGTTGACTGTCTCGGTCTTGCTAATGAAGATGTAAGAAATATCCGTGCAGCAGTTCTTGCAGCACTTCCAGGTGTTAATGTTACAAGCATCAACGTTTCAGCAACACACGTTCACAGCGGTATCGATACACAGGGTATCTATACAAACACATTCGGTCATGTTTTCCAGAACCTTTTCTCAGCTTTCTTCAGCCTTGATTGGCTCTGCGACCCTGTTGATACAAAACTTCTCCAGACAATTGCTGACCAGACAGCAGCTTGTGCAAAAGAAGCAGTTGCAAATATGAAAACAGGTACTCTTACAATTTCAAAAACAGACATCAGCGATTATGTACGTGACCGTACAAATCCCCAGGTTATGATTGAAGATATGAGCCGCATTATGTTCACACCTGATGATGGTTCAAAGGGTACAATTCTTTCTAACTTTGGTTGCCATCCCGAAACAGTAGGTTACGGCACACAGATTATCACATCTGACTTCGTTTTCTATACCGAAGAAGTTGTAAACGAAGCAGGTTATAACTTCATCTACATCCAGGGCGCAGTTGGCACATACACAGAAGAACAGCACTATTCAAACGATGGCCTTGATCTTGACAGATTGAATTCAACAATCCGTTACGGTGAAGAAATCGGTTACATCCTTCTTGCAATCGGTATGACAGAAGATGAAATCAAAGCTTCAGACCTGATTGATGAAGAAAGAGAAGCTATGGCAAAAGACAGCGAAGGCTATACACCTTGGTATGAAGGTGGTTTTGAAGCAGAAATCAAAACAATCGAACCTATCCTTAACGTTAAACATACAGAATATATTGTTCCCGTTGAAAACGGTGTTTACAGAGCATTCGGTAAACTTTCACTTGCAAACAATGTAATGTATGAAGATGAAGAAGGCAACATCGTAGCATCAACAGAAGTTGGTTATATGGAACTCGGTAAAGATGTAAAAATCATCCTTTGTCCCGGCGAAACATATGCTGAACTTGTTATCGGCGGACCTAACATGACTGAATTCCCCTATAAGAGTGCAAACGAAATTATGAACGACGGTAACGACGAAATTCTCGTATTCGACCTTGTTAACGATGCACTCGGCTATATTATGCCTGATCAGGATTTCGTATATCTTCGTCTTAACTACGATGCAGAAGATGATGAACTTTCATTTGGCGACAGCTGGGGACTTACATCAATCGGCGGTAGTGCAGCATCAGATATTTACGGAAAATTCTATGAACTTTATGATAGCGTAAGATAACTCAATAATAATTCAGACCGGCACATAGTTGATATGTGCCGGCTGTTTTTTTGAAAAATATTTTTTCTGATGTTGAATTTTCTGTCGCATTATGTTATAATCCGCATGAGAGGTGTTATTTGGTATTTATACTGAGCTTCTTTAAGTTTATCAAAAGGGAGAAATGATTTATGCAAAAATCAAGATTAGGTATACCTGTAAGTATGTTGGCTGTGTTTATGTTCCTTTTAGGTTTGTTTGACACAGGTTTTACTTTTGCTATTCTGGTAATTCTCGCTTTATATGTTCTTTTGGTAGAGCGTAGTGTTCTTCTTAAAAAATCAGCAGTTAAAGCAGTTGTTATTTCAGTGTTGTTCACTTTCATCGGTTTATTAATGAACTTTATTCCTACAATTTTCGGTCTTGTTAACGATATAGTAGGCATTTTTGGTAAAGAAATTGATTTCTCAATTGTAGACCATATAGTTAATATCGTTTTCACAGGTCTTGGTTTCCTCAGGTTTGTTGTATTCGTTGTATTTATTGTTTTTGCAATTCTTAAAAAATCTCTTCCCATTCCTTTCCTTGAAAAGGCACTCAACAGAGGCTTCGCAAAAAAAGAAAACAGACAGCCTGAACATGAAGAAGTGTAAGTTTTAATAAAAGATAAAAATCACCGATAACGCTGTTGCGTATCGGTGATTTTTAATGCATTATTGTGCCGTAAGTTCACATTTTAAAGAAATACTTCCTTATCAACCTTCAGCGTTCACAGTAGGGTTCTTTTTATCGGGCTGAAAACATAATCACAAATGCTTTTTCACCATCAGGTAACTGCAATGTAATTCCTTTTTCCATCAAATCTTTACCACTCATTGTGTAAATATTTTCAGGACTGTCAATGTCATAAACTTTGTAAGTTTTGTCTTTGCTGAGACCATTTAACTTCAAAGTGTATTCTTTATCTTCAACGTCAGGTCTTTTGTAAACAAAAGCTTCGCCCTCAGTTGCATCATCGTTTGAATATTGCATTGCAAGGATTTTTGTTGAATCATATCCGCCCCATTCAAGTGGGAAGAAGTTGTTGCACATCATAGCTCTTTGTTCTTTATAAACGCTGAAATAAGGGCTGTAAATTGTGCCGAAAGTTTCAACGGTAAAAGGCATTATACTGCTTCGTGCAGAATATTCATCGTAGTTATATTGAACTGTACCTGAAAGGGGGAGCCAGAAAGAAAGACCGTAAGTCTGTGCTTGCGTTGCCTCTAAAATGTTGTCGTGGGGAGCACAGTTGTAGTCACTTCTCCACACGGGAATGCTTCGTCTTGTCATTTCCAGATCAAGACGTCTTCCGCCTGAAGCACAGTTGTCAATGATAAGTCCGTCAATGTTTTCTCTTAAGTAATCAAGATATCTATAATGGTTGGTTATGTAGTGGTTTTCGCAAATACCTTTTCGGCCGTCATAGAAATTTTTATCAGCATATTCCCAATATTCAGCAGGCGGGAAATTGAAATCCTGTCTGTAAAGAGAAACACCGTTTTCCTTAAGTGAAGAAACAACCAAATCGCAGATATATCGGAGGGCACCTTCTTCTGCAAAGTTAAACATAAAATCATCACGGTCTTTAACGCCGATAATCCAGTTTTTCTTTTCAATGCCCACGTTGTAAAGTTCTGAGTTTTCTCTCAATCTTTCAGGTTCATACCAGAGAACAAGACCGCAACCTTTTTCCTTACCATATTGTGAAAGTTCGTTTATACCGTTTGGATATCTGTTTTCATCAGGCACCCATGTGCCGACAGAATCGTGCCAACCTTCGTTATATTTATACCAGCCGGCATCCATCCAGAAGTAATCAACGTTTTCAAAAACCTTTTTATCAAAAGTGTTCATTGTGTCCATTATCTGTTGGGCGGTGTTTGTAGATAAAGGACCTGCAACTTCCATCATAGTTAATGTGTCGGGAATATTTTCGGGGTAAACGCAAGCTGTTATCCAGTTTCTGAATACGTTAAATCCTTTAAGAGGATTTTCATTTTTATAAAAACTTATGGAAACAAGAGGGGAGCGTACTTCTTCCTGAGGCAGGAGATATGCTTTGAAAGTTTCCTGTTTCACTTTAATTTCAGTTTCTCCCATCATTTCTTTGAGTGTTGTTTTCCAGTTTCCTGACCAACCAACACCAAGCACAAATTGTTCGTTTTCTCCATTGATGTTGAAATATGGCAGATAGTTGTCAGTTGAACGTCCCTCAATGCTGTCAAAGTTCAAGGGGAAAGCATTGAGCTTGCTTTCCATTATTGCAAAGTCGTAAGGCTCGTCACGACTTCCTTTTGAATAGTAAACTGTAGTTTCACCTGTTTGGAAAGTTGTATCAAGTGCGTAGAAATTATTTATCACCTTTGAGTTTTCATCTGCCTCATTCTTAATGTAAACAGTCCATTCGCAGGTTGCGTTTTCTTCATAAATTGTGGCTTCAACAGTTACTTTAAGTCCATCAGTTTTGCTTTTGAATGTTATGTAAGATGTTTTGCCGCA
>JAZSJD010000053.1:0-2864 GCA_045534165.1 Acutalibacteraceae bacterium | reverse complement strand
GATGCTTTCAAGATATTTGGAGTCAAAGTCTTTCTGCCAATCGAATGGAATATAGCAACCTTCGACAATTAAGTTCTGCTTGTTTTCGATAGCAGTTTTAACCATTTCACGAACGATGGGCCATAAGTATGCGGTCAAATCCTTATCATCACTCATGGGAGTAAGTTCTGTATTACCGCTGCGAATCAAGCCCATTTTCAGATGGTCTATTGACAGGGATGGATATTTATATTTTTCGAGCAATTTTTGAGCAAGTGCAGTTTTGCCTGTATGCGATGCTCCTGTAATTAAAATAATCATTATCTCACCTACAAATTCTTATTTGTCGAAATGATTATATCACATATAATCTGAAATTACAATCGAGGACGGGTGTCCCGCATCACTTTAGAACCGTTGTTAAAATATCAACAAATTGGAAGTTATCAAGTTCAGAATTGAAGTAACTTCCTCTTTATATTACTGTTATCTCTCTTGCGTTACCTCTGTCACCACGGTTTGTTACATACTGTATTGTGCCACCGGACAGTCTGCTTTCAAAGCCAAAATGCAGATGTCCCGTAAGAACGGCTTTAATCTGCGGCTCGCTGATAACATACTCGTAAAAAGCTTTTGAAGCTTCTGTCGGCTCTGTCTCATCTCCGATAACTTCGGGATGAAGTAAGGTATCAACGCCGAGAAGATAGTTTTCACCGTTCCAGAATTCATAGCTTTTTTTGTAAAGCTCCTTTTCATATAAAGGGGCGTGTATAAAAAGAATAACGGGATAACTTTTCTTTACTTCCGCTTTAAGCATTTCAAGCTGTTCATACTCAACCTGATGATAAGCATCGTCTATGCCGACAAAATTAACACCACCGACGATATGGGAATTAAAGAATATGTTTACAGGATATCCACCGATTTCTCCCAAACTGTTAAGACGATACGCCATATCTTCCTTTTTGCCGTCGTATTTGGCATACTCGTGATTGCCTGCTATAAACAGAACCTTTTCGTTTTTCAGATATTCTTTTGCAAATTCCACACAGGGTTTTGAAATAAAATCAATAAGGTCTCCGGTATGAACAATAATATCACAGTTTTTTTCACCGTATTCCATCAGTTCTTTAAGATTTTGCACACTGCTTTTTTCATCACGCTTTTTGCCTTGATTTATCATAGCCTCAGAGTCTGTTTCACAGTAAAAGGGCAGATGTGAATCTGTAATATGTAAAACTTTAAGCGGTTTTTCAAGACCGATTTCAATAGTGTTTTTGGTGATATTGATCATTGTTTTTTACCTCATATTAAAAAATGGCTTCTTTACTGTATTCCTTTAATCACTTTAATCTGACCTTTATTAAGAATGTAAGGCAAGGTCAAAGCTGAGACCTTGCCTTATATTTTACTCTTACATCGTACAATATTGTATCAGTATGTTCACTTTTTTCAAATAACGTTGCAGTTTTTTGTTTGCTTTAGTCCGGATATACAATTGTTCTGCCTGTAAATAATTCTATCACTGAATGCCAGAGCTTCATACAGATTTCCTGAGCCTTGCCCTTAACTGCAAGCTCGAATGCAATTCTCCATGAATACTTATCACCGTTATCCTTTGCAGTTTTTATGTAATCAAAGTCAAAGACATCATAAAGGCGCTCAACTCTTGTTATGTATTTTGAGGTATCCTTTTCGTCAATTTCAACTACACGGTAACCGTACTGAGTTGTATAAGCAAGTCCCTTATAACGGGTCATAGGAGAGGTGTAAATATCAATATTCTGATTTCTTACACCGAAGGCATTTGTGTGGTCGTGGCCCGTAAACATTGCCAGTACATCACCCGTTTCAACAAGAGCGTCAAACTGACCGTCGTTGTAATAACCGGGACAGGGCTTTTCGTTAAGCTTGCCGTAATTGACCTGCTCGGGATCAAACATATAATATTCGCCTTCATTATAAATGTGCGGAAGTGCATAAGGCTTCTTTGAATCTACCATTTTAAGAACATCATAGATTTCGGGTACAATTATATGCTGAAAAACAACAGAGTTAACGGTTTCACCGCCGTTTTCTTCCTTGAGCTTTGCTGCTGTTTCTTTGTACCATTTAATCTGCTCTGTGCGTACTCGGTCATAATGTCTGGGCTCATCTTCGTCATAATCTCCTGAGTCAAACACCCAGAGATTAAACTTGGTTTTGTCACTGTCGGAAGCAAGCACGGGAATATTGAACGTAGCGCAGTTTTTGAAATCCGTACTGTCATCGGCAGATATTACACAGGAGAAGGTCTTGTAATATTCCATAATATCTTTTCTTGTCATGGGACCCTTCTCTGCATCGTGATTACCGAAGGTTACGGCAACGGGAATCTTTCTTGACTCAAAGATATTCATAAGAGCATTGATAAGTTCCTTTGTCTTTTCGGGGTCCTCGTTAGGATGTGTATTATCGCCTGTGAGCACAACAAGGTCGGGCTTTTCCACATCGCAGGCTTCTGCAATTACCCATACCGATGCATCAAAATGCTTGTCATAATTAAGATGAGTATCAGCAATATGTAATATTTTAAGCTTACCGTTTTCATCGAATCTTATTGTTTTATCGGTTTCATTCTGAGCATTTGCAGGGCTGAAATCAATATTTGTGTTTTCAGGGTCCATTTCAAAATAGATTATTGATGCCGCAAAGAGGGCAATCAACACCGCAAAAATGATAAGAATTTTTTTTGCTTTTGACATTATAACATCTCCTTATTCACCGGGTTTCATTCTGTAAATATTTACTTCATAAGCATGAAGCTTATCTGAAGAAAGGGAATAATTTGAAAGCACACATTCACCTTCAGCATATTTTGGTCTGTCAATTTCGTTTTCTGTAAG
>JAZSJD010000031.1:0-12466 GCA_045534165.1 Acutalibacteraceae bacterium | reverse complement strand
ATAAATTATAATTCAGCAGTGAGCCAAAAGCCCTCCTTGTGTAAAGGAGGGTGGCAGGCGTAAGCCTGACGGGAGGATTGTAAAAGACTTTATATCAACAATCCCTCAGTCAAAATCACAGATTTTGACAGCTCCCTTTACACAAGGGAGCCGAATTTCACAGTCAGTTTGTACGATAAATTATAGTTCATCTTTTTGTTTAATGTTGCATTGTAGGGAACGGCGGTTTCCGACGTTCCGAAAAAATACATAAAATTCACGGTTTGTCGACAAGCGCCAAACCCTACGATGTTAAAATCAAATATTATATAAATTATAATTTATCTGTGAACTAACATTTCCTTTTTCGTCATCCTCGAGCGAAGCGAAGGATCTGAAAAAGGAAAACAATAAACTATAACACCGCCGGGATTCTTCGCTGACGCTCAGGAATGACACGGCGGTGTTTTTTGACTGAGGGGATTTTTCGCTTAAATTACATCAATTCGCAGATAAGGTTTGAGAATTCAACCGGGTCTTCAACACTCAATCCTTCAATGAGGAGTGCCTGTGAATAAAGAAGACGTGCATATTTGCCTAATTTTTCTTTGTCTGTTTCATAAAGAGAGGTGAGTGTCCCGAAAATCTGATGGTTTGCGTTTATTTCAAGCACTCTTTCGGCTTTTACATTTGTGTCGTTAGGCATTGCGTTGAGAACTTTTTCCATTTCAAGTGAAAGTTCGCCTTTTGCAGTAAGGCATACGGGGTGGCTTTTAAGTCTGCCTGATGGTCTTACTTCGCTTACTTTTCCCTCAAGAGCCTCTTTCATAAATGCAAGCATTTCCTTGCTGTCGTCAGCTTTTTTCTTTGTTTCCTCTTTTTCTTCCTCTGTTTCAAGACCTGCATCTTCTGAAGAAATTGAACGGAATTCTTTATCATCATATTTGCCGAGGATTTTAAGTGTGAATTCGTCCACATCTGCTGTGAGATAAAGAATTTCGTAACCTTTTTCCTTAACTGCTTCTGCCTGGGGAAGACGTGAAATTTTTTCAGCACTTTCGCCTGTTGCATAGTAGATGTATTTCTGTTCCTCTTTCATTCTCTCTGCATATTCTTCGAGAGTTACAAGTTTTTCTTCAAAGCTTGACCTGAACATAATCAGGTCTTTGAGAAGTTCAGATGTTTCACCATAACCGCTGTAAAGACCGTATTTAAGGTTAAGACCGAATTGGTTGTAGAATTCCTCATATTTTTCTCTGTCGTTTCTCAACATTGAAACAAGTTCTGTTTTGATTTTCTTTTCAAGACGTGATGCAATAAGCTTAAGCTGTCTGTCATGCTGGAGCATTTCACGTGAAATGTTAAGGCTTAAATCCTGTGAATCCACAAGACCTTTGACAAAGCTGAAATGGTCAGGGAGCAGGTCTTTGCAACTGTCCATAATAAGAACACCGCTTGCATATAATTTAAGACCTTTTTCGTAATCACGGTTATAATAATTATAAGGTGCTTTTGAGGGGATAAAAAGGAGCGCATTATATGTTGCAGTACCTTCTGTTGCTGTGTTGATAACTTTAAGAGGTTTTGAAAAATCGCCGAAAGTCATTTTGTAGAAATCATCATATTCTTCCTCTGTTATTTCATTTTTATTTTTCTTCCAGAGGGGAACCATACTGTTGATAGTTGTTACTTCTTTATATTCTTCAAAATCCTTTGTTTCTTCATTTATGCGTGAAGATGTGATTTGAGTTTTAATGGGGTAGCGGATATAATCAGAATATTTTTTGATAAGACGTCTGATTGTATATTCATTCAAAAATTCTGTGTAGTTTTCGTCTTCTGTGTCTTCTTTTATTTTAAGGATAATATCTGTACCGTGAGAAGCTTTTTCACATTCAGTAACTGTGTAACCGTCAAGGCCTGTTGAATGCCATTTGTGAGAAACAGTTTCACCATAAGCTTTTGAAATAACAGTAACTTCATCTGCAACCATAAATGCAGAGTAGAAACCTACACCAAACTGACCGATAATGTCAATTTCTTCGTTTTTCTCATTGTTTTCTTTAAAGGAAAGTGAACCGCTTTTTGCAATTGTACCAAGGTTATTTTCCAGATCTTCCTTTGACATACCGCAACCGTTATCAGAAATTGTTATAATTCTGTTTTCTTCATCTCTTGTGATGTTGATTGCAAAGTCATCACGGCTTAAGCCTGTGTTGGAGTCTGTCAATGCATGGTAATAAAGCTTGTCCATTGCGTCGCTTGCGTTTGATATAATTTCACGAAGGAAGATTTCCTTGTGAGTATAAATTGAGTTAATCATAAGGTCAAGAAGTCTTTTTGATTCTGCCTTGAATTGCTTTTTTGCCATATTTTTTGCCTCCGAAAGGTGAATTTAGCACTCTCGGGTATCGAGTGCTAACAATAATATAAAACACATTTGTTAATCATTGTGTACAAAATTATTAACGGTTTGTTAAAATGGAAGAAAAAGTAAAAAATAATTGTAAAAATAATTAAAGTTTGGTATAATATACAATTGAGAAAAAATAATTAAAGGTGGATGTCATATGGCAGGTAAGCTTATTGTTATTGAAGGACTTGACGGTAGCGGAAAATCAACTCAGATTAATATTCTTGCAGAGAAAGTATGCGAAAAAAACCTTGAATATAAGCAGATAAAACTTCCCAATTATGAGGGAGATTCTTCTGCTCTTGTGAAAATGTACCTTGCAGGCGATTTCGGCAAAAAACCTGAAGATGTTAACGCTTATGCCGCATCAGCCTTTTATGCTGTGGACAGATTCGCATCTTTTAAAACAATATGGAAAGAAGATTTTGAAAGCGGGAAAGTTATTCTTGCTGACAGATACACAACTTCCAATGCATACCATCAGATGATAAAACAGCCTGAAGAAAATTGGGACAGCTACATTGAATGGCTTGAAGATTTTGAATATAACAAAATAGGAATACCAAAACCTGACCTTGTAATTTACCTTGATATGCCTGTTGAAATTTCACAGAAATTAATGAGTCAGAGATATGAGGGTAACGAATCAAAGAAAGACGTTCACGAAGCAAACGTAGCTTATCTCAACGCTTGTCGCAAAGCGGCATCTTATGCGGCAGAAAAAATGGGTTGGGTAAAAATCAGTTGTTCAGACGGTGAAAATGCAAGAAGCATTGAAGAAATTGCAGATGAAATCTGGGCAAGCGCAGAAAGGACACTTTAATTTTATGCTGAACTTTAAAACTCCCTCTCTTGATGATGTGGAGAAAATTAAAGATATTTTAAAAAATGTCACAGGGGATAACTGTCAGATGTGTTTAGGTTCATTTTTCAATTGGGGACCTGAATATAACCTTGAAATTGCTTTTACGGAAAATTGCCTTATAACAAAGGGCGGTAAAAAAGGAAAAGTGAATTATTGTTTCCCTCAGGGTGACGGTGACAAAAAGAAAATAATTGAAGAACTGATAAATGAAGAAAACCTGAATTTTTACGGTCTCAGTGAATATGATGTTGAATTTCTCAAAAAGGAATTTCCCGGTAAATTCCAGTTTAAAGAAAACAGAGATTCTGCTGATTATATTTATCTCGTTTCTGATTTGGCAGAGTTAAAAGGTAAGAAATATCATTCCAAGAGAAACCACATTAAATATTTTGAAAAAAATTATAACTGGACTTACGAAAGACTTACAAAAGATAACATTTCAGATTGCATAAGAATGACTGAAAAATGGATTGAAGAAAACGAGGACAAGCTTGAAGACGGAATTGACGTTGAGCTTGACGTTATAAAACGTGCTTTTGATAATTTTGAAATTTTAGGTTTCACAGGTGCACTTTTGCGTGTTGACGGTGAAGTTGTTGCCTGGACTTTAGGTGAAAAATTAAGCGAAGACACTTTCTGCACTCATTTTGAAAAGGCTTTTGCATCTTTCAGAGGTGCTTATCCCATGATAAACAGAGAGCTTGCTAAAAATGAACTTGGCAACTACACCTTTGTCAACCGTGAAGAAGATATGGGTATTGAGGGCTTGAGAAAAGCAAAGATGAGTTATCATCCCGTAAAGTTAGGTATAATTTATAACGCAATGGCAAATATGAGGTGAAAAAATGTTTCGCTTTGCAAATGAAAATGACAGAGAAAGCCTGATTAAGCTTTGGTTTGATTGTTTCGGTGACGGTGAAAAATTTGTTTCACCTTTTCTTGATACTTTCCTTGAAGAAGACAATGTTTATGTGTGGGACGAAGAGGGGAAAGTTGTTTCTGTTGTTTACAGCCTTGATTGTAAAATAGGGGAAAATAATGCATCTTATTTCTACGCAATCGCAACAGATGAAAATTTCAGAAAACGTGGTCTTGCAAAAAAGGAAATTGAATTTCTCATTGATTATAAATCACAAAAAGGCACAAAGCTTTTTCTGCTGACACCAAGTAACGAGAAAAACAGAAACTACTATAACTCTTTAGGCTTTGAAGATTTCTTCTTCTGCAAAAAAGAAACTTTCTTCAAAGGTGAAATCAAAGATAATATTGAAGAAGAAAAAGATGCAGAAGAAATTAAAAATCTCCGTGAAGAAGTTTTTGGTGAATTTCCTTTTGTTTCTTTCCCGAAAAAGCATATAGACTTTGCTTTAAGATTTTCAGATAAAGTTTTTGTTAAAAAAGAAAAGGGAAAAACAGTGGCTTATGCCCTTACAGACGGTAAAAAAATTACTGAACTCTGTTGCAAAGAAAACAAGGAAAGCTTTGTTTCTGCAATTCTCGAAAAAACAGGGGAAGAAAGTGTAGAAATTTATGTTCCCCTTAATGATGACAGTTGCAAAATATCCCGTGGTATGGTATACTGTTATGATAAAGAAATGCTGAAAAATTTAAGTGAAAACACGTTCCTTTCACTTAATCTTGAATAAAGGTGATAATATGATTTATGTTTTTATGGCAGACGGAACAGAAGAAGTTGAGGCAGTAGCCACAATTGATATGTTAAGACGTGCTGAACTTGATGTTATGACCTTGGGAATCGGTTCTCAGATGATAGTCGGCTCTCACGGAATCGGTCTTGTCTGCGATGCTGATGCAAAAAATATTCAGCCTGATGAAACTATGCAGGCAGTTGTAATTCCCGGCGGTATGCCCGGCACACTTAATATTGAAAAATCAGAGCATGCACAGAAATTTATTGACTATGCAGCAGAAAATAATAAGCTTATCTGCGCAATATGTGCAGCACCTTCCGTACTTGGTCACAAAGGCCTTCTCAAAGGAAAGAAAGCCACTTGTTTCCCCGGTTTTGAAAAAGAACTTGAAGGTGCAGAGTATGTGGATGAAGGTGTTGTTATGGACGGCAACATCATCACTGCAAAAGGTGCAGGTGTGGCAATTGAATTCGGTTTGAAAATTGCCGAACAATTTGCAGGCAAAGAAGAAGCAGATAAAATTTATCTTTCAATTCAGAAATAAATTTTTAAAAGAAAGGAGAATTTTTTATGGATGATTTCTTTGATTCAAAAGAAAAAGATGTCCTCTCTAATTTTACTCCTCAAGAGAAGAAGAATCCTGTTGAATACAGCAATATGACAAGAAAACAAAAGGTAGAAAATTTTGTTCTGCATATTGATGATTTTGATGATGATTATCAGCAGGAGAAAAAAGTTGATACAGTTTCAAACAGACCTAAAGCCAAGGGTGAAGTGTATTTTGCAAACTATCAGCGTAACGCAGGTGACCCCTATGCACCCAGATATGTTGGTAATAATACAAACGATGTTCAGCCAACTGAACGTCCTGTTCAGCCTACTGCAAGACCTCTTCAGCCCACTGCAAGACCTGTTCAGCCCACTGCAAGACCTGTTCAGCCCACTGCAAGACCTGTTCAGCCCACTGCAAGACCTGTTCAGCCTACTGCAAGGCCTGTTCAGCCTACTGCAAGACCTGTTCAGCCTACTGCAAGACCGATGGAAGCAGAAAATGTACCTATCAGCCGTGCTAAAAAGCCGGAAGATAATCTTAATATGTTTGATGCTGAAACAAAGACGGGCAATAATCAGCCCAAGCAGGCTGCACCCACAAAAAATACTTCAAAGAAAACTAAAAAAAGAAAAATTCTTTCTGAAGAAGAACTTCTCAGATTGAAGAAGAACTATTCAAAATCAGTTATAATAGCAATGGCTTTCGTGCTTGTAATTTCAATTACATTGTCCGTTATCGGAATCAATTGTGTCAACGATGCTCTTGCCATTTCAGGAAGCACTGAAGAAGTGGAGGTTGTTGTTCCTGCCGGAATCACAACAAGCGAAGCAATTAACCTTTTCCACGATAACGATCTTCTTGAGGTTCGTTGGTTCAGTAAATTATTTGCAGCTTTCAGAGGTTACGATAAAGAAGGTAAATATTATTATTCCAACGGAGAAAAAGTCCTTAAACCATATGAGGGCGGAACATATTACCTTTCAGAATCAATGGGTGTTGAAGGTATGCTGAATATGTTGCTTAACAATTCTGCACTTTCAGACCAGACAGTAAGCATCACAATACCTGAAGGATACACAACAGCACAGATTGTAAGAAGACTTATTGACTATGAAGTAATAAATGACGGTAACAAAATCGTAGGTGCTGCAAATTATGATTATAAATACGATTTCCTTGACGGTGTCAGCTCAGACACTTATGTCAAGCTTGAAGGTTACCTTTTCCCTGATACCTACGAAATGTATGTAGGCGAAAGTGCATCAAGCGTTATAAAACGTCTTCTTGATAACTTTGACGAAAAGTGGACAGATAAATATGCCAAACGTGCAAAAGAATTAGGTCTTACAACAAATGAGGTTCTCACAATCGCTTCCATTATCCAGAAAGAAGCAGCCGACAGTTCACAGATGGCAGATATCTCATCTGTTATTCATAACAGACTTAAAAGTCCGTCAACTTATCCTTTGCTTCAGTGCGATTCAACTGAACTTTATGTAACAACACATCTTAAAGACCTTGCAGGTGAAAGAGAAGCAAATAAATATCTTGACAAATATGATACAACTGTGTGCACAGGTTTACCTGAAGGACCTATCTGTAACCCGGGTGTTGATGCTATAAATGCGGCACTTTATCCCTCAGATACAACTTATATGTATTTCTGTCACGACAAAACAGGAAAAGTTTATTATGCTACAACTGATATTGAGCACAAACAGAATGTAGCCAAAATCAAATAAGGATTGAGTTTTTTGATTAAAGATTTTATAAAGCCTGAAGTTTTAGCCCCTGCAGGAGATAAGGAAAGACTTGTTTCTGCAGTTAATTTCGGCGCAGACGCTGTTTATATCGGGGGAAGTATGTTCGGAATGAGAACTTCTCCCTCCAATTTCACAGATGAAGAATTAAAAGAAGCTGTGGAATTTTCACATTCAAAAGGTGTTAAGGTTTACCTTACCTGCAACACAGTTCCCAGAAATAATGAGGTTGATGTTCTGCCTCAGTTTCTTGAAAATGCTGAAAACTGCGGAGTTGATGCTCTGATAATTTCCGATATAGGAACATTGTCTTTAGCTAAAAAATATGCCCCAAAAACTGAAATTCACATTTCAACTCAGGCAGGTATCACAAACTATGCCACAGCAAATGCCTTCTACGAAATGGGCGCAAAAAGAGTTGTTCTTGCAAGGGAACTTTCAATGGAAGATATTGCCACTTTGCGTGCAAAAACTCCCAAAGACCTTGATATTGAATGCTTTGTTCACGGTGCAATGTGCGTTTCTTTTTCAGGCAGATGCTTGCTTTCAAACTATCTTGTAGGCAGAGATTCCAACCGTGGCGATTGTGCTCAGCCCTGCAGATGGAAATATCACCTTATGGAGGAAACAAGACCCGGTGTTTATTTCCCCGTTGAGCAGGATGATAAAGGCACATATATTATGAACGCAAGAGATATGTGTATGATTGAACATATACCGGAGCTTGTCAATGCAGGTGTTACTTCACTTAAAATTGAGGGCAGGGCAAAATCAGCATATTATACTGCTGCTGTTACAAATGCTTACAGAGCTGCAGTTGATGAATTTATGCAGAATCCCACAGACGATTTCAGAGTATCCCCCTGGATAAGTGAAGAAATGCGTAAGGTAAGCTACCGTGAATATTGCACAGGCTTCTATTTCGGCTCGCCCATAGAAAATGCAGAAATTTACTATGAGGGTGGCTACCGCAGGGAATGGGATGTTGTTGCAGTGTGCGAAAAATGGGAAAATGGTGAACTTTTCGCAGTTCAGAGAAACAAATTCCTTGATGGTGATATCCTTGAAATTGTTGAACCGGGCAAAGAACCCTTTAAGGTTACTGTGAAAGAACTTAAAAACGAAGCAGGGGAAAGAATCGAAAGTGCTCCCCATGCAACAATGAAACTTTCTTTCCTTTGTGACAGAGAAGTTGTTTCAGGTTCAATCATCAGAAAACAAAAAGAAGAACCAAAAAGAGTGATTATCTGATGGAATATAAATTAAATGTAACTGAAATCAAAGAATACAGTTCCCGCCTTAAAGCCGGGGACAGAGTTCTGCTTTCAGGGGAAGTTTATACTTCACGTGATGCAGCTCATAAAAGAATAAATGAAGCCCTTGAAAAAGGTGAGGAATTACCATACGATTTAAAGGGTGCAGTTATATATTATGTAGGTCCAACACCGGCACCGTCACATCTTCCCGTAGGTTCTTGCGGACCTACAACTTCTTCAAGAATGGACACTTATGCGCCATTGTTTCTTGATAAAGGTCTTTCAGCTATGATTGGCAAAGGACCGAGAAATAAAGGAGTGTGTGAAGCAATTGTAAGAAACAATGCAGTTTATTTCTGTGCTGTGGGTGGTGCAGGTGCATTGCTTGCAAAATCAGTTAAAAGCTGTGAAGTGGTGGCTTATGAAGATTTAGGCTGCGAATCAGTTAAAAAAATGGAAATCGAAAACCTTCCTCTTGTTGTTGCAATTGATGCAAAGGGAGGAAATTTATTCAGCAAAAAGTAAGGTGCAAAGAGAAATGTCAGAGCAAAAACCTCTTGAGGCAGTTATTGTGGGCGGCGGACACAGAAGTATGAATTATGCCGAGCTTTCAATAATTGACCCTACAAAATTGAAAATTACAGGCGTTGCCGACCCTGATGAGAACAGAAGAAGAATGATTGCCCAAAAGTTCTCAATCCCTGCAGAACATCAGTTCGAAACAGCAGAAGCTCTGGCGTCTGTTCCTAAATTTGCAGATGCAGTTATTAACGGAACAATGGACCATGTTCACGTTGAAACAACAATCCCTCTTTTAAAAGCGGGTTATGATGTTCTTCTTGAAAAGCCTTTTGCTGTTAATGAAAAGGAAGCAAGGGAACTTGTTGATGCAGCAAAAAAATATTCAAGAAAAGTTATGGTGTGCTTTGTTCTCAGGTACGCACCGTTTTACAGAAAAATAAAAGAAAGAATAGTTGCAGGTGAAATAGGGGAAATCCTTAATATCCAGACTTCTGAATATGTAAGCTACCATCATATGTCAACAAGCCATGTGAGAGGTAAATGGAACAATTCAGACCGTTGCCACACATCAATGCTTCTTGCAAAATGTTGCCACGACCTTGATATTATGGTGTGGATGATGGGGGATAACAAACCCGTTTCAGTTTCAAGCTTCGGCAGTAACATTCAGTTCAGAAAAGAAAATGCTCCCGAAAATTCAGGAACAAGGTGCCTTGTTGACTGCCCTTATGTTGATACCTGCCTTTATTCTGCAAAAAGAATTTATATTGACCACCCTGACAGATGGTCTTTCTATGTGTGGGATAAACTTGAACATCTTGAAAACCCCACAATTGAAGATAAAAAAGAGCTTCTCAGAACATCACCCTACGGTATCTGTGCTTACAAGAGCGATAACAACGTGGTTGACCACCAGAGCGTTCTTGTGAATTTTGAAAGCGGTGCAACAGGCACACACAATATGGTAGGTGGCTCTGCAAGAGGTTTGAGAACAATACATATCACCGGCACAAAAGGTGAAATTTTCGGCAATTGTGAAGATGGAGTTTTCACAGTTTCAAAAATTAATCCTGCACCCGGTTGTGAATACGATAACGAAATCGTTGACGTGAAAATCGGTGATGACACTCACGGAGGCGGAGATATAAAACTTGTGGAAGATTTTGTGGATTATGTAAGGGATGATAAAATGTCAGTTTCCTGCACATCCATTGAAACATCACTTCTTGGCCATCTCGTTGTTTTCCTTGCTGATGAATCAAGGGAAAATGACGGTAAAGTTATAAAATTATAAGGAGGCAAACAAAATGAAAAAAATAGCACGTATCTCAATTTCAGTTCTTCTGGCTTTAAGCATTGTTTTGTCAGTTGCAAGTGTAGCTTTTGCAGCAGAGAAAAAATGCGATTGTGGTGAAGACCCCATAATTTATGTTGCAGCTCTGGGCAGTGCAACACTTTATAAAGATGCGGACACAGAAAACGAACAGGTAGTTTTCCGTCCTGAAACAGAAGCATACCTTAAAATGGTAGGTTCACTTCTTATTCCCATTGTGAAACTTGTAGCTGATAAAGATTATGATTCTTTCGGCAACAGCCTTTCAGGTGCAGTAATGGATGTTTTCGGTTCTCTTGCAAATGCAGAGGACGGTTCTTCAACACCTGATATCACAACAAAAGAAGAACTCCCCACAGACCCTGCTCACGGTCTTGAATACAGCTATTATTTCGGCTACGATTTCCGTGCAGACCCCCTTGTTGTAGCTGATGATCTTAACGCATACGTTCAGCACGTCAAAGAGCTCACAGGTCACGATAAAGTGCGTTTCAGAGCTTCATCAATGGGCGGCGTTATGGCAATGGCATATTTCTCAGAATATGGCAGCGAAGATGTTAAATCTGTAATTTTCCAGAATTGCCCTATCCGTGGCACAGCAGTTGCAGGTGCTCTTTTCTGCGGTGAAGTTGAAATCAATCCCGTAGCTCTTTACAGATATGCTTCAAGCGCAATCAGAACAATGGTTCCCGGCTTTGGCGGAGATGTTCTCAACATTCTTGTGGAAGTTCTCAACACAGCAGGTGTGTTTAAAGTTCTCACAGATTTTGCAGGCGGACTTGTTGATAAACTTGTAGACCAGGTGTTTGATGATGCACTTATTCCTGTTTTCAGAGCAAACTGCGGTATCTGGTCTTTTGTTCCCGATGAATATTACGAAGATGCAAAGAAATTCATGTTAGGCGATAACCCCAACGAAAAACTCGTTGAAAGAATTGATGCTTACCACTATGGTGTTCAGTGCAAAGCTGATGAAATCCTCAACGGTCTTATTGCAGACGGTGTACCCGTTATGATTGTTTCTGCAACTAATGTTCAGAGAACTCCTCTTGTAACTGCATGGAGAAACGATTCAGACGGAACAGTTGATACTAAATTCTCATCTGTTGATGCAACAGTTGCAGACCACGGTGAAACACTTGGCGATGATTACAGCCAGGAAAATACAGCTTGTGGTCACGACCATATTTCACCTGACGGAAGAATTGATGCTTCAACTTGTGCACTTCCTGAACAGACATGGTTTGTTAAAGATATGATGCACTGCACAACTCACGCAGGTCATGATTCACTTTACAGATGGTTCTGGGAAAATGACGATCAGATTCTCACAATTTATTCAAATCCTGATTATCCCCAGTTCTTACAGAACGATATCGAAAACGAAAAACTCGTTCCCGAAAAATAATTCAAACGAAAAATAATTTTAAGCGAAAAATCCACACCCAAAACAACAGGTTTTTCAACCTCCTCTTGTAAAAATACAAGGGGAGGTTTGTTGTTTCAGTGCATTTGTAAATTATAATTTACCACAACACCAACCTTGCCATTTTGCTGTCAAAATGGCAAACATCTCAATTCCTTTTTCGTCATCCTCAAGTGAAACGAAGGATCTGAAAAAGGAAAACAGCAAACTATAACACCGCCGGGATTCTTCGCTGACGCTCAAGAATGACTACGGCGGTGTTTTTTGATACGTTTGGAAATGTTACAGATAAATTATAATTTATCGTACAAACTGACTGTGAAATTCGGCTCCCTTGTGTAAAGGGAGCTGTCAAAATCTGTGATTTTGACTGAGGGATTGTTGATATAAAGTCTTTTACAATCCTCCCGTCAGGCTTACGTCTGCCACCCTCCTTTACACAAGGAGGGTTTTTGCCTCACTGCTGAATTATAATTTATCAGTTTGTTTAGTGCTGTATTGTAGGGAACGGCGGTTTCCGACGTTCCGTAAAAATACACAAAATTCACGGTTTGTCGACAAGCGCCTAACCCTACGATGTTAAAATCAAATATTATATAAATTATAATTTATCATTGACTTTTGTCCGTTTGTGATGTAGAATTTTTTTAGGAAACTGAAAAGGAGAGATAAATATGAAAAAATTATTAGCAGCTTTATTGGCACTT
>JAZSJD010000067.1:0-17337 GCA_045534165.1 Acutalibacteraceae bacterium | reverse complement strand
CTTTTGGCCTTCTGGTAAGCGTTGATAAGGCCAAAGCAGAAAGTCTGCGTTTAATTACTCTGTATATTCGTGTTTTGTCGCTTCGTAATCACCGGTATCGTACTTTGCATATTTTTCTGTTTTATCTGATACTGAACCCGAATCATCTGTATATTCAATTGGCTCATCTGAAATCGCATCGCAAAGGATCTTTTCCAAATGCTCGTATTCAGAATATTCACCAATACTTGCAAGTACAAATGCATTTCTCACATATCCTGCGCTTGCAGACATAAGTTCCTGGTCAAAATAATATCCATAATGTTCAGCAAAGAACGTTATGAGCATTACAACAGTTCTCGTATTACCCTCACGGAACGGATGAACCTGCCAGACAGCAGGAAACAGACGAGCTACATTTTTTGCGAAATCTTCTTTCGACAGTTTTGACCAACCAACCTTGTCTATTTCTTTCCACGCATTTTCTAAATCCTGTTCAATATTTGTGCAATCAGAGTACCATACACTTTGTCCTGCGAGAAGATTTTCTCTTTTCTTAATGTTTATTTTTCTGTACTGTCCTGCCCATTCGTAAACATCGCCAAACAATTCTTTGTGAATAAAACAAATGCCATTGGATGAAAAATCAGAAAATCCGTTTTCATACAACAGCATCATATTTGCACGTGACAATTCAGCTTCGGCAATATCTAAATCTTTTTCATTTGTGATTCCGAGCAAATTTTTAAGAACAGTACTGTTTTCGATCAAGTACAAATCCTTCATAATTTACACCTTCTTGTGCATAGCGATAAGATCCGCCTTCATCTGCTGACCTGTGATTTCGCCCTTTGCCCATTTGTCAGACAGTTCACGGGCATAAGCTGAAACAGGCACACCTTCAATGTTGTTCAGAGTATCAGCAAGTTTTATCGCTGTTTTTCTTTTCAAGTAAACCTGTGGTGACATCTCTATCGCTCCTTTCTGTTAATTATTGTAGCATAAAAGTTGAGAAAATACAACAAAAATCATATTTTTCTTAATGATGTTTTCCATTGACGAACAGTGGTGGATATCAGGTTTTCTAACATTCTTCTAACAAAGTGAAAAATTTGCTATTTTTGAGGAATCAAGTATTATCGGGGATTGGAATTCTGATACTGAAATTGCTTTTCTGCGTAAGATTACGTCTGATTTTGTGTGACGTTTTGTGTTTACGTTATCAAAAATCCCCTACGAACCAAAAGGTCAGGAGTTCGAATCTCTTGCAGCGCGCCATACCGCAATCCTTGAAATATCAAGGGTTGCGGCTTTTTTATGCCATTAAATCATTTTTTCTTCAAGAGCATAATAATGACGTTTTTCTGACAAGAGCAATAAAAATAAAAAACTTCAGGTCAATCTGCAAAATCAGATAGACCTGAAGTTTTATTTATTATACTTTTGTACATCTGACAACCACTCTGGTTCTGCCACCGTATGTGCAGGTATAGAGGATGAGGTCATCGCCTGTGTCTTTTACCTTCTCTGAATCGTTGGGTTGGAGGATTTCTACTGACGTTACAGTGTAGGTATATTGGGTGCCTTCCATATCTGTAAAGATTATTGTTGCATTCGTATTCAGCCTTCCGATATATCCGAAGTGGCTTCTGTAATTATGGGCACACACAACAAGATTGTCCGTTTTTATTGAGCCATAGTAACGGCAGGGGGCAAATTTCAGTCTGCTATAATCCCACTCTGACATAACAGGAAGTTTGAGACCCAGTTCAGGAATATCAAGATAACCGATATAACCATAGCCGTCAATATCAACCACTTTCATTTCTTCATCAAAGGGATCTGTTTCTCCGTCTGCCTGTTTGTCGTTTGCAATATCCATAAGAGAATTTACCAATTTATCTGACCGTTCTTCCGCTTTTTTATTTTCATAATTGTTATAAATAAGCAAACCTACCGCAAATAAAATCAGACAAAGTCCAAGGGTTATAAGAGTAATACCAACTTTTCTTCTCATTGTACTATTCACTTTCTTTCCTGCCGAAATTCAGTACAGCCCAGCCGATGCTGAAGATGAGCAGTCCGGCTATTGCGCAAACAGGTACAGGCCAGTTAAGTTGTCCTGTCTGAGCAAGATTATCTTCATCCTTGCCGGACTCAGGGGGATTAGTTGTGCCCTCGTCCTGAGTATTCTCGGACTTATTTATAATTGTAACAGTATTTGAGGATATTTCGTAGTAAACAGTATATCCTTTGGGAACCTGCATTTCAACCACGTTCCACACGTGATTTTTTGGAAGATTATCCCAGCGGTAATGCCAGTTGTTGCTTTCATTCAACCGAATTTCTTCATACTCCTGAAAATCACGGAGCAGAACAACGGTTATGCTTTCAGGATGTGCTTTGTCTGTGTCCCATTTTTTCACAACACTTATATATGTTTCCGAACTGTCTTCACTTCCGTTACCATCGAGAATTTTGGGTGATGCGTTTATGTTATACTCCCAAGTCCCCTTTTGTGAATCATAGTTCGGAATACTGATGACGAATGGTGATGTGGTATAACTGTCTTCACCGTTCTGAGAGGGAACAATAAGATACAGACCGGGGGTAAGATTATCAAAAACAAGAACGCCGTTTTCATCTGTACTTTTTTCTGCATAAGGCTGAGAATATGAATCTGCAAAATAAGCAAGGTGCACGGCCAATACAGAATCCTGCAAGTCATCTATATTTATATTAGCCTCATCATAAGGCGGAATCAATTCGTATCTGATGCCATTGCCACTTTCAAATGCTTTTGCGATGAAATACAGTCGGAAAGTGACATTTGCCAAGGGAGTTTCGGTCTCTGAATCCGTAAGATTGAGAGTTATGCTTCCTTTTTCACTCAGAAGAGCAGTGGCAGCAGGAGACAAAGTAAGAACAAATACTGCAATTATCATAAGAATCGCAACAACTGATGTGAGTTTTTTCATCGTCATCCTTTTTACCACCTTTCTTTTTCAAAATTTATTGGTTTTCATCTTTCTTGTTTTCTGTATTTTTCAAGGCTTTATTTTTCTTTTTTTCCTTTGATGATTTGGTCATAAGGAAAATGAGGAGTGCAGCCAATATTGGAATTGCAACTGCAGGGGTTACGATAAGCGGGTCAATCTGGAAAGCCTCTGTGAAAATATTGACCTTTTTAGCTTCTTCGATGTTTTCAATTCTTGTTCCTCTGACAATCAGACGGTGAGTGTTGATGCCATAAGGTGTGCAGGTTACAAGTGTGCAGTAATCTTCGCCGTTTACAACATTCAGTTCATTTATTTTATCAGGCAGAACAACAAGCACCTGGTCAACCTGATAAGTCAGGGTCTGATCAAGAATTGTTATTGTGAAGATATCACCCACAACAAGCTTGTCAAGATTTGTAAACAGTTTGGCTGAAGGCAGACCACGGTGGGCTGAAAGCACACTGTGAGTACTTTCCCCGCCGATAGGAAGGCTTGAACCCTCCAGGTGACCTACGGCAGAGTTGAGAATCCTGTCACTCGTTCCGTGATAAATGGGCAACTGAATTTTGATTTTTTCAATTGTGATATAACCCATCATTCCGTTACCGTTGACATCAAGAGTTGAATAGTATTCATCATCAAGCTCTGAATATCCTAAGAACGGGAAAGAGATGAGTTTGAGTTTGCGGTTATACTCCTCAGCCTTTCTGAAATATTCGGTAAAGTCCTCAGGAGTAAGATCAACAAGCAACTCGTCGTAGTTCATAATAGCCTGTGACTGCCTTTTTTCGTTCCAGAAATCACTTACTGTGGGATAAAGCAAGACACAGAGACCAATTAAGAAAATGGCTACCAGCAGAATTGTTGAGGTAAGACCGCTTTTTTTCTTTTTAGTTTTTTTCTTCTTGTTTTCTTCCATAATATATCTCTTAACTTTAAAATTTTCAACGTCAACACCGAACCTTTTCGGTAACAACGGTCAGAATTTTAAGGGTTATCCCCTGCCGACACAAGGTCAGCAGGGGGTTTTAATTTTCATCTGTCGGCTATTAACCGTGGAACCTTATGATTCCTCAGAATCTTTCAGCTCTTCAGAATCTTCAGATTCTTTATCCTTTCATGCAAAAGAAGACATTCTTTTCTTTGTAACAAGAAAAACTACTGCTGCAAGCATAAGGAGACCGCCAACAACATAGAAGATTGTTGTACCGATGCCACCTGTTTCGGGGAAGAGGCCACCGGTTTTGTTTTCTACTTCAATCTGTGCGGGATCAGCACCGTTAATTGTGTATGTAGCACTGTAGTTTTCATCGTCAAGTTCGTGACCGATAGTTACTTCCAAGTCGTTAGCACGGTTGTAACCGTCGGGAGCTTTAATTTCTGTAAGTGTATAAACGTCTGCATCAAGACCGAGGATGATGAATTTACCTGTACCATCAGTTTCGATTACTGTAACGATATCTTCTGCTTCATCGCCTTCTACAGCAACTCTGTATGTGGGAACTGTAATATCGTCACCTTTTAATTCAACGAGAGAAATAGCTTCACCATCATACAGAAGTGAGAATTCAGCACCTGCAAGAGGAGTTTTGTTGTCTCCGTCTGTGTACTTGAATACATCAAGTTTCCATGTGTATGTTACTGTTTCGTGATCATCTGTTTTGATTACTGTGTCGTTGAGGTATTCAAGGTAAACTGTGTTCTTGTTACCCTGGTAGCCTCTGCCGTCTTCATACTCAACCTGAGCATTTTCGTTGAGAGTTGCTGAGTAAGTAACTTCGAATGTGTTACCTCTGCCTACACTTGCAATGAATTCATCTTCGAATGCGATTTCAAATGTACAGCCGTCAGCGCAATTTGTTGTTACAGTGTAGTCGGCAACTGCAGTTGCACCTTCAACTACAACGCTACCGGGAATGAAAGTAAGACCGGCATCCATTGTATCGTGCATTACATATTTTGTAACACCGAAACCAACTGTGATTTCTGATTTGTAGTTAACTGTATCACCGATGTCAGCATCGTTAACCTTGCCCCAACCTTCGTCAGTATGGTTAATTTCGCTGTCTTCCTGAACTTCTTTTGTGATGTCAGGCTTTGCGTTCTTTTCAACTGTTGTGAATGTTGAATCTGCATTTACAAGTGCGCAAATTGTACCGAGAGATGTGTCAACTGCATAGTAACCGGGAGTAAGGCCATCGAAAACAACATCTGCTGAAGTTGCTTTCTGAGTAACTGCTGTGATGCCGTTTGCTTTTGCATAAGCAACTGCTTCCTTAGCGAGTTCAGCTTTTGCATCATCACCGGGTTCTGCTGTCATTGTAACTATTTTGTCACCGTCAGCATTTACTTCGATCTTAAAGTAGGCAGATGCGGGTGTTGCTGTAAAGAAGCCTTCCCAAGCATCAATGAGTGTGTAGTAACCTTTGTCGGTTGTCCCTGCAACAGCTGTGAAATCGAGCATTTTGTAAACGTCGTATGTTTCACCTACTTCAGCGTTGCTGATTGTGATCTGTGCTGCGAGTGCTGTTGTACCCATTGTGAAAACGAGTACGATTGACAATAAAACTGCAAATAATTTTTTCATGAATTTTCATCCTTTCTTTTTTTAAAATTTGCAATTTTGAAACTTAAATTGTTTTCTCCGTCGCAATCGTTTTTAATTGTTACAGGAGATTACCCGATTAACCTCCTTTCTCGTTTACGACGAATCAAACTATACAAAATCGGTAAAGCCACAAGAGCAATGCCGATTATTGCCAAATTGAATGTACCCATACCGCCTGTTTCAGGAATCAAAAAGCTTCCTGCGAAGTTTTCGATTGCTATAAGTGTGGTTACGGTCTGAATTTCACCGTTGGGATCTTGTTCATAGAAATAAAAATATACTGGTTTTTCCAATAATTCATATCCCTCAGGAGCGACCTGCTCAACAAGTGCATATGGTCCGCCAACTGTCAGGTACTGTGTTTCTATTACAGAAGTACCGTCCTGACCTGTTGTGTAAGTACCAATGTACCTGAGAACTGTACCATTATCGGTGATAATCGTCTGTGGTACGCCGGGAGGTCTTACCGCAGTGTTGTCACCCACAGGTCCGTAAAGCAGGAATGTTGCATTCGGCAATGGCGCATTGGTCAGACCGTCCTGTTTGAGAAGGGTTATTTTATGGTTAGAACCCGAAGCACCGCCGCTGTGTTCCTGAACATGGAAAAATGCGTCGATAATATCTGCAACCTCAGCTTTGCCTTCAACCATAACAGAGTTTTCAACTGATACCATACCGCTTTCTGTTATCAAAGTTGTATAGTCAATTATTATGTGAAGGCTGTCAGGCACAATAAATGTCAGACTGTTTGAAGGCGGGTCATATGTTACCGTGTATGTATATTTACTTTCAGGTGAATCGAAATCCACCCATACATCGGTGCCCACGCCATCTTCATATTTCAGTTTAATTGAATCCCAATAAACAGAAAGGTTCGGTGTCATTTTATCATAAACAGTTAATTTGTCAGCTCCGTCAAGAATATCAAGAGCCTTTCTGTTGATGTGAACCTGAAAATCAAGCCTTGAATCATCCTGCACAACATGCTTGTGAAGCAAACCTGTGTAGAATTCTGTTGTTTCTGTAACAGGTCCTGACGAACCGTCATTATCCCATGTGAGTTCTGCTGTGTTATCAAAATGCAACTGGGCGTAATCTGTAGTGTAGAGATATTCGTCTTTTACTTTCAGTTGGTATGTGTACTCATGCCTGCCTCCACTTCCGACCCAGCTATAATAGTCCTTGAAGTTTGTTGCAGCTAAAATCCAATTCCATCCGTGTGCGTCGGCTTCCTCGTTATAATCAAGAAAATTAAAATCCACCGCATTAGCTTTGATAGTATTGCCCGTTACAGTACCCGTGTACTGATATTTACAAACCCACAGGTCTTTATTCCACGGTGAATAAACTGTTACAATAAGCGAATCATCAACATAGTGAAGTCTTTCATCGAAAGTATCGTTAAACCACAGATTCTGTACACTGCCGGTGATATATCCCTGATTACCGCCTGAACCGGGAACAGTATTGTTAAACAAAACTGTGTAGTCTATAGTACCGTCTTCGTGAACTGATGATTTTTTAGTTATTTTAGGTGAATATTCATAGGTAGTTGATGCTGTAGTCTGGGTAATGTTTGTGTAATCAAAGTAAACTTCATTTGCCAGCTTATGTTCATCGAAAAGCACGTCCTCGAGGGTATCCTTACCTGTAAGTTCACCCTCCCATTCAGTACCTGTTTTAGCATCAAAGGGAATTTTATAAGTAACTGTAAGCTTTGCGTCTTCATCAAGAATCCATTTTGAAGAAGCTTCATCGGTATCTGAGGTGTTGAAATAAACAGTGAAGCTGTGCATCTGTTTACCTTGGGCAGGTGAAACAAGAATGTATGTGTTTTCCACAGGTCCACCCGCTTTATAGGGGGTAAAAGTAACGGTACGCCCACTTTCAGTTGTTGCTTTTATAACGATATCCTGGGGTGAGTTTTCAACATACAGATAACCCACATCGTTGGGATAACTCCAAAAAGCAGCAAGGTCTGTAAAATGGAAGTTACCCATATCCTTTATAACTGCAGGAACATCAGCCTCAATTGTGAAGTAGACAAATTCACCGTCATTGCCGCTTGCACTTTTTGTTACGTGAGGAACAAAGCCCACAACGTTTGCAGAACCGCCTGCCTGCTCTTCCCTGCCGTTGATTGTTGCTCTTACACTGTTTGTGTAGTTTTTGGTTTCTCCTTCATCAGGTATCTCAAAAGTTGTATAGTAAGATATATTGAAGGCGTAACCATCGGGAAGTGGGAAACTCATCGAGTTACCGTTAACAGTAACATCATTCCAACTGATATAAGAATCAGGAAGTCTGTTACCCCATTGATCATAGTGCTTAACAAGAATATCCTTATCTTTGAAATAAGAAAGCCCTTCACCAAGAGTATCTATAATAACTGTACCCTGCAGGTTATGGTTATCTTTTCTGATTTCAACCTGCCACTCAATAACAGAAACATCATTACCGTTTTTATCTTCAACAACAACCTGTTTACCGGTCTTCTGAATTTTTTCAAGTTCGATCTCTAACCAGTCTTCAGCACCGGTTGTAACGTCTTGACCGAGAGAGTTTTTACCTGATGAATAAGCACCGTTCCAGAGGGAAACTTTATCGTTTGCCATTTCCGAGTCATCGATCTGTGTTTTATACCTGATAATAAAGCCCTCTCCTGCTGCCATATCAGGGAAACCTGATATTATTGAACCTGCTTTACCACCTGCTGTTCCCGGATTAGCAGAAACAGTGGGCTGGGGAGTAATAAGATTACCGTTAAGGTCCGTTACCACCACCGTATCAAGCAATGTGTGGTGAGTATTCCATATCTGGTCGTCAACAACAAGGTCTTTTACAACACCGTGAGTTGCTTCAATCCTGATAAAATACTCCATTGTATGGTTGTCAGGGTCATACTCACCGTGAGTTTTAGTGGATTTCATTGTTGCATTGCCGTCAACATTAAGGTTGATATCTATTTTATCATTGAACTTAATCTCTGTTGAACTGCCTGACTGTGTTGCAGCCACAGTGGCATTAAAGTCAATAGTGAAGTCGACATTTGAATACTTTTCAACGAAGTTCACACCGTTGCCATCTTCATAGAACTTAACTCTCAGCAAGCCTGTTTCGTCCATAAAATATTCGCCGACATCGGTGATAGTTCCGTTTTCTGTTTTTGCTGAAATTGTGTGCCAGTCATCAAATGGTTCACAATGAATGTTTTCAGGCAGCTGATATGTAAGATATCCGTCCTCATTGTGTCTGAACTGTATCCACTCACTACCCGTATTGATTTCGCTGAACTCAAGAGAAATCTGATAAACTTCACCGATATAAACTGTTGAGCCGTCACTCAACTCCACACCTGATTGCTCTCTGAAAACAACACCTACAACTTCATTTTCAAGGTGAGATGTATAGGTGATACCGTGATCATCTGCAACCATCATAACAAGAGGTTCGCTGTCATATACACCCGGTATTCTCGTCATTCTGAATGTTACAGGCTGCTCTGCTGTATTTGGTATATATCGGTTTACTCGTCCTGAAACTTCTGCATTTATTATAGATTCTCCGCCTGATTGTTCTTTGTCAGCATTCACAATATGCTTTGCAGGGTAAAGCCCTCTCGTTTTACCGTAACCAAGAACAGTGTCAGAATTTTGGTAGAAAACAGGTTTTACTTCACCCTCAACATTACCCTCAATTACAATAAGAAAGTCTTCACCACCGCATACAACGATACCTGTACGGTCAGCCTTATTGTCCGAATCTGTATCAAAAAAGACAACGTCGCCTCGTTCACCGATTTGTTTATCTGCTGAAAAGTAAAGATTCTTTTTCTCCCATGCACGTCGCATACTTTCTGCAGAAGCACTTATAAGTGAGTCTGAATCGTTTATGTTTGCATAGTTCATACAGAAAGAAACAAACAGTGAGTTCCATTCCCCGTAAGGGCTTCCATACCATTCACCGTAACGGGTGTATGCGTGTTTTTCTGCAAATGCGTTATATTCATAGTTCCTTGAGCTTTCCTTATAACCTACCTGTGTATTTGCTACGGAAACAAGGTTTTCTGTAACATCGTTGGTAATTGTCACGTTCTCAAAGGTTTTCTTCCAATCGTATGATGTTTCAACATCAACACCTTTTTCCGGAAAGCACTCCGAAGAATGCTGGTGCTCAGGTTTTGCACATATAAGTTCACCGTCACTGTAACATTCGCTTATGTGAGTGTGTTCTTCAAGCTCACACAACGCATCACTTATAATGGTTATACCAACAAGTTTAAGACACCAAAAAACAATAATTGCAACTAAAACTGCCATCAGGGGAAACATGACAATAACTTTTTTGTTTCGTAATCTGAATGTTTTATGGTCTTTCAGATACTCTTTATTGATATCTGCCACGTTATTTTCCCCCTTTCGAATTATTGTTTTAGCGGTCCCATTAAGATTATTCTACCTGATTTTCCTGACCGTCCCGGTTTTTCTGATAATCTACACTGCCCATATCTTCGAAAGGCCAGATTCTGAAGAAAATTTTACCTACGACCTGTTCGGTGCTTACAAGTCCTACTGCAGAACTTCTGCTATCAATTGATGTGGAACGGTGGTCACCGAGGATGAAATAATGATTTTCCGATACATGTACTGGAAAATCGATGTCACACTCTCCCAACGCACGATCCAGAATATACGGTTCATCCAGAAGAACATCATTAACATAAACAAAGCCTTCTTCGTTGATAGTGATACTGTCTCCCGGCACACCGATTATACGTTTAATAAGAAGTTTATTCTGATATGAGAAACAGCATAACTGTCCCCTTTTCAGTTTTGATGTTTTAATAAGAACAACGATTTCCTCGTCATTCAGTGTTGGTTCCATACTGCTTCCCTGAATCTGCAGAACCGGTAGCATAAGTGTAGCGACAAGCACGGCAATTGCTGCCACAACAATAAGTGAAGACAGTGTGCTTTTCAATACCTTTTTATATTTCTGACTGTACTTCGTTTTTAAAATTGCTGTTTCAATCTGCTCTGAGGTAGGAAAGTTTGTATAGTCAACCTTTCTTTTAAATGCCATTTACGGTTAACTCCTCCCAAGAGTATGTAAAAAATAATTTTTAATTTTCATCAACATTATAAAGAACTGAAGCCTCTTTATTTCCATCCACGAGATCTGCAAGCTTATCCATTTCCTGGATTCTTGAAGAAACCAAAGCCAGAATTGCATCAAGTCGCTTTGAGATATCACTCTGTCCGTGATTTACAACAACTTCATCGTCAAATGAATCCGATTCATCTTCAGCAGTAACTTCAGGTTCATTTGTTTCGGAAACAATCTGCTTTTCCTGAATTGCATTCATCTCATCATTTATATCAACACCATCGGAAGATGAATCTTTTTCTTCTTCAACAATAACACCGGTAACATTATTAAGACTGCCTATAATTAAAGACGCCTGTTGCAATGTCTCACCAAGTTTCTGAGCTGTTTGGTCCAGAATCTCTGATGTTTCGTTCAGATACTGCACACTTTTCATGATCACATTTTCCTGTTTTATTTTTTCAAGTTCTTCTCTGAGCCTCTCATTTTCGCGACTCTCAGTCAGAAGAAGTTCAAGCAGCTCAAGACGACTGAGCTTTTTCAGTTCTTTGTCAGTCACTAAATCATCTTCTTTATTTTTTTATATATAAATACACGTACCCCTTAAATACTAACACATCTGAACAATTTTTTCAACCGATTTTTGAGATTTGTTAATTTTATAACAAATTTCAAAAGCCACAGGTATCCAATCAATTCAGGGAGAAAGCTTCTGACATTCACTGAAGTCTGAACAATATGGGGGAGAACTTTGTGCAGTTTTGCAATCTGAGCAAGCTTTTCAGGGTCTGAATCTGCAGGAAAAATTTCTGACTTTTTGCCGTGAATTGCTCTCTTGAGAACAGACAAAAAATCTTTCATTTCTTTTTCCACGCATACCACCCCTAATTATACAGAATAATTATATACCATATCGACAACAAGTGCAACAATTTTACAAAATTTTGTCGATTAATCAAATGTCAGACCCAACATTCAAACTATTTTCCTGCACAAAAAAAGTCCATAGCATTGAATAAAATATCTGTGCGTGATATAATCGTTATATACTATTTGTTTATAAGGAAGATAAGGAAGAAAAAACAATGAGTAATGACACAAAATATCTGCTGGGTATTGACGGCGGAGGAACAAAAACAGAATTTCTCCTTACGGATTCTGACTCAAATGAAATCAGAAGACTTTTTCTCGGCAATTCAAACCCTGTCAACCAGGGAATTGAAAACACTTTCTCTGTTCTCAAAGAAGGTATAAACAAAATATGTGAAAGCTTTGATATGAACAGAATATCTGTTTTTGCAGGTATCGCAGGAAGTAAAGCAGGTGAAAACCAGAAACTTATCTGTGATTTTCTTTCAGACTTCGGTTTTGCCAAGTTTGGTTGCGGAAGTGACATCGACCTTGCACTTGAGGTTTCACTCAAAGGTGAAAACGGAACGTGTGTAATTATGGGAACGGGCATTGTGGCTTTTTCCCGTTCAGGTGAAAATCTTTACCGTTCAGGCGGGCGTGGATATATGATTGATAAAGGTGGCAGCGGATTCCATTTCGGTTCTGATGCTTTGAATTGTGCATTTGAATATATTGACTGTAAAAACGGAAGTGAAACGATTCTGAATCTTATTGAGAAAAAACTGGACAAAAAGCTTGAAACTTCCGTTAACGAAATTTATAGCGGTGGTCCGGCATACGTTGCATCATTTGCACCTGTGGTTTTTGAAGCATTCAGGCTGGGAGATTCTGTTGCATCAGAAATTATAGAGCGTAATGCTTATGAAACTGCAAAAATTATAAACAGTTCACGAAAAGCTCTTGAAAATTCTGATGATAAAATTGTTGTCTGCGGTGGACTTTGCAAACAAAAAGAGATTCTTTATCCTTATCTAATGAAACATATTAAAGGTAATGCTCCCCTTACCTTTCTTGATGTGCCAATGGTAAACGGTGCGATTACACTTGCGAAAAGGTTGTGTGAAAATGCTTAAAACAGAAATGAGAAATCCTGATACATACCACATTGATAAAATGTCTACACAGGAGATGCTTGAAATAATAAATAACGAAAACGCTAAGGTAACACTTGCAGTTAATGAGGCTTTGCCTCAGATTGCAATTGTCTCTGATGCAGTTGCCGATGCCATAAAAGCAGGAGGCAGAATTTTTTATATAGGAAGCGGAACTTCAGGCAGGCTTGCAGTTTGCGATGCAGCCGAATGTCCGCCTACTTTCGGTGTACCTTATGACCTTTTCAACGGTATTATTGCAGGTGGCGAAAAGTGTATGTTCAAAGCAGCAGAAAATGCTGAAGATAATCCTGAAGCAGGTATTGAAGACCTGAAAAACCGTAATTTCTGTGACAAAGATATATTAATAGGAATTTCCGCATCAGGTTCAGCTGCTTACGTTATTTCTGCCGTAAATTATGCAAAAAGCCTTGGTGCAAAGGCTTTTTCAATTACAAATAATCCTGATTCAGAATTGGGAAAAACAGCGGATATTGACATCTGCGCTGATACAGGTGCTGAGGTTATTACAGGCTCAACACGAATGAAAGCAGGTACGGCACAAAAAATTATTCTTAATATGATTTCAACCGCATCCATGGTTAAATGCGGTTGTGTTTATGAAAATATGATGATTAATCTTAAACCAACAAACAAAAAACTTCGCAGACGAATGATCGGGATTGTTACTGAAATACTGGGCTGTGGGGCAGAAAAAGCAGAAAAATTGCTCGAAGAAAACGATTGGAATATCCGTTCTGCTGTTGAATTTTCTGAATAAAATAATGATAAAACCGACAAACCTTAAAATAAGATTTGTCGGTTTTTTTATTTAAGTTTCAATCCGTAAACAAGTGTGGTTTCTCTTCTTTCAATAAGTTGGAAACCGTATTTTTCATAAAATTTTATTGCATTATCATTTTTGTGCCATACGGTAAACATAATACCTCTGACGCTCTTTTCGCGAAGATTATCGCACAGTGCATCCATCAGCTTTCTGCCAAGTCCCATATGCTGATATTGAGGCAGAATATCAATGTGCAGATGTGCCGGATAATCCTGCTTGTATTTTTCATGAGAAACAATTGATCTCAATGCTGATTTTCTGCGGCGATATTCCCATTTTTTAATCCGGGTGTAATAATCTTTCAGATAAATTTCTTTGAATTTATCAAAATTCTCCGTTGATATGATATACCCTATTGCCTTGTCATTTTCATCCGTTGCAACAAAGCAGTTTTCAGGTTCATTTTCAATGTAATAATCGCAGTAAACTGCAAGAAGAAAATTTATTCCTCTTTTTGAATTTCTGCACGGTCCGTCACTGTTAAGGCACACAAAACGTACATCTTCTTTATCCTTTGCTTTATACTGTCTTATATCCATTTAATCACACCCCTTTTGAAAAGAAGTTTATCATTAAAACGCACAAAAATCAAGACAGAATATGTAACTATTTAATAATTGTAAAACATATTAAATTGTTGTATTATTAATATCAGGAGGGGTTGATATGAACTGTAAAATAAATCCCATAAATGTTTTCGAAAAACATTTCGGAAATATAGGTCTTGATATTGAAATTCTTTATGAGAATTCAAGGCGTGTTACATACTGCGAAAAAACTCACAGAATAACAGATGAAAAATATATTCTTGACATTTCAGGTAAAGAAATAAAAATTTATTGTTCCTGCGAAAAAGGTGCATTGCGTGCTCTTTGTGACCTTGCAAGGAGAATTGATGAAAACAATGTTACTGACGGAGAATATGTATGCTCGCCTTTATTTAAAACCAGAGGATATATTGAAGGCTTTTACGGCAACCCCTGGAGTCACGAAAACCGCAAATCAGTAATGTCACTTATGGCAAAAAACAGGATGAACACCGTTTACCACGCACCAAAGGATGATTTGTATCACAGAGAGAAGTGGCGTGAGAAATACACGCAGGATGAACTTGCAAAACTGAAAGAACTTGTGGACAATGCTTCTGAATTTTATATGGATTTTTATTGGTGCATCGCACCGGGACTTTCAATGAAATATTCTGATGAAGCAGAATTTGATGCTCTTATTGAAAAAACAAAACAGCTTCATGGGGTAGGAATAAACTGTTTCGGTCTTCTTCTTGACGACATTGATGATGAACTTGCATTTCCGGAAGATAAGGCTGTTTTCGGTGAAACTGTCAATGCTCATATTGAGTTGATAAACAGATATTATAACGCACTGAAAGAACTTGACTGTTCAATCCGTCTTACGGTTTGTCCCACCCTTTATCATGGTAAAGGCAATGAATATTACATTTCAAAACTGGGCAAAAACATTCCGTCAGATGTTTCTGTTTTCTGGACGGGCAGAGATATATGTTCACGTGAGCTGACAAGCCCTGATGCAATACGATTTATAGAAAACACATACCACAAACCCCTTTACTGGGATAATTACCCTGTAAACGATTGCTCAATGTATAACGAAATGCACTTATCCCCCATTATCGGTCGTGAAGAAGATTTGTATAAGTATTCCGAGGGTATCATTTCAAACTGTATGGAATATGCAGAATGTTCAAAAATCCCGCTGATTACCTTTGCAGATTATCTCTGGGACAGCGAAAATTATAACCCGCAGAAATCATGGGAGAATGCAATAAAGCAGGTTATCGGTAAAGAAGATGCAGATAATTTTATTGTTTTTGCAGACCACCTTTATACCTCCTGCCTTAAGGATGCAAATTCAAGGCGTATGTATGAAACTTTTGATGAAATTGAAAATGCATTTAAATCAGGAGATAAAGAGAAAGCTTTCCATCTTGCAGAAAAATATCTCAGCAGGATGAATTGTTGCAGAGATTACCTGAAACAAGATTTACCTGTTTGCCGTGAGCTTTCAAAATGGTCAGAGAAATATTTTGTTTCCTGCGATATTATGAATAATATATTTGAATACATAAAAACAAAAGACGAAAATATATTCTCAGAGTTGCTTTTACTTGCGGATAAATATGAATCAATTCCGGCAAAAATTTCAAACGATATCAATATTCGTGCAGAAATAAAAAATCTGCATAATATAAAATTAACTTAAACGAAAAGAGGTTGTAAAAATGGCAGTTATTATCAGATGGATTTCAGCAATTATGGCAGTGCTTATCGGTTTACCCACACTTCTGGGTGCAGTTTTTCAGAGTCTTACCAAGCTGGGTTATGACGAAAGACCTGTAGCTGCAATTTCGGAAAATTTCCTTGAAGGAAACAAAGAATTTATTGATGAAGCAAAATCAGAATATTGGTCAGCAGGCTTTTCACGCAAAGTACTTACTCCTGATGACATCAGTGAAACAAGATATTTCCTTGGCGGATTTCTTAAATTCCCTGCTCAGGAAGCAACGGGCGTTGTTGACGATTTGTGTGTAAGAGCTGTTGTGCTTGATGATAATTCAGGCAGAGGTGCAACAGCATTTGCATGGATTGACGCTGTTGGATTTATGAATGCGGACATTAAGGTTATCCGTGAAAAATTGGGCGATATCACAGGCGACGGTAAGCTTATCAGCATTAATGTAGGTTCAACACATAACCACAGTGCAATTGACACTCAGGGTCTTTGGGGTAACATTCCCAAAAGCGGTAGAAATGAAGCATATATCAATTCGGTGATTGAAAAAACTGCCGAGGCAATCAGAGAAGCTTACAATAACAGAAGTGAGGGCAATCTTTATTATTCAGCAAAGGCATGCCCTCAGATGTTCTATGACGGCAGAGACCCTTATTCAATAGATGAAAAAATACACCTTTTCCGTTTTGTTCCCAACGACACAAGCAAAAAAGAAATTTACATAACAAATTTCGGTGCACATCCTATTAATCTGGCTTGGAGCAACACAGAAATTTCAGGCGATTTCCCCTATTACATCGAACAGGCAGTAACATCTGAAAAGAATGTTGATTTCATCTTCATTCAGGGTGCAATCGGTGGTGCAATCCACAGCGATATGGGTGTTCAGAACGGAATTCCCGAAGAGCTTACCTCATTTGAAAAAATGAAAGAATACAGTCTTCTTGTGGCAAAAGTTCTTTATGACCTTGCAGAAGAAGCTGAAAAAGTTGATCCCATTCTCAACATCAGACACGCTCAGGTTGATTTTGAAATCAACAACTTCGTTTTCCTTCTTGTTTCAAGTGCGGGTCTTTGCAACGTAAAAGCCTTCAAGGAAAACGGAAAAATATATCTTACAAGCGAAATAGGCTATGTTGAAATCGGCAAAAACATAAAGATTCTCGAAGCACCAGGTGAAGCTATGCCCGAACTTGTTTACGGCGGATTCTATTCTGCTGAAGAATCATTTACCGGCACTGAATATCCTTATGAGGGAGTTGCAACCTGCTTTGGTGAAGATGATGAAGTGCTTGTTTTCGGGCTTTGCAACGATGCAGTAGGCTATATAGTTCCTGATAACGATTACAGTTCTTCAGGTGCTGAAGGTCACTATGAAGAAACTGTTTCAACAGGTTCAAAAAGCGGTACTGCATTCTCAAAGGCATTCTCTGAACTTCTCAGTGCATGGGGGTAACATCGAATCGAATTTCTGCGATTTTTAAAATTGCCTCTTTTAGTCAGAGGGATAATTTCCGGTCTACT
>JAZSJD010000074.1:0-49798 GCA_045534165.1 Acutalibacteraceae bacterium | reverse complement strand
TGGTAACAAATTATAATTTATATGTGCATAACATAACGTACCTCCCCTTGAAAACGTAAGGGGAGGTGGCAAAATCTATGATTTTGACGGAGGGGATTTTTCGCTTAAATTATAATTTACAAATGCACTAAAACAAAAAATCTCCCCTTGATGCAAGGGGAGATGTAATACAGATAGAACGTTAGAATTTATTCCCACTCAATGGGCCTTAGCATAAAGTTCACATCTTCTTTGTTTGTGGGTATTGTGGAGAAAGATGAAACATTGTTGATTCCGTGAGCTAAAAGTTCATCATATAATTCTTCCTGAGCTTTAAGACGCAAGGGATTAAGGAAGAAATATTCTCCAAGGAACTGGTTAGCTTTGAAAAATTCCCAGCTGAGGTTGTCTTTTTCAACATTGAACATCTGCTCATCAGTAACATCAGCAGAAAGTGCTTTGTCCCAGAGTTTGTCAAGCTTATTGATTTTTGAAATGGGATAATAACCTGACTGATAGTGCCAGTCAAAGTCAAATGCATGGGCAGTAGCCTTAATCTGACCTGTCTGGATATCAATAATTTCTTTGATATATGGAGCAGCTTCTTCACCGTAATATGCTTTAAGGAAGTCCATCATATGATACTCAACGTCTGCGTCAACATCCCATTGGAGTTTGCACATAAGATAGTTTCTCAAATCGTTGAAAGCAGCATAGTGACCGTCGCCACAGTTGTAAACATAACCTGTAATGCCGATATCAGACATATATTTCATTGTTGATTGCATTGTTTCAAAGTTTGAGAAGAACTGTGCAGTAAAAAGGAAATTGATTGTATAATCATAGATATATGTTCTGTCTGCAATTACAGTCCAGTCTTTGAAATCCTGTGCAATGAAATCTTCATTATCGCCATAGATGTTAAGGAATTCACTTTCAATCTGGTTGTCATCAATTGCACCGCAAGTGCCCAGAGTGTGGCTTCTGCAAGCGTGATGAAGTTCGCAAAGAACAGGTACAACGTTATCGTTACACTTAAGTGTTAAATCCTTGGGAGGTCTTTCAGTTTCACCGTAAGAATAGAAAGTGAAAGTGAAATGGGGGAATTCATCATCAAGTGCATCTGCAAAGTTGTTTGTGAAAATAATTGTGGGAGCAGAGATGCTACCATATTTTTCATAAAGTGCTTCGCAGTTTTCGCAATGACAATAGTTTGAATTATCTTTCTGACCGATATGGATGTGGTCAGAAGTTTCTCTTTCACATTCACGCATATATTTTCTTGCGTTTTCAACAGCAATGGGGAGAACATCAGGGTGTGAAAGACAAACGTGGTCAGTTGTTCTTGTTCCGTCAGGATTCTGTGCAAAATATTCAGGATGTTCACTGAAAAGTGCATCAGGCACAAGTCTGTCAAGAGTTACGTCCCACATAACATAAGTCAGAGCACCACCGTATTCTTCTGCTTCGTTCCAGAAAGAAACGTTAATTCTTTTTCTTGCTCTGTATGCATCGTCTGCACCTGAAGGGCTGTTTCTGCGTATTGCAAAAGAAGGCTCATCAAGAACATCCATATTTGCATCAATTATAACATCTTCATTTTCAGGAACTTTTTCAAGTTTGGGAGTAAACCAACGCACACCAAGGTAATCTTCAAGCAAAGAATATGCACCGTAAAGAGTGCCTCTGCTGTCCTGGCCGAAAATCAAAAGATGATTTCCGTCAGAATAAAGTCTGAAACCGTCTTCTTTGATTTCTTCAGCATTGAATTTTTTAATTGACTGACCGATTTCAGTTTCACCTAAAATAATCATTTTGTCATCAACTGTAACTTCAGTTTCTTCCTTTATTTCAAGTTTTGCACCTGAAATTTTTTCAATGTAAGTCTGCAATTCTTTGCTTGCAGTTTTAATACATTCGTCAGCATCTTCTTCTGTTACAATAACAAAATCAGATTCACCGTCTTTAACAAGGAACATTTCTGTTTTAATTTCGGGAGCAACATAAGTTTCTCCGCCGTAATTGATCTCAGTATCAGCAACAAAAACGCCAAGGCTGAAAAGGAAAACTTCAATAAGTGAAATAATAGCTTTTAAATAAGTAACCATAATCAGCTTTCAGAACTCATTGTGAAAACAAGTTCTCCTCCTTCCATAAGCTCTTCATGTGTAACATAAGGGCCTTCAAGAACTTTACCGTTGAGAGTGACTTCTTTAACGTAAATATTTTTATCGCTCTGGTTGAGAGCAGTAATTTTAAGAGTGTTGCCGTTTGCAAGAGCGATTTCAGCCGTGTCAATGTTGGGTGAGCCAATCCAGTATTTATCCGTACCTGCCAGAGGATAGAATCCCATACCTGAGAATACGTACCAAGCACCCAATGTACCACCGTCATCGTTTCCGTCAACACCGTTTATATCTGTGCTGAAACGTTCTTTAAGAGTCCAGCGAACCCATTTCTGTGTAAGGTCAGGTCTGCCTGCGTTTGAGAAGAGGTAAGGGGTGTGGATATCGTGCTGGTTACCAACCCAATATCCGTGACCGGGGTCAAGGAATGCTCGTGTGGGAGCAGCATCTTCCATAAAATCTTCGAGCTCAGAAACAAAGTATTCTTCTGAACCGAAAAGTTCAATCATACCGTCGATATCCTGGAGTGCACTGTATCTCCACTGTCTTGCGCTGCCTTCGCAGTAGCAACCTGCATATTTGTTAATCATAACTGCATCATAGAAAGTTGTGATGTAGGGATTGAAGTATTTATACCATGAGCCGTCAGAATTTTTTGCCTGGAAATATTTTGTTTCCGGGTTCCAGGTGTTTTTGAAATACATTGATTTTTCTCTGTATTTTGCAGCATCTTCAGTGTTGCCCAGAGCCTCTGCAAGAGTTGCAATTGCACCGTCTTCCCATGAATATTCAAGTGTACGGCTTACAGATTTGTTTCCGCCACAAAGGTCGTGAGGTACATAACCATATTCGTTATATTCCTTAAGCCAATCTCTGCCTACTCTGTTTACGCCTGTATCAGAAGATTTCTTCATATATTCATATGCTGTTTCAACGTCGAAATCAGTATATCCTTTTATATAGCTTTCTGCAATCATAATGTTTGCAGGGTCGCCTATCATTGAACCTGCATAACCTGCGCCCATGGGCCAACGGGGGAGAGCACCGCCTGTTTTTGCCATTTCAACAAGGCTCTTGAGGCAGTCATTCTGCACTTCATCTTCAATAAGCATATAAAGAGAATGAGTGTTTCTGCAGGTATCCCACAAAGACATATCAGACCTGTATGTATAGCCGTCTGCAGTATGAGTCTGCTTGTCAAAGCCTAAATATTCACCGTTTACGTCAGTATAATTTGTAGGCATTATCATTGTGTGATAAAGAGATGTGTAGAAGATTGTTTTTATATCTTCGTCTTTTGATTCAATTTTAATCTGTGAAAGATGTTTTTCCCAATCGCTTACAGTTTTCTCTCTTACACCGTTAAAGTCAAGATCTTTTGTTTCTTCATTAAGGTTGAGAAGTGCATTTTCAATGCTTACAAAGCTGATACCAACCTTAACTTCAACGCTCTGGTTGTTCATATTACCGAAGTTGATGTCAGCCTTAAGGTCATTTTCATCGCCTGAAATTTTGCATTCTTTGATTTCTTTGTCTGCCTGTAAAGCAAAGTAGCAGGGGAGACCATCATATCTGTCAGAGAAAGCAGCGTGAATTCGTGCTCCGCCTGTTATGATACCTGTTTCTTCGTCGTATTCTGCAAAGCCTTTTTCTGCATGACCGTTACCGATTGTGCTTGTAACATCAAGTGAAAGTCGTGCATCTTTGTCGTTTGAGAAAGTGTATCTGTGCACGCCTGTGTGCTGGTCAGCAGTCATTTCTGCAAGGCAACCTAAAGATGGAAGGTATACTGCATAATATCCGGGAGAAGCAACTTCGTTTTTGTGTGAATAGGGGATAACACCTGCTTTTTTATTGCCTACTGCAGGAGTGATTCTGAAAATATTGTAATCTTCAGCACCTGTGCCCGAAAGTCTTGAATGGCTGAAACCAAGCAGGTGTGCCTGCTCATAATAATAGCCTGATGTGTTCATTTTAGTGATATATGTACCACCAAGGAAAGTTGTGTCAGCACCTAATCTTACTGCACCGAATGGAGCGCAGGCTGCAGGGCTGAGCATACCGCAGGTCCAGGGAGTACCGCCTGTGCCGATGAACGGGTCAACATATTTTGTGTATTCGCCTGTTACAGGTTCAGGCATTTCAACATTTTTGACCATAACACCGTTGAATGCTCCTGCAAAAAGTGTTTCCACAGTGACAAAAGCTGCCACAAGAATTCTGATAATCTGCCACATAATAAAGCCTCCTTTTAAATTAAATATATATCAAAAAAGAAAAAATGTCAATCTAATGCTGAGCTCCCATAAGGCAGTATTTCTTTAAAATGTGAACTTGCGGCACAATAATGCGTTAAAAAACACCGATACGCGACAGCATTATCGGTGTGAAACAAAAAATCTCCCCTTGAAAAAATACAAGGGGAGATGGCAAAATCTGTTATTCTGACTGAGGAAAATTTCAGCTTAAATTATTCAAAACATTTAACGAGAACAGCTTTCTGTGCATGAAGTCTGTTTTCTGCTTCGTCAAAAATTTCATTTGCATGTTTTTCAATAACTTCTGCTGTGATTTCTTCGCCTCTGTGTGCAGGCAAGCAGTGCATAACCATTGCATCCTTGTGAGCAACAGCCATAACGTCATCGTTGATCTGGTAACCTTTGAAGATTTTCTTTCTTTCTTCAGCTTCCTGCTCCTGGCCCATTGAAGCCCATACGTCTGTGTAAAGCACATCAGCATCTTTTGCAGCTTCAAAAACATCTTCTGTGCAGAGGAAATCGCCGTTTTCGCTCGCCCATTTCATAATTTCAGCATCAGGCTGATAATCCTTGGGGCATGCAATAGCAACGCTCATGCCCATTTTGATACCGCCAACGATAAGTGAGTTAGCCATATTGTTACCGTCACCGATGTAGCAAAGTTTGTGACCTTTGATAATGCCTTTATGTTCTCTGATTGTCATAAGGTCTGCAAGCACCTGACAAGGATGGCAGAAATCTGTAAGACCGTTGATGATGGGAATTGAACCGTATTCAGCAAGTTTTTCAACTTCAGCCTGTTCGTAAGTTCTTATCATAATACCGTCAAGGTAACGTGAAAGAACACGTGCAGTATCTTCAATGGGTTCGCCTCTGCCGATCTGCAAATCGTTTGAGCTGAGGAAAAGAGCTGAACCACCTAAATCATACATACCAACTTCAAAAGAAACTCTTGTTCTTGTTGAAGATTTCTGGAAGATAAGACCAAGTGTTTTGCCTTTAAGAAGATGGTGCTCAATACCATTTTTCTTTTCATATTTAAGCTGGTCTGCAAGGTTGAGAACTTCTGTAATTTCTTCAGTTGACCAATCCATAAGTTTTAAAAGATGTTTCATTTTTTATTCTCCTTTACAACAACTCATTAATATTTCAATTGCTTCTTTGAGTGTATCAAAATCGATGTTAAGTGGGGGCAGAAGTCTTACTTTTGTTTTTGCACTTATAACAATAAGCCCTTTTTCTCTGCATTCTGCAATAATGTCTTTTGCATCACGTTCAGTTTCAACACCAATCATCAGACCCATACCTGCAACACTCTTGACGCCTTGTGCAGATGAGAGTGTTGTGAAAATGTATTCTGATTTTTCTTTGACTTCATCAAGAAGTTTTTTGTCAAGCTTTGAAATGATGCTCTTTGCAGCAGCACAACAAACAGGATTTCCGCCGAAAGTTGAACCGTGAGAGGAGGGAACAAGAGTATTTTCCACCTTTTCACCCATAACTGTTGCACCTAAAGGCAGACCGCCTGCAAGACCTTTTGCAGTTGAGAAAATATCAGGTGTGAAACCATAGTTCATAAATGAATAAAGTTCGCCGGTTCTTCCGTTACCTGTCTGCACTTCATCACAGATGAGAAGCAAATCTTTTTCTTCTGCAAGTCTGATAAGTCCGTCAACAAAATCCTGAGTTAAGGGACAAACACCGCCCTCACCCTGAACAAGCTCAAACATAATTGCACAGCAATTGTTGTTTTCAGCCAATTCTTTAACACTTTCAATGTTGTTTGGCTCTGCATAAACGAACCCTTCGGGGAACGGACCGAATGTTGTGTGGAAAACATCCTGACCTGTTGCAGCAAGTGTTGCAAGTGTTCTTCCGTGGAAACTGTTTTTCAGAGTGATAACAGTGTTGTGACTGTAATCACCGAATTTGTCAAAAGCATATTTTCTTGCAGTTTTGATTGCACATTCATTTGCTTCAGCACCGGAATTGGAGAAGAAAACTTTCTTCATTCCCGTTCTTTCACAAAGCATTTCTGCAAGCTCAGCACAAGGGTTTGTATAGAAAAGGTTTGAAGTGTGCTGAACAATTCCGATTTGTTCTTTGATGGCATCCTGCCATTCTTTATCGCAGTAACCGAAAGTGTTAACTGCAATACCTGTTGATAAATCTATGTATTTTTTGCCTGCTTCATCATATGCAAAAGCTCCTTCCCCTCTGACAATTTCAAGAGGGAAACGTGCATAAGTGTTGGCAACATATTGTTTGTCTTTACTTTTAAGTTCCAAAATAATAACCTTCTTATATTAACATTGTACCGATACCTTCATCGGTGAGAATTTCAATAAGTATTGAGTGGGGCACACGTCCGTCAATAACAAAAACCTTGCCTACGCCACGTCTTATTGCTTCAATGCAACATTCGATTTTGGGAATCATACCACCTGAAATAATTCCCTCACGCATAAGCTGAGGAGCTTCACTTACATTGATAACCGGGATAAGAGTTGAGGGGTCATCTTTGTCACGGAGAATACCGCAGATGTCTGTCATAGAAATAAGGCTTTCTGCACCAAGTGAGCCTGCAATTGCAGCAGCAGCTGTGTCAGCATTGATGTTGTAAACATTGCCTTCATTATCGCAACCCACAGTTGAAATAACGGGAATATAACCTTTTTCAAGCACATCCAGAATCGGCTGAGTGTTAACGTGTGTGATTTCACCAACATAACCTAAGTTTTCAAAGTCAATGGGCTTTGCTTCAATAAGGTTACCGTCCATACCTGAAAGACCGATAGCCTTACCACCGATATTCTGGAGAAGATTTACAAGGTTTTTATTGATTTTACCTGCAAGAACCATCTGCACGATTTTTGCGCTTTCTTCATCAGTAACACGCAAACCATTGTAGAATTTTGATTCTTTACCGATTTTACCCAGCATTTCAGTAATTTCAGGGCCACCACCGTGAACAAGAACAACCTTGATGCCGATAAGTGAAAGCAGAACCATATCGCCCATAACAGCAGCTTTCAGTTCCTCATTTATCATAGCGTTTCCGCCATATTTGATAACGATAATTTTATTTGTATATTTCTGGATATAGGGGAGAGCCTGAATAAGTATGTCGGCTCTCTGTGCATTTGTAATTTCGTTCATTTTTTCACCTCAGGTTCTGTAATCGCCGTTAATTTTAACATAATCATATGTTAAATCGCAACCCCATGCAGTTGCGTTTGCTTCGCCACTGTTTAAAGAAACAAGAATTTCAATTTCTTTTTCAAGAAGAATTTCTTTTGCTTTTTCTTCAGAGAAATCAATGCCTGCACCCATTCTGCAAACATCAATCTGACCTTTTACAGAACGGAAAGAAACATCAATTTTGTTAACGTCAACATCTGCACCGCTGTAACCTATTGCACAAAGCACACGTCCCCAGTTAGCATCAGCGCCGAACATTGCAGCTTTGAGAAGTGAGGAACATATAACTGATTTTGCAACGATTTTTGCAGTTTCTTTGTCAGAAGCAGAAGAAACAACACATTCAAGGAGCTTTGTTGCACCTTCGCCGTCACCTGCAATCATTCGTGACAGTGAAACCATAACAGTACCGAGCGCTTTTCTGAAAGCAAGGAAATCTTCGTTTTCTTCTGTGATTTCTTCGTTACCTGCCATACCATTTGCAAGAACAGAAACCATATCGTTTGTTGAAGTATCTCCGTCAACACTCACCATGTTGAAAGAATCTTTAACTTCTTCGCTGAGTGCTTTCTGAAGCATCTGGGAACTGATTTTTGCATCAGTTGTTATAAAAACAAGCATTGTTGCCATATTGGTGTGAATCATACCTGAGCCTTTTGCCATACCGCCAAGGCGACAGGTTTTGCCACCAACAACAAATTCAACAGCAGCTTGTTTTGAAACTGTGTCAGTTGTCATAATAGCCTCTGCTGCGTTGTTTCCGTCACAAGCTAATTCTTCACACAGAGAGGGAATACCGTTTTTGATGGGAGTGATGTCAAGTGTCTGGCCGATAACACCGGTTGAAGCAACAATAACATCTTTTGCATCAATGTTAAGTTCATTTCCTAAAAGTGTACACATTTCTTCAGCAATTTCAATACCGTTTGCATTGCATGTGTTTGCGTTACCGCTGTTGCAAATCATAGCCTGACCGAAACCGTCAGAGATGTTGTTTTTAGTAACTGTGATGGGAGCACCTTTAACAAGGTTGGTTGTGTAAACTGCAGCAGCAGTTGCTTTAGTTTCGCTGAGCACAAGCGCCAGGTCACGTTTAGTTTTATTCTTTCTTATTCCGCAGTGAACACCGCTTGCTTTAAATCCTTTTGCGGCACAAACACCGCCATTAATAAATTGCATTATATTTCAATCCTTTCATATATCAAGACCAAGAGTAGGTTCGTTTCCCAGCATAATGTTCATACACTCAATTGCAGCACCTGAAGCACCTTTGCCAAGGTTATCATATCTGGCAATGAGAAGAATTCTTTCATCATTTCCGCAAACGGTGATTTCCATTCTGTCTTTGAAAGAAAGGGCGTTTGCACTCATAAGACCTTCTTCGTCCATAGATTCTTTGTATTTAACTATATCACTGTTATAAAGTGAAGCATAAACATTTTTAATATCTTCAACAGTTTTGCCTTCACACAAATCACTTGCAAAAACGGGAACCGTCATTTCCATACCGCTGTAAAAATCAGAAACGATAGGGCAGAAAATGGGGTTTGTTTCAAGACCTGTGACTGCTTTCATTTCTTTAAGATGTTTGTGCATCTGCGTAAGACCATACTGTCTCGGAGCATCAAAAAGAGGTGAACGGTTTTCATCCTCATATTCAGCAATCATTTTTTTGCCGCCGCCGCTGTAACCTGTAAGGCTGTGACAGGCGATTTTAATGTCAGCAGGGATAATACCGTTTTTGATAAGCGGATAAACAAGAGCGATAAAACCACCTGCGTGACAACCGGGAACAGCAACTCTTTTTGAAGTTTTAAGGTTTTCCCATATTTCTTTATCAAGTTCAGGGAAACCATAAGTCCAGCCCTCGCTTGTTCTGTGTGCTGTTGAGGTGTCGATGATTTTTACGTTGTCGTTTTCAATCATTCCCACAGCCTCAATTGCAGCAGGGTCCGGCAGACACAGGAAAACTATGTCGGCAGAGTTGATTGCTTCTTTTCTTTTGTCATAATCCTTTCTGTCCTCGTCACTTAAAGTGATAAGCGTAAGGTCATCTCTGCCTGCAAGTCTTTCATAAATTCTGAGACCTGTTGTGCCGGCTTTACCGTCTATAAAAACTTTTGCCAATTTTGTCACCCTTTTTGTATATAATGTATAAAAATTCGTATATTTTCATTTGTTTTGGTATAAATATGCAGTTTTATATGTATAATATACAACTTTTTTCACTTTTTGTCAAGGAAAAATGCATATTAAATGAATGTTTATCTGTCCACAAGTCTGCACTTGTGTTTAGGTTCAAGCATAACGGGAGCAACGTTTGTAAAAGAGCTTGAAAGAAGGTTTTTGCCCATAACCAGTTTAAGCTTCTTGATAAATTCAGTAGAAAGGTTATCAGCAATCTTCCTGAGGTCAGGGCTTGTAGCAGAATAAAGTGTAACAGTTTTGTCTTCATTGAATTCAAAACGTAATCTTCTCTGTCCGATAGCACCAAGGGGACGGATCCACACGAGGAGGTTGGTTTCGTTAATCCAGCAGGCAGAAGCGCTTGCTTTAAAGTCAAAACCGCCAAGATGCATAGGTGTAAAAGCTACTGTTCCGTCCATATTGCATCTGATTGAGTTATGCTCTTCGCCTTCATCCCATGACATAATAAGTGCATCTTTTTTGAAATCAAACTGGAAGTTGTTGTAATAACCGGCTTTATCAGTTGACATATAGGTTGTATACATGGGAAGAATGCTCAGAGGATATTTCAATGTTTCCAGAGTAGCATTGGGTTTTAAAACAATTTTTTTGTTTTTAAGGACTTTTTCATATTTACTGTGAATTTTTGATTCAGGTAAATCACTTAACTTTTCAAGAGAGGGGAGAGCTTTTACAGAAGCTTTTTTTCTTTCATTGATGAAAAGTTTGCTGAAATGTTCCCAGAAACAATCTCGGGTTAATTGTTCATTGATTTCGCATGCAGTTATAACAACACAGGCATCAAAATCTTTAAAAACAAAACCGAACTGTGAGAACATACCGTCAGCACGATAACCGTTTTTGCCTCCGTTCTGCCAGAAGCAGGCACCGTATCCTGAAGAAACATCAGGCATAATGTTGCCGAAAGAGTTGAAAGCTTTGTGGTTGCTTACAATATCTGAAGTTGCATATTTTACCCATTTTTCAGGAATAACACGTTTGTTTCTGAATTTACCGCCATCTAAAAGGCACTGAACAAAATGTGCAAGTTCTTCAGGTGTGATATAAAGTCCCCAACCGCCGGCTTCAATACCGTGTCCGTCACATTCCCAGAAAGGATTTTCTCTTATTCCCAGGGGTCTGAAAAGTCTTGGAGCCAGATATTCTCTCATACTTTGTCCTGTAACCTGTTTGATTATGGCAGAAAGTATAAACTGGTTTTCGCTTATATATTGCCATTCTTCGCCGGGTTCAAAAGCCCAATCAGCTTCAAAGAAATCTTTCATCCACTGGTTTTTTGTTTTGTCAACAAGGAAACTTACATTTTTACCTGAAGTCATGGTAAGCAAATGGTAAACAGTTAATTTCTGGAGCTTAATATCGGATTTATCATCAAATTTCGGAAAAATATCAACAACACGTGTGTCTAAAGAAATTAATCCTTCATCAATTGCAAAGCCGATTGCTGTTGAAGTGAAGCTTTTGCTTACTGAATACATAATGTGCGGAGTATCTGCATCAAAGGGAAAGGCATAAGATTCAAAAGCTACTTTTCCGTGTCTCAGAATAAGTAAACTGTGAACCTCAACATCTCTTTTTTTGAATTCTTCAATTATTTTTCTGATTGCTGTGGAAGAAACACCCACTTCTTCCGGATTTGCGGCTCTTTTGAGTTTGGGTAATTTTTCTGTTGTCATAAAAATCCCTCCGGCAAATTATTTTGTTTTTTTATGAAGATAAACCTGTGAAGATACGAAAAGTGCTATTGCTAAAATTATCCAGAAAATTTTCATCGGAGAAACGGATGCATCGTTTGTGTTATCTCCGTCTGCTTTTATTAACTCGCGGGATGCGGTTTTCAGATTGTCAAAACAGTTACTGATTTGTGTAGCACTGTAAGCTTTTTCCGAAACTATAATTTCTTCAGCATTTTTCAGATGCTTGTTGAATTTTTTAACGCCTGAAGAAGAATAGGCTGACAGGTCAGCATCTTTTATCTGGTTATAAAAATTTTCAAGCCTTGAAGAAGTTTCCTCAACCAAAGAAATATACTGAGAAAATTCACGTGCTTTTTCAGTTTCAATTGCAGTGAATCCCCGTGAAATCAGATCTTCCCAACCGGTAACAGAGTCTGAACGCATACCGCACAAATCCGGGTCGTAAACAGGTGCTAAAGCCTGAACATTATCAAAACGGTTTGTGAAAAAGTCAGAATAAATAACACCATATTGGTTTTTTGTTGAAAATTCAATTATTGAAACTTTATTTTTTTCAGCAAAGTTATATTGGCTGATTGCAGAGAAGATAATGTTACCTTTGTAAGAAGCAATGAACTGAGGCTTGTCCTCTTTGCTTTCTGACCAGCTCATCATATCTTTGTTTTTCACATCTTTACATCTGAAAATAACGTTTTTGACAGAACCGTATTTTTTTACGGTGTTGTAAGTTTTATCAAGAATATCCTTGTTGCAATCGATGATTAACTGAACTTTACCATCTGTAAGCTTTACAACATCTTCAAGCAGGGGAACAGCTGATTTCGTTGCAACTGATAAATTTCCGCCTTCCATAGATAAAAGATAAAAAGAGGAAAGAGTTTTATAATCAGTTTCAGAAATGTTTTTGTTTGTCTGAGCTGAATTTTTATCAACGCAGAGCCCTGCTGTGTTGTCGCTTCCAAAAACAATAATTCTGCCGTCAGCAGTTTCTTTTACGGGAACAGAAACAGCATCAATGTTAAGGGAAAAACAAGCTTCAATTGCTTCAAGTGAATTTTCAGGAAATTCAGATGTATCTCCGCCTCGTGAAACAGCAAAAATCTTTGAGCCTTGCGGTTCAGGTTCTTTTGCACTTACGGTAATTGAGCAAAACATTGATGCAAAAATCACCATAGCTATAATGATATGAATGAATTTTCTCATAAAAATCTCCATTTTAATTTATTACAAATATGTATTGTATCATTTTTTATCAAAAAGAGCAATATATATTGTATAAAAATTAATACAATATTAGTGTTCTTTTTTGAATAAAAAACAGCAAAAAGCCAAAACTCCAGATTAAAGGAGTGATTTGGAGTGAATTCAAGAATAAAAATTTTTTCCAAAGCCAATATGTTAAATCAATATTCAAGTTTTTCCGTTGTGTTGTTACTTACAGTTTCACTTATGGTTTTGCTGAACAATTCGTTTGTTTTCGGTGAATTGTTAATCCGCATACCTGCAGTGGAATCTTTTATTTCGCCTTCAGGCAGATTGGTCAGGATTGCCTTTTTTGCTTTTTTAGGTGTTTTATCCTATATTCTTATTCTGCCTTTCAGATATGGCAGAGATATCTGGTTTTATGAAAATTCCAAGAAAAACAAGCTTCCGGTCAGAAAAATTTTTTCTTTCTGCAAAGGAAAGGAATTTCTCAATGCAATAAAAATTTACCTTTCTGTTGATTTGCGTAAATTTCTTCAGTTTGTTGTGCTGATGGCACCCTCTGCTACAATCGGTTTTTATGTTCTTTATTCTCTGAAGCAGGGGATAGGCAGAAATCTTTTGTTTTCTTTGCTTGTAAGCACCTTTGTTTTGTCTGCCACAGGCTTTTTCTTTTATTTTGTTTTGTCGCAACGTTATTTTCTTGTGCCATATCTTTTTTATGAAAATCCGTGCTGTAAAACAAAGGAAGTGATGGCCTTGAGCACACAGATTATGGAAAACAGATGTTTTGAAACAGCCATCCTTAAAATCAGCTTTATTCCATGGATGTTGCTGTATATTTTTATCTTTCCTGCAATATATGTTTATCCGTATTACAAGCTTTCTGTAGCTTTTAAGGCAGTAATGTTGCTAATAAAGAAATAAAGTGAAAATATCTATTGACTAATTGGCGAAATAGTTATAAAATTATTGTAACTAAATTTGGAGGTTAGTCTAATGAAAGTATTTATGATTGGCGGAACAGGTCTGCTTGGCTCTGCAGCTGCAGATTTGTTCATTAAAAAAGGTCACGAAGTAAAGACTGTGGCACTTCCCCCACTTCCGGAAGGTGCTCCCATTCCCAAGGAAATGGAAATTGTTTTTGCTAACATCAACGACAAAACAGATGATGAACTCAGAGAAATGATGAAAGGATACGATTGCTTCGTATTCGCAGCAGGTATTGATGAAAGAGTTGAATTTCCTGCTCCTGTTTATGATGCATATTACAAATACAATATCGCTCCTCTCAAGAGAATTCTTCCTATCTGTAAAGAAGTTGGCATGAAAAATGCAGTTGTCCTCGGTTCATATTTTGCATATCTTGCAAAAGAACGCCCTGATATGAACCTCTGCGAAAAGCATCCTTATATCAGAAGCCGTATCGACCAGGAAGAAGTTGCTTTCTCATTTGCAGATGACAACTTCGATGTAGCAGTTCTCGAACTTCCCTACATTTTCGGCACACAGCCCGGCAGAAAACCTGTTTGGGTTATCCTTATTGAACAGATCAAGAGAATGGATAAGCTTCCATTCACAATGTATCCCGGCGGCGGCACAGCAATGCTCACAGTTCGTCAGGTTGCTGAAGTTATTGTCGGCGCAGCAGAAAAATCAAAAGGTGCTAAAGCATGGCCTATCAGCATGTATAACCAGAGCTGGAAAGAATTCCTCAAAATCGTATATGCTGCAAGAGGAATGGGCGATAACAGAAAGATTATCAGCGTAGCTCCCTGGATGATGAGAATGGGTCTTGGCGGAGTTAAGAAAGAATATGCTGCAAAAGGTATCGAAAGCGGTATCGACGTTGACGGACTTGCAGATATTATGGCAATTAACCTCTTTATTGATAATAAATACAGCATTGAGCTTGGTGCAACAGAAGATGACATCAGAGCAGCTATCTTTGATTCAATCAAAGTAAGCCAGGCTTCATATGACGGTAAAGTTAAACTCCTTGGAATGAAGGGCGAATAATGGTTATTGAAAATCAGGTTACAAATGCAATTTTTTCACGTCAGACAATCCGTGAATATAAAGATATTCCATTGAATTCAGATGAACTTGAAACGTTGATGAAAGCAGCTTTGCTGGCACCCAGCGGAAGAAACGGTCAGCCTTGCCATGTAAGGTTTATAACCGATAAGGCAATGCTTGATGAAATCAATCACGATTTCAAGGAATTTGTAGGATATGACACTCCTGCCTACACAAGGGCAGAGAAAAATCCTGTTTACCACAATGCACCCGTTATGGCAATGATTTTCAGCGAAAACGGAAGTAAGATGGATGCAGGCATAATGGTTGAAAATATTGCAATTTGTGCAAAGGGAATAGGTCTTGATTCTGTAATTATTGCGTCTGTTGGTGCATTGTTCAACGGTCCTGACAGTTCAAAATGGAAAAAAAGACTTAACATTCCTGAAAATTATATTTTTGATATTGCAATTTCTGTTGGTCACGGTGACGAAAAGCCTGAACCCAAACCAAGGGAAAAAGACCGTATTCAGTTAGTGAAATAATTTTAAAGGCTGTGTGAATGCTGAGCTCCCATAAGGCAGTATTTTTTTAAAATGGGAACTCAGCGAATGCACAGCCTTTTTTAGGTGATTGATAATGAAAACTCTTTATATTTCCGACCTTGACGGAACACTTCTTGATAACAATGCAGAAATAACAGAAAAAAGCAAAAATCTTATCAATGAATTTATTTCAAGAGGAAATTATTTTTCAGTTGCAACAGCAAGAACAATTGCAACTGTTGAACAGATGCTGCAGGGTGTTGATGTGAATGTTCCTGTTGTGCTTATGAATGGCGTAGCATCTTACAATATTCAGGAAAAGAAGTATATTTCCGTTCACACTTTCCCGCAGAAAGCAAAGGAAGAATTTTTGCAGACAGTCTGTGATTTTGGCTCTCCCGGCTTTGTTTTCTGCATTGATGAAGATGAACTTTCAACTTATTACGAAAACACAATTGCACCTAATTCTGAAAAATTTATAAAAGAAAGAGAAGAAAAATTCGGCAAAAAATTTACAAAGGTGAAATCCTTTACCGATTGTAAAAATAACGGAATTGTATATTATTCTTATTCAGACCATTACGATAAAATAAAACCTCTTTATGAAAAAGTGAAACAGATTGATGGTATAAGAAGTGAATTTTACCGTGATACCTATAACCCTGATTTCTGGTATTTTGAAGTCTGTTCACACAAAGCGTCAAAATATAATGCAGTTAAATTCCTGAAAGAAACCTACGCCTTCCGTAAGGTGGTAGCTTTTGGTGATAACCTTAATGATATCCCTATGTTTGATGCAGCAGATGAATCTTATGCAGTTGAAAATGCAAAAGAAGACGTAAAGAAACACGCCTGTGCAGTTATCGGCAGAAACACCGAAGATGCAGTAGCAGAATTTTTAGTCAGTAAATTATAATTTATTATCTGACCCTTCAGCTCCTTTTCTGAGGAGAGAAAACACTTTCCAAAACATATGAATCAATAGATGTAAACAGATTTTATTCTGAATGAACGGAGGAAATAATATGCAGAGTATTATTAAATTCTTTTTTACTATTTTTACAACAATTTCCGTTTTTGTGTCAGGACTTGTTTATCCTGCTACAATTTATCCTGAAAGCGAGAACTTCGATTTTTCTTTTCTTCAGTATCCTGAAGAAGCGATAATCACTCTTGAAGAAGCGGGGCTTACAGAGCAGGAGCTTGTAGGACGTGCTTCGGCTGAATTGCCCGAATATGTGCAGTCAGGCGGATATGATGATATTAACGGTATTACAATTTCACCTTACTATACAGCAAAAATCAGCGGTACAGAAATTCCGGTTTATGCTTCCGTAGTTTTCATCCGTGCAGATGATACGGGAACACTCCATTCTTTTTCTGAAATTTATGTTGATGCAGATGAAGAATTTTCATTCAACATCGAAATAACAGGTAAAGATGTTAAACTTAAAAATGCAATTGTCTTGCCCGAATCTCACGGTGTTGGTGCAAGATGCAGTGATAACACGGTAACAGCATCAATTAACAAAACAGGTATTTATACTTTCCTTTTCAACGGTGCAAATCAGTATTATGGTTACACTCTTATGGTCCGTGAAAAAATTGATGAAGATGCAGAAATTGCAGAATATAAAGAAAAATATGGTGAAGACAAAGTTATTGTTCTTGACAAAGGCGTTTATAAATATGACTATGTAAATTTTGTGGGAGAGAATAATCTTGTAATCTACCTTAAAGAAGGTGCATATGTGCTTGCAAACCATCTTTATGATATTGATTGTGCAGAAGATGAAAATAAATATTTTGAACCCACTGCACCGGGTGATAATGCCATAGGTCTTACAAGATATCCGTTTTTGAATTTCTTCAACTGCAATAACGTAACCTTTACAGGCAGGGGTGTTATTGACCTTACCCACCTTGACAGACGTGAAAGACGTGGTATGGTTTTCACAAACTGCAATAACATCGACGTAAGCGGAGTTAAAATTATCAATTCACCTGAATGGTCTTTTATTTCCTATTGCTGTACAGATGTAAACATTGACAATGTGGATATCATCGGCAACCGCGGAAACTGTGATGGTTTTGCAATCTGCAACAGCCACAATGTAACGGTAGATAACTGCTTTGCAAGAGTGGCAGACGATACTTTTGAAGTGAAAGCTCTCGGCGGCAGAATGCACAGCCAAAACATTACTTTTACAAATTGTATTGCATGGGGCGGTTATGCACGTTGCTTCGGTATAACGGGCGAAGTTAACAAAATGATTTCCGACGTTACTTTCCGTGATTGTGCTGTGGTTTACCGTGACGGTATCTGGGATAACGACAGAATAGGCTCTCTCGTTGTTGTGGCGGAGCAGACAGAGGGAAGCATCAGCGGAATTCTGTTTGAAAACATTGAAATTTTCCGTGATGAAGGCAGACCGATTCTTGTGAAAATTTATGACGAAGAAGCAGAAAATTTTCAGATTAAAGATGTTGCTTTCAGAAATATTTCCTACACTTCGTATATGAAACCAAAAATCGCAGGTACAGACAGCGATACCAATACAGTGCAGGTTGAATTTGAAAATATTACTGTTTGCGGTAAAAAACCATATTTACTCAGAAATAAGTTTGAAATCGGCAAATACTGCCATGTAGATGTTATCTCATAAGAATAAATAAGAAACTGCAAGTGCAATGTTGCACCTGCAGTTTTTTTGTTACATACTACCTATGAAACTGCCAACGTTTTTAATTGCTTTTTCAGCACCTTTTCTCATTGATTTCATCATAGAGCTGTCAGACATCATAGCGCTTCCGATAAGTGCAGCACCACTTCCGAGTGCCATAGCAACGCCAATGCCTGTCATAATGTTTTTTGAGCTTGATTTTTTCATTTTTTTATCCTCCTTTTCCTGAGTGTTATCACGTGACAGATATAGTTTTTCATCTTCGTGATTAAAAATGTGAAGAAAATATTGAAAAAGGTAACGAAAAAATGGTATAATAACTTTTTGAAAGGATGAGATGTAAATGCCTTCTTTGAATATTGTGTTGGTTGAACCTGAAATCCCGCAGAATACAGGCAATATTGCAAGAACTTGTGCCGCAACAGGTGCAAGGCTTCATATAATTGAACCTATGGGTTTTAAAATTGACGATAAAAAATTAAAAAGAGCAGGCCTTGATTATTGGCATTTGCTTGATATAACATACTACGAGAATATTGAAGATTTTTACGCAAAAAATAACGGAGAATATTTTTATTTTTCCACAAAAGCACGTCATATTTATTCTGATGTGGAATATCCTGAAAATACATATCTGTTTTTCGGAAAAGAAACAAAAGGTTTGCCCGAAGAACTTCTTAACAACAATCCTGACAGATGCGTAAGAATGCCTATGATAAACGATTCCCATGCAAGAAGTCTTAATCTTTCAAATTGTGTCTGTGTAGGTGCTTTTGAAGTTTTAAGACAATGGGGGTTTCCTGAACTTCTGTGTGAAGGAAAACTTACAAAATTTGATTGGGATGAATGATAAGGAGGTTGCTTTGTGAATTGGTTGTGGCATGGCAACAAAGAAGTTGTTTTTAAAACAAAAGCAGAACGCAGAAGAGGTAATTTAAAAAAGAGCATTTTAATTTTTCTCGTTTCTGCTGTTGTTATAGTTTTTCTTGCAGTGTTCTTATTTATGCTTTCTTATGATTTTGATATAAGCAATGTTATCACTTCACCCGGCACAGTTGTTGCTGATGGTGAAAAAAGTTATGTAATAAAAAAAGTAAAAGGCGAAAAGAATATTTTTATGTACTGCACAGATGATGAGGAAGAAAATGTTACCTTTATGTGTGCGGTAAATTTTGATATGAGCAAAAAAGATGTAACCGTTTATTCTGTTCCCGTAAAAGGAAAAAACTTTAATCTTAACGAAAAAAAAGTAACTCCCACATCTTGCTATAAGGACGCCGGTGCTTTGCAGCTTGTAAAATCAGCAGAGGAATATATGGGAGTTAAGTTTGATAAATATATAGGCTGCAAAGAGGGCAGTATCGAAGGAATAACTGCAAATTTTGCACCGTTGAGTATTAATTTTTCAAAAAAAATGTCATTTACAAACGGCATAGACACAGTCAATTTTGAAAAAGGACTTCAGGAAATTTCTGATGATAATATAGTCAAGATTCTCACATATTCAACAGATGATAAAAAGGCTGATGAATTCAGGATGGAAATTCTTCTTGAAATGTTCAGACAGTATTTCAATGAAACAACCCTTGAAAACAGAGATATAATTTATTCCAATATAATAAGCCAGACAGACAGCAACATTTCTGTTGTAGATTTCATGTCTTATAAAGATTATATTATTAATCTTTCAAGCGATAAAGTGAAAAAGGAATATATTATAGCTGAGAGTGTGGAAGATTTCAGGGAGTGATAATAACTTGGTAAAGAAAATTTTTAAAACAGTGTTCACTCTTGTTCTCGGCATTAGTTTGGGATTTCTTCTGTGGCTTATAGCTTTTGACGGTATTGAAAAGCTGGAAGAAAAGAATTCTTTGCCGGATGAACCTTCAGGAACATACAATGGATTTTTCTACAATAATCTTGATAAGAATGAAAAAATTGCTTACGAAATTATTGTGGAAAAGGCAAAGCTTTTTCCTGAAAAAATAAGAATTCCTCTCCTTGATGATGGAGGAATTGAGAATGTTTATGAAGCTGTGATTTACGATAATGCAGATTTATTTTTCCTTTCTGAAAATTGTATAACAGAAACAAGAGGAGGGGACAGATGTTATTTTCTCCCCGGATATTCAATGACAGGTGCAGAATATAATGTGGCTTGTCAGGAAATGGAGCAGATAAAAAACTTTGTTCTCACAAAAACAGAAAACCTTGAATCTGATTATGAAAAAGAACTTTTTATCCATGACTATGTTATAGACAGATGTGAATATGTGGATAAAACAGGCAATACATATTCTTCTGCTTATGGCTGTATGGTAAAAGGTTTTGCATCCTGCGAGGGTTATGCAAAAGCAATGAAATATCTTCTTGATGCAGCCGGCATAGAAAACCACCTTGTAATCGGCGATATTGTTGAAGAAAATAAAAAAATAGGACACGCCTGGAATATGGTCAGAATCGGCGATTCTTACTATCATCTTGATGCAACGTGGAATGACCCTCTGAAAGATGCAATGGAAAATAAATATGCCTATTTTAATGTGACAGATAAAGAAATTGAGAAAACTCATACAGTTGAAGAGCGTTTCAAAGGGGTCTGCAACAGCGAAAAAGAAAACTATTATGTTAAAAATTCAGTTTATTTTTCTGCATATGACGGTCAGGCAAGGGATAAGTTTATTTCAGAACTTGCAAGACAGATTTGTCTTGGTAACACCACAATGTCTGTCAGGTTTCAGAACGATGAAGCAATGAAAGATGCCATGGAATCGCTCTTTGATATGAACGGAATTTACAGCATTATTATGTCGGCAGGAGTTATGACTGACAGATCTTTATCACGGGATAATGTTCTGTATGCTGTTGATGAAGTTCACAGAATACTGTTGATTTCAGACTATATTGCAGATTGTTGATTTTATAATATTTTTGTGTTATAATAACTTTTATATTAAGATTTTTCGAGTGGAGGGATCGCATTGGCACTTGATTGCGCAGATATGATTGAACGTGCTCAGAGCCCTGAAGAAGTTGGTGTGGACTCATCTGTTTTGAGTCAGTTTTTTAAAGAGTTAAAAGCATCAACATATAATTTTAAAAATATTATGGTTCTTCGTGACGGTAAGGTGGCAGCGGAATGTTCCCACTATCCTTATTTTCCGGAAATGCCGGGTACAATGTTTTCTCTTTCAAAAGCAATAACAGCAGTTGCTATAGGTTTTGCTATTGATGAAGGGCTTCTTACAATTGATTCACCTATGGAAGAAATTTTCAAGGATGATTTCAAAAAAGGTAAGTTAAAAAAAATTGAAGGCATAACCGTACGTCACCTTATGGATATGACTGCGGGCAAAAAATTAAGCGTTCTTGACGATAAAGAAATCGGCGATTGGCTTAATAACTTTGTCAAAGCAAAAAGATTTGCAAAACCCGGTGAAAAATTCTGTTATGTAAGTGATAACACTTATGTGTTAAGCAGAATTATTTCAAAAGTTTCGGGACAATCTCTTTTTGAATATATCAAACCAAGATTTTTTGAACCCCTTTATATCGATACAAACCATTGGGATGTAGATTCAAAAGGTTATAATGCAGGTGGTTGGGGACTTTACCTCAAAGTTGAAGACCTTGCCAGAATCGGCATCTGCTTCCTGCAGAAAGGTGTGTATAACGGTGTTCAGGTTATTCCTGTGGGTTGGACAGATAAAATGACAACACCGTATATCGATGAAACACCAAGTTCTTATGCAAAAGGTCTCAGCTTCGGTTTTAACACATGGATTAATAAAGACGGAAGTTATTATCGTTTTGAAGGTCTTTTCGGTCAGTATATATTCTTCTATCCGAAACATAATGCCCTTGTTGTAATGAATGGTGCAGATATAAGGCAGGATATTATTTTCGATACAATCGATAAATATTTCCCCCTTGCATTCAAAGATAACCTTCAGGTTCCTGAAGGACAAGCAACAGAAGCTTTCAGAAAAGAACTTAAACAGTATTCTTACGATATTATTGAAGTTGCACCACGTCAGGCAAAAACAGAAGCACGTGTAAACGGAAATAAATACCGTATGTTCCCTCAGATGTTTGCTTCAATGCTGACGCTTTCACAGATTTTCACTTTGCCCAGGAAAACAGGGTATATGAAACACGTAAGCTTCAATTTCAAAGAAGAATACGGTGAACTTGTGTGGACAGAAAGATGTGCAGGTGAAAACAAAATCGTAATCAGCTTTGACGGTGTCAGAAGAATCAGCGAAATTGATTTCGGCCATCAGAAAACACATGTCTGTGCTTATGGTAAATGGCACAATAAACGAAAGCTTGAAATTCAGATTTTCTCCTTTGAAATTCCTGAAGTAAAAACATGGTTTGTTAAGTTTGACAGGTTGGATGTAAAAATCAGAAACTTTGATAAAACAGACCTTGGTCAGATGTTCCTTTTTGAACTTTTGTTCCAGGGTACAAAGGTAAATAGTTTCGTTAAAAAAGCCTCAAGACCTATAAATGCCATCGGCAATCTTGTTGCAAATGCAACATTTATGCGAGGCATAAGAACAAAAAAAGGCAGTAAGAAATAAACTTTAAAAACTCCTGATAATTTTCAGGAGTTTTTTTCTTTTTTCGTGAAAAAAATATCAATTAACACTTGAAAAAAAATGAATTTTCTGCGATAATATATAGTAATTATATTATGGGAGAGATTACCTTTGACTGATAACATTAAACTTGCAGAACTGCTCTTCAGTCACATCACAAAAACACCTGAAGAGTATGAAGAAATGTATCCTGAAAGGGGACTTAAAGAAGGCGCACGTGTTACGCGTTTTGCACCAAGTCCCACAGGCTTTTTGCACATCGGCGGACTTTTCGCTGCAATGTGTTCAAAGCTTACTGCCACAACAACGGGCGGTGTGTTTTATTTAAGAATTGAAGATACTGATAAGAAACGTGAAATCGAAGACGGCGTTTCAGAAATCATAAAAGGCCTGTCAGCTTTCGGAATGACTCCGGAAGAAGGTGTTGTAGGCTTTAATGACGAAAAAGGAAACTACGAACCTTATCAGCAGAGCTTAAGAAAAGATATTTACCAATGCTTTGCAAAAGAACTTGTTAAAAACGGTCTTGCATATCCCTGCTTCTGCAGTGAAGAAGATCTGAATAATCTTCGTGCAAAACAGGAAGAATTAAACCTTGATGATAAAGGCTACTATGGTGAATATGCAGTTTGCAGAAACTTGTCTTATGAAGAAATTGAAGCAAACATCAAAGCGGGCAGAAGCTATGTTTTAAGACTCCGTTCACCCGGAAGCCGTGAAAAGAGAATCGCTTTTGAAGATGTAATCAAAGGCAAAATTGAAATGCCTGAAAACATTCAGGATGTCGTTCTTCTTAAAACAGACGGTATTCCTACATATCATTTTGCTCATGCAGTGGACGACCATCTTATGAGAAGCACACACATCGTAAGAGGTGATGAATGGATTTCATCAGTACCTCTTCACATCCAGCTTTTCAAATGTTGCGGTTTCAGAGTTCCCAAATACGCTCACATTTCACCTATTATGAAAGAAGAAAACGGTGGCAAAAGAAAGCTTTCAAAACGTAAAGACCCTGAAGCAGCAGTTACTTTCTATTTTGACGAGGGTTATCCCAAAGAAAGTGTTATTGAATATCTTCTCACAATTGCAAACTCAAACTTTGAAGATTGGAGAAAAGCTAACCCCACAGCAGACACTTCAGAATTCCCCTTTAATCTTAAGAAAATGAGTGCAAGCGGTGCTTTGTTTGATTTAACAAAACTTATCGACGTAAGTAAAAATGTTATTTCCGTAATGTCAGCAGAAGAAGTTCTTCAGAAAGCTCTTGTGTGGGCAAAAGAAAATGATGAACAATTGTTTAACCTTTTCTCAAATGATGAAAAATATGCCGAGGGCATTCTTTCAATTGACAGAGGCGGTAACAAACCCCGTAAAGATATTTCCAAGTGGAGCGATATAAAACCTTACGTAGAATATTTCTATGATGAAATCTATTCACCTGATTACACAATGCCTGAAAACATTTCATCTGATGATGCAAAGGCTATCCTTGAAACATATAAAAACACATATAACCAGTCAGACGATAAAGATATGTGGTTCTCAAGAATCAAAGATATGTGCGAGGGCTTAGGCTTCACTCCTAATGTTAAGGAATATAAGAAAAATCCTGAAATGTTCAAAGGTCACGTAGGCGATGTTTCAACTGTGATCAGAATCGCAATCACATCAAGAAGAAACACACCTGACCTCTATTCCATTATGCAGCTTTTAGGCGAAGAAAAAGTAATGGAAAGAATAGATAACTGTATTAACAGTCTGTAATGAAAGGACTTGAAAATAATGGCAGAAATTATTGAAGAAAACAAAAAAGAAGTTTCATCAAACTTCATCCACGATTTTATCGATAAGGATCTGGAGGATGGCGTTTATTCACGAGTTCAGACCCGTTTCCCTCCCGAACCCAACGGATATCTCCATATCGGTCATGCAAAGGCAATCTGCATCAACTTCACAACTGCAAATAAATACAACGGTCTTTGCAACCTTCGTCTTGATGATACAAACCCAAGCAAAGAAGATATGGAATATGTTGATGCAATCAAAGAAGATATTGAATGGCTTGGCTTTAAATGGAACGATTGTTACTATGCATCAAGCTATTTCGATTTCATCTACGATTGTGCAGTAAAGCTCATTGAAATGGGCAAAGCTTTCGTCTGCGACCTTACAGCAGATGAAATGAGAGAATACAGAGGCACACTTACAGAGCCTGGTAAAGAAAGCCCTTACAGAAACCGTTCAATTGAAGAAAACCTTGATTTGTTCAGAAGAATGACAGAGGGTGAATTCCCCGACGGTGCAAGAGTTCTCCGCGCAAAAATTGATATGGCTTCTCCCAACATCAATATGCGTGACCCTGTAATTTACAGAATTGCTCATGTTTCACATCATCAGACAGGTGATAAATGGTGTGTTTATCCTATGTACGATTTTGCTCATCCTCTTTCAGACGCAGCAGAAAAGGTAACACACTCACTCTGCTCTCTTGAATTTGAAAACCACAGACCTCTTTATGATTGGTTCCTCAAAGAATTAGGGTTAGAAGAACCTCCCAGACAGATTGAATTTGCAAGACTTAACCTTAACTATTCACTCACAAGTAAGAGAAAATGTCTTGCACTTGTAAATGACGGAATCGTAAGCGGCTGGAATGACCCCCGTATGGCAACACTCAGTGGTATGAGAAGACGTGGTTATCCTGCAGAAGCAATCCGTGAATTCTGCAACAAAATCGGTGTTTCAAAAGCATACAGCGTTGTTGATTACGGTCTTCTTGAAGCTTGTGTAAGAGATAATCTTAACCAGAATGCACCAAGAGCAATGGCAGTTTTAAGACCTCTTAAAGTTGTTATTGATAACTATCCGGAAGGTCAGACTGAAATTATTGAGGTTGAAAACAATCCTGATAAACCTGAACTTGGCAAAAGACAGGTTACTTTCTCAAGAAATCTTTATGTTGAGCAGGATGACTTTATGGCAGAACCTGTTAAAAAATATTTCCGTCTTTTCCCCGGCAATGAAGTTCGTCTTAAGAGTGCATATTATATCACTTGTAACAGCTACGAAACAGACGATGAAGGTAATGTAACCTGCCTTCATTGCACATACGACCCCGAGAGCCGTGGTGGTGAAACACCTGACGGAAGAAAAGTCAAAGGCACACTCCATTGGGTAAGTGCTGATGATTGTGTTAAAGCAGAAGTTCGTCTTTATGACAGGCTCTTTAACGTGGAAAATCCCTCAGATGAATCAAAAGGCAGTTTCAAAGAAAACCTTAACCCCGAAAGTCTTGTTGTTCTCAAAGATAGCGTTCTCGAAGGCGGTCTTCGTAATATCAAAGAAGGGGATATGTTCCAGTTTATGCGTCAGGGTTATTTCTGTGTTGATAAAGACAGCACACCCGATAACCTTGTTATCAACAGAACAGTAGGTCTTAATTCCTCCTGGAAACCTGCTAAATAAAAGAAAGTAAGGAATAATATATGAAAGTAGTAGACAGAATAGTTAGCGCACTCCTTTCTTTTGCAGTAATTCCTGTTGCATTTTTTGTGCCGATTATCCATTGGTTTTATCAGATAACAGGCTACGGGTTGTTAAACTCCATTCTCGGTGGCAAATTAACAGAAGTAGGCGACCAGGGCTGGACAGAAGATAATTACAGCTTATACGGACTTTACGATCTTCTCAAAAGCTTTGGTGTGGACTTTGAAGAAATGCTTTCAAAAGGTTCAGCCAATGAAGCTTTGGCACCTATAACACCTTATGTTAAATGGGTGGTTGCATTTTTTGCACTGACTCTGGTTATTGCCCTTGTTTCAGGAATAGTTTCAATTTTCACAAACAAAAAAATTGTAACCTTTGCCTGTGGTGGTTTAGGTATTGCTTCACTTATCGGCATGATGATAAGTTTTAATAAGATGGTAGCTCCCATTCTCAGCGGTCAGGTAACATTAGGTGCAATCTTTGATGTTCCTATGTTAGGTGCGATTGCAAAAATCGAAACAATTAATTTGTCTTCAGCATGGGTAGTTATGCTTGTGTTGTTCATAGTGCTTATTTTCTGGAGTGCATCTTATCTTCTTACAAAAGGTGAGGAAGAAAAGAAAAAAGAGCATGAAGAAAAAATGATGAAATTAACAAAAAAACAAGGTAAAAAGAAATGAGATATGATAAAGAAAAATGCCCACTTTGTCAGCAGCCTTTCACAGAGGAAGATGATGTTGTGGTTTGCCCTGAATGTGGTACACCACAGCACAGGTCTTGCTATAACGAAGCGGGTAAATGTGTGAATTCCCATCTTCACGAAACAGGTTTTACCTGGGAAAAAGCATCTGAAGAAAAAGCTGAAGTCAGTGAAGAATCTGTGGAAAATACGGATGAACAAGATAAGGAAGAAACAATAGAGTGTCCCGAATGTGGCACAGAAGTTAAAAAAAGTAATTTTCTTTGCCCAAATTGCGGTGCAATAACAAAGCCTGAAATTGAAAGACAGTTTATGCCTCAGGCAAGTGATACTGTTTATTTTGAGGGTAAGGCAGTAAACGGAAATGAATTTATTGATGATGAAAATACCGTTACTGTGAAAGAGGCTGTTTGTTTGGTACAGAGAAATAAAGACAGCTATATAAAAACTTTCCTTAAAGCGAAAAAAGAAAACAAAAGACCGAAATTTAATTTTGCAGCATTTTTCTTTGGCTATTATTGGCTTTTCTTCAGAAAAATGTATAAGCCGGGTTTTGCTTTTGCAGGAATTAATTTTGCTTTAAGTTTGTTCCTGTCATCTTTTTCTTACACAATCAGTTTGTCACCGTCTTTTTCAGCTTATGAAACTGTACTTCAACAAATGATGGAATTATTTTCTTCATATTCTGATGCTTCACGGGAACAATTGATGCAAGCACAAGCACAGTTAACAGAAGCTGTGAATGTATGCTATGATGCTCTGTATACCTGTTTTCAGCAAAACCTCACAAACTTCATCTGGATGTTTGTGGTTATCGGAATTATGCTTTTAGTCAATGTTTTTATAGGCTTTTTCGCAAACAGGTTTTATCTTAATCATATAAAAACAACTGTACCAAAAATCAAACAACTTGTGCCAAGTGAAAGTGCATATTACACTTACCTTTATGCAAAAGGCGGTGTAAGTTTCTTAGCACCGCTTCTTATTTCAATGGCACTTCGTTACCTTTTAGGATTTATAATCTCTTTTATTTAGGTAGGTGAGGGAAATGTCTTCTCCTCTTGCGGATATGATAAGACCTTCAAAAATTGAAGATATGGTCGGCCAGCACCATTTGTTAGATAAAGGCAAGGCATTGAGGAATATTCTCGACAGCGGGAATATTCCCAACCTTATTTTTTACGGTCCTTCAGGTGTTGGTAAAACCACTTTGGCCGAAATTATTGCCAAAAACACAAACCGCAGATTCTGCAAACTCAACGGTACAAATGCATCAATTTCTGATATCAAAGAAATTGTAGCAAGCCTTGATACTTTCCAGAGCCCTAACGGTGTTGTGCTTTATCTTGATGAAATTCAGTATTTCAATAAAAAACAGCAGCAATCACTTCTTGAATACATAGAAAACGGTTCAATTACGCTCATTGCTTCAACAACTGAAAACCCTTATTTTTATGTCTATAATGCAATTCTCAGCCGTTCAACGGTTTTTGAGTTCAAAGCAGTTGCAAAGGAAGATATAGTTGTTGCAGTAAAACGTGCGTATCAGTTATATGAAGAGCATTTAGGCGAAAAAATTGAAGTTGAAGAAAAGGCAATCGAATGGATTGCATCAGGTTGTGGCGGAGATGTAAGGAAATCTATCAACACAGTTGAACTGAGTGTTCTTTCAACACATCTTTGGGAAGGTGTAAGAAAAATTACTCTTGATTGTGTAAAAGAACTTACACAGAAAAGTGCTATGAAATATGACCGTGAGGGCGATGAGCACTACGATATTCTTTCGGCTTTTCAGAAATCAATGCGAGGCTCTGACCCTGATGCAGCGCTTCACTATCTTGCAAGACTTCTTGAGGCAGGGGATTTGCCTTCAGCCTGCAGAAGACTTCTTGTTTGTGCCTGCGAAGATGTAGGTCTTGCTTATCCTATGATAATTCCTATTGTTAAATCAGCAGTTGATTCTGCACTTATGGTAGGTCTTCCGGAAGCCAGAATACCTCTTGCAGATGCAGTTGTGCTTGTGTGCAACAGCCCAAAATCAAATTCGGCATACCTTGCTTATGATATGGCAGCTCAGGATTTGAGAAACGGTAATTCAGGACCTATTCCAAGAACATTGCAGAATAAACATTTTGATGGTGAAGATAATCAGAACAAAGGACAGTTTTATAATTATCCTCACGATTATCCCAACCATTGGATAAATCAGCAATATCTTCCCGATGTTCTTAAAAATAAAAAATATTACAATTACGGTGAAAATAAAAACGAGCAAGCCGCAAAAGAATATTGGGAAAAAGTAAAAGGCAAAAAATAAATTGCTTGATAAAAAAGGAGGTTGTTTTTATGTCTGGTAATCTGAAGTTGGATTCCTGCAAAAATGCAGAACTCAGAAAAATGCTTGAAGAAGGCTATGTATATAAATCAGAAATAAAAAAACCGCTTTTTGAAACTTTGCCCAAGGTGAAAAATTATGCACGTGTCGGTATTGATGCTGATAAACCTATGGTTGCTCTTACTTTTGATGACGGACCTGGGGAAGAAACAGGTCGTTTGCTTGAAATTTTCAGAAAAAATGGCGGCAAAGCAACATTTTTTATTGAGGGTAGTTGCATTAACGATAATGCAGAAATGGTTAAAACTCTTTTTGATGAGGGTCATCAGGTTGCCAATCACAGTTGGGATCATAAAAATTTTACAGAGCTTAAAGAAAAAGCAATCAAAGACCAGATTCTTATGACAAGAGCTAAAATAATTGAAGTAACAGGTGAAGATTGTGTTTTTGTGCGTCCGCCTTTTGGTGCGTACAACGATATTGTAAAATCTGTAGGTGAAGACATAAATGTATGTTTTATCAATTGGTCTGTTGATTCACTTGATTATAAGACCGGAGATGCAGATGCTGTTTATAATGAAATAATTAACAATGTTTCTGCCGGAGATATAGTTCACTGCCACGATTGTCGCAAAGAAACAGCAGATGCAATGGAAAAGCTTGTGCCGGAACTGATTGCAAAGGGATATCAGCTTGTAACAGTATCTCAGCTTATGAAATATTCATCAGACAAGCTTAAGTCAGGCGGAATATATTTTAAGAAATAGCAGGTGCAGAATTTGAAGAAAGGTGTATTGACTAAAAAAGATATTTTTATACTCATACTTATGGTTTTAACAGGTGTGGGTATTACAATTGCAGGTATAAAATTTGACCCTACTTTTGTGCAGAGTGTGCCCCTTTATGTGTCACTCATCATCGCTTTTCTTCAATCAAGGGTTAATCGTTACAGTAGTTTGTTAGGTTGCATAAATTCGGTTTTTTATGCCATAGTTTATTTTAAATTCGGTATATATGGTTCGGCAGCCTCAGCTTTGTTTTTCTCCTGCCCAATTCAGCTTATAACTTTCATACGTTGGAATAAACACAAAAGCGGTGAATCAACAAAGCTTAAAAAACTTACCGGAAAACAGCGGTTATTGACTTTTGCAATTTTTACTGTTCTTGTGGTTGCAATGTGGATTATTCTTCCGCTTTTAGGTTCAGACTACGTTTTCCTCGATAGCCTTTCAACATTGCTTGGTATACTGATTTATTTCCTTACAATGTTTGCTTATATTGAATATACGGTTTGTATGATGGTAAACGGAATGCTTACAATTGCACTGTATTTAACAATGATAAAGGATTCACCTGCAATATCAACACATCTTATTTTCGCTGTATATTCCTTTATCTGCATAACTTTTGCATTCTTCGAGGCAAGAAAACTTTATAAAAAACAAATAAGCAATGTCTGATGTTAGAATTTCAGAAGACAATGAAAAAAGAGCCGGTATCTTTTGATACTGGCTCTTTTACAGTTGAATTATATTTTAACTATAACATTTCCAAACGCGTAAAAAACACCGCCGTGTCATTCTCGAGCAAAGCGAAGAATCTCGGCGGTGTTATAGTTTGTTGTTTGCCATTTTGAGATCCTTCGCTTCATCCTCGCCATGGTCATTCTTGAGCGTCAGCGAAGAATCTCGGCGAGGATTTGCTCAAGGATGACAGCGAAATGGCAAGGTCGGTGTAGTGGTAAATTATAATTTATTTATTATATGTAAATCCGTTATAGCCCTGAGTGAGCATATTTTTCTGCTGTGTTTCGTTTGATGAATTGAATGTTTCGCCATCGATGAAATGGAGTTTTAAATTCATATCGTTATATTGTGACAAGAATTTATTCATTTCTGTTTCATATTGTTCTCCGCTTACACTTTCATATTTACCGTTTCTCATAACTGAATATTCTATTAATCCTTCAGGATGGCTGAAATGACCTTCAGAATATTCATAAAACATAAACATATTATCCATAGAAACAAGGTTGCCTCCGAGTGACATTGTGCCGGTATACAAAACATATTCACCGTTCATAATGCGCAGAACATCCGTTGCAAGATATAACATTTTGCCTGTCTGCTTGTTTTTCAGAAGCTTCGGTGCATTCTTGCCTGTTGAAGCTAAATCGAACTCGCCTTCACCTTCTTCTACGTTAGTTGGAATTTCAACAACATTTTTCGTGTTTTTATCAATTTTATAAAATGCTGTCCTACTGTAAAGACCTGAACCTTCATTGAAAATTGAAACTAATTCAAGAACACCGTCAAAATCAAGGTCAATGAAGAAATATTGCTGTCCATAAATATATTCTTCTTCAAGAATCCATACATTCTTGTTTTTAAGATAAATATCTATAATATCTGCCTGTGTCAGTTCACCATTTTCAGGCTTTGGCTTTTCTGTTTTTGTTGCATCAGGAGTTGTTTTATCTTCTTTTGTTTCTTCTTTTTCCGAAACAAAAACATCTTCTTCGCTGATGGTTTCCTCTGTTATTAAAACATCATCTTTTTCCTCAGCATCATCTTTTTTGCCAAAACATGATGTGAGAGTAAATAACATTGCTAAAGTCAACACAATTGCCACAAATTTTTTTGACATAGAAATCACCTTCCTTTTCTTGATTTTATCATAATAAAAAAAGAAACACAACTCTTGAAACAAAAAATTTTTCAGTATATAATATTTTTATAAGCGAAATTATTTCAGATTTTGCCAAAATGTATTAATTAATATAAGCAGGTGAAAATATGAAAAACTATGACATTGCAGCGTTTATCTGGCCATCATACACAGGTGATGAACCGAGAACGAGAATTTTCTGGCCTGAGGGATACGGAGAATGGCAGACTGTTAAAGCTATGACAAACAAAGGCTATGATGGTTGTCGATGGCCCAGAATTCCCACCTGGGGATATGTTAACGAGGCTGATAAATATGTTATGCAGATGCAGATTGATTGTGCTGTTTCCTATGGTGTTAACGTATTTATTTACGATTGGTATTGGTACGATAACCGTCCTTTCCTTGAAAACTGCCTCAATGACGGTTTCCTTAAGGCTTCAAACAACAAGGATATGAAATTCTACCTTATGTGGGCAAACCATAATGCAACACACCTCTGGGATAAGAGAAACTCTGACAGAGACCTTGACACAGTTATCTGGAGTGGTGTTGTAACTGATGAAATTTTCTCAAACATCTGCGACAGAACAATTGAAAAATATTTCAGGAAAGAAAATTATTATAAAATCGAAAACTGCCCTGTTTATATGATTTTTGATTTTGATAATTTCCTGCGTTCATTCAGAACAGTTGAAGACTGCAAAGATGCAATTGCAGAGTTCAGGCAGAAAACTGTTAATGCAGGTTTTTCAGGACTTCATCTGCAGATTGTTCATTGGGGATATAAAGAATATAACTGGCTTAACTTCAAAGATGAGAGAGAAACAATAAACATTTATGAACTTTATGATTATCTGGGCGTTGACTCTGTGACGAGTTACAACTGGGGCTGTAATGTAAGGTTTGATGGTGAATACACTGAAGTTACTGATAACTATCTGGATAAAATCAATGAAGAAACAGAAAAACTTCCCTGCACTTTCTATCCTAACATTTCAGTAGGTTGGGATAACAACGTAAGATTTTTTGATTTCATAGAAGGTGTTGTAACAAACAATACCCCGGAAAATTTTGAAAGAGCCTGCATAAAAATCAAAGATTTTGCAGACAATTCCCTTCGAAAAAGCGATATGAAAGTTCCTCTTATTACAGTTAACAGCTGGAACGAATGGACAGAAACAAGTTATCTTCAACCTGATGACCTTTATGGTTACGGATATCTTGAGAAAATCAGGAAAGTGTTTAAATTATAATTTGTTATCACAAATTATAATTGAAGTAAGAGGTAAGAAGTAACAGTGAAGAAGTGTGGGTGGACTGCGTCCACACCTGAATATATGTTGTACCGATTTTAACATTGTAGGGTTTGGCGCTTGTCGACAAACCGTTAATTTATCGCACCGACCTTGCCGTTTTGTCGTCATCCTTGAGCGTAAGCGAAAGATCTCAAAACGGCAAACATCTCATTTCCTTTTTCGTCATCCTTGAGTGAATCCTCGCCGAGATTCTTCGCTGACGCTCAAGAATGACTACGGCGAGGATGAAACGAAGGATCTGAAAAAGGCAAACAACAAACTATAACACCGCCGGGATTCTTCTCTTTGCTCGAGAATGACACGGCGGTGTTTTTTTGACACGTTCAGAAATGACTGATGACTTTTCGTTTAAATCAATCCCACTCACAGCCTGTTACTGTGTCCATATCAATACCCTTAGTTTCGTGGGTTTTACGCGCAAGGAGAATGAGTGAGATTATAAATCCGGGCACTAAAAGAGCAAAACATATCGTTCCGATGAATGCATTTCCCAGCTTGATTGATAAAAGCATACTTGTGCCGAAGGAGATAACAACACCGATTGCAGTAATAACAAATTGTGCTGACATCGTTGATGAACGCAGATTTGTAGGTGAGGATTCCCCAATCATCATAATGAGCACATCGTTTGTTGTGTAATAACTGCCGATACAAGCACCGCAGAAGAAACCTACAAGATAAGGACTCCACGCCATTTTTGAACCTACGGAGAAAAGTATAAAGAACAAAAGACAATTGAACGCAGTTGTGGTAGCAGCAATTTTTCTTCCTTTTGAATCAGATATAAATCCCATAATTACCTGTGCAAAAGCACAACCCACAGGGAACATAAATAATGCAGCTGTTACCGGCCCTAAACTGACATCATTAAGAACTTTATCGCTTAAACTTTCGTATAAACCGTTTTCAACGTAATTCTGCGCATATCCGTAGGAAAGAATAACCTGATAATTAAGTGTAGTATAAAAACCAAGGTTAACAAAAGCTGATGTTATGTAAAGCCAGCGAAGTTGTCTGTGTTTCATTGCAAATTTAAGGGCAGGGATAAGACCACCCTGTGCATTTTCAAGTTTCTTTTGTTTCGCTCTTTCTTCATCTGTCTGATGGAGATATTTTAATCTTGAATCAATAAAGGTATCTGTTTCTCTTGCAGTGAGAAGTGCAATAAGGCAGGTGATAATTCCGACAACAGCAGGAATGAAAAATACAATTCGCCATTCAGATGCATCGTTCATCAAAAGTTTTCTCAGGAGGGGAATGAGCATAACACTCATATTTGCCAAAAACTTGATTGAAGAATATATCCTTGCCCTGTGCTTTGATGGTGAAGATTCCATTATGTAAACTACGTGCATATCGTGTGGAATGAAGAATTGCACAAGACAGGCGCCTAAAAAGTAAAGCACAAGGTTATTTGAAAGGAAGATAAGAAACATTGCAAAACTCATGCCGAATGTGTTTAAAATGAGAAATAATTTACGCCCAAGACGGTCAGCAAGAGGTTTGTAAACAAGGCTCAGTACCATAAAAGGTACAGAAGCCACAGATAAGAAATCCAACAGACCAACAGAGCTTTCACCGAATTTTGCAAAAAGGTCGTTTGCAATTTCTGTTTTCATAAGTGTGCCGATTTGCGATGCGATTTCATCCGTTGCATAAATGAGGGAAATAATCAGCACAAGGTAAACGAAATAAAAATTTCTTTTTGATTTTTGTTTTTCTTTTTCCCATTTTCTGATTTCTCTTTCACGGCTGAGTTGAATTTTTTTCAACTTTTCAGGTGTGAGTTGCTTTTGCTTCATAAAATCACCAACTTAAATTTTCTATAAATAAATCAGAGAAATATTTATCTGACGATAAATCAACATATTCAGCTTTTTTTATAAAACAGGAAAGGTCATTTTTCTCTGTTGCAAATTTAACTGTACCCAGAAGTGAAGAGTTATTTATGGCAACACATTTTTCTTTCAATTCTTTTGGAATCAATCCGGATTTAACAGCGTTTTCCATGTTTATCTGTGCTGAAAAACCACCGGAAACATAAAGTTTGTCAATTTGTCCGAAATTCAGATTCAACTTTTTCATAAGACATATAATTGCGGAAAATACTGCAGATTTTGCAAGTTGAAACTGTCTGATATCCTCTTGGGTGACAGAAATTTTCTCACTGAGCTGAAATTCTTCACACTCCATAAAACCGGTTTTGTCAATGGTTTTGTCGTCAATAAATTCAGCAATCAGGTCAATAAGTCCCGTTGCACAAATTCCTGCAGGGGGTAAATCGTCAATAGTTTTGATTTCACCTTTTTTATAAGAAAAAACAGCACCTTTTGTTGCACTCATTCCGCAGGAGATGTTTGCACCTTCAAAGCAGGGACCTGCAGCAGCGGAAGTGCATAATATTTTGCTTTCATCAAACAATACAATTTCAGCATTTGTTCCAAGGTCAAGGAGAATATTATATTTTCCTTTTTCGGAAAATCCTACCAAATTCAAACCTGCAACAATGTCAGCACCAACAAAAGAATGAACAGCCGGCAAAGAAATGGTTTCCTTAACACCTTTAAATCTGTTTGTCTTATCTTCCTTGCTTTCAAGAAAAGCAGGGGAATAGGGAAAAACACCCATTGAAGAACAATCAACACCCCGGAACAAGTGAAGCATTGTTGTGTTGCCTGAAACATACATTTTTTCAGCTTCACAAATACCGGTTTCTTCAATCATTGAATTGATTTCGTCTGTCAGCACTTTTTCAAGGTCTTTAACAGAGTTTTTACTGCAATAATCAATCCTTGTCATTACATCAGCACCAAAAACACGTTGCGGGTTTGCACGTGTGATTGTTCTGATGATTTTCTTTTCATCAAGGGACACAAGAGAAAGTGCAAGAGTAGTTGTACCGATATCAAGGGCAAGGCACAGGTTTTCAGTAACAATTCCATCTTCTTCTGCTCCTGTCGCAGAAAGGATGTTTTCTTTTTCAGGTAAAATAACTTCAATGTCAGAATGGATTTTATATTGGCAGGAGAGTGTTTCTTTTCCGTTTATAACAACAGTACATTTTTTACATGTCCCCCTGCCACCGCAGGGATGAGTAACTGATTTTTTATTTTTTATTAAAATTTCAGAAAGGCCAGTTCCGTCTTCTGCATAAAAAATTTCTTCACCGATTTTAACTCTGTGCATAAAACCCATCCTTTCTGTATGATAAAATAATTATACCACAACAATAACAAAAAAGCCAAGTGAATAATTCACTCGGCTTAATTTTTTATTTCTTAATTCAGATTTTAACAATCCAACCAAATTTGTCTTCTTTTTCGCCCCACTGAATGCCTGTGAGTTCATCATAAAGGTGTTGTGTAAGTGTACCGATTTCACCGTTGTTGATAACGTAATCTGTACCTTCATAAGAAAGAAGACCGATAGGAGAAACAACAGCAGCAGTACCGCAACCCCAAGCTTCTTCAAGCTTACCGTTTTTAAGAGCATCAATAATTTCATCAACAGCTACGAAAGTTTCTTCAACATCATAGCTTTCTGATTTCATAAGTTCAATGCAGGATTTTCTTGTGATACCGGGAAGAACTGAACCGATGAGTTTGGGAGTTTTGATTTTGCCGTCAATTTTGAACATAACGTTCATTGCGCCAACTTCTTCAACATATTTTCTCTCAACACCGTCAAGCCAGAGAACCTGAGAGAAACCTTTTTCTTCAGCTCTTGCAGCAGCTCTGTTACTTGCAGCATAGTTACCGCCGCATTTTGCATAACCTGTACCGCCACGTACTGCACGAACGTCTTCTGTTTCAATCATAATTTTAACAGGGTTAATGCCTTCTTTGTAGTAGCTGCCAACGGGAGAAGCGATAATAACATATTTTGCTTCGTCAATTGCGTGAAGACCAAGTTTTGCATCAGTTGCAATAAGGAAAGGTCTTAAGTAGAGAGAAGTGCCTTTCTTTGAAGGAACCCAATCTTTTTCAACTTCAACAAATGTTTTAAGAACGTGCAAAGCAAGTTCTTCATCAATCTGAGGAAGACAAAGTCTTTCAGCAGAGTTGTTAAGTCTTCTGATGTTTTCCATAGGTCTGAAAAGCTGAACTTCGCCATCGGGAGTTCTGTAAGCTTTCATACCTTCAAAAACTTCTGCACCATAATGGAAAACGCAAGCAGCAGGGCTGAGTGAAAGTTCACCGTAAGGTACGATTTTTGCATCGTGCCAGCCTTCCTTTTTGCTGTAATCCATCATAAACATATAGTCTGTGAAAACTTCACCGAAACCAAGAGTGTTGGGGTCGGGTTTAGCTTTGAGAGAATTAGCTTTTTCAAATTTGATATCTAACATCTTTATCATCCCTTTTAAAATAATATACTAAAATTATACAACTGACAAAATCTTTAGTCAAGGAGAATAATGTATAAAAATTATATAGCAGGAAACCTTTTGTTTGGGTTTCCTGCCAATAATTATTTACCTACATTCTGAAGACCTAATTTTTCAATTGCTTCTTCACGCATTTTGTATTTAAGAATTTTACCTGCTGCGTTTTTGGGGAAGGAAGAAACAAATTCAATGTATCTCGGAACTTTGTGTCTTGCCATATGTGAAAGGATATAGTCTTTCATTTCTTCAACAGTCATTTCATAACCATCTTTAAGAATGATGGAAGCCATAATTTCTTCACCGTAACGCTTGTCAGGCACACCGATAACCTGAACATCTTCAACAGCTTCGTGAGTGAAAATGAATTCTTCAATTTCTCTTGGATAAATATTTTCACCACCACGGATAATCATATCCTTAAGACGACCTGTAATTAAATAATACCCGTCAGGTCTTCTGCAAGCTATATCGCCTGTGTGGAGCCAACCTTGTGCATCAATTGCTGAAGCAGTGGCTTTGGGCATTTTATAATAGCCTTTCATAATGTTATATCCACGTGCTACGAATTCACCGTTTTCACCATCAGGTAAATCTTCACCTGTTTCAGGGTCGATGATTTTACATTCAACGTTGGGGAAAGCACTGCCAACAGTTTCAGTTCTGTCTTCAAGTGTTTCTCTGAAATCACCCATTGTGCATCCGGGAGATGCTTCTGTCTGACCGTAAACGCTGAGAATTTGTTTCATATTCATTTCTTTTGAAGCTTTCTTCATCAAATCGGGAGGACAGTTTGCACCTGCCATAATGCCGATTCGCATATATGAGAAATCAGTTTTTGCAAAGTCTTCGTGCTGGAACATTGCAATAAACATTGTTGGAACACCGTTAAAGCAGGTGATTCTTTCAAGGTTAATGCAAGCCAAAGATGATTTTGCTGAGAAATAGGGGAGAGGACAAAGTGTACCACCGTGTGACATAATTGAAGTCATTGTAAGAACCATACCGAAGCAATGGAACATAGGAACCTGAACCATCATTCTGTCAGCAGTTGAAAGGTCCATTCTGTCACCGATACATTTACCGTTGTTAACAATGTTGTAGTGTGTGAGCATAACACCTTTTGGGAAACCTGTTGTGCCAGATGTATACTGCATGTTTGCAACATCGTGGCAATCAACATTTGCAGCTCTTCTGTAAACTTCTTCAACGGGAACATTGGAAGAATAATTCATAGCTTCATCCCATGTCAGACAACCTTTCTGACGGTATCCCACAGTAATAACATTACGCAGGAAAGGAAGTCTTTTACAATGCAAAGGCTGACCGGGAGTTGCAGTTTCAAGCTCAGGGCAAAGCTCTGCAATTGATTGAGCATAGTTTGAATCAAGGCAGGATTCAATTGTAACCAATGTGTGAGTATCTGATTGTCTGAGCAGATATTCAATTTCGTGAATTTTGTAAGCTGTGTTAACAGTAACAAGAATTGCACCGATTTTTGTTGTTGCCCAGAAAGTGATGAACCATTGGGGGATGTTTGTTGCCCACACAGCAACTTTATCGCCTGGTTTAACACCAAGAGCAATAAGTGAGCGTGCAAATGTGTCAACATCATCACGGAATTCTGAATATGTTCTTGTGTAATCAAGGGTTGTGTATTTAAAAGCATATTGGTCAGGGAATTCTTCAACAACTCTGTCAAGCATATCAGAGAAAGTATATTCAATAAGTGCTTCTTTCGGCCAGATAAATTTACCGGTACCTTCTGCGTTATGGTAAAGAGCACTCTTTTTGTTGTGCTTTGTTCTGAAACGGCGCATGAAGTTTACAAAGTGAGGGAAGATAACTTCTAAATCACTTATTTCTTCAATTCTGTCAGGTGCCCACTCAATAGAAACAAAACCTACATAGTTGATTGAACGCAAAGCATTCATCATTTCTTCAAAGGGAAGCTCACCGTCACCGATAAGTGTGAAAGTTGTTGTGTCGCCATTTCTGATTGCGTCTGCAACGTGAACTAATTTTACATATGCACCAAGGTTTTTGATTGTTTTTTCTGCATCTTCATTTCCGAAAAAGAAAGTATCGTGAAGATTCCAGTCAACACAAAGATAATCACATGCAAATTCAGTAAGCACTTCATAAAGCTTGGATGTATCTGCAAAAACACCTGTTGTTTCAATAAGAAGAACAACGCCTTCTTTTTCTGCTGTTTCCACAGCGGGTTTAAGATTGTTTATAATAGTTTCTTTATCATCGTTACCTGTGTATATCATTCTCACATATTGTGAGCTTAAAGTTTTTGCAGTATTGATGCATTTAACTATTTTCTCAAGGTCAGAAAAATCACCATTATAATCAACAGCAGAAATTTCAAGACCCATATTTTTGAGTTTGCGTCTTACTGAAGGTGTGTTATCAGGATGGAGAGGGCCATTCTGTGCAGAAAAAATATCGTCTTCAATATCGTGAATTTCAATTCCCTTGAAACCGATATCCTGAGCAATGCAACAAAAGTCACTCCAGGAATAACCTTTCCAGTTTTTTGTAGAAAAAGCTAATTTCATCTTTTAACCCTCCTCGTAAGCAATTTTGTTAAGTGCACTTACATATGCACGGATTGAAGCACTGATAATGTCGGTAGAAACACCTTTGCCTGCATAAACTTTACCGTTTGAACGGAGTTTAACAAGTGCAGAACCCATGGCTTCTTTACCTTCAGTAACAGACTGAATCTGGAAATCGTCAAGTTCATAATGGCAACCTACAATCTGTTCAATTGCCATAAAAGCAGCATCAATAGGTCCTGAACCTGCGCTGACACCTGAAAGTTCCTTACCGTTTTTCTTCATTATAATGTTTGCAGTTGCAGTGATGATGTTACCGCTGTTGATAACATAACTGTCAAGCTTGTATGTGGGAGGAACCTGCAATGCAACAGTTGCAACAATTGCATCAAGTTCTTTTGCACCAACAGATTGTTTTTTCTTTGCAACTCTCATCACAGCTTCGTAAACGTTCACGTTATCCACTTCTGTCAGGTCATAACCTAATTCTCTGACAGCTTTTGTAACTGTTGAAATATCGTCAGTTTCACAAAGTGAGATGCCTTCGTGCTGTTCGTTGGAAATAGTGTCAAATGAAGAATGAGATGAATTGTCATTTATAGCACTCTTAATCATACCAAGAACACGTCTGAATTCAGTTGCTTTTACATTTGTGTGAATGTGGCATGAATCACCACGTGATTTAAGAATGTTAACGATGCTTTCGATTGATGGGAATTCGTTTCCGTTTGCAGTTGTTTTGATGTGTTCTGCACCAACTTTAACGCCTGCAAAAGCACAGGCACTTGCCATTGAAATTGAATCGTTAGCTTCAATTGAAAGTTCAACGTCTTTAAGAGAGGGAACTGCCTGGTAAATTTCAGAAATAAACAAAGCAAATTCATCTGCAAACATCGTGCCTGCTGTGTCGCAAACAGTAATAATATTTGCACCTGCTTCAATGGCAGTTTCGATTGTTTTGAAAAGGAATTTTTTTTCGCATCTTGTAGCATCAACAGCTGTGAACTCAACATCGTTGCAAAGTTCTTTGGATTTTTTTACAAGTGTTGAAATAAGCTCAATAACTGCCTGAGGTTTCTTGTGACAAAGGTATTCCATCTGAACGGGAGATACGGGGATTCTCACATTAAGTCTTGGTTTTCTTGCATCCTTAATGCATTCATAAGCTTTTTCAACATCCTGAACAGTCAATCCGGTAGGGCAGGAGATTGTACAGTTTTTAACTGTAAGAGCAATGGTTCTTACAAGTAATTCATCAGTTTTGCCACCGTCAACCATACCTGTTTCAACAGTATCAATCTTTAGTTTATCAAGTAGTTTAGCAAGTTCAATTTTATTTTTAAAGCTGATAGTGCTTTTTTTATCTGACATAATCTGTCTTAAGGTAATGTCTGCAATTTTTACTGTTTTCATTGTAAAAACCTCCTCAAAAATGTAAATCCCTGAAGCTTAAGAAGCCTCAGGGACGATAATAAACTTATCGCGGTACCACCCGGATTGCTGAAAAATCAGCCACTCATCGGACTCATTTCAAGTCCATAGCCATGATAACGGGGCATCCGTAACTCCTTATGCAGTTAAAAAAACGGTTGGGGAGTTCTGCTCAGATACGAGACTGCACTAAACTTAATCTATCGGCTCACAGCAACCGCCGACTCTCTGAAAGACACGGTAAAATGCTTAATATCTTCATTGCATTTGAATTTTCGATTTTCAATAATTCTAACACAATACAAATGAAAAGTCAATAGATTTTCAAAAATAAAAGCAGGTGGAAACACCTGCTTTTAAGCTTGATTAAAGTTTCATACCGATGTCCCATGCCTGCCAGATAACAGTTCTCAGGTTACCGACTTTTGAAGCATCACCGATTACGTGAACGTGCTTTCCTTTTTCTACAAGGGGAGCAGGTCTGTAACCAACAGAAAGGATAACATTGTCTGCGGGAACATCAATTGTTTTACCGTCTTTTGTTGCAATTGTAACACCGTCTTTACGGATTTCAGTTGTTTTTGATTCAAGGTAAACGGGAACTTTGTTAGCCTTGAAGCAGTCACGAAGGAAGCTTGTGTTAGCAAGAGCAACACCGGGAGTTGTGATAAGGTCATCCTGCATTTCAACAATAACAGGTTTCTTGCCCTGGAGATAAAGGTCATAAGCGATTTCACAACCTGTAAGACCACCACCAACGATAACAACGTTGTCGCCGACTGTCTTTTTGCCGAGAAGGTAATCGCAAGCTTCAATACCGTATTCTTTTGCACCCTTAACAGGAATGCTGTTGGGAGTTGAACCTGTTGCGATGATAACTTCATCAGCACCCAGAGAAGCAATATCTTTAACTTCTGTGTTCATCTTAACTGTAATAGAGGGCTGTTTGTTAACTTCACGGATGTACCATTTAATAAGGTCACGGTCTTTTTCTTTGAAAGAGGGAGCTGCAGCAGCAATAAATACACCGCCCAGAGCATCTGATTTTTCATAGATAGTAACTTTGTGACCACGTTTTGCAAGGAGAATAGCAGCTTCCATACCACCGATACCGCCACCGACAACAGCAATATTCTTGCTCTTCTTAGCGGGAACAACATTGTATTTTTTAGACTGCATTGTAAGAGGGTTAAGTGCGCAACGTGAAAGACCCATTGTATCTTTAAGGTCCTGAGTATTAGCATGACCTTTTGAAGATGAGAAGTTGAAGCAACCGCTGTGACAGCAGATACAAGGCTTGATATCTTCAAGTCTGTCTTCAATAATTTTTGTAATCCATTCAGGGTCAACAAGGAACTGACGAGCAACACCTACACCGTCAATTTTACCTTCCTTGATAGCTTCAGCACCAACATCAGGTTCCATACGTCCTGCACAAACAACAGGAATGTCAACGAATTTTTTGATGTGAGCAACGTCATCAAGGTTACAGTTCTGAGGCATATACATGGGTGGATGTGCCCAGTACCATGAGTCGTATGTACCGTTGTCAGCGTTGAGCATATCATAACCTGCATCCTGAAGGTATTTAGCAGCTTTTTCTGATTCAGCCATATCACGGCCAACTTCTTTATAATCTTCTCCGGGCATTGCGCCTTCGCAGAAGCCTTTCATTTTTGATTCAACAGAATAACGCAGTGAAACAGGATAATCGTCACCGCAAGCTTCTTTGATTGCTTTAACAACTTCTGTTGCAAAACGATATCTGTTTTCAAAGCTTCCGCCATATTCGTCAGTACGTTTGTTGAAGAATTCAATAGCAAACTGGTCAAGGAGATAACCTTCGTGAACAGCGTGAACTTCAACACCGTCAACACCTGCATCACGGCAGAGTTTTGCAGTTTTAGCAAAAGCTTCGATAATTTCGTGAATCTGTTCTTTTGTCATTTCAGGGCAGATAATATCGTGAGCCCAACGTGAAGGCTGGGGAGAGGGAGATGCCAGTTCGTGTGATGTATCAAGAATGGGTTTTACAAGAGCACGTGTGAACTTATTTCTGTGAAGAGGAGCAACAAGTTCAGTAATAGCCCATGAACGTCCCATACCTGCAGTAAGCTGAACAAAGAGCTTAGCACCTGTTTTATGGATTTCGTCCATAAATTCTTTCAGTTCTTCAAACATTTTGGGGTTCTGCCAGATCTATTTGCCCCAGAATGTATCACGCAAGGGAGCAATACCGGGGATGATAAGACCAACATTGTTGTTTGCTCTTTCAAGGAAAAGCTTTGCAGCTTCTTTGTCGAAACCACAACCGCCAAGTTCAAACCAACCAAAAAGAGATGTACCACCCATAGGGCACATAACTATTCTGTTTTTGATTTCAACGTTGCCGATTTTCCACGGTGTAAATAATGCTTCGTACTTAGAATCCATTTTAAACCAACACTTCCTTTTGTTTTATAAACATAATTTTACTCTATAAGTATATAAGAAAGTTAAATTTTTGTCAATGCCTGAATTGACTTTTTGAGTAAACATTTGTATACTTTATTTATATTGAAAAACGGAGGAATAAAAATGGAAACTTGTTTTATTGCACACAGAGGTTACAGCGGAAAATTTCAACAGAACACAGAGGAAGCGTTTCTTGAAGCTGTAAAACACGGTTCAGGCGGAATTGAAACTGATGTGCGTTTTACAAAAGACGGTGTTCTTATTGTTAACCATAACGATACAGTTGAATATTTTGATGGCACAGAGCTTGTGCCGGAAGAATCAACATACGAAGAACTTATAAAAAAACCAATTCTTAATGAACATACAGATACAGAACTTTATGTCTGCACTTTCCAGCGTTATCTTGAAATCTGTCGTGACGGAAATATGGTATGCTTCATCGAATTCAAGGGTAATTTCACAGATGAAATGATTAATAAAGCATTCACAATGGCAGGGGAAATATATGATCTGAAAATGTGTTCTCTTCAGTCATTTGAATATGATAACCTTATCAGAACACACAAAGCATTCCCCGAACTTCAGATTATGTACACCTGCGGTGAACGTGATGAAAACGTTGAAAGATGCCTTGAAGACGGTTTTGATATTGATATGTACTACGGAAACATTGATGAAAAAACAGTAAAAGAATTCCACGATAAAGGTCTTAAAGTTGCACTCTGGACTGCAAACACAAAAGAAGCAATGGAATTGTGCTGTTCAATGAATGTTGATTATATCGAATCAGACTACTTCGCAAACGAAAAATGCGAATAAAAACGCCGCGTCATCCTTGAGCGTAAGCGAAGGATCTCGGCGTTAGAAAAACAGGGGTATTTTATGTACTACATTTACATCCTCACAAATAAAAGCAACAAAGTTATGTATATCGGTGTGACAAACGATTTAATGCGTCGATTATATGAACACAAAAACGAACTCGTTGACGGGTTTACAAAGAAATACCACGTTCATAAGTTAGTTTATTATGAAGAATACTCGAATCCTTTGGATGCAATAGCACGAGAAAAACAATTAAAAGGTTTTTTAAGAAGAAAGAAAAATGAATTGGTAGAAACTATGAATCCGTCCTGGGAAGATTTGAGCGTAACTTTATTCACTGAAGTTTTGGAATAAGTAACCGCCCACCGAGATTCTTCGCTTTGCTCAAGAATGACACGGTGGGCTACTTTTTTACGATGAACTTTTAATTGAGATTTGTTATTTAATTTGATAATGACACCGTGTTTTTTCGCACTTTTAACTTTTTTGCGTTGATATACTCAAAGTATAAAACGGAAAGGTGATTTTATGCCATATTTATTTGCACATTTCAAAGAGAAAATCACTCCCGATGGTGAGCAGGTTTATTTTTCTGTCAGTCTTAATGGAATGAATTGGGAAAAGGTGAATGAGGGCAATCCCATTCTCACAGCTTCACTTGGCGAAAAAGGATGTCGTGATATTGAAGTTGTAAGGCTTCACACAGGTGGTTTTATGGTTATCACAACAGATTTGTGTGTAGCAAACCGTTATGATGAAAATTTAAACCTTGATTGGTCAAATATAAACAGAACAGGCAGTAAGAGTCTGCGTATGTGGAAAACGGAAGACCTTGTAAATTTTTCAGAGGAAAAGTTAGTTCACTTCGGCAGAGATGATTTCGGATGTATGTGGGCGCCTGAAGTTTTCTTTGATGAAGAAAAAGAAGAATATCTTATCCATTGGGGTTCAACAGTTGAAGAAACAGATTATAAGCATATGTCGATTTATTGTTCTGTTACAAAAGATTTTGAAACTTTCTCCCAACCAAAACTCTATTTCACCAAGGATAATGAAATTCTCGATTCCCACATCACAAAGGTGGGAGATACATATCATCTTTTCTATAAAAACGCACATAACCCCTCTATGAATATGCATGCAACATCAAAAAATCTTTACGGACCATTTGAACACGACGAAAAGTTCGAAAAATATATGGCTGAAAAAGTTCCCAATCCCGGTTCATACGAAGGACCTACAACTTATATTCTTCCTGACGGAAGATGGTGTCTGATGCTTGATTTCTTTGGTTGCGAAAAAGAAAAAATGGGCTATGTTCCTTTTGTTTCGCCAAAAGCAGGGGATATGAATTTTGAGAGAATAACAGAGGGTTTTTCTTTCCCTTACGGTTTCAAACACGGAAAAGTAATTGAAATAACAGAAAGTGAATATGAAAAACTAAAAAGTTTATAATGCAAAAAAGCCACCGTGTCATCCTTGAGCGTAAGCAAAAGATTCCGGTGGCATTTTTTTATTTTTTTGCAAGTTTATTAACTTTGTTTGTAAGGAATGTGCCGAATTTGTTTTCGATAATGAAATAGCTGATGTAAGCCACTACCCATGCAACAGCAATTACTGCAACCATCAGAACAATGTTTTTGGCAGAGAAATTGTCTATGTGCAGGAATTTTTCAGCCAGACGCACAATGTAATAATGGATAAGATAATAAGAGAAACTTGTGTTGCCCAGGTGTGTGATAAGTTTTGGTGTTCTGAAACCTTTTTTATCAATAAGTATAACTTCAATCACCAAGAACAGACATATAATAATCTGAACATATTGTGAAAGGTCGTAAGTTTTGATTTTATCAAACAAAAACTGAGGAACAATAAGTACTGCAACTGTCACCACAGACCATACTGCAAAGAATAAGTTGGGTATTTTGTCCATCTTTGAAAGTCTGCGGATAATGTAGAAACAACAAATACCCACAACAAAGAAAAGCCAACTGCTCCAGTTGATGTAAAGATAAAATCTTAAGAACACATTTTCAAAATTGAAAATTCTGCCCATTATAGCAAAAATAATTGCAATTGCAGAAGCAATAACTGCTCTGTATTTGTGTGAAATTCTCATTGCAATGGTAAAGACAATTGAAAATGCAACTTCCATCTGCAATGTGTGGCCGAGTCCCACAATAGGTCTGATTGCACTTTCTGCTTTCATAGCATCTCTTGCAAAAGGAATGCAGAAAAGAGATTTTATAAACTGTTCAAATGAAGGTGCATAGCCAAGGAGCTTTTCAATTAAATCAGGCAAAACAAGACCGGCAGCAAAAGTGGCAAATGTCAAAGCCCAATAAAGCGGGAGAAGACGTATAAATCTCCTTGTTAAAAACAGTTTGCGTTTTTCTTGTTTTTCTGTTGACATCATCACGAAGAAACCGCTGATGCAGAAAAACAGATTGATGAAAAATTTAACATCAAAAATTGTCTGCCCTGTAATGAGAGGGGATATAATCCCGAAATGGAAAAGGGATACAAACAAAGCAGCGCAAAAACGTATGCCCTGAATACTGTCAATTCTTTTCTTGGCAAGATTACTCATTTGTTTTCTCCTTTTTATTGATTCAATAAAAATATTATACCTTTAAATTATAACTATGTCAAACTGTTTTTTGTTGACAATGAATTTTTGTCTTGTTATACTGAAAGGGCAGAAGGAGGTTTTTCGGATGAGTAAATTTGAAAGTTTTTGGGTAAAGCTTATCACATCAATTGTTTTATGTTTTTTAACAATATTTAATCTTTCAGGAACAGGTGAAGTGGAAGAAAAACAAGTTGATATGAATGGCTCTTTATCCTGCACAGACGCTTTGGGCAGACCTGTAACATCTTCTGCGGGAGAGAGTGAAAAATTAGTAGGTGTTTTTTATTTTCTCTGGCATGCTCAACACGGAAGCAACAGAATAATTGATAATTCAAAGCTGGTGAAAGAAAACCCTGATGCAATACTTTCCGAAGAAGCCTGGCTTAAAGCGGGTGGCGGAAATCAGCAGGAATTCCATTTCTGGGGAGAACCGTTGCTTGGCTATTATTCAGCAGATGATGAGTGGGTTTACAGAAAACACGTGCAGATGCTTACAGATGCATCTGTTGATTTTATTGTGCTTGACACAACAAATGCTTTCACTTATTCACAACCTGCCGGAAAGCTTATTGATGTGTGGTATGAATATTATCTTCAGGGCTGGAATGTACCGAAGATAGCATACTATACCAACTCAGCATCAGGCGATACAATGAACAGAATTTATGATGAAATATATAACAATGCTGAATTGAAAGAAAAATATCCAAAAATAGATGATTTGTGGTTTAAACTTGACGGAAAGCCTATGATTATCGGTGACGAAAACGATTCTGCTTTAAGGGCAGATGTGAAAAACTATTTCAGAATAAAAGCAAACCAATGGCCTAATGAAAATAAGAAAAAAGACGGTTTTCCCTGGATGGAATTTGACCGCACACTTACATATCAGTCTGTTTATAAAAGTGATGGTTTGAAAATTATGAATGTGTCGGTGGCACAGCACGCAGATACTGCTTGTTTCAGCAAAACTGCATGGTATGATAAAAATGACCGCACGCGTTCATGGCACGACGGAGAAAATGATACTCGTGACAATGCCATGCTTTATGGCTACAATTTTGCCGAACAATGGGAATTTGCAATTAAAATGAACCCGGATATTATTTTTGTAACAGGTTTCAATGAGTGGGTGGCACAAAGACAAGCTGTGGAAGCAGAATATCCTATTGTATTTGTTGATTGTGCAGATGAAAATGCTTCACGTGATGTTGAACCGTCAGCAGGCGTGCTTGGTGATAATTATTACCTTCAGATGGTTAATTACATTACAAAGTTCAAAGGCGTAAAAGGAAAAGTAAGTAAAAACAGTAACGTTTCAATTGATATTGACGGTGATTTCCGACAATGGGATTCAGAAAATATAACAGCAGTTTACAAAGATTATAAAAATGATACAGCTGACAGAAATTGCAGAGATTTCGGCTCAGGTTTTCTTACTGACACATCAGGCAGAAACGATTTTGTGAATATAAAAGTTGCAGAGGATAATGAGAAACTTTATTTTTATGCAGAAACTGCCGAAAACCTCACTTCTTCAACTGATAAAAACTGGATGAGCCTTTTTATAAATGAAAAATATGTTATCAACCGCACTTCACCCGTTGACGGAAAAACAGATGTTGAAAAAATAACAGAAAATGGTTACCAAAAAATCGGTGAAGCACAAATACGTTATGAAGATAATGAAATTATGATTTCAATTGACAAAGAAACGGTCCGATATAACGCAAATCTTTCTTTCAAATGGGCAGATAATTATGATGAAAATGATTTTTCTTCATTCTACACAAAAGGCGACTCAGCACCATACGGAAGACTGTGTTATGTTTATTGAGGAGGTTTATATGTCAGATGTTTTAGAGGTAATAATGATAGTGAGCTTTGGTTTTTCCTGGCCGTTTAATGTGGTGAAATCATATAAATCACGTACTGCAAAAGGAAAAAGTATTCTCTTTCTGTGTCTTATATTTTTCGGCTATATTGCAGGCATCGCATCAAAGTTACTGAATGAAAACTATATGTCTGCTATTTCGGAAAAATGGTACGTTCTGTTTTTCTATTGCCTCAATCTCTTGATGGTAGGTGCAGATATTTTAATCTATTTCAGAAATAAAAAACTTGATAAAACAGCAAAACCGTTGGAGTGAATCTCCAACGGTCAGCTTGTCGAAAAAAGTAGTTTTCGACAAGCTGTGAGACTGCCGAGAAATCTGCAGAATGACATTTTTGAACCCCGAAGATGTACAATGGTACCTCGAGAGGGTGAAAAAATGGCAAATATATGCAAAAAGTGGGTGATATTCGATGTACTCCCCACTTTTCAATTGCTGTTTTCTTGGTTTTAATAATAACTTTTTATATCAATAATATTCGCATATATGCTTATGCGGGTTTATCGACAGTCTAAAGACTTGGTGAAAACCAAGTCTTTATTTTTTGTTTCTTATTTTGTTTCTTCCATAAGA
>JAZSJD010000085.1:0-20138 GCA_045534165.1 Acutalibacteraceae bacterium | reverse complement strand
GGTTCTGCCTTTCATGCAGTAATCTTCAAAATCAGGCATATTATGGTCGCCTTTGTAGATTGTAACGGGAAGTTTTGCCGAGGGGTTAACTTCTCCTGAAAGAATTTTTGCAATTGCAAGTCCGCCGAGTGAGCCCGGATACCAGGCATGAAGAACTGCTTTTGCATGGTTTCTGACCTTTTCGCCTACATCAATGGAGCTTCCGCAAAGAAGAACAACAATTACATTGTCGCAAACATCGCAGACTGCTTCCGCAAGTTTTTGCTGAGTTGCAGGGAGGAAGAGTGTACGTTTGTCACCGCTGGATGTGTAATCGTTGTCAAATCCCGTGTCTTCACCCTCAATTGAGCAATCAAGACCCAGGGCAAGAATTGTTATGTCTGCTTCGGCTGCTGCAACACCATCACTTATCATATTCTGAAAGCCACTCCAGTGATTGAGATGTTCCTCACAGTAGTTGCAGCCTTTTTCGACGCTTATTTCAGCATCTTTGAAAATTTTTCTGATACCATCGGCAACTGTTATATATTCGGAAGCATACCCGTTGTAGTTGCCTTCAAGTGCGGTAACAGAAAGGGAGTTAGGCCCTATAACAGCAATTTTTTTATTTATTTTTTTGTCAAGGGGAAGGAAATTATTCTTGTTATCAAGAAGAACGATGCACTGCTCTGCTGTTCTGAGGTTGAGAGCCTTATGCTCATCACAGTCAAGCTTATCATAACCGATATCAGAGTATGGTCTTGTTTCTTCAAATTCACCCAGACGATAACGGATTGTAAAAAGGTTTTCTGCAGCGGCAGTGATATCATCTTCACTTATTAAATCCTGTTCATAGGCTTCAACGAGAGCATCATATGTTTCACCGCAGTTGAGGTCACAGGTGTTTTTGAGAGCGGCGGCAGCAGCTTCTTCTTTTGTTTCAGCAAATTTGTGGAATTTGTAAATATCTTTGAGTGCACCGCAATCAGAAACAATATATCCGTCGAAGTTCCATTTCTTGCGCAGAATATCAACAAGAAGATATGAATTAGCACAGCAAGGCGCATTGTTAGTTCTGTTGTATGCACCCATAACACCTGCAACACCTGATTTTACAGTTTTTTCAAACGCAGGAAGGTATGTTTCCCATAAATCGTGCATATCAACAACGGCATTGAATCCGTGCCTTGTTTTTTCAGGACCCGAATGAACGGCAAAATGCTTTGAGCATGCTGTTGCTTTCAGAAATTCACCGTTGCCCTGAATCCCTTTGATATATGCAACACCGAGTTGAGCGGTGAGAAAAGGGTCTTCACCGAAAGTTTCCTGGCCTCTGCCCCAACGTGGGTCACGGAAAATGTTGATATTTGGTGCCCAGAATGTTATGCCCTTAAAAATATCGTGGTCACCGTATTTTATATGCATATTGTATTTTGCTCTTCCCTCAGTTGAAATAACATCGGCAACCTTGCCGATAAGCTCAGGGTCGAAGGTTGAAGCCATTGCGATTGCGTGAGGAAAAACAGTAGTAGTTCCTGCACCGTGAATACCATGTGAACTTTCATTCCACCAATTGTATTCTTCTATGCCAAGTCGCTTTATTGCAGGCGCGTTGTATAACAGTTGAGAAATTTTTTCTTCAACCGTCATTTTAGCAACAAGCTCTTTTGCTTTTTTTCTGGCAGTTTCTTTTGTCATACAAGAACCTCCGTTAACAAAGTTTGATTTTTATTTATTCATGCTTTGTACAAGGTTGTTGAGAACAGAAATTGTTGTTGAACCTGCCGAACTTCCGGCTGAAAGCATTTCTTCGTAATGTCTGTGGTAAGGGCCGTAAAGTTTATCGGCACCGTCCATATCCCAGATTACATCTGTAATAAAATGTGCATAGTCATTATCAGGCAGAATATAGCCGATTGCATCGTTACAAAGTCCCATTACAAGAAGAGTTTTTCCTTCAGGAATAAGATTTGCGGTTGCTTCGTAAGTCCATTCCGTACCGTGATATGAATCCTCTGCCGAAATGACGTTGCCATAAATAAGTTGAGGAACAATTTCGCCCGGTGCGGTAAGTAAAACAATGTCTTTGCCTATTTCAATATAACCGGCTTCCGTAATAATTGAGTATCCGCTTTTACTTGAAGAATCCTCTACTGTTGTTGTGCCTATAAAACCTTCAGTTGCACCGTAGCTGAAAAGACCTTTTCCAAGTTGAACTGCATACTCTGTCATTGCCACATTAAGTATAGGTTCGATTTCTCTTGCGTTATCCTGAGCTTCCAATATCAGTCTTGCGTATTCGTAGCCGAGCAGTATAGCAGTTTCGTAATCTTTTGCAGTAGGATTTTCAGCTATTTTTGCCTCAACTTCCTTGTCAGTTGATTCAGGCATATCAGCCCATTTGTTGACTGAAACAGGAGCTTGTGCACCCTGAATAAACATGAAATTCATACCTGCATCATTGATTTTTTCTTCCATATAAGCGGGGAAGTCAGCTGAAAGCAAGCTTGTTGTTTCATCAACAACTGTAGGATGTGCACCAATATTTGTGAAAATTGTTCCAGCAGAAGATTGGTTGTCGGGAACAAATTTAAAACATGCAAAGCGATGCTGATAGCCTTCTGTATAGTATCTTTTGTTAACGATATACGGATACTCATCATCAAGGTATAAGCCGTTTTCTTCGTCTTTACCTACACCTGTAGTTTCAAAATAGTAAAGAGATCCGGTTTCCTTGTTTTTATATGCTTCAACAATCGCATCGGAGGTATGGTCAATCATAACTTCAAGAAATTCTGTATCCACTGACCTTTCAGCACCCACGAAGAAGCTGAGGAAGATTTTAGGTAAAAGATCAAGTCCGATGCCCTGCGTGTCAATAACAGTATGGCAATGTGTTGCATTGATGTTGATTGAGTTGATGTCACTGTCAATACCTGCCAATCTGAGTTTTTCCTCTGCGGCAGCTCTGATTTCACGGATATCACGACTGTTGACGCCGATTCCGTCTATTGATGCAAAAATGGTTGTACCTCTGCCTGAACCGTCATTAAGAGCAATTGCAGTTGCCTTCTGATCATCAAAAACACCGTTTACTTTTTGTGTGAAATATCCTCCGGTGTAGTATTTTTTTGTACCGTCAATCAGATTTTCAGGAACAATGCTCTCCTCACCGAAGCCCAATGACCATTTTGCTCCTTCAGCAGCTGAGTCTATAAATTTCTCAGTGCCCTTATAAAAGGTTTCATTGGGTGTTGAAAAATATTCATCAATTGTCGGATAGTCAGGCGTAGGTGCCAATATGCCGAGAATGTTGATCAGACCATCAATGAATCCGCCGAGCACATCTGTTATTCCGTAAATAGGGTTGCTGTTTTTCTGTGTCCCGATTGTAGCTGAAGAGTTTACCGAAAACATCAAGGTAAATACAAGTATTAACGCAATCGTGGTACTGAAAAATTTTTTCATAGTTGACATCTCCTAACACAATTAAATATATCAGAAACATACACTGTCTGAGTGCCGTTTCAGAGTGACGAATAACGGGAACTGAATAAACGGTCATTTCGCAGAGCTGACAAAATTCAGGGCATCGTCGAAAGAATAAGGTTGCTCAGGAATTTCTCGGTTGCTTTTGTAAATTCTGCTAAAAAGTTATATTCGGCTCTCTTATAAACTGTATACCTTTACTATACACTTATTTCAGAAAAATTCAAGTATTTTCTTGACTTTTAGTAAATTATTATGATAATCTATATCTGTAAACTGGATTGAAGGTGGTGAGTTATAATGGTGTCTATCAGAAAATATGAGGAAAAGGATCGTGCTGACGTGCATTTTGTGTGCCATAACAGTGAAGGTCCTGAAGAAGTGCCGGATTTTTTAACAGGACAGTTTTATCATAATACTTTCTGTAATTATTACATTGAGCATGAGCCTGATAATTGTTTTGTTATTGACGATAATGGCAGGGCAGTCGGTTACATAATCTGTGCTGAAGATTTTGACAGATTTGAGGAGATTTTCAATAGTGATTATCTTCCCCGTTCCGATAGTTTCGGAGAGGGCAGATACGAGTGGGCATCGACAGCATATATTCAGCAGAAAAGGTTCAAAAACGAATATCCTGCGCATTTTCATGTTGATATTCTTCCCGAGTATCAGAGAATGGGCATGGGTGGCAAGCTGGTTGAAACTTTGTGTGAACATCTGGCAAAAAAAGGAATATGCGGAGTCTGTCTTACTTGCGGGCCGAGAAACGAAAGAGCAGTGAATTTTTATAAAAAATATGATTTCACACTTTTATCGCTCGACCATGATGACGCTTGTTTCGGCAAAAAATTAAATTTTAACGATTAATTATGAATAGGAGAATTTATTATGGCCTCACCAGCTTTGGTTGAACAGCTTTATCAGGCACTTCCTGATGAAACAAAAGAATTTTTAAATACTGCAATAGAAAAAGTAGTTGAAGTAAAAAAACGTGGCGGTAAGGTTGCGGCTGTTATAGGAAGCGGTCCTAATCTTCACGAAGGCGTTACAACTCTTATTGCTGCTCTCATTCATGCAGGGCTTATTGACGGCGTAACAACAAGTTCTGCTGTTATCTCTCATGAAATGGGCGGTACTCTTGACAGAGTAAAGCGTTTTGATGCGGATATTCTTGGTGATAAATGTCCGGAAAACATCCGTTGTCGCGGTAATATTTATGAACTTACTCAGCTTGATGAAGAAGAATGGGCACGAATCCGTTCAGAACTGCCTCTTGATGAAGAACTTGTTTCTATCTGCGAAAAAGCAGAGGGTAAAGTTATTATCAAAGCAGCAGGTAATATGGCTTATCCTGTAGGTTACTTTAACGAAACAGTTTCTACAGAGGTTATGGTTGCAGCACAGACTTTAGGCGAAAGCTTTGAATATGTTGCCGGTCTTGGTTCAGACCCCAACACTATGATTGGTGCAGGTGCAATTAAGGATGTGCCTGTTCTTGTAAGTGTTCCTCAGCTTATCGGCGGTGGTCAGGTAGGTCTTTGTATCTCTGACAGTATTCCTGTAAGCCAGCGTTGCAAACGTATTGCAAAAATGCTTTCTGAAGCAGATGTTATTATCGAATCTGCAGTTGCTCTTACACAGGAAATTCACGATGGTCCTTTTGAAACATACACAGGTCACGGTATCTGGGGTGCAATGAACGGTCTTCCTACATATAGCCTTAAAGATAAAACTCTTATTCGTTTCGACCTTGACGAAAACCTTAAACGTTCATGGGATCTTAACAAGCAGAGTGAACTTATCCAGAAGGCAATCAACGAAGGTCTTCCCAAGACAAAGCTTACAAAAATCCCGTTCCGTATGGAAATGTCAGCATTCACACGTCTTGAAAACAGTATTCCCGTTATTGGTGATATCGGTGAACTCTGGCCGATTTTTGTTGACCGTATCTGCAACGAACTCGGCGTAACTCTTGATTTCACTTCTGCTCCTCAGAATACAGATGAAGGTAAAGAAATGCGTGAGCGCATCTGTGATGAAATCAAGCCGTTCTCACTTAACAAGATGAGAAATGCTATTCGTGATAAATACAGTTTCTGAGTTTAAATAAAAAGGAGATTTTTAATATGAGTGCAAAAGTTTTAGGTGTTATTCCTGCCCGTTACGGTTCATCACGTCTGCCCGGCAAACCTCTTAAAGATATTTGCGGTAAACCCATGATTCAGCATGTTTATGAAAACGCAAGCAAATCAAAAGTTCTCAGCAAAGTTGTTGTTGCAACAGATGACCAGCGTGTTTATGATGCAGTTATCGCATTTGGTGGCGAAGCTGTTATGACAAGTGTAAACCACCCCACAGGCTCTGACCGTGTTGCAGAAGCTGCAAGCAACTATGATTGTGATTATGTTATCAATATTCAGGGTGATGAACCCCTTGTTCCTCCTCAGATTATTGATGATATCGGTAATGCACTTATCAACAGCCCCGATTGTGTTATGGCAACAGGCAGTGTGCCCATCGACGGTGAAGATTATATCAACAACAACTGTGTAGTTAAAGTTGTTACTGATGTAAACGGAAATGCAATTTATTTCTCACGTTCACCTATTCCGTATCCCCGTCATGCTGAACACGCAAAGTATTTTGAACATGTAGGAATTTATGCATATACACATGAATTCCTTAATACATACACAAAACTTGCTCCCACACCTCTTTCAGAAGCGGAGTCTCTTGAACAGCTTAAAGTTCTTGAGCATGGTTACAAAATTAAAATTGTTCCTGCACCTGCACAGTATGAGGCAGTGAGCGTAGACACAGAGGAAGACCTTCAGGAGGTTATCCGTATTTATAAAGAACGTCACGGTTGCTGATTGTCTGATATACACCCCGAATGGAATATGAAAAGTTTTCATTTGGGGTCTTTTTAATATTATTTTGATTTTTTCAACAGGTGAGAAATATGAAAGTAATACATAACATTGTGGCTTTTGATGAACCCAGTTTTTACGGTTGGCCTGCAAACCATGGTATCTGGAAATTTAATAATGAGTTACTTGTAGGCTTTGAAAAGGGAATACATCACTACAACGGACCTGATGTACATGCTCTTGACAGAACAATACCTACAATCAGGACATTAGGAAGATTCTGCCCCGAAACAGGATGGGTACATGAATTTCCTGAATTTCCGGCAATTGATTATGAAAACAAAACACGCCTGCCTGATCTGCCTGCAGATTTACTCAATGCTGATAGTGGTCTTTATTTAATGCCTTCAGGTTGGGACGGAAATGTGTTTACACAACTTATGGTTACAAATGATGGGGGCAGAACCTGGGAAGGTCCGTTCTATATTCCTGATTTCGGTCTTGTGGGAGTAGCTGCCAGAACTGATTATCTTGTTTGTGATGGCTATTTCTTACTTGCCATGACAGGCGTTAAGGCTGATGGTCTTGAAGGCAATGCTTTTGCTGCCAAGCTTACTTTTGACGGTAAATGGGAAAAGCTTGGTATGATGGGTGAGGACCCTCCGGAGGGAGATTTCCGCATTATGCCTGCTCTGGCAAAACTTCCCGACGGAACACTTCTCGGCATTGCCCGTTATGCAAGTGAAAATGAACCGGGTTTTACACAGCTCGATGTTTATCTGAGTAATGATGAAGGAAAAACATGGGAGTATGAAACAAAACTTGCATATATATATGAAGATATGAGTGGTGGCAGTCCTCCGGCACTTTGCACTTTGCCTGACGGAACTGTTGTGCTTGCTTTTTTTCGCAGACAAGACCCTCACGGACTTTTTATCACAACAACCCGTGACGGTAAAAACTGGTCAGAACCTATAGCTTTACGAACAGACGCTGTAAACACTGACATCGGCTATCCCAGAATAGCATTTTATAATAATGAAATACATATCCTCTACTATTATAATCTTGGTGAGGAAGCAAACCGTTTTGTTGCGGATACAGTAATTTCAGAATGGGAGACTTTGATAGATGATTAAAGCTGAACTTTTATATCAGGAATACCTTGCAACAGAAGGTATTAATGAAGAAACAGGGGAGTGCCATGCAGCAACAGTTGCAATCTGTAACGGCAAACCCACAGCTGCCTGGTTTGGCGGCATAAAAGAAAAAAATCCTAATGTGCGTATATGGTTTGCACGTCGTGATGGTGAATGGAGTACTCCTGTACCCATAACTCCTGATGATGGCGAAGCAGACTGGAACCCCACACTTTTTGCAGAGGACGGAGTTCTCACATTGATTTATAAAAGCGGTATCGATGAAGGACATTGGTACTCAATGAAAAGTATTTCTGCAGATGGTGGTGCAACATGGTCAACTCCTGTTGAACTTGTTCCCGGCGATATCGGCGGAAGAGGACCTGTTAAAAATCAGATGATAAGACTTTCAAACGGTGCACTTCTTGCTCCAGGTTCAACTGAGGATTTATGCGACCGTTGGGAATCATGGACAGATTACAGCGAAGATAACGGTGAAAAATGGAAACTTTCTGCTCCCGTTGCATTTGAATTGCCTGATGGCACAATCTGTAATCGTAAAGAAGAACTTCCGAAAGATGGCGAAGGTCTGATTCAGCCTGCAGTATGGGAAGATCAATCACACGACGGCAGAGTATATATGCTTGCCCGTACAAATCTCAATTGGATTTACCGTAGCGAATCAACTGATTTCGGACGCACCTGGTCTGTAGCACGTCCCACAGATATGCCTAACAATAACAGTGGTATCGGTGCTGCAATGACTGATTGCGGAGTTTTAGGTCTGATTTGTAATCCGGTAAGTGAAAACTGGGGCGACCGTACACCTCTTTGTCTTTTCCTTTCTGAAGATAATGGTGCTACATATCCTGTCCGTATTGAACTTGAAACTGAACCCGGAGTAGAATTTTCATATCCCTCAATTGTTGCAGAGGGAAATCTTCTCCATATGGTTTACACTTGCGGACGTAAAAAAATCGGTTATGCTCTTGTTCGTGTTGAAAAATAAACAAATTTAGTGAAGGGATTTTGAATATGGAAACTCAAAATATGTTTGTGTTTTTGGCAATCAGCATGATGGTCATGTGTTTCGGCTGGGGTATGCGCGGTTCTGCAATCGGTGGCGAAAAAGGCGCAATGTTACCCGGTGCGATCATGGGTATTATGTGCGTATGGTACACGGGTTCTGACCTTCTTATGCAAAACGTATATCTGTTCGCAGCTGCTTGCGCTCTTGGTTATTTTTATGGTGGTATGGAACCTTACGGTTCAACAATGGGTCTTGTTCTTGATCACGAGTCTCCACGATATAGTCCGCCTCTGGGCTATCTGGCTCTCGCGTTCAAAGGTTCAATCTGGAGCGGACTTGGCTCAGCGTTCCTTGGTATAAGCTTCTCTGCAATGAGTGGTGTTGTTTACAAATGGTACGATTTTGTTATTTTCTTTGCACTTGTTCCTCTGCTTCAGGAAATCGGTTATCGTATTTTCAACACACCTTATGACCCTGAACATGGCAGAATGCCTAAGGTTGGATTCTCTAAAGACAGCCGTGAAGAATGGGGACGTAACCTTGTAATTGTAGCAGGTTTGCTGGTGATGATGGCAATCCGTCGCGATATTTTCAGTATCATTATGTGGATTGGCGGTGCACTTGCAGGTTCAATCGGCTGGGTAGTTGCTATCACATTCTATGACAAACAGATGCACCCACTCAAAAACGGAAAAAGACTCTTCGGCAAGCTTGATGAGAAAAACGTTATTGACGGTTGGAAAATCATGGAATATGTGCAGGGCTGTTTCAATGGTCTTGGTATTGCAGGTGCTTTTGTTCTTGGTTGGCCCTTGGCAGCTAAAAATCTTGAACAGGCTGAAGCTGCAGGTAAACTGTGGTATATGCTTTCACCCAAAGTTGACACAATTCTTTCATGGGTGTTCTGTGCATTGATTATCCTTACAATTTTCCTCTTTATCATTCCTTACCGCAGAAACGGAAACAAAATTACCCGTGCCTTCGGTGAAGTTGATATGAACATTGTTGAAGTGCTTGAACGTCCCTGCTATATGGTAGCTCCCCTTGCACTTGTTATGCTTGGCTCAAATACCATGGCATCAATTATCTGTTGCTTTACTATGTACTATGTTATTGCTCAGCATGACGGACTTGAACGTTATTGGGATTTCAAGAACATAAAACTTATTCGTGCTATTATCATTCTTATCGGTGTAGCAATTCTTGTCGGACAGATTATAAGAGGCTACACATTGTGGGAAACTTGGATTTTCTATTGCGTAGGATATAATATTTTCGATGCTATATACTTCTGGCGTCCCAAGAGAGTTATCGAAAACTGGAAAAAATGCAAAGCTGTTGAAGGTAAGAGCAAAGGAAAGTTTTTTGCTCGTTTCCTCGAATCATTTGGCGGGGACATAACAGTTCTTCCATTCTTCTATGTACTTATGATTGCAATGCTTGTTTTCGGTTACTACAATTTCCGTTTAATTTAACTTTCAAAGCCGCCACAAAAAAGTGACGGCTTTATTTTTTACAGAAGGGAGTTTGTAAAATGACTGAAAGTCCACTTCTTTTTATAATTTTCAGTATGCTCGCAATGTGCTTCGGTTGGGGCATCCGCGGTTCTGCAATCGGCGGAGAAAAAGGGGCAATGTTACCCGGTGCATTTATGGGTATTATGTGCGTCTGGTATACAGGCTCTGACCTTTTGATGGAAAATGTGTTTTTATTTGCAGCCGCTTGTGCTCTTGGTTATTTTTATGGCGGTATGGAGCCTTACGCATCAACAATGTCGCTGATTCTTCACCATAATAAGCCTCGATACAATCCGCCTTTGGGTTATCTTGCTCTGGCTTTTAAAGGCACAATCTGGGGCGGTCTGGGAGCTGCATTTTTAGGTATAAGTTTTTCAGCAATGAGTGGCGTTGTTTACAAATGGTATGATTTTGTTATTTTCTTTGCGCTTGTTCCGCTTTCACAGGAAATCGGCTACCGTATTTTCAACACACCATATGACCCTGAAAACGGAAGAATGCCTAAAATCGGTTTCTCTGAAGATAGCAGGGAAGAGTGGGGACGCAACGTTGTAATTATTGCAGAATTACTCCTTATGATGGCAATACGGGGAGATATCTTTTCAATCATTATGTGGATTGGAGGTATGCTTTCAGGTGCAATAGGCTGGGTTATCGGTATCGGTCTTTATGATAAAGAATGCCATCCGCTTAAAAACGGTAAGCGTATGTTCGGCAAGCTGGATGAATTGGGAGTTATTGACGGTTGGAAAATGATGGAACTTGTGCAGGGGCTTGCACAGGGTTTGGGTATCTCTGTAGCATTCGTAATTGCCTGGCCACTTGCAAAAGAAAATCTTGCAACTGCTGAAGCGGCAAAGGCATTGTGGCATCCGATTCCGCAGAATATTGATACTATTCTTTCATGGGTATTCTGCGTACTGATTATTCTTACAATTTTCCTCTTTATCATTCCTTACCGCAGAAACGGTAACAAAATTACACGTGCTTTCGGTGAAGTTGATATGAACATTGTTGAAGTGCTTGAACGTCCTTGCTACATGGTAGGTCCTCTTGCACTTGTTATGCTTGGTTCAACAACAATGGCATCAATCATCTGCTGTTTTACCATGTACTATGTTATTGCTCAGCACGATGGACTTGAGCGTTATTGGGATTATAAAGGAATTAAATTTATTCGTATTTTCCTCATTCTTGTGGGTGCAGTTGCTCTTATTGTTCAGGCAACCATGGGATACTCTCTATGGGCAACATGGATATTCTATTGTTGCGGTTATCTCGTGTTTGAAGCATTCTTTATGTTCCGGCCTAAACTTGTTATTGAAAATCGCAAAAAAGCAAAAACTCTCGGTCAGTTTATTGCTTCTTTTGGTTGTTCTTCAACAGTATATCCTACATACCTGATTATGATGACAGTATTATTAATTTTCGGCGGAGTTTATTTCAGATATTTGTAAGCCTGAAAGAAAGTAAAATGTGAAAAACCGTTCAAACTTAAGGGTTTGAACGGTTTTCTTTATTATCATTATCCTTGGATTTATCAGAATCTTGTCCAGAAATCTACGCCCCACGGATGAGATTGCTCTTCCCATTCATCACGGTGTTTCAGGATTTTCTCTCTCATTTCGTTTACCTTGTTTTTGAAATTTTTGTCATCGGCAAGGTTCTTTGTTTCCCATGGGTCGTTTTTGATATCGTAAAGGAAGGTCCATTTATCTTCTTCCGTATCACCGTTGCGGTATTCGATAAGCTTGTAGTTTTCATCCTTGACGCCACGGACAAATTTATCGAAAATCAGATACAGCTCATCGCGGAAATTTTCTCCGTGTTCACCGTCAAGCAGATGTGCAAAGCTTTTGCCGTCAACGGAAGAGGGGATATCTATTCCTACTTTCTCGCAAAGTGTGGGAAAAATATCGTAAAGATAAACATAAGCGTCATTTCTTTGATTCTTTGCAATTCCCGGTCCTGCCATGATAAGTGGAATACGTATGCCGTGCTCATAAATATCTTCCTTGCCAAGCCATCCGTGCTGACCGACTGCAAGACCGTTATCACCTGTAAATACGATGATTGTGTTATCTTCTTCACCTGACTGATGAAGTGCATCAAGAAGTCTTCCGATTTCGTAATCAAGATGTGTTATCATTGCAAAATATTCTGCAATATGTCGTCTGATTTCTTTTTCTTCACGTGGGTATGAAGCGAGATGCTCGTCACGATGCACCATGAGAGGATAGTTTGTATCAATAATTTCCCGGAAGTTTGGCGGAAGTGTAATTTTCTCAGGGTCGTACATTTCTCGGAATTCATCGGGCATTGTGCGAGGGTCGTGGGGTGCAAGAAATGCAAGGTACATAAAGAACGGATTTTCTTTACCTATGTTTTTGTTCAGCAGTTCAATAGCAGAATCTGTAAGCAGAGTGCTTGAATGCTTACCGGGGTCAAACTCGTCGCAATGCTGTTCCTGAGGGTGGTTGTCGTTGTAAAAATCTACTACAAAATTAATCACATTGTCATATTTACCTGTAGGGTCATAACGGCATGTAGGCACATTCCAATGGTCCCACATTCCGCCAAAGAAAATTTTTGCGCCCTGAGTAAAACTGCGGGCATAAGAAGGACATCCGTTGTGCCATTTTCCCAGACCTATTGTTTCATATCCGTTGTTTTTGAATGTCTCTGCAAGTGTTTTGTGTTCTTCAGGAATGTTACCGCCTAATTCGTCAAGATGAAAGGGGTTTCGTCCCGATAAAATCATAGCACGGCTGGGCATACATACAGCACCGCATGTACCGCCTGCAATGTGGGCACGTACGAAAGATGTGCCACGTAAAGCAAGTCTGTCAAGATTGGGTGTAATGATTTCATTGTTTCCGAGAGCATGGATTGTGTCAAAACGCTGGTCGTCTGTAACAATAAATAAAACATTTGGTTTTTTACTCATAAGGCACCACCTGTTATGCAGAATAAGTCTGATTCTATCTTAACATACAGGAAGACAAATGTCTATAAAAACAGTTAGAGTAGAGATATTCTCTTCATTACACCAAGTTAAAAAGACTTTCAGCATTCTAATGAATGTATCTGTAAGCTTGTTTATTTAAGATGCTCCTTTAAACAGTTTTTTATTATATTATTTAAATCGTTAAAAGACAATATGTTATACGTTTTTGCTGTATCGTTTTGTGTTATAAAAAATTATTAAAAAGCCTTTTGAATCTTGCTTTTCTTGCTATGAAATGTTAAGATTATAATGTATAATTTTACTACAATAGTGTAGTCTGTATTGCTTCAGATTGCACACACATAACACAATATATTCCGACTTTCAGGAGGCTTTGAAAAATGAAAAGACATTCCAGAATACTGCTTTCGATATTGCTGGTTATTTCGTTGCTTTTGTCAAATTTTGCAATGATTGTATCATATGCAGTTATACAGGATTATACTGTTGAACTTGCTTTTAACAACATTTTTGTTTTTGATAAGTGGGCGAACAACTCATTGTCAACTACAATAGTCAACGGTGGCAAGCCTGTGAGTGATAAGTTAGACATAGACATAGAAAAGGGAAGTTTTCGCTTCAATAACCCCTATTCAGGTGAAGCTTACACAGGTCACGGTATGGGTACAGGTTTAAACGCTGCAGGTAACTATCAGTATTATGTAATGGAAGTTGAACCCAATGCTGCATATACATTTTCATACAATGTAAGCGGTACAGTTGCATTTGTTACACCCTATGTGTTTTTCTTTAATGAAAACAACGAATATGTTTCACTTGTGGCTCAGCCGTTTTCAGGCTCAGGAGCTACTGACTTCGTATTCACTGCTCCTTCAAATGTACATTATATTCAGATCCGTTTTACTATCCCCGACACCGGATATGCTGATATCAAGGATATTGCAATCCGTAAGACGGAGGTTGTTTCACATAGCAAAAACCTTTTTGACTTTAATGCATGGAACAACAATGCAAAGTCAAGCAAGGTAAGTGATGAAGCAACATATGCAGGTGGTACGGTAGCTACAAATGCTGCAGATAAAAGTGTTACTCTTACTGTTTCGCAGAATACAACCGGTTATGTTTTTACAAACTTTACATTCGGTAACGGTAAGGATGGATATTATACAATAGATGTTGATCCCGATACGCAGTATAATTTATCCTACAATCTTGCCTCATGCAATTTTGCTTACAGTGCATATCAGCCTTATGTGGTGTTTTACAGAGCAGACGGTTCATTTATAAGCTATCTGAATACAGAATCTGTAGGTCTTGGTGCTAACGGATTTGTATTTACGTCTCCTGCAGATGCTGATTTTATTCAGATTGTTTATGCTATTGTCGGATTAGGCGAGGCAGGAAAGACATGTACAGTAAAGGACCTTGCTGTTCAGAAAATCAATCTTCAGGATGATGTAAGCTCAGGCTTGCCTCATCGTCTTGTTTATACATATTCAAGAAATTCAGGTGCAACTTACGGTGAACTTCCCGTTCCTACATATGCTCCCCAAGGCTTTGTTTTTGCAGGTTGGTACACAGGTAAAGACGGCACAGGCACTTTGATAACAAAAGATACACCTGTTGATTATTCAAGCCATACGGTTTATCCCAAATACGATCCCATTGCAGATTCACTTGCAATTTCAGAAATGCCGATTAAAAGAGAATACACTGTAGGTGAAAGGATTAATCCTGCAGGACTTGTACTTGAAGCAACTGTATCGGGTGTAAAGAGTACAATTGACTCAGGTTATTACTGTACTCCTGAATATCTGACATCAGCAGGTGTACAGACTATCACTGCTCACTACGGTGGCAAGACAGCAACATTTACGGTTGATGTAAAGAATAATATTTCAAGATCTGTTGTTATTAACGGTTCAAATGTAAATGTAAATGTTGCGAACAATACATACACATTGACAAGTACTTTTAATACGGGGGATTTCAACTATTATAAGCTTACATATTACTCGGATGCATATGTGAAAGGCATAATCACTTACGGTGACGGAGAATCAGAGGAGTTTTTCCTTGAACCGTCAACAAACTTTGCATCAGCTAACGGTGAGTTTTCTTCATACATTGACGGATACCTTAAAAAGGTTATCAATGCGAAAAGTGAAACTGTATCAATTAACAGCATTACTCGTAACGGAATAAAATCAATCAGCTTCACACTGCTTGACAACAAAACAGGTACTTTTGATCTGCTTACTGTTGATACAACCAAGAAAGCGGTTAATACCGGTGAAACAGTCAAGTACTTTAATAACGACAGATACAAGGTTGGTATCGATATTCTCAACGGCGGTGCTGTTACTTACCTTGAAGTGCTTAACAGTAACATTGTTGCCCGTGTTTATAACACAACTGATACTTACGGCAATGCTACAACCATGACAAGGGTTGACTATGCAGATAAGTTACCGGGTGGGTATATATCCGAGAATAAAAATGTAAACCTCATCAACTATTACGATAACGGACGTGAGCTTCAGCAGTCATATTACGGTACAGGTGAAAAACCCTATGAGCAGGGTTATTACAACAGAGCGGACTGGAACTATAACCCGGTTCAGGCAGGTAACGTAATTAACGAAGCAAGTAAAGTTATAGATTACGAAATAACAGATGATTATATTTACATAAAAGCACGTCCTCTTGACTGGGCAAAATGGTCAGATGACTTTGCAAATAAAAGTTCTTCTGATGCTTATAACCCCATATACGGTGACGAATACATTACTGACACTTATATAGAAGCTAAGTATGTCTTTGAAGACGGATTAGTTAAAACATACTGCCGTATGGTTGACTATTCAGGCTATCCGTCAGCTCAGACAACTCAGGAATTACCTGCGTTCTACACAATTGAGCCTCTTAACCACTATGTTTATAACGATGTCAGTGAAGATGAGGCATGGAAAACAAAAAATCTTAAGTATGAAAAAGAGCCGGAATTCTGGGGCGTTGCACTGGAATACAGAGATGCACACTACCCGAACGGTTTCTCTGCAAATTCTGATTGTACAGAGCATTGGGCAGCGTTTACAGCCAGTGAAGATGCAGATAGCTTCGGTATTGGTCTTTATTCACCTGAGGTAACCAATTTCTTTTACGGTGTATATCCTCAGAAATATGCTGAAACTGCTGATTTCGGGCAGACAGAAACACTTAATTACAGACATGCTCAGACAACTAACCCTGCAGCAGAAGATGACAGCTCATATATTGCGCCGATAGGTGTAAGAACATTCGAAAGCTTCAAGCCTTCCGAATATGCGTTCTATATTTCAACAGGTACTGTAGAGCAGATCCGTAATTCATTTGGTGTCATTGATGATGAAGAATTTGCAGCAGAACATAAAAAAGGCAAAATTGTTGTTCCTGAAACAATATATATGACACCTTCAGCAGGTGAATCAAAAACAGGTCAGTATTATGTAAATAACATTCTTGATAAAGAAACAAATACTGTTATAACTGAAGCGAAAAATAATAACACCAATGCTTATGTTCAGTTTAATATTCCCGGTGCAAAGGATGTCACAATTACCGTAAACACAATTACAAGCGGTATCGGTGATATTGTTCTCAATGAAGCACAGAACATTCAGAATGGCAATCTGACTCTTAGCTATGAGGGTATATCACTTGGGTCAATTATTAATGCGGACGGATATTTTAACTATCAGACGGCAGGTCTGTATATCAACGGAACGGGTCTTAAATCGGGAGAGTCTGCAGTTGCAGAATGGGTTTTCACAATTACAATGAATGATAATTCTGTAAGAACCTATTATGCATATTCAACACTTTATGCACCTAATTACCATTCTGTTGGTGCAACGGCAGAAGCAAGATATAATACAAGCAACCGTGTTGACGGTGCAGGATGGATTTCGGGTGTGCACACTGTTTCAACATCCATTGTTCCTTTTGGTAAGTCTTCAGGAGTGGACGGCCAGGGTGCTTTCAAGAGTGAACCGCTTCTTGGTTTATCAAAACCTATGACTCCGCAGGATTGGGGTTCAGCCAACAATCTTACTACATCATCAGATGGCTTGATTTATGCAAGAGAATATTATAAGAACTCTGAGGGTGGCAGTAACGAGCAAAGCCCCGTGGGAATATTGTATGTTGACTATTCTCGAAATAAAAAGACTAATACAATCCCCAATGTGTATGTGGGTGCAGAGTTGCTGAAAGCTGATTCGGGCACCAACTCGTCGTGTCATTTCTATTCATTCTACACTTTGGGCACAGGAAGTGAATTTACAAATCCGGGTGATAGTGCTACTCCAAGCGGATGGACTCAGTTTATGACTCTCAGCAGTAGCGGCGGTTCTTACAACGGTACTGCTGCATCTACTCTGAATATTACTGATTTGTCTAACTTTGTCAATATATTAAGAGATGCAAATAGCGGTAGGTCACTTCGAATTTATACAGCACCTGATCTGACAATCAAATCATCAGGAACGCAGTATATTTATCTGTATGCACAGATCAGAAAAAACAGTTCACGATATGCTAATATGTATGCTGCGACACAGATTATAACTGTTGACAAAGCAGACCTTCGTAGTCTTGTTATTGAGGGTACAACGCTGAATGCTGAAAACTATACATCAGCTTCATGGAGTAACTATATAAAAGAGCTTCGTATTGCAGCAGCAAATCTGGGTAATCCTTCTGCAAGTTCAGTGATTGATACTTCAGCTCTTGTAAATGCAAGAAATGCTCTTCAGACTAAGGTTACACTTAATGCAAACGGTGGTAGCTTCGTATCATCAGGTAGTAGCTCTGATACCAGAGAATTTAATGTAACTGTGGGTGCAAGTTTAACATATGTTTACGATGCCTCATCTTACACTCCTGTTCGTACAGGCTATACATTAAAGGGCTGGTCAACAGATGCAAATGGAGCAGAAGGTTCTGCATCTGTTAAAGCAGGTCTTATGCCAAAGCTTTATGCGATATGGTCAGAAAACAGCTATAATGTTGTTTATGATGCAAATGGTGGTTCAGGTTATATTAAAAATAAAACGGCTACATATACTGAAAGCTTTGCTCTTGCATCATCAGGATTTACAAGGGACGGTTACATACTTCTCGGATGGTCAACAAGTGCATTAACTGAAGCTGTAACATATACCCCCGGTCAGGTTGTATCAGAGCTTACAGACAATAACGCAGACACAATCACTCTTTATGCTGTGTGGTTGCATGAAGATGAAATTCTTGACGCTGACTACTCAAAGGTTGATGCTCTTATTGCAGAAGCAAACAGGTACATAAATGATGAAAAGGGCATTTATGAAAATGTAGAAGCTCTTGCAGAGGCTGTGGGCTCAGTTGTTACCGGTCTTAAGAAATGCGATCAGGAAATTGTTGACGGATATGAAAATGTAATCCGTGAGGCACTTGGCAACGTTAAAGTTAAGTCAGGTGATTATAAAGCTGTTGAAGCTGCAGTTAAGGCTGCTAACGAAAAACGTTTTGAATTAGAAGCAACGGGTGTTGCAATTATTCCTGAAACACTTGAAGCTCTTGAAAAAGCACTTAACGATGTTGTCTATGGGCTTGATATTACAAATCAGGATGTAATTGATGGTTATACAACAGCAATTGAAGAAGCAATGGCTGCACTTGATAACGTTTCGACAATTCGTATTGCAGAAGGTTCTGAACTTTATTTTGAAGAAGATGGCAAATATACATACATAAGAGGTTTTGTTGGTGATTGGGGTGTTGGTTCAGAAAATGACATCACATCACAGTTCATAACATTTGGTGTTAACACAAATCTTGTTGTTATAAAAACTGACTTTGGTTGGGGTACAGGCACTCGTGTTCAGCATTTTGACGGTGATGCACTTGTTAAAGAGTATATTATCGTTGTTGATGGTGACGTAAATGGTAGTGGTTATGCCGACGCAGAAGATGTATCAATACTTACAGCACATATCAATGAGGTTACAGAACCCGGTATGGATGATAATTATAATCTTGTTAAACCTTGGTACAAAGTTGCTGTTGATTTTTGTAATGATGGTTGGATTGATGCAATTGATCTTACAGTATTGATTAGTATGGTGAACTTTGATAGCTATAAGTATTGATGCTGAAGTAACATAATAACTATTAAACCACCGATAATGTTACGGCATTTGCTGACACCACACAAGGAAGTGCTTGTTTCTTGAACAAAATTTCTTGTGTTATCACCGAAAGCCATTTTGTCTTTCTACGAAACTGCGAAGCACTTTAAAATGCAAATCGATCTCGTTGGTGTTGAGCATTTCTGCAGAAAAATGGAGTTAAAGTCATTCCTACGTTGGCTTGGGGTGGTCCTGAAACTTTTTGGTTTTGTTTTGTTCAGATTTAAAGCGAAAAAAACCGGGAACCTTAAAAATCAAGGCTTCCCGGTTTTTTATAATTTCTGAAATATGGACCATTTGGTGTTTTGAGGTAAAAAAATAACCGCTGAAACCAAAGCTTCAACGGTTACCTGGTCCGAGTGGCGAGACTTGCTTTGCGTTGCAAAGCAACAATCATATTATATGTCCCTCGTGTCTCTGCCTTTGGCAAACCGACACGAGATGGACTACGAGTTCAAGTCTCGTGTTAATTTCAGAAAATAAAAAAATAACCGCTGAAACCAAAGCTTCAACGGTTACCTGGTCCGAGTGGCGAGACTTGAACTCACGGCCTCTTGACCCCCAGTCAGCACGAGGTTTTTGGCTGTGTAGCTCAGAAATATAAGCAACCCATAAACCCAGTAACATCAAGGATTAACAACGTTTTCTCAATGAAAATTCAGGTGAGACCTTCTGATTTATTCGCCATCAGGCCTCTTGACTTCCTGTGATAGTTAAATTATACATCATGGAGTTGGAATCATCAATAATTATTTGTTGTAAAGTCCGACTAATCGGACTAAGGTTGTTCAGATTATATTTAACCCGCTTTAATTATGTTAAATTTATCTTAATCCTTTTTGCTTTGTTTAATTTTGATTCTTTCATACCTTTTGTTTATATCGTTCAGAAATTTTTGATATCCGTCAACTACTTCCTGCGGTTCAAGAATAAC
>JAZSJD010000032.1:0-71865 GCA_045534165.1 Acutalibacteraceae bacterium | reverse complement strand
CTTGCATTGGGGTCTGTTGAAAGAAGCTGAACAACAACTCTGTCAGCAACTTCTGTATCGCCGAGAGGTTTGGTTGAAGTAATTGTAAGCATTACTACATAAGGATCTCTCATATCACCGTAATAAATGGTATTTCCGCAGCGAACCATTGGCTTATCTCTGAACATCAAAAATTCGTCCTGAACTTTTTTCTCGTCAGCCATTTGGAACAACTCCTTTATTTATCCTGAAGATAGGTTTCGACAAGTTTCTGCATAAGCTCATCCCTGTCAATTCTGCGAATTACACTACGTGCATTATTATGGGTTGTGATATAAGTAGGGTCTTCAGAAAGAATATATCCGACTATCTGATTGATAGGGTTATATCCCTTTTCTTTCAAAGAATTATACACGTACGTCAAATTCTTTTTTATTTCATCCTCACATTCAGTTCTGATAGAAAATTTTATTGTCTTATCATCCATAGTAATACACCTCCGTATCACAATATATTATATTATACACTACATTTTGCGATAACACAATGGTTTTTTTATATTTTTTTGATAAAAATACTACCAAAATATCAGCTTCTGAGAGAAATTCCTAATTTATCCAATGCTTTTATTGCTTTTTTGACAACATTGTCTGCTTCTTCATCAGTAAGTGTTCTGTCTTCTGCACGAAGTTTCAGGCTGTAAGCAACGCTCTTTTTGCCTTCTTCAATCTGTGAACCTGTGTAAACATCAAAGAGTTCAATGCTTTCAAGAAGTTTACCTGCTGCTGAAGAAATAGCTTTCTGCAAAGTAAGAACAGGGATATCTCTGTCACAAACAAAAGCAAGGTCACGGCTTGTTGACGGGAATCTGGGAAGACGTTTGTAAAGTTTAGGTTCTCTGCCTTTATTGAAAATTGTTTCAATATCAATTCTTGCAACATAAGCTTTTTCGCCGATACCGTAATTTTCAAGAACTGCCGGATGGATTTCACCGAAAATTGCAAATTCTTCACCGTCAATTGTAAGACGAGCTGTACGTCCGGGATGGAATGTGGGATTATCTGTTACTGCTTCCACATCATAACCCGAAAGACCTGTTTTTGCAAGAATTTCTTCTACAATACCTTTAAGTGTGAAGAAATCACAATCACCATACATACCGATGCAGATTTTCTGCTTTTCAAGAGGAAGTTCCTCTGTTCCCTGTGAAGTATATTCTACGGGAATTTCATAGAGATATGCTTTCTCGTTACGGTTTTTATAGTTTCTTGCAAGAACTTCCATCATTGAAGGAATTGCATTTGTTCTCATAACACTTGTATCTTCACCAAGAGGATTCATAATTACAACTGAATTTCTGAATTCGCTATCCTGAGGAAGATTGATTTTATCGTAATATTTGGGGCTTATGAATGAGAATGTTTCAATTTCAGTAAGACCGCAACCAAGACAAGTTGTACGGATAAGTCTTTCAAGCTGCTGTTCTTCTGTAAGTCTTGCATTTGCAACACCTGACAAATCTCTGTTGGGAATTGCCTGATAGCCATAGAATCTTGCAATTTCTTCTGAAATATCTGCTTTATGCTCAATATCGTTTCTGAAATAGGGTGCTGTAATAACACCGTCTTCAACTGTGAAGCCGATTTTTTCAAGCATTTTTTTCTGTTCATCAGCACTTACATCAATGCCGATGAAGCTGTTTACCCATTCAGGTTCAAATGCAAGTTTAACATCCTCCTTGGGTGTGGGGAAACAATCTACAATACCGTTTACAACGTCACCTGCATCAAGAAGTTCAACAAGTTCAAGTGCTCTCTTAAGACAAGTTTCACAACTTGCAGGGTTGAGTTCTTTTTCATATCTTGTGCAAGCTTCTGTTCTGAGACCTAAAGCCTTTGAAGTTCTGCGAACACTTACACCGTTGAAACAAGCAGATTCAAAAACGATAGTTGTTGTATCATCCATAATACCGCTGAATTCTCCACCCATAACACCTGCTACAGCTACAGGTTTATTTTCATCTGCAATAACAAGCATTTCAGGTGTAAGGTTTCTTTCGATATCATCAAGAGTTGTGATTTTTTCACCCTCTTTTGCGTTTCTTACAATAACTTTTCCGCCATCAAGATATCTTAAGTCGAATGCGTGCATAGGCTGACCATATTCAAGCATTACAAAGTTTGTGATGTCAACAATGTTGTTGATAGGTCTTACACCACTTGCACGAAGACGTTCTCTGATCCATCTGGGAGATGGTTTGATTCTTACATTTTTAACAACTGCGCCACAGTAACGATAGCATTTTTCAGCCTCTTCAATTGCAACTGAAAGATATTCGTTAACATCTCCGCCTACACCTTTAACCTGAGGCTCATTAACTTTAAGTTCTTTGCCGAATGTTGCTGCTGCTTCCCTTGCAAGACCGATTACACTGAGACAGTCTGAACGGTTTGACGTGATTTCAAACTCTGTGATAACATCGTTAAGACCGATTGCATAGTGGATATCCATACCAAGAGTTTTATCGCAATCATCACCAAGAACAAAAATACCATCTTCAACTGCATAGGGGAAATCGTGAATTGTAAGGCCGAGTTCACCTAATGAGCAAAGCATACCGTTGCTTTCCACACCACGGAGTTTGCCTTTTTTGATTTTGTGGCCACCGAAAACAACTGAATTATCAAGAGCAACGGGAACGATATCCCCTGCCGTTAAATTCTGTGCACCTGTTACAATCTGAATATTTTCTTCTTTGCCAACATTAACCTGACAAATCCAAAGATGGTCGGAATCAGGATGTCTTTCAAGGCTTTCTACACAACCTACTACGATGTTCTGAAGAATTTCGCCTTCTTTTTCATATCCTTCAACTTTTGAGCCGGAAACAGTCATATCATCGGCAAACTGTTTATCGCTCACATCAAGTTCAACATAATCGCTTAACCATTTTTTAGATAAATTCATTGCAAAATTCTCCTTTCATTAAAACTGACCGAGGAAACGCATATCGTTCTCGTAAAGTAATCTCATATCGTCAATATCAAAACGGAACATAACCAGTCTTTCAAGACCTACGCCGAATGCATAACCACTGTAAACTTCAGGGTCAACACCACAAGCACTTAAAACTTTGGGATGAACCATACCTGCACCAAGGATTTCAATGAAGCCTTCGCCTTTACACATAGGACAGCCTTTACCACCACATTTGAAGCAAGTTACGTCAATTTCACAAGAAGGTTCTGTGAACGGGAAATGGTGAGGACGAAGACGGATTTTAGTATCGTTACCATAAAGTCTTTTTGCAAAAGCCTCAAGAGTGCCTTTAAGGTCACCCATTGTGATGCCTTTATCAACAACGAGACCTTCAATCTGATGGAACAAAGGTGAATGTGTTGCGTCTACTGCATCTGAACGGAAAACACGTCCGGGAGAAATAACTCTGATGGGAGGTGCCTGTTTTTCCATAACACGAATCTGAACAGGAGATGTCTGTGTTCTCAGAAGCATATTTTCTGTGATATAGAATGTATCCTGAGTATCACGAGCAGGATGGTCTTTGGGAATATTGAGTGCTTCAAAGTTATAATAATCCCACTCAACTTCAGGCCCTGTTGCAATATCAAAGCCCATTCCAAGGAAAATATCCTTAACTTCGTCAAGAACGATATTAAGAGGATGTTTGTGACCTAATGCTGACTTTTTGCCTGGCATTGTAACGTCAAGTTTTTCCTCGCTGAGTCTTTTTGCAAGTTCTTCTTTTTTGATTTTTTCATCAGTTGCTTCTACAAGTGCTTCGATAGATGCTCTCACTTCATTAGCAAGCTGACCCATAACAGGTCTTTCTTCCGGAGTAAGTTTACCCATCTGTTTCAACACAGCAGTAAGCTCACCTTTTTTACCTAAATATTTAACTCTGATGTTTTCAAGTTCTTGCTTTGTTGTTGCAAGTTCAAGAGATGCTTTGGCTTCCCTTGCAATGCTTTCAAGCATTTCTTTCATGGTATTCTTCCTTTCATAACATAATTTACAAAATAAAAAAGCTTCCGCCCCTGACAAGGGACGAAAGCACAAATTACCTTCCGCGGTACCACCCTTATTTTTGCACTGCCTTATGGCTCAGAGCAAACACTCTTTCTCCTCTTACGTGGGAAACACGTCAAAGCCTACAACTTACGCTTCAGCCAGCCGCTCCAAAGTGAACTTCGGTGTTTTTCAAAATAAACGGGATTCCAGCCTCGTCCCATTCTCTCTGAATTCTGCTTTAAAACACTTACTCTCTTTTTCATTGCGTTTGGAATATAATATCACAACTTCCAAGAAAAATCAAGAGTTTTAGTCAGTTTTTTTCTTAAGTTTCAACTGTGAAAGAACTATTCCTACAAAAATTAATCCGCAACCTAAATATGCTGTCCAGGACATTTTTTCTCCTGACAAAATCACACCGCCAACTGCACCGAAAACTGACTCTGTTGACAGAATAATGGCTGAAAATGTAGGGTCTGCATCTTTCTGTCCGAGAATCTGGCAAGTATAAGCAATGCCCACAGAACAAAGTCCCCCATATAGAATGGGCAAACCTGCACTTTTTATTGCTTCAAAACGGATTTCTTCAAAAATCAAAGCACTGATAATGCACAAAACTGCACAAACAGCAAATTGAATCTGTGCAAATTTAAGAGGACTTATTTCTGCAACAAATTTATCTATAACAAGAATATGAAGTGCCCAGAAAATTGAACCGATAAGTAAAACTAAATCTCCCCAGCCCACTTTTTCTGAGCCTGTCATACAAAGAAGATAAAGACCTACAACTGAAAAAACAGCACCAATCCAGATAAGTATGCTCGTTTTCTTTTTCATAAAAACAAAGGCTATTATCGGCACAAGCACAGTATAAAGACCTGTTATGAAAGCTGATTTACCTGCACTGTCTGTCATTTCAACGCCAAACTGCTGAAGATTGGAAGCTATGAACAAAAACAAACCGCCTGCAAGACCTACCATCAAGGTTTTTTTGAATTTCTGTTTATTAAATTTTTCTCGTTCAAAAATAAGAATTACCGGAATAAGGGACAATGTACCCAAAGCAAATCTTACACCGTTGAAAGTGAATGCACCAACATACTGTGCACCCTCTTTCTGTGCCACAAAGGCAAAACCCCATATAATAGCTGTTAAGAAAAGAAGAAAAATTGATTTTGGTTTAGTTTTCATATTTTCACCTAAAGTTTAAACTCCCTTTAAAAGGGAGTTTATTATTATACATCATAAAGTTTTTCGCGTTTTTTCTTTTTAATAGTTGTTAAAATTATTGCAATCAGACCGATACCTGCTGTTATGCCTAATTTGAGATAAACTGCTGTGTTTGATGTACCCTCGATTTTAAGTCCTGACCACAAATCTGACATAAGAGACAAAGTTTCCTGGTCGAGGTTGTGATAATATTGAGTTTTGGGCATATCCTCTTCATCGGGGTAAAGAATTTCGTTATCACGCAAACTGTAATCTTCATTTTCGAGAACAGCTTTGTTAGGTGTTGCATAGTAAAGATATTCTGCATTTGCAAGAGCAACTTCTTCGCTGAGGAGAAAGTTTATATACAACTCTGCCGCTTCTTTATTCTGACAACCTTTTGGAATACAGATTGCATCAACGAAAATGTTTGTGCCTTCTTCAGGATAATAGAAAGCCAAATCAGGATTATTCTCTTTCATAAGAAGATAGTCACCTGCATAATATGCGCCGATTGCAGCATCTCCCGCTTCCATTTTGTTGAAAATTTCATCTGAAACATAAGCCTGAACAACACCTTTTTGTTCAGCTAACATATCATATGCTTTCTGCCATTGTTCTTTATCACTGGTATTGATATTAATACCCTGCAAAAACATTGAAGTTGCAAAACCATCACGGGGATTGTTAAACTGAAGAATCTGCCCTTTATATTCTTCATCCCACATAAGAGACCAGCTTGTAGGTGTGCCTTTTACCAGTTTTGTGTTGTAAATAACACCGACCATACCAACATTATAGGGAACCGAATACTCATTTGTGGGGTCATAATAAAGATCTTTATATTCATCCATAATGTTTTTATAATTAGGAATGTTATCAAAGTTTATTTTTTCAAGATATCCTTCTGCAATAAGCCTCTGAATCATATAATCTGAGGGGATGATAATATCGTAGTTTGCACCGCCTGATCTGATTTTTGTGTACATATTTTCGTTTGTTTCATAAGTAGTGTAGTTAACTTTGATACCTGTCAACTCTTCAAATTTTTTGTTGACATCCATTGTGCCTTCGCTACCGTCTGAAATATATTCACCCCAGTTATACACATTTATCGACGTACCTGCAAGTTTGTTATATTTGTCCTGATTTTCTGTTTCAGTAAGCGGTGACCATTTAACAAAAGCAATTACTGAAGCTGACAATATCAAAAATACTGCAACACAAACAGCAATGATTTTTTTCATATCACCCCTCCTGTTCTTGAAATTATTTTTGTTTTTTCTTTTCTCCTCTTGCCTGAGTGAAATTGATAAGCATAAGCAAAACAAGAATTGCAAAGAAAATCAATGTTGAAAGAGCATACATATCAGGGTTTACTCTTTTCTTTGTCATTGAGAAAAGTCTTATGGGAAGTGTCTGCCACACAGGACCACTTACGAAATAGCTGATGATAAAATCGTCAAGCGACAAGGTGAAAGACATAATAAAACCTGTTAAAATACCCGGCATTATTGATGGCACAACAACTTTGAAAAAAGCTTTCATTGGTGTGCAACCTAAATCCAATGCTGCTTCTGAAAGATGGCGGTCCATCTGATGAAGCTTGGGCAAAACTGACAAAATTACATATGGCAAATTGAATGTAATATGAGCTATCAGCAAAGTGTGAAAACCGAAAGCATCTTTCATTCCCATAAGTTTTGCTCCGAATACGAAAAGGAGCATAAGTGAAATACCTGTAACAATATCAGGATTCATCATAGGAACATTAGTTACGTTACTAATTGCTGAACGGACATATTTGCTTTTGATTTTATCAATACCAATTGCCGCTGCTGTACCCACCACAGTTGCAACAACAGAAGATAAAACAGCAATTATAAGTGTGTTTTTAAGTGCTTCCATTGTTTCGGTATCACGGAACAATTCACCATACCATTTGAGCGAAAAGCCTGTGAAAACTGATGTGCTGTTTGACTCGTTGAAAGAGAAAACAATAAGCACGATAATAGGAGCATAAAGGAAAAAATAAACTAATGCAAGGCACAGTTTTGAAGGAATCGACATTTTACTTTTCACAGTACAATACCTCCCCCGCTTTCATCCTCATCACCTGAGAAACGGTTCATTATTGCCATACAAATAAGGATAAGAACCATAAGAACAAGTGACAAAGATGCACCTAAATTGAAGTTGCCCGCAGTCATAAACTGACCTTCAATAACTTCACCTACAAGGGCAAAGTTACCGCCACCTAATTTCTGTGAAATATAGAAAGTACTTACTGACGGTACGAAAACCATTGTAATGCCTGAAAGGATGCCTGATTTACTGAGAGGTAAAATAACTTTGAAAAGAACCGAAATTTTTCCTGCACCTAAATCGTTTGCTGCTTCAATAAGGTTTTTATCAAGTTTTGTAAGCACAGAATAAATAGGCAGAATCATAAAAGGTAAAAAGTCATAAACCATACCTAAAATAACGGCACCGGGTGTGTTAATCATCTGCAATGGGCCAATGCCTATTTTTTCGAGCAAAGTGTTGATAATACCTGTGTTTTCAATAAGTGACATAATTGAATATGTTCTTACTAACAAACTTGTCCACATAGGAAGCATAACAAGCATTATCATTGTGTTCTGAACTCTGAGCTTTGAATTTGCAATAAAATATGCTGTGGGATATGCTATGACAAGGCAGATAAGTGTTGCCACAATGCCATACCATATTGAATTGAGGAAAACCTCTTTATAATCCGTTAATGCCAGAATATTGTCAAATGTAAATGCACCATCAAGATTTGTGAATGCATAATATGCCACCATAATAAGCGGTGCAACAATAAACAATACTGCCCATACAATGTGAGGAGAAGCCAGAAGCTTTGCGGAAAGGGTTTTCTTTTTCATAAAAATCAACCTCCCCGATTATTCTTCCTCTATTATCTCTGACAAATGGTCAATTTCATCACTGAATGAACTATAATCACCGAATTTACCTGAATAGATAGATTTCTTCATAATATGGATTGAATCCGGCTCAATAATAAGACCGATTTTATCGCCCACTTTTTGTTCGTGGATTGACTGAATCATCCATTTGAAACCTCTGATATCAACGATGATTTCATAATGAACGCCTTTGAATGTTACTGATGTTACTGTACCTGAAATCATTCCGTTTTCAGGAGTTGTTACAACAATATCTTCAGGACGGATAACAACGTCAACAGCCTCACCTGTTCCGAAACCTTTATCAAGGCATTGGAATGTATAACCTGCAAAGGTTGCACGGAAATCTTCTTTCATTACACCATCAAGAATATTACTTTCACCGATGAAGTCTGCAACAAAAGCATTTTTGGGCTCATTATAAATATCCTGAGGTGTGCCGATCTGCTGGATAACACCGTTATCCATAACAACAACAGTATCAGACATTGAAAGTGCTTCTTCCTGGTCGTGAGTTACGAAAATGAAAGTAATGCCTAATTTCTGCTGAATATTCTTAAGTTCAACCTGCATATCTTTACGGAGTTTCAGGTCAAGAGCCGCCAGCGGTTCATCAAGAAGAAGAACTTTGGGGTCATTTGCCAAAGCTCTCGCAATAGCAACACGCTGCTGCTGACCGCCTGAAAGAGCATTGATATTTCTCTTTGAAAAGCCTTTAAGGTTTACAAGTTCAAGCATCTCAGCAACACGTTCTTTAATTTCTGCATCTGATTTCTTTTTAAGCCTTAAACCAAAAGCAATGTTTTCAAAAACGTTGAGATGCGGGAACAAAGCATATCTCTGAAAAATAGTATTAACCTGTCTTTTATAAGGTGGTAAATCGTTGATTCTTTCACCATTAAAAATAACATCACCGCAATCCGGCTGAGTAAAACCCGCAATTACCCTTAAGGTAGTGGTTTTGCCGCATCCGGAAGGACCAAGTAATGTTATGAATTCTTTATCTCTGATATAGAGATTGATATTATCGAGTACCTTTTCTTCACCATAAGATACATCTATGTTTTTAAGGTCTATAATGATGTCTGTTTCCAATTATACAGCCCCCTTAAAATAGCCTACTATGTTAGATATAATATAATGCGAAAATCTTGAAAAGTCAACACTTTTTTGCAAAAAATTCGCATAAATTCGTGTCTTTTTCGGTCAAAATTTTTAAATACTCTGTTTTACTCCAAAATGCTCTGTTTTTCTTCAAAATACTCGTTTTTTGTCGTATAATAAAATTACTTGAAATTATCTGTCAAATTTGTTATTATTGTATAGTAATATATTTTTAGAGGTTAGTATAATGTTCAAAAGAATTTTTTCTGTTTTAATTTTAATATTGATGTTCATTTGTGTTTTGTGTGCCTGCGATACAAGCACTCCCCTTACCGGTTTTGAGGAAAACGGCACTGTACCGGCTGAAAACTTCAACGACCTTAACCTGAGAATAAATGAATATGCAACATCAAACACACAGACACTTTCTGACGAAGATGGTGATTTTGTAGGTTGGGTTGAAATATATAACTATGGCAAAAAAGATGTATCGTTAAAAGGTCTTACTCTTTCTGATAACGAAGAAAAACCTGACAAATGGATTTTCCCTGATGTTACCATAGAAAAAGATTCTTACCTTTTAGTTTATCTTTCAAATAAAGAAAAAACTTATAAAGATGGTGAAAATCTTCACGCATCTTTCTCACTTTCAGACAACGACACTTCAATAGGTATTTATCATTCAACACAGGTTGTTGCAAAATGTGATGTGGTCCAGCTTGTTTCCAACCTTTCTTACGGATATTCAGCTGACGGAAAATACCTTTACTTCCCTAAATCTACACCGGGTAAAGAAAACACAATTGCAGGTTTTGAAAAAATAGGTTCTGCTGATATGTGCAAAGAAAAAGAAATTGTAATTTCTGAAATGTGTATGAACCACCAGACTTCTTACGACTACATTGAATTTTACAACCCTACTGACAAGCCTGTAAGTCTTTCTTCTTACAGGCTTTCTGACAGCTCTGATTTATCAAAAGCAATAAATATCAACACTAAGGCTGTTATAAAACCAAAAAGTTATTACACAGTTTATTGCGATAATGAAAATTTTTACGACAAAGAAACAAAGAAAACATATATCGATATGGGTCTTAACAGATACGGCGATGAAATATATGTTCTTGACAAGGATAATTTTATTGTAGACGCTGTTGAATACGGTACAACTGTAAACGGTTACACTTGCGGAAGAAATATAAAAAAGGACTCAACTTTGGTTTATTTCGCAAAGATGACACCATCAAAAGCAAATCCCTCTGAAACATTAAAAGCACCTGTTAAGCAACCGGTTTTCGACAGAGAAAGCTCTTATGTTGAAAAAGGAACAAAAGTTACTGCTGAAAGTGAAAATGCAGTTATAAGGTATACTCTTGACGGTTCTGTTCCCACAGAGAAATCCCCTGTACTTAAAGCTCCTTTTACAATAAACAAAACTTCCACCATCCGTGCAAGAGCATTCAGAGATGGTTATGTACCTTCTGAAACCACAACTGCAAGTTATATTGTTGGCAGAAAACATTCAATGCCGGTGATTTTCCTTTCTGCTGACAAGGAGGACCTTTACAGCGAAGAAAAAGGCATTCTTACATCCAACATCAAAGAGGGTGATGTTTTCCCCTATAAGAGTGCAAACTACTGGCAGGAATGGGAAAGACCTGTTAACTTCCAATATTTTGATGAAAACGGAATATCACAGCTTAATTTCAATGCAGGTATCAAAGTTTTCGGTCAATACAGCAGAGCACTTGACCAGAAAAGTTTATCCATAAATTTAAAAGACAAATATGGTCCTAAAGAAATCTGCTACCCTTTCTTTGAAGGCAATGATGTTAATGTTTTTTCTGCACTTGTGCTGAGAAATTCAGGTCAGGATAATTCACGTGCATTTTTACGAGATGCTTTCTGTGCAATGGTAATTAAAAACCAGGTTGATATTGCCTTTATGGATTACAGACCTGTTGTGGTTTACCTTAACGGAGAATACCACGGAATTTATGAATTGCGTGAAAAAATTGATGAGGACTATTTCGCAAATCATGAAGGTATCGACAGAGAAAAGCTTGATCTCATCAAAGGGAGTACAACTGTAAAAAACGGAAATATTGACAGTTACGAAAAACTACTTAACTATGTTTCTACACATGATCTGACAAAGAAAGAGAATTATGATTATATCTGTTCAATCGTTGATATTGACAACCTGATTTCTTTCTGGATGATTGAATCTTTCTTCAATAACACAGACACGGGTAACATAAAATATTATAAAGAGCAGACGGATACTGCAAAGTGGCGACTTGTTCTTTTTGACATGGACTGGGCACTGTTCCCCACAACATATAAAAATAATATGGTGCAGAACTATATTAACCCGAGAGGTCACGGTGTGGGAAAAATGTTCAGCACAAAACTTATGTGTGCACTTATTAAAAACAAAGATTTCAGACAACGTCTTATTGAAATAAATTCACAACATTATAAGACAACTTTCCAAACGGAAAGAATGTTGGAAATTTATGATGAACTTGTAGCTCAGTTAAGCGAAGAAATGCCATATCACACTAAAAAATGGGGTTCACCTTATAACTATGAAACATGGCAGAAAGAATGTAAAACTTTAAGAAATATCATTATTGCACGACCTGAACTTTTCAAAAACGCATTCTGCCAGACATTCAAGCTGACACAATCAGAGCAGAAGAAATATTTCGGATAACACAAAAACCTGTAAGCCGAGCTTACAGGTTTTTATTTGTTTTTATTAACTTTTCTGCCAGTTCAGGTATTACAAAATCAAACATAAGTGTTCCGTAATGACCTGATTTTTCAAGGTGATAAGCAAGAAATTTTTTATTTATATGCCCTGCATTGAAACGTGGAATTATAGGGAAAGCAGCGGTTGAAAGATAGTTGAGAACAAAGGTTTCTTTAAAATCTTTTTCATTCTCAAATAACGGTTTTACTGCACCTGACCATTTTCTTTTTCTTAAGATATTGTACCTGTCCTGAACTGTAATTCTATCTTCACCATTAGGAGAAAACTCGCCTGAATCGGTTGAATCTGTGCCACCCTGGTCAGGCATTAAAGTGAAATTGATGCCTGATTTTTCTTTATCTGAATCAGTTCTTCGCAAAACAACAATTTTGCCTCTGACCTGACCTAATGACGGTATTTTATTTTCAAGATACCATTTATCCGGATTTTCTTTTATAAAACTTTCATAAAGGAGAGAGAAACACTTTTTACTGTCTTTTCCCCCATCCATTTTATAAAGCATCAGAATAGTTTCCGTAGGATTCTTCTCAAGAAAAGAAAACATACTTTCCAAAACATCTGAAAGCAACAGATTCTTGCCGAGAAAACTTTTTTTGCATTTACAGAATGCATGAACAACGTTCATTCCGTTAACTCTTATATCAAACGCTCTTACACCCATTTCAAGCTGTTCGGCAATTGAAGTTTTCTGACAACTTGAAAAAAGGGACAATGTACAAAATTCTGTTGAACTGTCGTGAGTGCCCGGAATATTCAAATCTTTTAAAGATGTTTCATCTCCCAGGTCTTTCATCCAATTACACAAGTGCATAAACATTCTGTCCTTCATCAGCATACATAAACTGAGGATAAAGTCTGTTTGTCATTATAGTAGGCTGGGTTTCACTTGTTACAAGATATGTTATGAAATCGCTGTATGTTGAATCGTAGCGACAGGCAATGTGTGGTGCATCTTTGACAAACCATGTGTAATCAGGATAAAGGCAAGTTGATGCATCAATGATTTTATCTGCTGATACATATTTGCCTGCCTGCACGTCAAGAGTTTTGCCTATATCTGAAACAGTTGCGCCTCCTGCCATAAGAGCTGTTTCAAGAACACCGTCACCTTGTGTTGTGCTTCTTTCGTAAACAGGAACAAGAGCTGTGTTATAGTTTGAAACAAAAGCAATTTTCATACCATTTTTTACAGCCTTATCAAGCATTGCGTCACGATTTCTCATCATTTCCTGAAGTCGTTCTGCTTTTTCAATAATTTTTGCATATTTTTCTTCTTCCCCACCAAAGCAATGTTCTTTTGCCGCTTCATATTCATCAGGAAGAACAAGTGCCCAAAGAACAGGCATTGTTGAAAAGTTAGGTTTAAGAACCTCGTTAAATGCACCTTCTTTAAGGTTATCAACAAGAAGTCCTGCAAGCATACCTACAAGAGGGCCGATACCTGAATATCTGAGAATAAGCATAAGAGGTTCAAGGTCTTCCCCTGCAAGAGATGTAAGATAATTCATTGCTGAAGTAGGTGTAAGTTCAATTTTACCTTGCAAAACGTCACTTACAACGTATGCACCATAAACTGTTGAGCAAAGGAATGTACATGAATTAATCTGATCTGTACCGTATTTTGTCATATAAGCAAGTGTTTCCACGCCACCCATACTGCAACAGATAATATTCACTTTGTCTGAATTTGCATCTTTCATTGCTGTTTGTGCAAGTTCGTTTAGGTCATCTGCATTATCAAAGGGATCAAGACGCCAATCATAATAATAAAAATATGTTCTGTCTCCTCCGAAAGCTTCAATACAAGTTTTTACAACACCTTTTTCTGCTGATGAATCATCATCTGCATGATAAAGATTGTCGTAATTTTCTACTGCAAGAGGATATTCATTATGAGGTGATACATCATAAACAGACTCACCGTTTTCATCAAATGAATAGCCCTCAAGAATGCGTGAAGCATAATCAAAAATTGATGATGTGAAACCTTCTGCATCCATCAGAACCATTGTTTTTATAAGACCTGTAACAACAGTTAAGATGATTTCTCCTGCATTAATTTCACCAAGGAGATTTCTTTCTGTTTCCTTACCTAAATCAATACGGAGTCCTGCGAAATCCATGCCTGAAACTACAATTGTGGGAATTCTGTCATCTTTCAGACTTTCTGCATAAACAGAAACTGAAATTGTGAAAGCCATTATTACTGCGAGAAATGCTGAAATTATCTTTTTCATAACTTTTTCCTCTCTGTTGCAAGAAAACTTCGGCAGGGGTATGCCGAAGTTTTCTTTTTAATTAAAGATTCTTAATATCGTCTTTGCTTACAAGTTTAACATCGTTTGCTTTAAGAATTTCAATTGCCTTGCTGTTATCTTCAACACGTACAACAACATAAGCATACTGCTTTGAAATTGTTATGAAAGCATACATATATTCAACGTTGATTCCGTTTTTATAAAGAAGCTCCATAACTCTTGAAAGGCTGCCGGGTTCATCTGTGATAGCAATACCCACAACCTCTGTGATTGACACGATACAGTCGTTTTCTTTAAGTGCTTTCTTTGCTTTTTCTTCATCACTTACAATAAGACGCAAAATACCGAAATCCTTTGTGTCTGCAATTGACATTGCTCGGATATCAATATTTTCCTTTGCTAAAATGTGAGTAATTTCACCAAGTGCGCCTGCTTTGTTTTCAACAAAAATTGACAACTGATTAATAGTCATTGTTATAGCCTCCTTTATTTCTTTCTGTTATCAATAACACGTTTTGCCTTACCTTCTGAACGGGCAATTGTGTTAGGTGCCACAAGTTTGACATCAGCAGCAACACCGAGAAGTGACTTAAGACCATCTTCAATCGCGTGTTCTGCTTTTGAAATTTTTGTAACTGTGTCTGAGAACATATTGTCTGACATTTCAACCTGAACCTGAATTGTATCAAGGTTGTTGACTCTGTCAACAAGAATCTGATAGTTAGGTGCATAACCCATATTGAGAAGAACTGTTTCAATCTGTGAGGGGAACACGTTAACACCTCTGATGATAAGCATATCGTCTGTTCTGCCCATGGGTTTTGACATTTTAACGAATGTTCTGCCACAAGAACATTTTTCATGTGAAAGAACAGCAATATCTCTTGTTCTGTAACGGATAATGGGGAAAGCTTCCTTTGTGATACAAGTGAAAACAATTTCACCGGGTTCACCGTCAGGAACAGGTAAACCTGTATCCGGGTCAAGAGCTTCAATGATGAAGTGGTCTTCATTCACGTGCATACCTGTTTGTTCTGCACATTCATAAGCAACGCCGGGACCCATAATTTCTGTAAGTCCATAAACATCATATGCCTTGATGTTAAGCTTTTCTTCAAGCTGAAGTCGCATTTCCTGAGTCCAGGGTTCTGCACCGAAAATACCTGCTTTGAGAGAAAGAGTTGATTTGTCAATGCCCATTTTCTCAATTGTTTCTGCAATATACATTGCATATGAAGGTGTACAGCAAAGAACTTCTGACCCGAAATCCTGAAGAATTGTTATCTGCCTTGCTGTGTTACCGCTTGAAACAGGGATTGCCATTGCACCAAGTTTTGTTGTACCGCCATGGAAACCAAAGCCACCTGTGAAAAGTCCGTAACCATAAGATACGTGGATTTTTGATGATTTATCTGCACCTGCTGCAACAAGCTGACGAGCACATATATCATCCCATACATCAAGGTCATTTTTAGTGTAACCAACAACAATCTGTTTACCTGTTGTACCACTTGATGCATGAACTCTTACAACATCGTCCATATCACAAGCAAAAAGACCATAAGGATATGTGTCTCTTAAATCCTGTTTGCAGGTAAATGGAAGTTTATTTAAATCTTCAACAGATCTGATATCTTCCGGTTTTACACCTGCTTCATCCATTTTTGCTCTGTAATAAGGAACTTTTTCGTAAACTCTTTTTACTGTGTTTACAAGACGTTCACTCTGCCAGGCCGTGATTTGTTCACGAGAGGCTGTTTCAATTTCTTCCTGCCAAAATTTCATTGCTGTCATCTCTTTCCTTAGAGTTAAAAATTATAGCCAAGGCTAAGTGCCTTTTTATTAAGTTCTACAAACTTTGGTTTTACTGACTTTTCAAGTGCTGCTTCCCATTTTGCATAGTCAATGTGGAAATATTTTGCGAGTCTGCCCATTAATACCACGTTTACTGCTTTTGATGAACCTGCTTCCTCTGCAAGTGAAAGAGCATCAATTGCATCAACATCAAGACCTTTTGCTATAAGCTCATCAAGAATGTTTTCAGGATAAACTGCAGCACCTGTAATTACAGGCATCGGGTCAATCTGCTGTGTGTTAACAATAAGCTTTCCGCCTTTTTTAAGGCAATGTGCCCATCTTGCACCTTCAAGTTTTTCAAATGAGATTACAAAGTCTGCTTCGCCTTCTTCGATGATAGGTGAATAAACTTTGTCACTGAATCTTACATAAGTTACAACGGAACCGCCTCTCTGGCTCATACCGTGAACTTCTGAAACTTTAACATCGTAACCTTCATCCATAAGGACTTTACCTAAAAGTTTACTTGCGAGAAGTGAACCCTGACCGCCTACGCCGACAATCATAATGCTTTTTGTTTCCATTTAAATCACTCCTCCCCTTTTATTGCATCAAATGCACAAAGTTGTTCACAAACGCCACAACCTACGCAAAGTGTTGCATCGATATCTGCTTTCTTGTTATGTATGCTGATTGCAGGGCAACCGAGTTTCATACATTTTTTACAGCCTTTACATTTATCAACATCAACTGTAACAGGCTTTTTGGGTTTAACATATTTAAGAAGAACACAGGGTCTTCTTGAGATAATAACAGAAGGTTCTTCTGCTTCAAGTTCTTCCTTAAGAACTTTATCACATTCAAGAAGATTGTACGGATCTACAACTCTTACTCTGTTAATTCCGATTGCACGACAGAAAGATTCAAGGTCAATTTTTGAAGCAGGATCACCCTTGATTGTGTAGCCTGTTGTGGGGTTCTGCTGATGACCTGTCATACCTGTGATTGAGTTATCAAGAATAATAACAGTTGAATTTGATGCATTATAAGCGATATTTACAAGACCTGTCATACCTGAATGCATAAATGTTGAGTCACCGATAACTGCAACAGATTTCTTCTCGCCTTTTTCACCCATAGCTTTGTTGAAACCATGAAGACCTGAAATTGATGCACCCATACAGAGAGTTGTATCAATTGCACCTAAAGGAAGCTGTGCACCCAATGTGTAGCAACCGATATCACCGCTTACTGTTACCTTGTTCTGTGAAAGAGTATAGAACATACCTCTGTGAGGACAACCTGCACACATTACAGGAGGACGGATGGGAAGGGCTGTATCGGGAGCAACGCTTTCTTTCTTTTCAAGAGAGAAAACTTCTGCAATTGTTTTCTGTGAATATTCACCGATATTTGTGAAAAGGTTTTTACCTTCAACATCAATACCGTTATTTTTGCAATGTGTTTCGATAATTCCGTCAAGTTCTTCAATAACAACCAATCTTTTGACTTTGCTTGCAAAATCTTTGATTTTATTGATAGGTAACGGATGAACCATACCTATTTTTAGAACGCTGACAGTATCGCCGAAAATTTCTTTTACATACTGATAAGATGCACCTGATGTGATAATACCTAAATCTGTGCCGCCCATTTCAACTCTGTTGAATTCGTCTCCTTCAGAAACCTGACGGAGAAGCTCTGTTCTTTCTTCAACAAAGGGATGACGCTTTTTAGCATTACCGGGCATCATAACATATTTGCCGATATTTTTTTCGTATTCTTTCTGAGGAATTTCTTCCCTTTCTGATGTTTCAACAATGCTCTGTGAGTGAGCAATTCTTGTACACATTCTGAGAATTACGGGAGTATCGTATTTTTCTGAAAGTTCAAAAGCTTTTTTTACAAAGATAAGGCTTTCAGATGAATCTGCAGGTTCAAGCATGGGAACTTTTGCTGCAATTGCATAGTGACGTGAATCCTGCTCATTCTGTGATGAATGCATACCGGGGTCATCTGCAACGCAGATAACAAGACCACCGTTTACACCTGTGTAAGACATTGTGAAAAGAGGGTCTGCTGCAACGTTAAGACCAACGTGTTTCATTGCGCAAGCGCTTCTTTTACCGCCAAGACAAGCACCGAAAGCAACTTCCATTGCAACTTTTTCGTTAGGTGCCCATTCGCAGTAAATTTCGTTATATTCACTTGCAAATTCTGTTATTTCTGTGCTGGGTGTTCCGGGATAGCTGGAAACAACACCGCAACCTGCTTCATAAAGTCCTCTGGCAACAGCAGCGTTGCCTATCATTATCTCTTTCAATTATTCTACCTCATTTCTCTTATCAACAATTCTTCTTGCTTTACCCTCGTATCTTTTAAGTGAACGAGGAGCAACAAGAGATACTTTTGCACTGATACCAAGAACTGTTTTAAGCTTTGCAACAGCAGAGTTTCTCAGTTCTTCAAGTTTACCGTAATTTTCAAGCAGTGAAGCATCATTAATTTCAATTCTTACTTCAAGATAGTCTGTATAGTTCTTTCTTGTAAGAACAAGTTCATAGTGGGGTGAAATACCCTCAATCTGTGCAAGAATACTTTCAATCTGTGACGGGAAAACATTAACGCCACGGATTTTGAGCATATCGTCTGCTCTGCCACCGACTTTATCCATACGGCAGTGAGTTCTGCCACATTTACAAGTATCGTAATTAAGCTTTGTGATATCCTTTGTTCTGTAACGAAGCATGGGAATACCCTCTTTGGTAAGAGTTGTAACAACAAGCTCGCCTTCTTCGCCTGCGCCTAATTTTTTACCTGTTTCACTATTGATGATTTCAGGAAGGAAATGGTCTTCTGCAAAATGAAGTCCGTCACGTTCAACGCATTCACCTGATACACCCGGACCCATAAGTTCGCTCATACCATAGTTATCTGTTGAGAAAAGACCGAAACCTTTTTCGATTTTATCACGAAGTTCCATTGTGCATCCTTCTGAACCGAAAAGACCGATACGGAGTTTAAGTTCATCATTTGTAATGCCCATATCGTGAGCAACTTCGCTCATATACATAGCATAAGAAGGTGTACTGATTAAAACTGTTGTACCGAAATCTTTAAGAAGCATTGCCTGCTTTTCTGTGTTACCGCTTGATACAGGAATAACTGCACAACCTAATTTTTCAAGACCGTAGTGCAGACCCAACGCACCTGTGAAAAGACCGTAACCAAATGAAATCTGGGCAACGTCTTCATCTGTTACACCAACTGCTGCAGAAAGACGTGCAACACAGTCGCTCCAGTTATTGATATCGTTTTTAGTGTAGCCAACAACAGTAGGTTTGCCTGTTGTTCCGCTTGATGCGTGGATACGTACAATATCTTTCATCTTCGCACCGAAAAGACCAAAAGGATAGTTATCTCTTATATCATCCTTTGTGGTGAAAGGTATGTACTGAATATCGGAAAGACTTTTGATTTTTTCGGCAGTCACACCTGCTTTTGATAATCTTTCAGCATAGAAAGGAACGTTTCTGATACTGTAATCAACTATCCATTTAAGTCTTTCAAGCTGAAGTTCTTCAATTTGTTTTCGTGACATTGTTTCAATGTCTTTCTGAAAAAAATTACTTTTCATTTCTGTTTATCCCTCATATTTTTTTACTTTTTTTAAAACATTCAAACATTTTATCTGTCTTTTTGCTATCAAGTGATTTCTGTGTCATAAGGCTGACAACAGGAACTACAACAAAGCCTAAAAGCATAGCGAACACACCTGCATTAAGGGGTGATTTGAGAATTTCAGGGAAAATATCTTTTGCAACCATATTAAGAACCATAATGCCTGCACCTGTAATGAAGTTTACAAGAACTGCCACTTTCGTTACTTTCTTCCAATAGAGAGAAAGAAGGAATGGTGCTAAAAATGCACCTGCAAGTGCGCCCCAGGAAATTCCCATAAGCTGTGCTATAAATGTTACTGAGGATTTTGCCTGTATAATTGCAATTGTTGCTGAAACAATAATAAAGAATACTACGAACACTCTCATTATAGACAATTTTGACTTTTCTTGCAAGTCTTTTTTGCGAAGAGGAGCAATAAAATCAAGGGTTATTGTTGAACTTGATGTTAAAACAAGTGAAGACAATGTTGACATTGATGCAGAGAGAACAAGTATTACAACAATAGCTATAAGAACATCTGATAAACCACGGAGCATTCCGGGAACAATACTGTCGTAAATTATTGAACCGTCTGCTGTATATTCAACTCTGTCGCCGAACAATCTGCCGAATCCACCAAGGAAATAACAACCGCCTGCAACTACAAGAGCAAAAATTGTTGAAACAATTGTACCCGTTTTGATTGATTTTTCATCTCTGATAGCATAGAATTTGCCGATCATCTGAGGAAGTCCCCAAGTGCCGAGAGATGTAAGAAGAACAACACCAAGAAGATTAAACCAATCAGGACCTAAGATTGAAGCATACTCACCTGTTTGTGTTGTACCGTCTGTGGGAATTAATGAAAGTGCACTGACTGCTTCTGTAAAACCACCCTGAGTTTTCAAAACCGCAACAACAACTGCCTCAATTCCTACCAACATAATAATACCCTGAATTAAATCGTTGATAGCTGTTGCCATATATCCGCCTACTACAACATAAATACCGCAAAGAACAGCCATTGCTATAACGCAATATGTATAGGGTATATTAAATGCCATTTCAAAAAGCCTTGATAAGCCATTAAAAAGAGATGCAGTATAAGGAACAAGGAAAATAAAAACAAGCATTGATGCTATAATTTTAAGAGGCTTGCTTTCAAAACGTTTGCCGAAAAATTCAGGCATTGTTTTGCTTGACAGGTGTTGTGTCATTACTCTTGTTCTTCTGCCGAGGAATTTCCAGGCTAAAAGAGAACCGATCAAAGCATTACCTATACCTATCCATGTTGCTGCAAGACCGTATTTCCAACCAAACTGACCTGCATATCCTATGAAGATAACAGCTGAAAAATATGACGTTCCGTAACTGAAAGCAGTAAGCCAGGGGCCTACACCTCTTCCTCCTAAAACGAAACCGTTAACATCTGTTGCTTTGCGACGGCAAAGGAAACCCACGCCAATCATGATTGCAACAAAAAATGCAAGCAATGAAATTTTGATAAACATGTCCACATCTCCAACTTTTATTTGACTTATTACGTAAAACAATGTAAAATTAAACATTGTAGAAAACTAAAAAGGAACATTAAAATGATAATTGATTTTCACACACATATATTCCCTGATAAGATAGCAGAAGCAACTGTTGAAAAACTGAAAACTTACCTTTGTGAGCAGAATGAAGAATGTGCTGCATACACAAACGGTACTCTTGCTTCGCTTAAAGCTTCAATGAATGAAGCGGGAATTGATTACAGCGTTATTCTGCCTGTCGTTACTAACCCTAAACAGTTTGAAAGCATAAATCGTTTTTCTGCTGAACTGAATTTCAAAAACGGAATAATTGCTTTCGGCGGTATTCACCCTGATAATGATAGCCCTGAAGAAAAACTTGATTATATAAAATCTCTGGGACTTAAAGGTATCAAACTGCATCCTGATTATCAGAACACATATATAAACGATGAAAAATATTTAAGAATTATCCGTCACGCAGAAGAAATCGGTCTTATTACTGTTATTCACTGCGGTTATGATGCGCTTTCTCCCGATAATCTCCACTGCTCCATTGACAGAGCCCTTGATATGTTAGAAAAAATTGATGCTGAAGAAAACAACAAAATTATTCTTGCTCATTTAGGCGGTCACCATGGTGCCGAAGAAAGTTATGAAAAACTTTGTTCAAAAAATGTTTGGCTTGACACAAGCTATGTACTGAACAAAATTGAGCCTGATTTTTTAGTTAAAATGTTTGAAAAACATGGTTTTGACAAAATCCTTTTTGCAAGCGATTCTCCCTGGGGAGAGCAAAAGAATTTTGTTGACACATTAAACAGACTTCCCATATCAGAAGAAAACCGAAATAAGATTTTTCATCTCAATGCTGAGCACTTGCTCGCTTTAAACCTTTAAAGCGTTACACCAACATCTGTATTATAACAGACACGGCACAAAATATCAAGTGTTTTTGCAAAAAAATTCAGGAGCTTTTTTATGGAATTTATACAAAAAATACTTTTCGAGAAAGAGGACAAAAAATATAAGGAATTCAACTCTAAATTAATACCCGATATTCCCCTTGAAAAACAGATCGGAATAAGAATTCCCCAGATAAGACTTATTGCAAAACAACTAAAAAATGACCCTTTCAAGGAAGAATTTTTAAATGAACTTCCCCACTATTATTTTGAAGAAAATAATCTTCACGGGTATTTGCTTGAATATATTGATAACTTTGAAGAGGCAATTTCCCTGACAGAAAGATTTTTGCCTTTCATTGATAACTGGGCAACCTGTGACACAATAAGCCCTAAAATTTTCAAAAAAGATTTGCCCGCTTTGTATGAAAAAATCAGAGTGTGGCTTAAATCTGACCATACATATACAATCCGTTTCGGAATCAATATGCTGATGAAGTTTTTCCTTGATGAAAAATTCAGCGAAGAAGTACTTTTTCTTGTTGCAGAAATAAACAGTGATGAATATTACGTTAATATGGGCAGAGCATGGTTTTTTGCAACTGCTATGGCAAAGCAGAAAGAAGCCACTTTACCTTACATAACAGAAAACAGGCTTGATTTTTGGACACACAACAAAACTATACAGAAATGTATTGAAAGCAAAAGAATTTCAGATAATGATAAAAATTTTCTTAAGGAGATGAAATTATGAAATTTCAGATTGACAAGAGCATGAAAAAATTTCCTGTAATAATAGGTGTTGTAGGAATTATTCTTGCAATTGCTCTGTTGGTTTTCAGACTTAACCTTGTTGCAATTGTAAATGCAGCTTATATGATGATAACTGCACTCATTATTTTTATAGGACTTATTAAAAACAAAAAGCTGTACATTCCTTTCCTTGCCGGTTATTCAGCTTCGCTACTGGGAATTATTACATATTTTGTTATCTGGGGTGCTGATGCGGGTTTCGGTGCTTTCACATCAGGTCTTGCAGGTTTTTCCTCAGAAGCTAACAAACTTTTAACAAGTGATGGTAATTTCCTCACAAGGTTAGGCGGTAATATTCTCCTTGCTCTGCCTGTTATTCTGATAGGAATTCTGCTTTTCTTCTGTGTAAAAAATGCAAAGAAAATTTTATCATACATTTCAGGTTTTCTCCTTGTTGGTCTTTCAGTTGTTTTTCTGCTTACAATGAATTTACGTTCTGTTCCCAACACAGAAAGACTCTGGAAAGGTCACGACGATTACTTAAAGGGTGTTGAAAAGAACAAAAACAAAGAAAATTCACCTAATGTTCTTTTTGTTCTTATGGATGACCTGGGTTATGGTGATATATCTCTCAACGGTGCAATTTACGATACACCAAACATTGATTCAATCGGCGAAGAAGGTGCAGAGCTTACCAACTTCTATTCAAGCTATTCTGTTTGTTCCCCTGCCCGCTTTGCTGCTCTTACAGGCAGATATCCTTACAGAGGTCATGCAGACAACGTAATTTATCCCACTGTAAATACAATTTCACCTTTTGCCTCAACACGTCTTTTCAACTCAATTGAAATGGGTGCAAATGTTGACGGTATGTTAGGCGATGAAATCACAATTGCAGAAGTATTAAAAGAATCAGGATATAAAACCGGTGCTTTCGGCAAATGGCACTTAGGCGATTATGGTGAATATCTCCCCACAAACCAAGGCTTTGATTATTTCTATGGCAGCCACCATGTTAACGATATGACTCCTTTCTACCACGTGACTGAAGAAAATGGCGAATGGGAAATTGTTCACGGAACAGATGAACTTAAAGACCAGAAAGATGCTACACAGCTTATCCATGAAGAAATTACTGATTGGATTACAGATACAGTTACAAATTCTGACGAACCTTTCTTTGCTTATTATGCTTCCCCCTGGCCTCACGCACCTTTATTTGTTGGCGATGAATTTGACGGTAAAACAGGTATGGGTACATATGTTGACTGTGTGACAGAATTTGACTATTATTTAGGTGAACTTTTCTCTACTCTTGAAGAATTGGGAGAACTTGATAATACAATTATTATTTTCACAAGCGACAATGGTCCTGCACTTCAGGGTTCTGTGAATGAACTCAGGGGCGGCAAATACCTTTCTTATGACGGTGGTCAGAAAGTACCTTTCCTTATCCGTTGGGATAACGGTAACCTTTTTGAAAAAGGTTCAAGCTATGATGAGCCTGCAACACTTGTGGATTTGTTCCCCACACTTATTGAAATGTGTTCAATTACAGGTAACGGACAAGAAAATTATCTTCCCACTGACAGAATTATTGACGGTACATCTATGCTTCCGATATTCAAGAATGGTACTCCCGTACATACAGAAGAAAATCCCATTCTTCATATGAAGCGCGAAAAGCTCAAGGCTATCCAATATGCTGTTGACACGAAAGATGTTCTTGAAGATTACCCTGAATACAATGATTTCAGCGTTCTTAAAGATAACCAATATGTTCAGTTCAAGTATTTCCAGAATGTTCAGAATGATAACTCCGCTTTTTTTGACAAATACCGTAAAAACTGGCTCCATATTCTTACAGACGACAGCGGTGAAAACTATAACAGAACTAACGTTTATCCCACAATTGCAGAAGAAATGAACAACAGAATGAATGAAATCACTTCTGCTTTCAAAGAAAACAGACGAGGTATTAAATAATGCCACCTCTTTCAATAATGATAAAACCTGCCTCGAGCCTTTGTAACCTTGATTGCAGATATTGTTTTTATCACGATGTTGCACACAACAGAGAAGAACAAAACCTGGGCATTATGAAAACTGAAACAGCTGAAAACCTTATCAAATCAGCTTTACAGTTTGCAGACGGTTGTTCTGTTGCATTTGCTTTTCAGGGTGGAGAACCGCTTATTGCAGGTAAGGAATATTTTGAAAATTTTGTTTCACTTGTTAAAAAATATAATATAAAAAATTCTGAAATCTTTTATTCTTTACAGACTAACGGTTTGCTTATCACAAAAGAGTGGGCAGAATTTTTTACGAAAAATCAGTTTCTTATAGGATTAAGTCTTGATGGTGACAGAGAAGCCAACAAATTCCGTGTTGACTCAACCGGTCAGAGCAGATTTTTCCAGACAATAGATGCAACCAACATCCTTAAAAATGCAAAGACTGAGTTTAATATTCTTTCTGTTGTGACAGGTGTTAATGCAAGAAGAATCGACAAGATTTATTCTTATTTCAAATCAAAAGATTTTAAATATCTTCAGTTTATCCCCTGTTTACGTCCTTTCGGAAGCATGGAAGAGTCAGAACTTTTTATGACAAATGAAGATTATGAATATTTTCTTATTCATTTATTCAATGCATATGTTAAGGATTTTGTAAGAGGAGAATATGTAAGCATCAGACAGTTTGATAATTTTGTCAGACTTTATCTTGGTGACAGAGCAGAGCAATGCGGAATGTGTGGCCATTGCACACATCAGTTTGTCTGCGAAGGTAACGGAAATATATACCCTTGCGATTTTTATTGCACAGATGAATGGTTGCTCGGAAATATTAATAAAACAGACCTTGAAATATTGGCAAATTCAAAGAAAGCAAAAGATTTTATAAAAGAAAGTCTTGATGTGCCTGAGGATTGCAAAAAATGCCCTTATTTCCCTCTCTGCCGTGCAGGCGGGTGTAAACGAAGCCGTGAAGACCGTGACTATTGTCAGGCTTACAAAGGTTTTTTCAAGGCTTGTTTACCTTTATTCAGAATGTTCAGAAAGCAGTGATTATTTGATTAAACTTGATATAAGGCTTAAAATGGTTGCCGAGGAAGTAAGATCAGGCAAAAAGATCGTTGATATCGGCACAGACCATGCATATTTACCTGCCTATCTTATTGAAAACAATATATCCCCTTGCGCAATTGCAGCAGATATCGGAAAAGGGCCTCTTGAAAACGCTAAAAAAGTTGTTGCCACTTCTGAAAAATTAAGAGAAAATATTGAACTTCGTCTTTCTGACGGACTTAAGGAAATAAAGCCTGATGAAGCGGAAGACATTATTATTGCAGGTATGGGTGGAATTCTCATTTCCGAAATTTTAAGTGCTGCCCCTTGGGTTAAAGATGAAACAAAAAGGCTTATTCTTCAACCTATGTCCCATGCAGAAGATGTAAGAAGATATCTTTGTCAGAGCGGTTTTGAGATTATCAAAGAAAAAGCTTGTTCAGACGGAAAGCACAACTATATTATAATCGTTGCTGAATTTAAAAATTATGTTGATTGCAAAGATGAAGCATTTTATTACAAAGGACTTATTCAGTATGATAAAACCGAAGATGGCATAAAATATCATAACGCAAGAATGAACAGCCTTATAAAAAAACGTGATGCTCTTAAAAATGCAGGACAGAATGTTGATGATATTGAAAAAATAATAAACGGATAAAAGAAAGCTGAAAACATAAAAATGTTTTCAGCTTTCTTTTATTTTCTTTTAGGGCAGACTTTCATGCAGATTCCGCAGACTGCACCTCTGCCGATATTTTTGAATTCTTTTTTCATAAATTCGCTGCATTTTTCAGGGTTGATAATCTCTTCCCTCGCAACGCCTTCTTTGTAAACATTGCCGGTTAATGCTTTTGCAGGACAAGCATCCACACACTTTCTGCATTCTCCACAAAGATTTTCTTTTATTTCTTCCCCCACTTCCTCAAAAGGATAGTTTGTGAGAAGTGTTCCGATTCTTACAGCAGGTCCGAAATCTTTATGGATAAACATATTGCTTTTACCGATTGTTCCAAGACCTGCAAGACAAGCCACCATTCTTGATGAAATAAGACCTTTATAATTCCATCCGTCTTTATTTATACTCTGTGATGCACCAACGGGAAGATAGCGATAACCTGCATTCTGCAAAAACATTCCTGATTGAAGAATTGTTCTGTCAAGAAATGCATTTACTGTTCTGTAATGGTGAAAATATGTATGTGTAGGTGCAGAATCTATTTCATCAACAACTGCTTCAGACAACCTTACAACAAAACTTACTGCATATTCCATACCATTCACAGGCTCTTTTAATTTTGCAAAACCTACATCACTTACACCAAGTGACAAAATATAGTTTTTGAAATTTTTTTGAAAATCCATTTTTTCACCCTTTTAATAACACTCATATCTTTTCACTTTTTCCGAAAAATATTTATGAGGTGAGAAAGATGAGCGAAGAAGAATATTTAAAAGCACGTATAAGCGAGCTTGAAAAAAATGTTAAAAAACTTATGATTTCGGAAAAACACCGAAGAAACCAGTTAACGGCTCTTCGGTATTATAAAAATCAGCTTGAACGATTGCAGAATTATTCTGACATATAATCGTTTCCTACCATTAATTTAATTTTTGCTTTCTGCGTTCCGATTCTTACAGATTGTACCCCTGTTTCAGTTTCTTCTGTACGGTATGCAGATACATAAATTGTGTATTCATTTTCACCGTAATCAGGGAAATTTGAGAATTTAACACTGCTCTTATATCTACCGGGGGCGATGCCTGATGTACGGTAAACAATCACACCATCGCTGTCAACAATGTTACAAATAAGAACACAATTATTTACTGAGGGGTTAGAAATTGCAATAGGAATCATTGAATCTATATCTTCAATGCTGATACCGGTGTTTACATAGAATGAAAACTTTCCTGTATTTCCTTTTGCGTTTGTATTTTTAACAAATTCTGCTTGTTGTTCATCTGAAATTGCAATCATGTTTACTTCACTGCTATCATAAGTTATGATCTGATTCTCATAAACTTTTGCAGGATAATATACAGAATCTTTTACGTTAAAATCAAGAACAGAAATAACAGAAATTAATGCTGCAATAGTCAATACAGCAACGACAATCACAATGATTTGTTTTTTTGTTACTTTCTTGAAGTCAATTTTTGAAATAAGTTCTTTTATTTTTATCGGTTGCTTCTGAGGTGCTGATTCTTTGTCCTTGGGTTCTTCTTTCTTTTCTTCAACCTTTTCTTTTTCGGGTTCTGCTGAAGGTTCAGGTTCCTGATCTGCTACATCCTGAACAACAACTTCGGGCTGTTCTTCGGGGATATCTGCAGGCTGAATTTCTTCAGCAATTTCTTCCGGTGTTTCTGTAGGCTGAATTTTTTCGGGTGTTTCTTCAACGACAACCTCAGAATTTTCTTTCACTACTTCTTCAAAAGTTATTTGTGAAACAACCTGGGGGATTTCCTCTGCTGTTTCTGCACTTACTTTTTCAGGTTCAGCAGGTTCTTCTGTTGTTTCAACTGTTTCGAAAGTTTCCTCAGGTTCTGCTGTTTCTTCAACTGTCTCAATAGTTTCCTCAGGTTCTGCTGTTTCTTCAACTGTTTCAACAGTTTCCTCAGGTTCTACTGTTTCTTCAACTGTTTCGACGGTTTCCTCAGGTTCTGCTGTTTCTTCAACTGTTTCAACAGTTTCCTCAGGTTCTGCTGTTTCTTCAACTGTTTCGACGGTTTCCTCAGGTTCTGCTGTTTCTTCAACTGTTTCAACAACTTCAGGAGTTTCTTCCACTGTTTCGGGAATCACTTCAACGGTCTCGGTTTTTATTTCTTCAACAGGAGTAATTTCTTCTTTTACCTTTTCTATCGGCTTTTCTTCAACCTTTTCAGGCAAAGAAACTGCTTTTTTTACTTCTTTGGTTTTTTCTTTTTTCTTTTCAACTTTACTTTCTTTTGCAGGTTTCTTGGGCTTTTTGCTTTCTTCTTTTAATCTTTTCTTTTCTTCTTTCTTGAGAAGTTTAGCTTCAGCCTTTTGCTTTTTGGCAAGCAATTTTTCTTCCTTTTTCTTTTGTTTTTCCTTTTGCTTAGCTTTATATTCAGCTTCTTTCTGATTTTTTTCAGACTTTTTAGGAACTTTCTTTTCAATTACCTGATTTTTGTAGTTACTGTTTTTCTTTGCATTTTTCTTGTTACTTTTCTTTGATTTTGCCAAGGGAGTCACCTACTCTGCATATTAGTTAAAATGGACCGAGTCTGCTCGGCCCATTAATTAAATTTTATTTCCAAGGAAGATTGTCGATTCCCCAAATCTGCGGATATCTGTTAATCTGCACCATATCGGTTTCAACTGCGACTTTGATTACAATGCCGTCTGCCAGTTCACCTAAATTTATATCGTTGTTCAATGTAATAAAATTAAGTGTCTTTTCTTCATCACCGTCTGCATCAAGTTCATTTTTGTAGTAATAACAGAAATCGTTACCACGGTTATCATACCAATCGCCTGATACAGTATATGGCACATTTGCAGGGTGCTGAGTTGAATTGCCTTCAATTGAATATTCGTGAACCATTTTAACTCTGAGGTAACCTGCACCATCGCCTTTGTATTTTACATCAACACAGAAATTGCCAATGTAATTTTGAGCTTCGGGATCAGTGCTGAGAACAATTAATTTTCCGTCTGTTGCACCATCAATTTCAGAGGGGGCTACTTCGTTTTCGCCATTAATAAAATAACAATCAGGCTCAGCCTGGAAGTTTGCAAGTGAAAACTGCTGAAGGACATCTGTTGTACGCATAATAAACCATGCAAAAGAAAAGCTTGTTACGATAAAAACAGTAATCAGCAATATCGCCATCAGTCTGAACTTTTTGTTTTCCATAAATTTTTTCTTCATACTGACACCACGCTCTCTTACTGTTGTTCTTCTGATGTTGTTTCCGCTGTTGTTGTTTCAAAAATTGAACTTACTGCCTCATCGTTATCCTGAGATGCGATAATTTCGATTTTGCAGGGATATTCAATGTTTACAATTTCTCCTGCATTCTGCCATTTACTTTCGCCACCTGCTGCAACCTGTGCAGGGTCATATTCAACCCAGAAAATAATTCTTACTTTTGCACTTTTGCCGGGTTCAAGAAGTGTATCATCATTCTCTCTGAATTTCTCGTTATATTCATTAAGCGCTGCTTGGATATCTTCGTGAGTTGAATCATCTTTAATTTCAAAAAATGTTTCAAGTTCTGTTTTTATTGCACCTTTGGAAACAACTGCAACTGTTGTTTCTTCCTCGCCCTCTGCTACTGTTTCAGTTTCATTTGTTATTTTTTCAATAAAAGCAACATATCTGAAACCATTTGTAACTGCTTCATCTGTTGGTGTGATGTGAGTTAAAATTCTGGCAGGTGCTTCACCCTGGTTTTCAACTGTTATTTCTTTTACAATTGCAACATCATCAAAGAGAAGTTCCTCTGTATCGCAAAGTTTTGTTGCGCCCTTGAATTCGAGAACATCTTTGTTTTCAAAAATGGTCTCCTCAACATCAAATGTTGCAAACTTAATTGTTGTCTCCGAAGACTGTGTTTTATAAAAATATGCACTTGTAGGTGAAAGAAGGCTGAAATATGCAATTACAAGAATTAAAGATGCAACTAAAGCTACATATTTAACTGTTCTTTTCTTCGCTGTGCTCATTTTTATCACCTCTCGTTTTATTTTTATAAAATCTGCTGACAAAAAAGCTTATAGCCATAACCACAAGGACTAAAATGCCGATTATTGCAACATGGTTTGTGCTTGTAAGCCAAAGTGACGGATAGCCAAGCAAAGGCAAAGAAAACCATACTTTCCCTTTTATCTGCTCTGCATCTGCACTTTCCTGGTCTATAAGACCTGTTTTATCGCCTGCTGTAAAAATTTCTTTTTTATCGTAATCTATTGAAACGATTCTGTGGGTGTATGTTGTGCCGTCTTTTACTTTAAATTCAACTGTCACAATATCGCCCTTTTCAAGCTCTTCAAAAGGTACTTCTTTTACAAAAACCACATCACCTTTGCTGAGCTTGGGTTGCATACTGTTTGATGCAATTGAATAACCCTTTGCACCACAAATTGAAACTATTGCTATTAAAAGCAACAATCCTGCCACTAAAACACAGAATGCGTTTCTTAATATTCTTAAAACTTTATTCATTCGCTTGTCTCTTCGCTTGCTGGAACAGTTGTTGGAACGGTTGTTGGCATACCATTGGGATTATTAAAGTTTTCCCATTTCATAAAATCTGCCTGTTTTGCTTCGATAATAAAATTAAGTTTCAGTGCTTTACCCTGTAATTCATAAGGCACATCACCGCTGATTATAATTGTACCTGCAAGAGGAATTTCATTATCAGCATAAACTCTTGTTGTGGTTTCAGTTGTAGTTTCAGTTGTAATTTCTGTTACTTCATCGTCTGCCTCTGCACCGCCATCGGTTGTTGTTTCGCCTGCTTCTGTTTCAGCCTCTGTTGTTGTTTCAGCAACAGTTGTAGTTTCTGTTACTTCAATATCAACTCCGGGGATTCGTCTGTCATCACCAGGAACAGCTTTCGGAGTGTAGTAAATGCAACCGTCTTCGGGATCTGCATACCATTTGCTATCGTCATCGTTTACAAACTCAATCCAAGTGAAAGGTTGTGATGTCACACCTTCCTCAATTTCATAAGTACACTCAACGCGTACACGGAGTTCTGTATCAATTGTTGAAAGGTTTGTAATTACAATTGCTTGTTTAAGTTCAAGTTCTGCACCCGGAAGAATAAGTGCATTCTTATTTTTGAGAGTAAGGTCGCCTGTTGCTGTGAAATTAAGGTCGCCTGAACTTAATTGCATACTTTTGTTTTCACCACTGCCGAACCAAGCCTCCGTTGCATGAAAGCCTACAAGACTGAATACTGCCACAAGGGAAAGTATAACACAAATTATTCTCTTTTTCATGCTTCTGAACCCTCCTTCTTATGCCGAAAGTTTTCAATCTCAAATGCTATATATACAATATAGATAACTACTAAAGTAATTTTTCCCCACACTGTTGAAAGAGCCATAGGGACAAAACCTACAAGTGGTAACTTTTTTTCCACCCTGCCCACTACATTATCAAACGAAGTATAGCCCGGGTCTTCTGCATTATTGTTATCACCTTTTGTTCTGAAAGATTTTCCTGCTTCGTTTATTTTCACAACTCTGTGAGAAAACCATCTTTCTGAACCGTCTTTTGTGAAAGTAAGCACATCATCTACTTCAATTTCTTCAAACTTTACTTCCTTTGTAAAAACAAGGTCGCCTTTTTTTATTGCGGGCTCCATACTATCTGAAATTACATAATACGCATCGTAAGATGTGAATTTCGGCAAAAGACCAATAGTAAGAATAAATAAAGATAAAAGAATTATAAATGATGTAAAGATGTTAAGTATTATCTTTTTCGCTTTCATCATCGTCTCCGCTACGTGCAATTAAAATTATATCTTTAACTTCGGATGCCATAATTGCAAGCATAGGAAGTATGATAATCAGGAAAAATGCCACTCTGTTAGTCTGCATAAAACTAACTGCTTTGCCTACAAAAGGAATTCTGAACTGAACTTTACCAAGGATTTTATCGCTTGTGACAAGTGTTTCGTCAGCTATATCGTTATTATCGCCTTTTGTTTCAAACTTTTTCTGTCCGTTTTCTTCGATTATATCAATAATGCGATGAGTTACTGTCTGACCGTTTAAACTTTTGTCTGTGGAAATGAATGTAATTACGTCTTTGACTTTTAATTCATCTGCATTTGTTTTCTTAATTACTATTACGTCACCTACATTATAACTAGGCTCCATACTGCCTGTAAGGACGTTCATTATACTATATCCTGCCACATTTACTCTTTTATTGCCTGTTGCATCTTTGGGAGTTATCATTACGAGCACCAAAAGTAAAAGGCAGATTATAAATATTATTGCTGCTAATATTGATGTTATTTTCTTAACTATTTTCATTATGCACCACTTATAATTGCGTCTACGTTTTCAATCTTCATAGACAAATTTCTTCCATTTTCAACTGTTACTTTTTCATCTATTTTAAAAGAGAAATAAACTCTGTATCTGCCATCTTTAGGAACTGTATATTCTAAAGCTTCTTCTTTGTCGAGAGTTGTCTCATCTGCTACAGTTTTATAATTCGTATCTGTAGTTTCAGTATTACCGCTATTATAACTCATCAAAGTGATTCTGCGGTTTAATTTAACTTTTGATTTAAGGTCACCGGTTGTGTTTTCGATACCATTTAAATCGAGTGTAATTTTATATCCTGCTTCTGCATTATTAAATTCAGCCATGTATGTGTATTCTGCGCCGGGGAACATATTTTCAAGAGTAATCATTTTATCTTCAATCTTGATATACTCTTTAATATCCTCGGTCCTTATTGCTATTTTATCATCTTCATCGGCACCATAATAAATGTTGGCGAATTTTGATGATTCATTTTTAACCTGAGCTCTTTTAATCTGCTCAACTTCACTTCTGCCCATAACTGCAAACCAGCAAAGAGTAATCGCTACCAATGTTATGCCTGTAACAAGGAGCATTACCATACTTTTGGTAACGTTTTTGTTTTTTTCTTTAGCCATTTTACTTACCTCTCTTTGCTGAATTTTTTCTTTTCCTGCAGGGGAGAATTTTTATATTCTCCCCTGCTTAAGTTTTGTTTTCTCTATTACCAGAGAATGTTTTTTACTGAGTTTACACCCCAAGGTCTTTCTGCCTCGACAATTGTAAGTGTTAATACAACATCTGTTGCTGTGTTGCCCTCTGCATCTTTTACATCGGGAAGTTTGATGTATGTGCCGTAAATGCCTTCTTCAACAGTTATATTTTCGCTTGGGATTACCTCACCGCCAAGGGTTGCTGTAATCTCATATTCATAACCATCAGGTAACATTTCGCCAACATAGAAACCATCAAGTTCTTTTGCGATTGCAAGAGCGTCAATGTTTTTCTGTTCTGTGCCGATTTCATTTGTGAAGTCGTTAAGAACCTGAACTTTGTCTGAACTTCCCTTAACTGCTACACTCTTGAAGAGTACACCGAGAAGCGGTTCATCAGTTAAATCAAGGTCTGATGAGTTCACGATTGTGTAAGTGATGTTAGCATTTCTTACAAGGCCGGGATAAACTGTTCTTACTGCACCATTTTCAAGGCTGAAACTGATTCCGGGATCCTTTTCTTCGTTATACTTAGCAGTTTTGATTGTGTAAACTTTTTCACCGGAAACGATTGAGAAGTAATTGCCGTTTCCTTCTTCAGTTGCTGTAACATCAGAACCTGAAGCTTTGTTTATAAACTGCATTGATGTATAATATCCGATCTGACCGTAGCTTGAACCCAAGTAGAAGTTCATTGTTGCTGCTGCAAGAGCTGCTGTTGAACCGTAACCTTCGTAAGGTGTTTCACCACCTACTCCGATTGTATCAACGATTGTTACAGGTACGGGATAGTAACCGCCGTTTTCATCAACATACATAAACATGTCATCGAATGTAAGTTTTTCACATTCTTTTGTTGTTTTGCCTGTGCCGATTACTGTACCTTCTTCGATATTCTTATTAGTCTGATTATCGTAGTAAGTTTCAGTAATTGCAGTTTCATCTACGTAAGTACCAACTATGGGATTCTTACTCTGTGCAACGCCACCATAAAGTGCGTTTGTAAGTGTTGCTTCTTCGCCCATATTACCTATGATACCTGCTGTATCACCTTCGCCTACATTTGCAGTTGAAAGGATTTCGCTGATTGTTGCATACTGTGCTGAACCGATTACACCACCTGCATAACCGTCTGCAATTGAAACATTACCTGTTGTAACGATACCGCTGATTACAGCACCTTCTGAAACTTTACCTGCTAAGATACCTGTTGCAGGAGTGCTGTATTCATCAGCTGTTGCAGTTGAAGTTACCTCTGCGGAAACTACGCAGTTAGTAACAGTTGCACCATTGATGATGTTTGCAAGAGCACCTGTGAACTGTTCACCGCCTTCAATTGTACCTGTAAGAGCAACATTATTGACTACTGCACCGTCTTCGATTGTACCGAAGAGACCACCGTGACCTTCTGTTGAAGTGAAGTTCTGGATTGCATACTGATGCGGTTTATAATTGTCTGAATCAGGATCACCAAGTGAATCAGGGTCGTTGAGATGAGCTGTGAAGTTGTGAATCTGGAAGTCTTCAACACCTGACATATCAATATCGTTACCAAGAACGAAGTAGAGGTTGCTTTCTGTACCGTAGTAATGGAGTGATGTAAGAGATGATGCGTCACTGATTACGTAAGGATTCTCTTTAGTACCGATACCACCAGAGAAGTTGGGGTTAAGCTGTTCTGATGCATCAGCATTTACCGCAACATCAATGTAAAGTGTGGGCTGGATTTCCATACCACGTGTAAGTTTAATTGCATTTCTGTTAGCAACCTTAATTGTTTCAGAACCTGCCGTATTGGTTGTAGACAATACATGAGTTGTATTGTTGACACCAACTACACCATTATTGTTCACAAGGTTGAACTGTATGCCGTCAACATTACTTACCTGTGAGTTAAGACCCAGGCTTGATGAGTTAGGTGCAAGTCTGTCTGCATACTGGCTCTGACCTGTCTTGATTGTCATTGATGAAATCTGTGAGTAAAGTTTGATTACATCATAGTTTCTGATAACCACCTTGTCTTCAAGGTATATTGCATACTGAAGTTTAAGGTTTTCAACAGGAACGATTACAGTTCCGTTTTCACCAACTACGTTGTCTTCACCGTCTGCAAAGTAAACATTACCATCTGAACATCTGTATTTTCTTACAGATTCGCCACTCTCTTCGTCTGTTTCTGTGAAGAGTGTGTAAGTAACAACTTTATCTGTTACAGAAGTATCAACATAGATAAGGTTACCTGATGCGTCAACAACCTGATGATTTTCAGCATTCAGAATTGATGTCAGCTGAGGAAGAACAAGTTTTTCTGTATCCCCTGCTATGAATGTTCCGTTGGGATTATTCGTTGCATCATACTTCATAGCACCGGGCATATATTCCATACTCATAATGCTTGAAAGTGATGCTGAATATTTGTAGCTGTTTGCTGATTTTTCACCTGCAAGTGATTTATCAACATAAACACTTGAAAGTTTATTCATAGTTGAGGGCACAGTACCGAAGAGGATTGAATCCTGTCCGTCATTATAGTAGCCAAGAAGACCTGCTGCATAAGAATTTGTTATGGGCTCTGCTTCTGTGCTTGTAATTTCACCAACAAGTGAACCGACTGTAAGTGTATCTGCAGGAGCGTTAGCAAATGAAACTGCTGACCTTGTGTATACACCGTCCATAGTTCCCTTATTAATTGCAGCAAAACCTGAAATATGGTTTACTGTTGCATTTTCAGCAGCAAGAACATTTACGTCTGCCATTGAGAATGAATCTTCGATTGTTTTGTTGTTACTTACAACAAATGCACCGATTTTCTGTACATCTGAGCCTTCAGATGTATCAAGTGTGCCTGCAGTACCTGAATTTTTGATTGTACCATTATTAGTAACTGCCATTACACCTGCATTACTCTGAGCACCCTTAATTGTAGCGTCTACAATACAACCATCGATTGTACCTGTATTTGTCAATACAAGACCTGCTACATTAGAAATATCTGATGTACCATCACCCATTGTTGACTTAACGTAGATATCCTGAAGAGTACCATTGTTTATGCCGACAATTGCTGAATTAGAGCCTGTAAATGTAAAGTCTTCAAAGATTATGTTACTGATTGTTGATTTTTCATCAACCATTGAAATGTAACTACCTTCTGTTGCTACATTCTTGATTGAGTAACCGTTACCTTTGAGCATAAAGCCCTGATAATTGAAGTTCACATCTTTCGTTGTTAAGTCACCATTTGCATCTGAAGTTGCCACTGAGTAAGTGTAGTAACCGGGAGCAGTGGGAATCTTACGTACAGTATCGTCAACTCCGATATTTGACATAAGCTGATAGTGAACTGTACCTTCTACCTGCTCATTACCATCACCAAGAGGAGTTGCCCACTGGTCATAGAAGCCTGTGTAAGCCTCTTTGGCTACTTCAAGTTCATCAGCTGTCATGTTTACATGGTTGAGGTCTTCCTCGTTACCGATAAGATAGGGCTGTTCGAATGTACCCTTCATATCTGCACAGAGACGACTGTAAACACGAGTTGCATACTTTTCATAACCTTCAACCTGTGCCACAACGTCAACATATTCGCGAGTGTTACGTGTTCGCCTAATAGCCGCAAGGTTACCTTCAAGCGTTGCACCTTCCCAGAGGAGTTTGTAAGGATGTGAATCCATATTTTCATCCAGATATACAAACTCTGACGGAACTGTAAGAGCCTGTGTAATACCTGCGCCTGTTTTTGCTGAAACGTCATCGTACGCTACGTCTACGCAAACAACAGAAAGGATTGAGTTAGTTTTGATATAAGGATCTGATTCTTCGTTAAGAAGTGTTCTCAGATAAGGATATGCGTTAGGTGTGAAGCCCCATACATCAGAGAATGTTGCGTTTGCAGGTTTCTTACCTGATGTTAATTCAAGTGTTGTAAGACCTCTTGCATCCTGGTCGTTATCCTGACCACCGATTGATGTAAGGGTGGGGTCTGTATTTGTCCAGCTATCGTAGTAACAATATCTTACTGTTACGTCTGTACCCATCTTAGTACCAACTGTACCACCTTTTCCGAAGTAGCAGTTGTCGGGGTTATTAGTTGAATCGATTGATGCATAAGCGGGAGCAACTGAACCTGAAGAATAAACATCTTCAACATTGCCGAGTGCTACACCTGCAACACCGCCGATACCAACACCGTAGTTTGAATTATTGTTTCTTGCAATAATATCACCGAATGTTGCGTTAACTGCAGCTGAAGAATATACGTGAGCGATACCTTCTTTATTGACACCGCTGAAACCACCGATACCAACAATCGCAGTTGATGAGTAAGGTCTGACTGCTGAAGTATCATTTATCGTACCGAATTTAACGTTACCACCGCTGAAGCATTCTGTGATAGCATCACCTTCGAAAGGTACAAATTGTTTGATTTCAGAATCGTAGGTGTTAACTTCATCAAGCACACCAACGAAACCGCCGATACCAAGAGTACCTTCAACAAACGCATTATTACCTGCGGTAAATGCTTTAACTTCAACATTACCTGATGCGAAAGACTGTGTTACAGTACCATCTGACATGATACCGATAAGACCGCCAACACCGTAGAGTTTTGTTGTGTTTGCGTTATTATAGATGTAGTCACATACTACATTACCTGTTGCATAACAAGAAGTGATTGTTGCACCTGAGTTACCGATAAGACCGCCGACAGCATCTTTTGAGCCTGAAACAAGAACTGAAGAACTACAGCTCTTAATTACAGTTGAGGGATACTCAACTTTACCGATAAGACCACCGATATATGAGCCTGTGCCTGTTACAGTACCTTTTGCTGAACCTTCAACGATGTTACCTTTTTCGTCATACTCTGCCTCACCTATTGCGTGACAGTTTTCAATAACTATTTCACCACTGCCGAATACCTCACCAACAAGTGTACCAACATTGTCGTTACCTTCAACTGTTGCATTTACAAGAGTAAGGTTCTTGATAAAGGGATCATATGGGCTGTTCCAGTTCTTTGAAAGTTTTGAGAACATACCAACATTATTACCTGTTGATTTAATCTTAAGGTTTTTGATTGTATGGCCTGAACCATCAAACTGGCCTGTGTAACCTTCGTCTACCTCAGAACCGATAGGTGTGAACAATGTTTCATTATCGCCACAATCGATGTCAGTAATGAGCTTGTAGTTGTATGTTGAACCATAGTAATTTGAGAACTTAGCACCATCTACAAGTTCATACTCTGCAAGACCGAGAGCATAAAGCTGACGCTGAGTTGCAATACAGTATGTTTCACCATGGTTGAGAGCAATCTTGATATCTCTCTGTACATCAACACCATTAATATTTGCAGTTGCAAATACTACGGGCACCTGAGCATTATAATATGCTTCACCATTTGAGAATACATTACCTGCCGGAGCACCTGCATTAACGTAAGTATTCTTTGTAGGTTTAGTTTCAAATTTGCCTCTGTCTGCGATGCCCTTTGTTGTATCAAAGATATTTCTGTAAACAGTTGTTTTACCTGTTTCTGCATCATCACCGAAGAGAAGGTCAACGTTTTTGTTGTCAACATATGTAATGTTTCCTTCTTCGTCAGTTACCTGAACAAGTACTCCACCGTAGAGGCTCGGGTCGAAGCCTTCGGGATAAGCAACTGTATCAGTTGTATCAAAGATTGATGAAGAATACGTTACCTTATTTCCGTAAACATTTGTGAGAAGTGTTACGGGATATACAAGACCTTTACCATAAGCTGTTGCTTCAATGTTGCTTTCTTCTTCAGATTCACTTGTCTGAATAGGAACTGACAAGAATTTAGCATAAGCATCTGAATAGGGGTCAGTCTTTGTTGTAATAGCTGTTATTGCATAGTTTTCATCATATGTTGTAACAGTAATTTCAGAAACTACGGGAACAGGATAGTACCCTTCTACTACTGTCCAACCATCGCCCATTGAAACAGAGGTTGTATCGATAAGCGCTGATGTGGGTCTGCCTTTGATACTTTCTGTATCAGGATGATTTTCTGTATCAACTTTAAGAAGTGCGTTATCGTAGTATAGGTTAGACATTGTGATTAAACCGGTGCTGTCATCATTAACACGGGTTAACTGATGAGCAACTGCGGTAGGAATCTTCGTAAATCTATCGTTTTCCATAGCAATGTTCTGACCTGCATCGATACAGTCAGTAACTGACAAGATAAACTTTGTTTTACCATTGTTACCTACGATACCAATACCGCTTGAGGTTGTACCTGTGAAGAGACAGTTGTCAATTACAAGGTATGTTGAGTTTTCAAGGTAACTTACGATACCTGCTGCATTTGAACGGTCAACGTCTGCATTTCGGGAAGATGCGAAGATACTGCCTGATGCGAAGCAACCTGAAATTGTTGAATTAACGTTTATTGCATCAAATACATAACCTACAATACCGCCTGCATACGGTTCACGTTCGCTATTGAATGCGTTTACATCAGACTGAGTGAAACAGTTGATGATACGTGAACTTGTGAAGTGACCTGCAATACCGCCCACATTCTGTTTACCTGTTACAGTACCTACTGTTACTGAACAGTTTTCAATAACTGCATTTTCTATCTTACCTGCGATACCGCCGACATTTTCGTTACCTACAATACCCTGTGCCTTTTCATTATCTGTTGCCATAAGCTCAACATGAAGGTTTTTGATTGTGGGAACAAGTGTACCGTTCTGTTTTACAAAGCCGAATACACCGATATTGTTTTCGTTACCACGGTCAGATTTAACGCCTGTAATCTTATAGCCCTGACCGTCATATACACCGTCGAAAGGTGCTGTTTCAGTACCGATAGGAGCGTAGAATTTTTTACCATTATTATGGATAAATTTGTCTGTATCTGTACCTGTTTCAGCGTAAGAATTTGAAAGGTCGATATCGTTAATCTGTCTGAAGTGGTAGTTACCTACTGTAAGGTAAGCTACAACACGAAGCTGTGTAGGTGTGCTGATAAGGAATGGAGATTCTTCCGAACCCTCACCTTCAATTTCAACAGAAATAATCTGTGCAGTTGTTTTAAGACCACAGTTGTATTCAGCAACCAGCATTTCTGCACCGTAATCTGTGGGTCTGACAACAAGTTCAAACTCACCGATATTTTCTGTCTGTGAAGGTGAACCTACAAGTTCAATACAGCTTATGGGTTTACCGTCTGCATCCTTTGCAGTTTCTTTAAGGTCAAAACCACCTGCAGCAACTGCATATCTTCTGTTTGTTTCGCTACCGTAGGGAAGTTCTGCAAATGCCTCATTAAGTCTTGCATAAAGTGTTGTTTCTGAACCGATAGATTTTGTAATCGCAACCTTATTCCAACCTGATTTGAATTCATCAGCAATTTCAAGGTTGTTATTGTTGATATCGGTAAATCCGTTTTCAACCTGTGCAAGATATTCATCAAGAGGACCTTTATCCCCTGATTCTGTTGCGAAGAATGCTATATCGTTGGGATATGTTGAATAGTAGTTATTACTAAACATTGTGGAGAAGTTTGCTTCCACAAACATTCCTTCAGCAAAGCCTGCAATAAACTTACCTATTCTGTGAACTGATTTGATTGTACTATTATTTGAAGTACCGTCAACACATTCAAGTTCAGCACTGATAACACCGTTTTTGAAGAGTTCGTGTGTGATTTCGTTTGAAGCGAATGCATCTGTGAATCCGCCGATTACACCGCCGACAAATGTCTTCATTGCTTTACCTGTAACCTTACCGCCTGCAACGCATCCGTCAAATGAAAGGATTTCAGGAGCGTTATCCATGTAAGCCACAAGTGAAGCTGCATGAACTGTACCGTCATTGCCTGCTTCCTGTGAATTTACTGTTGCATAAGATTCAACGTCGATAAATTTAAGTGAAAGTACATTTTCATCAACATTAGCAACTGCACCGGCACCGTATGAAACACCACCGACTGAAGCAACTGCTGAAGTTTTTGTTGTATTAGTTACATAACAGTTGTTAAGTTCAACATCTGTTTTTGCTCTTGCGAAGCCAAGAAGACCTGCACCTGATGTAGCACGTGTACCGTCTTCAGATTTTGCAGTTACTTCTGCACCTGAAACTCTGATATCTTTAAGAGTAAGGATATGAGTAATTCCTTCGGCTTCGGCTTGGTTTGTTCTGTAAACTGCACCAACTGCACCACCTGCTATAAGAGCACGTACTGTAACATCTTCAACTGCATTTACATAAACAGGGTTACCGTCTGCATCTGTTTCAGATGATTCAGGTCCGATAATTTCACCATGAGCCTGAGCAACAATACCGCCTGCGATATCATCCGCAGTACCGCCTTCGTAGTTGCCATCGCCATCAACTGAACCTACAGTTACAGTTGTGTTTTTAACAACAGGTGCAATAATTTTTGCAGAATCTTCAACGATTGTGCCGATTGCACCACCTGCTGAACCTTTTTCAGCAGAAACTGTGCCACCTGAAACTTCTACACCATCAACTGTTGATGCACCTGTTACTGTACCGATTGCACCACCAACATTACCAAGTTTTGATGTTGCAGTTGAGTTTTCAACTTTAATATTAGATACTTTTGCACCGTTTGCAAGTTCACCGATTGCAACACCTGTGCCTGCTTTACATTCACCACTGTTTACTGAACAGTTAACGAATGTAAGGTCTTTGATGTTGGGAATAACTTCGCCGTTTTCATCTGTCTTCACACCTGAAACTTTAGCGAAAATACCAACCGGTTCTTCTGAAGCTTCGATTGTAACATCGAAACCTGTGATTGAGTGATTACCACCATCATAAGTACCTGTGAAGTTGGGGATAAGCTGTGCAAGTGATGTTGCAGGATATTTTGTCTTATCTGACAAGTCGATATCTGCAGTCTGCACAAATGAATATGAGGGCAGAACTTTAACGATGTGATAGAAGATATCAGCATTTGAAACCTGAATGGGATTTTCTGCTGTACCCTCACCTTCAAAGTTAACACCACAGATTACGGGGATACCAATCTGGAGTCCGTTTGTATAAGTAAACACAAGGTCTGCAGTATTGAACTGTTTAACTTCAATCTTAAACTGACGTGCACCTAAAACTGCTGAACCTGCAACATAATTAGGGTTATTTATTACATTGAAAACCTCTGGATTCGATGACTGAATACCGGTTATTTTATCTTCACTATCTGTTGTAAGAGCAAAGTCCTTACCTGCAAGGGTAAATCCGAATGGTGATTCTGCTTCATTTAGAGCATGAGATTCTCTGAATTCTTTAGAGAAATTATACTCTCTATAATCAAAATACTGATAAGATGCCTCGGGGGTATTTGCTGAAAAACCATCCTTAACAACGCTGACGGGAAGTTCCACGATACCATCGTCAGTTTCAAAGTTATAAACTACTTTGTTTACGTCGTAGATTGTATCATAGAATACTGCGTGAACGGGATCCTGATAATCTTTTATTGCTGAAGGACCATAGAGTTCGTATGTACCTGCAGTATATGATGAATAGAAAATCTTATCAAAGGGTTTTACTGCATATTCTAATACGTTACCGTTTGAATCCTGTTCAGGGAAAGGAGCTTGAATGTTAAGAGTCTGCTCATTGGGGTTATTTGAGTTATACTGGTTACCTTCAATTGAACCGAGGATAACACCAAAACGCTCTGTTGCAGCTTCAAGTGCAGTAATTCTTGCTGATACGATACAATCAGTAATGATTGATTCTGTAAGCTCATTGAGTTTTCCCTGGAAGACAGAGAATTCACCAATGACACCGCCTACATTGAATGTACCTGAAATTTCGCCGCCTGCTGTTACATTTCTGATCTGAATCTGAGGAGCGGATGTATCTTCGTTCATAACAAGTGCATTCTGAGTGATAACACCGATTACTGAACCTGCACCTGTTTTACGCTTAACTGAGTCGCCAAGTGTGAGGGTGTTTGTTGTGGGAGCATTGAGCTGTTCTACTTTTGCAAGAGTTGTACAATCAGAGATGATAAGACAAGTTTCTGTCTGAAGCTGACCTTTACCTCTGTTTGATGCGCTACCTACAATACCACCTGCACAATAACCTGATGTAACTGTTGAGTTTCCGTCAATTGTACAATCTGTGATGTAGTAATGATAACTGTCTTTTGTCTGACCGAGAATACCACCTGCAATACCATTGGAGCTTGCATTAGTGTCATTTCTTACTGATTCAGTAACTTCTGCAGTTACATTTGCTACATCAACCTTTTCAATTGTAAGGTCATAACCGCCCTCTGCAGCGTTAGCAATATTACCTGAACCTACAACACCGCCCACAACTGTACCAATAACAGTTACGTTGTTGACTTTTATGCGTGTTTCAGGAGTAATAATATTACCTTCGTCATCTTTAACTTCATCTGAACCTGTGATGACACCTGCAAATTCACCTGCGATACCACCAGAAATTGAAACACCTGATGTTGCAAGGTTAGTTACATTGACATTTTCAACATAAGCATCAGTAATTGAGCAACCATTTGCATTCTGAGCAGTACCAACAATACCACCTACTGAATACTGACCTTTAACTACTGTGCGGTTTTCATTATCAGTACCGATAACCTGAACATTTGACATAACAACATTATCCGCTGCCCAGCCTACGATACCACCAACTGCACCTGCCCTGCCACCGAATGAACCTTCGATTGCAACTGAAGATGCACCTGAAACTTTAACATTATCAATTATTGTGTTTGTAGCATAACCTACCAAAGCACCTGATTTTGTACCAATGAATTTATTGCCTTCAGCGGGTACAGCGAGAATATTTACATTCTGGAGTTCAAGGTTGTAGATTTCTGCACCGTCTGTATAACCAAAGAGACCGAGTGCATCTGAATATTCAACAGTTTTGTTACCTTCGGCATCTGTTACGGTATATCCGTCGTTATACGCATAATCTTCATTCTTCTTCGGGTCGTTTATAAGAAGATTGATGATTTTCATCTGCTGGTCTCTATAAGTTGTGATTTTACCTCTGAAAGGTTCATCCTCTGTACCGATAGGAGCAAAAGATCTGTTTTCTGTTATCAATTCTTCTGTCATATCGATATCATTCATTATGCAATAATAAGCTTCATAATAATGGTCCGGATTATCTTTGAAATCATCCTTAGCTGAAGGATTATCATGATGCTGTTTGATTGCAAGCAGATCTTCTGCTGTATAAATGAGGAAGGGGTTATATTCTGTACCGTCACCCTCATATGCGTGTTCACCGTTTACAACAACTGAAAAACCAACGTCAAACTTAACTGTTTCACCATTGATGATACCTGTGTAAGTTGTTTTGACAGTTGCGTTACATTTTTTATCAAATGTCTGGATACTTACGTCGTTAAGTTTATTGTATGTTGCGTTTGTTGTACCTGTTGCAGTTGAACAACCAACAAGAATCTTTGATGCACTTGCAGTTGTTGAGAAAGGACTTGTTGCAGGTGTAGCAAACGCATTACCGTCTGTACCTGTAAGAGATGGCAAGTTACCTACTGAGAAACGGGGAACGGTTGTTGCCAAAAGACCAGTAAGTCTTGCTGAATAAGTTGTACCGTTATAAGTGTTTGAATAGTTTGTAAGAGCATTATCAAACGCGCTACTGCCAACATACAAGTTTGTACGCAACTGAACAGTATTTGATTTGCCCATCATACCGTCATAGTAACCTACAACACTGTTTAAGAAATACGGAAAATATCTGGTTATAAGTGTTGCATTTGTAATTGACGTTGTGAAGTCAACTGTAATACCACTTGTCTGGTCGGCACCCATGTTCATATCATAGCCGCCTGAAGTTTCTGTGATATTACCAAAGAGTATCTCACGGGTATTGAGTGATGAGTAAACAACATTTTCTGCAAGGTTTGTGGGGTTATTCTTTGTTGAATAACCTACATAACCGATTGCAAGACCTTTTACAACAGCAAGGTTAGAACTTTCAAACTTAGATGTTACATAACAATCTTTGATAAGTTTGTTATCACCGTTATGTGCATTGGCATTATTCATACCAATGATACCACCAAGGTTTGAGTTACCTTTTACAGTACCCTGTGAAAGACAACCTGTAACGAGAATGCCGGGTGTCTGAAGACCTGACATAAGTCTGCCGACAATTCCACCTGCTGCGTCTGTAATTGAGCCTTTTTTACCTGTTGTTTCAGCTGTGCCAAGGAATGTACAACCTGAAACAGTAAGGTTTTTATTTGAGAACTGCTGAACGCTACCTACGATACCGCCTGCAACGAGAGCTTTAACAGTTGTGTCTTCAGAAACTTTACAGTTTTCTACAACTTTATCGCCCCAACATGAAGCTGTTGCGTAAGCACTTACCTGTGCAAGGATACCACCTGCGATATCAGGAGCAGTAATTGTAGAATTTGTAACAGTACAACCTGAAATTGTTGAAACGCCACTTTCATTGATAAGACGACCAACAACACCTGATGCACACTCACCTGTTACTTCACAATCTGTTACAGTACAATCTGAAAGTGATGAACCACCGAAGATACCTGCAACTGCACCGAGAGAAGCATATGTAACACCATTTGAAGCATCACCGGAAGTGATTGTTGTTCCTGTAACTTCACAGGATGTTACTTTGTTGTTAATATTGGGCGCATAACCTACAATACCGCCAAGACCGTATGCTTTTGACTCAATGGTAGAGTCTATTACTTTACATCCTGTGATTTCAGCATAGCAAGTATCGGTATTGTTCATACCTGTGCCACCGATAATACCACCAACATGACCGTGTTCTTTTTCTTTCTTTGTTGAAGTAACTGTTGTGTTTTCAACAGTACAGTTTTTAATTTCAGTTGCCTGTGCATTTGATTTTTCGTTGATACCACCAACGATACCGCCAACGTGGTTCTGACCGCTGATATTTGAGTTTGTTACTTTACAAGTATCAACAAGTGCATAGTCGTAAACTGTACCGATGATAGCACCTGTATAAGATGTACCGGAAATATTTATGTTATCAATAGTAAGATTCTTGATTGTTGCACCCTGAACATAACCGAAGAGTGCGTGGTCTAAACTGCTTGTATCAAATGTAAGGTTAGAAATTGTGTAACCTGCACCGTCAAATGTACCTTTGAAATAGTTTGCTGAACTACCGATGGGATCAATAGTATAGCCTGACATATCAATATCTGCGCCGAGTCTGAGTTTTGCCTCGCTACGCATAAAGAGATATTCAGTTGAACCGGGAGCAAGTTTGGTCTGGTTTACTGAAAGGTAGTAAAGATCTGCCGGTGTATTGATAAGGTAGAAACCATCATCATCCATTGCAAGGTCAGATGTACTGATTGCAGTAAGCCTTGCAGCAAGACCTGTTGCATTATGCCTAACTGTAACAGAAGCACTTACATCTTTACCACCTGTAAATGAGGTTGAAAGACCGATTCTGCCATACCAACGGAAGTTGGTTGTTGTAAGCTTGGATGTATCAGATGATGTAGCTGTGAATTGAGCATTCAAATCAGTAGCTGCATTTGAATAACTGTCAAGGGGGAATCTGTCAATATTGTTGATTGATTCAAGGTAAACAACCTGACTTTCAGCAAGAACCTGAAGTGAAGTGTCGCCCCAAAGCTGAGTTGCAGAATTCTGCATCTGGAATGACCATGCTTTACAGGAACCTGTGTATGAACCGGATTTTATACCTGTTGTTATACCATCTTTATAGACACCATTTGTATAAAGATATGAGGGTGAATAGTAACAGTTATAGATATTTGTATCGATACTATTTGATTTTATACTACCCGCAAAGAGGTTACAGCTTGAAGACTGGAATGAACCACCTGATTTGATAAGAGCACCTGATGCATAACAGTTCTGGATGTAACCGCCTTTAAGTGATTTGATTTCACCTACAAAGATAGCAATATTCTGCATATTCTGGGTTTCCGGGAAAACAGGAATATCTGCACCACAGTTATCGATTATTGCTTTTTCAGCATCAATTACACCTACAAAACCTGCAACACCATCGTGTGAAGTTTTAATTGTAGCACGCTGTGCACCATTAATATAGATATTGTCAACGTAACAGCCATACAGATATGAGTTACCGTAAACTGCTTTTGCGAAGAGACCGGTATTGCCTTCCTGCGGTAAAATATCAACAGCATTAGAGAAAGTAACCTTTGTATTCTTTAAAGTTGCATTACATACGTTACCGAATACAGATGAAATTTCCATCTCATGGATAGTGCCACTCTGTGGTGTAATTTCAACCACAAGGTTTTTGATTACGCCGTTTGAAAGGTTTGATGAATCATCTGCTTCGTCAGATGAGTCTGACTTGTGAGTAGTTGAGTTATTATTTGCAAGAGTATCATCACGTGAGCCGTAAATACCTTTGAACAGATCCTTGTCGCACTGCATAATAATTTTTGCACCCTTGAAGTCGATTGTACCCCAGAATGTTGCGGAAGGAGTTGTGTAGTCTGCATTTCTTATATAAACAAAATCATCAGCACCTCCCTTTACAGAGAAATGCGCTGCGGGAGCATGATAAAGGAAGTTTTCTTCTCCGCCATTCAATGAGATAGGATAATCTTTTGTGCCTATAAATCCGTCAGATGTATAACCACTCTGTAAACTCACTGCGTTAAGGATACCCAATTCCATAGGCTGGTCTGCAAGAGTTGTGCCGCCATTATTTGCACCTATAGATGAGGGAATTGTAATATCAACATCATAGTAAACAACAGTCTTGTCAGCTTTACCATTTGCTTTAAGCTCATAAGTGATTGTACTTGTACCAAGACCGTCGAGCGTATAGTAAGAAGTATTCTGTGTACCTGAGAAAACACTACCATTTGTGCTGATTTCAGCATCGCCCCAGCCGGAGAAACCGAAAGCGCTGGTTGATACTTTAACTTGATTTTTAGTAATACCCCAGTCATAACCATCCATTATAAGGTGGTTATAGTAAGCCAATGTGTAAGGTCTGGTGAATGTAAGGTCACCTTCACCCTCACCTGCACCACCGAATGATACGGGAGAAGGTCTTGAAGAAATGATTGCTGAATAGAACACATTTCTTACTCTATTATTTCTGTATGCTGTATCACCATTAAAACCAACTATTGCACCGAGCACTGCTTTTGAATCAATGATTTTAACGAGAGCATAACAGTTTTCTACACCAAAGTTACTGCCTGTATCGCCATAACCTACAATACCGCCGATGTAACGTGTGATTGTGCTGCCATCACCTTCACCTGCAGTTGAACCTGTTGCAATACAGTTTCTGATATTATAATTTGATTTACCTGCAATACCACCGTAGATTGCGCCATCTGTTGTATTTGCAAAGTAAACACCAACATTTGTTACTGTACAGAGCTGAACGTCACCTGTGTTATCACCAACGATACCACCTGCGGCAGTGGCGCCTGTTACGAGAAGATCGTATTTTAATGCAGATGCCTGCTGATTTGTATTAAATCTGCCTTCTACGGTTGCGCGTTGGATACGACCTGTATTGTGACCAACAAGATAACCTATCTTATCTGCACCTTTCACACCGCCTGCACTATCGTGCTTTTGAATTTCGCAATAGTACATACCATTCGCAGAACTTGTTCTCTGTGTTGCGTTTGTACCAACAAGACCGCCCACATAGTCACTCTTCGTTACACTACCATGAACTGTGATATATCTTGCACGGACTTTGTTGATTTTACCTCTGTTCTGTGCAACCATTGAACCTGCATAAGGTCTTGAAGTTTTGACTGTAACAGTTTCAGCAGTAACAGTGAGAGCACCTTGATCATATTTTGTTTCACTGTCGATAACACCGCTGTTATCTACAACAATAGCTGTACCTGAATATGTTTTGAATGTTGTATTGTCAGGATAGAAAGATTCAGCCTTTGTTGTTGATGCTGTTGTGTCAAGTTCGATTTCTGTAAAGCTACAATCCTTTACAGTGCCATCGTTTTTAAGAATGATACCTGCTGCCTGTGCATCAGAATATCCATTGATGATTTGTGCTTTAGAAACCGTAAGGTTTGCAATTGTTGAACCTGAATTCAAGTATCCGAAAATGCTGAGTGAATTGAAACTATTGAAATTCATTGTTACGTTCTTAATTTGTTTGCCATTACCATCAAGATGGAAGAAAACATTTGAGTTTGATGATACGCTAGGATTAACAGAAACAAGAGCACCACCGATGCCTGTATGTTCAGCCAATTTATAATCATTAATGAGTGTCTGATCAATTGTTGTGTTTGAAAAATCGATATCTGCTGTAAGCTTAAAGTATTTGTTAGCATTACCGGTATCGTTGATAAGTTGGCTCATTTTAAGGAATAATTCAACAGAGCTGACCTGATAGGGATTAGCTTCTGTACCTTCACCTACCCATTCATCTGCTTTATTGTCGTTCATAACTTCATCTTCAATTATTACATCGGGAAGTTTTTCTGTTGTGGTTTCAGGCGGATTGGTTGTTGATTCTGTTGAAGGTACTGTCACCTGAGGTGCAGTGGTTGTTTCATCATCGATATCAGCAATGACAGTTTCTTCAGGTACAGTCACGGAGGTAGACTCTTCTGTTGAAACTTCTGCTTTGTCTGTTACAGCAACATCAGTAGTACCCTCAAGTGCGGAGGTATATTCACTTGTAGTGGTCTCTTCTGTTGCAGCGAGTGCAGTGTATACGCCGGTAGAGGATAACAAAATCCCCCCGGAAAGAACCAAGGCTATTAACCTTTTCTTCAAATATTTATTCATTCAAAATACCTCCGTAATTTCAAAAGTTTCATCCTGATTCTTTATCTTACGTGTACACACGCATTATAGTTGAAACTTTCATTTTCGTAAAAACCTTGATATATCAAGCTTTTTGACGGTTTGTAAAGTTGTTTCGCTTTACAAAATATTGTGTACTGTAAAGTTTATTAACTTTACATTTTATCACACTGCACTTTCAGTTTTCTGTGCAGGTTTTTTAGCATTTTTTGCTTTTTCCTTTTCTTTTGCAGCCTTTAATTTAGCCTTTTCTTTTTCTTTTGCAAGCCTTGCTTTCTCTTTGGCAAGGGCATCAGCTTTTGCTTTAGCCATTCTTTCTTTTTCCTTCTGCTTAGCTTTCTGCTCTGCTTCCTTTGCCAACTGTTTAGCTTTTTCTGCTGCCAATCTTACTTTTTCCTTTTCTTTAGCAGCTCTTTCTTTTTCTGCCTGAATTGCTTTTTCTTTTGCTTTAGCTAATCTTTCTTTTTCTCTCTCTTTGAGCTTTGCAATTCTTTCTTTTTCTGCCTGAATTGCTTTTTCTTTAGCTAATCTTGCTTTTTCTTTCTGTTTTGCTTTAGCCTGTGCAGCTTTATCTTTTGCTTCCTGTTCAGCCTTTTCCTTAGCTAATCTTGCCTTTTCTTTTGCTTTCGCAGCTTTTTCTTTTGCTTCCTGATCTGCTTTTTCTTTAGCTAATCTTGCTTTTTCTTTTTCTCTTGCTGCTTTTTCACGAGCTTCCTGCTCTGCTTTCTCTTTAGCTAATTTTTCTTTTTCACGGGCAATTCTTGCTTTTTCTTTTTCTTTAGCTTTGCGTTCATTTTCAAGAGCGATTGCTTTTTCTTTTGCTATGCGCTTTTTCTCAAGTTCCTTAGCTTTACGTTCTTTTTCAAGCTGAAGAGCTTTTTCTTTTGCGATACGTTTTCTTTCAAGCTCTCTTGCCTTACGCTGCCTTTCCAATTCCAAGGCTTTTTCTTTTGCAATGCGTTCTCTTTCTTTCTGTTTTGCAAGACGTTCCTTTTCTTTTGCTGCTGCAATTGCCTGCTGTTCTCTGAGTTTTGCAAGACGCTGTTTTTCTTTTTCCCTTGCACGTCTTGCTTTCTCCAAAGCAATTTCTTTTTCTTTCTTTGCTTTGAGTCTTTCTCTTTCTCTTTCTTTACGCTGCCTTTCCAGTTCTTTCTCGCGAGCGATTCTCGCTTTTTCTCTTTCGATTCTGCGACGTTCGATTTCTTTTTTTCTTTCGATTTCTTCTTTGATTTTCTGTTCGATAAGACGTTTACGCTCGTTCTCATGAGCCAATGCGCGATCAATTGCTTCTCTGATTTTCTGTTCACCGGCTGTTTTCTTCTTATGAGCCAGTTTCATTTCATCAATGAAAACCTTTCTGATTTCAACTTCGTCCAGGTCATAGTTAAGAACAAGCTCTTCTGCAAGACGTTTGATGAACTTCGGTTTGATCTTACGCTTTCTGAGTTTACCTCTGAAGCTGCTTTCAGGAGCTGTATTCTTTTTAAGAAGCATATAGTTGTAAGCAAGCACACCGTAAAGGTCGTCACGATAGCTATCGCTTACCATATCATCTGATTCTTTAAGGTTAATTTCGTAACCAACGTTATCATATGAATGAATAAACTGCCACAATCCAAGGCACTGATTAAAGTTGGGGTCCTTCAGGATAACGTTAGTTCTCATAATGGGTGGACGAACAGGAACGCACTTACGCATTTCTCTCATAAAGTTTGAATGAACAAAGTCATCAACGAGAGTCTTTATCCTGCGAATTCTGTCCATAACAGATTTTTCTTTTTTGCTATCTACATCTTCATCGCTTGTATATTTGGTTGCAACCTCCATTTTGAAGGTTATAAGCTCGTTACCTTTTTTTACTGAGCTTTCCATTTTAAGTGAACTAAGGTTTTCATCATCAGGCATATCTGCGAGAGCTTCATATCTGACGTTAATAAAATATTCAAGCTGTTTAATGAGAGTGAACAAAAAACGGTTTTCGTAAATTTCATAACTTTCTTCACGGAAAACATTCAGAATTTTGCTGGGCATAACACTACCGTCATCTTCTACCTTGGAAATCATATTAGTGTGCTGAGCAAGATGTCTTATTGATTCCGTTGTGATTTTTTTTGCGCGTTCAATAATAACAACTTCTTCTTCCTGAACAATGAACTTACGGGGATTTCTGAGAATATTGTCAATCGGGATGATACACCTTTCGATAGCCTCAACCCAACGGATATCAATTTTCTTTTCAAAGAATCTATTAAATTGAGAGAAATTGTTGTGTCCCGTGGAAATCGCTTCGTACATAAAATCATAGTACGGATTTCCGGCTGTCATTTCAGCCATTTTGCCCTGATAGACAGAGTATAAATCAAGATATGATTCGCTCATCTGAGAACGTCCCCTTTTGTGTGAAGATTAGTTGTGCTATGAAGCTTAATAAATTACATAAGCTTCTGAAGTCTTTCAAGGTAATCCTTAGAATCCTTCATATTATTTTTACCGAAGTTTTTGTTAAGGTAAGTAATAAGACCGCCGATTTCGTTACGGATGTAAGAAACGTTAAGGCTTTCGAATTTACGAAGAATTTTGTGAGCAAGGATGAAGTCGATACCGTCGATTTCCTTACCGCCACAGCCAACGTAAACAGGAACAAAGTCTTTAAGTTGTTTAAGAATACGGTTACCGAAAGCTATACGGAAGTGTTCGATAACATAGTCGTCAAGTTCAGCAAACTTCTTGAGAGGATCTTCTGAAACAGGATATTTTTCTTTAGCCTCATCAAAGAGTGCTTCAAGATGTTTGTAGTTGAGATAGAGAGGATCTGTAAGAGGTGCTTCAAAGTATTTACCTTTTGTATTGATATCAATGGGAATAGCACGGTCATAAACCTTATCAGTAACAGCGAAAGTAGAGTCGTCGTTATTGATTGTGCCGACATACCACATATTGGGAGGAAGTCTGAATTTACCATCGAAGAAGAGTTCAGGGTCAGTAGGCCACACTGTGGGAACAAGTGAAACAACCCATTCATCACGAGATGGCATTTCGAGGATTGAAAGGAGCTCAGCGAAGTAGTATTCAACACGAGCGATATTCATTTCGTCCAGGATAACAACTGAAACGTCTTCCATGAAACATGCTTCATACATTTTCTTAAGAACTTCAGTTTCGTTGAAACGCTTTGTAAATTCGTTGAAGTAACCGAAAAGTTCAGTACGGTCACGCCATGAAGGCTGAACAGAAGCGATAGTTACATCGTTCTGAACAAATTTACCGAAAGCATAGGGAAGTGAAGTTTTACCTGTACCGGAAATACCCTGAAGGATGATAAGTCTTGCTGCTGCAAAACCGGAAATGAAAAGACGAAGAGTGTCAATTTCATAAAAAAGACCAAGTCTGCTACAAGCAAAGTTACGGAAACGTTCACAGAATTCGGGAAGAGTGATATCGTTATCGAAATCATGCTGAACATAATCCTTCATTGCAAGGTCAACCTGAGTAAGCTTGTAGAAACGGCTGTAGTCTTCAGCAGTTTTGTCCACTTCTGCTTCCTCTTCTTTTTTCTCTTCTATATCCTCATAAGGATCTTCATCAGGTCTGAGACCGAGCTGTGAAACTTTCATAGCAAGGATTTTCTGCTTTTCCATATTAAGTTTGATAACTTCACGATTAAGATTACCAACCTCATTGAGAAGCTCTTCCTGGTCAACAAGTGTTTTACGTACTTTCACGTATTTTCTGATAAGGAGCAATGCAACAAATACAATTGCTGCAAGAGCAATGAGTATTAAAAGAACACACACAATTGCCAGAATCCATTCACCTACACCAAAGTTAGATGAATATTTTTTGAAGATTTCTATGTATTTGGGTATATTGAAGATATTTATGATACCTTGACCGATACCTTTAAGTATTCCCCAAAAACCGCTTACAAAGAACTGTCCTAAAAAATCATAAATGAAGTTCAACAGTATGCTCATTTTCGTCACCTCGTAATATTTAAAAAATCATTATTTTTGCTTTCTATTTATATATAATATCCGTTCGGATTTAGTTTTCTTCTTTATTTTCTGCTTCTTCAACAGCTTCTTCTGTTGTTTCAGCAGGTTCTTCAGCCACTTCTTCGGTTTCGCCGGATTCTTCAGCTTCAACTGTTTCTTCAGCTTCGACCGTTTTTTCTGCTTCGACCGTTTTCTCTGCTTCGCTTTCTTTTTGTGCTTCTGCAGATACAGCAGCTTGTTTTGCTAAATATTCTTCAATTGCCTTTTGTTTTATCTGTTCCTGAAGTTCTGCATTATTAGCAGCTTCTTCCATATACTTCTCTTTCTTAGATTCATTAAGAGCAGTAATGAACTTATAAATCTGGAAGATGAAGATAAGAGCAAGAGGAAGAATAATAAACAAGAGGAATGAAAGGTTAAGTCTTCTTTCATCATCTGTGCCTTCGCCAATAGTCCATGACCACTTTTCACCGGTTTCACCTGAGCCCTTAACGAAGTCAATTACTTTACCGAGACCTTTGACTCTGACGCCTTTATCAACAAATTCCTTTTTACCTGTTTCTTTATTGACAACTTCTTTCTTGTCTGCATTATATGCATAAACACCGACAATTTCACTTTCAACAACGTCTGTCTGGTCGTTTGCGGGTGTGTTATCGCCTCGTGTGGTGTAAGTTTTGATGTTATCAATCTCATGAGCTTCTACAATTCTATGGGTATTGATAATGTACTGACCCTGTTCAATTGTTCTGAAAGAAATAATATCGCCCGGATTCAGGTCTTCACCTTTATATTCTTTGATAACAAGCAAGTCGCCTGTGTAGAAAACCGGTTCCATTGAATCTGACTGAACTGAGAACAATGAATAACCTGCCACATTGGGCAAACCGTTTTCCGAGTTTGCTGACATAAAAGTCAAAATGGTGAAAATAACTGAAAAAACAAGTATTATCGCAGTAACTACGTCACCTATGGTTTCTAACACTTTATTTGATTTTTTTTCTTCCGCCATAATTAGGGCCCACCTTTATTTTCATATTTTTAATCATATATATATCAAAAGATTTCTCTTTTATTTTCAAATTTAACTTATATCTATATTAAAAACTTAACGTTTGATTTAATGGTTACATTATTTCGTTTGTCAGAGGAAACACACCCGGCGAGGCGGTTAAACCCCGCCAGGCTATGTTTTTTAAGTTTTAAGCTGTTTCAAAAGCCGATATTTGAAACGATTTAACGAGCTATGTTTATAACTCTAAAGTTGAACAATCACTAAAATATAATTGATTCAAATTAATTATTCTACGATGTTAAGTGTCATAGCGAATTTAACGTCTTCACCTGCAACATCAAATTCAAGCATGCTACAGTCAGCGTCGTTACCTTCGAGCCAGAGGTATGCAACAAACATCATAGGAGCGTCTGTTGTTGTGCCTTCAGCGATTGTGAATGTGATACCACCGTCTGCTGCAACTTCAGAAATGTTTTTACCACCGTCTGTTACATAAGCGCCATCTGTTGCTGTTGATGAACCTGCTGCTGAAACGCCCATGAATGTGTTATCAGCATTAGCTTCAGCTGCAACAGCTTTATCGTATGTACCGATAACGTCACCAGCATCGCCTGATGCGGGAACAAGAGCAAACTTCATACATTTTGCTGCCTGTGAGTCTGTACCGTCGAAGTTAACAACAGCTTTAACTGTTTCGCCAACAGGACCTGTTACCCAAAGGGGAACTGCAACAACGTTTGTACCTACTACTGCAGGTGATGTGCCGAGAGTTTTTGTATCTTCGTCATAGATAGCTGTAATCCAGTTTGAAGCATCTTCTGATGATGCGGGATCAAATACCATATCTCTCTGATAACCAGCACCCCAACCGTCTTTAACAGCAACTGCATCTGCGAAGTCTACCTGTGTGCCCCATTCGCCACCCTTATCAACTGAGATAAGGAGACCAGTGGAAACTTTAACGCTTGCTTCGAGTTCTTCAACAGCAACAACTTTTGATGATGAGAACCATGCATAAGTAGCTGATGTAAGAACGATAGCTGATACGATGAGCATTGCTACTGAAGAAAGCAATGCACTTTTTCTCATTGTCTTTTTCATGAATAATTCCTCCATAAAAATTTTTTTGAAAGTTTTACTTTCATTTTTTTAATTTATATCCAATATGTGTTGATAAATTTTAAGGGGAGAAAAGTTACTTAAGGAACTTGCTTAATTTAAGAAAGTGCGTTGTTCACTTTTTTCCTAAACAAGCTCCCCGTTTTCGGCTTCTTTGTCTATAATATGGAACATCATAGACAGCTTAACCTCTCCTCCCATAATATTATCAACACATTCAGGATCCCATCCTTCAAGCCAGATAACAACTGTATATTTGTCAACCGAGCCTGTTTTAAAATTGGTTATCTTTCTATCCATAACCTTGTCTTCTTTAACAAAGAACTGGTCAATACCAAATTTTGCATATTTATCTTTTTCGGTACCCTTGACAGGTTTTTTACCGTAAGTAATCGGTTCACCGTTTCTGTAAACCTTTACTCTGACTGCTTCGTCAGCACCAAGGTCTACTGAAAGGACATCAATTGAAACATTATAGTCTGCATCCTCTCTACCTACATTTTTGAGATAGAAGGTATATGCTATGTAGTCAATTTCACCATCTTTGTTTGCATCACCATGGTGACTGCCTGAATGATTACCGCTGTCAACATCTTCCGGCAACCATTCTTCCGTAATGTTATCCATATTTTCAACGGCTGCACCGCGGATTAAAACGCCTGATTCATAGTTACTGTCAGCGGTTGGTTTTCCGTCCGGTCCTGTGCCACCGTTTGCCCATGCACCTAAACCATAGGCCTGATCATAACTTTCACAGAGTGTAATACCATATTTTTCAATTGCATCAGGGTCAAGGTTAACTGTAAATCGACCTGCCTGTTTTGCATAAGTTATACATCCGAAGAAAATCGCAAGGAACAGAAGCAACAAAGCAAGAATAATAACCGTTATTCTCAGAAGCAGCTTATGTTTTCTTACTTTCTTTGCCGTAGTACGGACACCATACTTTTCCATTTCAGGATTGTATGTATCCTTCGGCATCTTTTCTTTCTTAGCCAAAATATCCAACTCCTTTTCAGGGTAGTGCTACTTATATAGTAATTTCTTTTTCTTTTACAAAGTCGCCGTAAAGAGGACCTGACATTCTGTCAACACCCATTGATTTGAGAAGATCAGCTCTCTCCTGAGTTTCAACTCCCGAAACCATAACCTTAGTTTCTATTTTTTTCGCGAAGTCGATAATACCCTGGAGCATATTCTGCTGACGTTCGTTGATTTCAATGTCGCGTGCAAGTGAACCGTCGATACCGATGTAGTCAACCTCATATTGACCGAGGTTTGAAAGCGAAGTATATTCAACTCCGAAATCATCAATTGCTACACGGAAGCCTTCATTACGTAAATCAATAATATTCTTCGCAATGATTTCACTGTCTGCCTGAAGAATGTGATCTGTAATCTGGAAACAGAATTTGTCGTGATCAATATCTTTCTTGTCAACGATACTCGTCATTGATTTGACGAAATTCTTTTTATTAAGGTGTTTCAAAGAAGTCCAGAGAATTACGCTGTGGATGTCAGCACCACGAGCCTGAGTTCTCAGTATTGCTTCACAAGACTCTTCGATGGTCCATTTGCCGATTTCGGCAATCTGATTTGATTTTTCAGCCACCGGGATGTAAGTTTCAGGCTGAATAATGCCTACTTTATAGTCAATAAGCTGAACACGGGTGTAATAATCAACCGCCATGTTAAGGCCTACATCGAAAACAGGCTTATACAGAATTTCCATTGTACGTGTTCTCGGAATCTTTATAGTTTCTTTTTTTTCTTCAGTTTCTCTGATTTCTTCAGCCATAATAGCACGCTCCATATTGCAGGATTTCAGGTAGAATTTGTGGTTATTTTTCTCTATTGGAAATTTAAAAATAGACATACTCCCACTAACTCTATTATATCTATTGTATTGTATCACTTTTTTGTCAAGATGTCAACAAAAAAATGCACTCTTCTTCATAAATTTTCAACAAAAATTCTGACCATTTTTTGTGTAAGAATTTTCGAAAATTTCCTCAAAAAAGTGCATTAAAATTCTTCAGTTTTTAATTATTTTTACTCATTTTTTTGATGAATATTTTATGTCATTCTGCTGACGGATTTCTTTCATGATTCTGCTTACTTCAAGTGACATTTCAGCACACCTGAAATACTCATTTTTGTACCTATCATAGTCCGAAATATAACGCAGAAAATCACCTGCTTCACCACTCATAACTTCTTCTTTTTCCGTATCTCCCGAAAGCACTTCGCAGACACCGTCATTATCATAAATTTTAACGTTTACCAGCTTGGAAACCGACTCTATAAAAAGAGTGCCTTTATCACCGTAAACCTCAGTACCTGTGCGGGATTGACCCACTTTTGAATAAGTGAGAGTCACCTGTTTATCGTCATAATAAAACACTGCTGTTCCGGCACCGTCAACACCTGTTTCAAGCATAAAAGATGTTGATATAATTTTATTCGGTTTGCCGAAAAAATATAATGCAAAATAAATATTATAAACACCTAAATCCATCAGACAACCTGTTGCAAATTCCGGATTAAAAATGTTTGGATTTTCTCCCCTTTTAAGTGCAGGATATTTTGAAGAAAGTTGTGAAAAATCGATGCGGGCAGTTGTGATTTTTCCGATATTTTTCAGTGCATTTTCTATAACATTTCTGCCATCAAAATGCATCATCATTATCGCTTCCATATAGACAAGTTTTTTTGACTTTGCAAGCGAAAAAAGTTCTTCAAATTCTTCCGGTTCAACAGTGATTGGTTTTTCACAGATAACGTGTTTTCCTGCCTCAAGAAAAAGCTTGCTCTGAGCATAATGAAGTGCATTGGGTGAAGCAATATACACCGCATCTATTTCTTCGCAAAGAGCCATTTTTTCAAGGTCTGTAAACACCTTTTCAGCGCCTGTCTGACGTGCAAAATCAGCCCCTTTTTCCTCTGTTCTTGAGTAAATTGCATAGGGTGAAATGCCACTTGCAAGCTTCATTCCCTCTGCAAAAGCTTTTGCTATCCAGCCTGTTCCTATTATTGCATAGTTCATAAGAAAATCCTCTTTTCCGGTTAAAAATCCACCTCCCTTTGAACTCAAAGGGAGGTAAAAAACACTTGAAATATTTAATTAAAGAACAACTTCTCTGCCTGTTTTTGCTGATTCGTAAATAGCACAGAGAATCTTGATCATATCAACGCCCTGCTGTGGTTTGAAGCAAGGTTCTGCACCCTTTGTGAGAACATCAAGATAGTGAACAAGATTGTTGTGATGTCCTTTATTATCAAGGTTTCCTGCGGGTTTGATATCAAGAAGCTGACCTGCTTCTTCTGTGAAAATTTCAACATCGTCATTTTCCCATTTAAGGCCTGCTTTGGAGCCTCTGAGTTCAACAAAACGTTTTTCTCTCTTGATATTTGATGCCCAGCTGAATTCGATCTGAAGAACTGCGCCGTTGTCAAATCTGATCATACCCATTGCAAGGTCTTCAACATCAAATGTACCTTCTGAATTTTTATCGCCGAAATCTGAGTTTACAGAGTCACTTGTATCGTTATCGGCAAATTTGCAGAATGTATTTGCACTTACAGAAACAGGTGTTGGGTTACCCATAAGCCAGATTGCAAGGTCTATCATATGAACGCCTAAATCGATAAGAGGTCCACCACCTGACTGAGCTTTTGTTGTAAACCAACCGCCTTTGCCGGGAATACCACGTCTTCTCTGCCAGCCGCAACGAGCTGCATAAACATCGCCCATTTTGCCTGCATCAATATATTTTTTAGCATACTGAGATGCACCAACAAAACGGTTATTTCTCATAACCATAAGAACTTTGCCTGCTTCATCTGCTGCTTTCTGCATTTTAAGAACTTCTGTAACGTCAATAGCATCAGGCTTTTCACAGAAAACGTGTTTGCCTGCCTTGAAAGCATCAACTGCTATGATTGAATGAAGATAGTTAGGTGTGCAGATATCAATTGAATCAATAGTTTCATCTTTAAGAAGCTCTTTGTAATCTGTATACACCTTTGCATCGGGGAAATATTCGTCTTTCAGAAACTGCGCACGTTCTTCGATAATATCGCAAACGCCTACAATTTCAACTCTTTCATCCTTAAGATATGTAGGTATGTGGGCACCTTTACAAATACCACCGTTACCGACAATACCAATTCTGATTTTTTTCATATTAATCATTCCTTTCAAGTCTTTTTTGTTCCAGAGAAGCATAGTGGGGACAATCAAGCTTTTCAACTATCATCTGTGGTGCTGCCCACTTTACTGCATTCATAATAATTTTCTGAACCTGTTCATTGTGGTAGCTTGGGTTAGTTTCATGTCCCGGCTGGAAATAGAAAACTTTGCCAAGACCTTTATACCATGTGCAACCTGAACGGAAAACTTCGCCACCTGCAAACCAACCAAGGAAAACGAGTTCATCCGGCTGAGGAATATCGAATCTCTCGCCATACATTTCTTCGCTTTCAAGTTCAATATATTCATCCACACCTTTTGCAATGGGATGAGAAGGCATTACTGTCCAGAGTCTTTCTCTGTCATTATCTCTCCATTTAAGAGTACAGCTTGTACCCATTGTAAGGCGGAAAGGTTTTGACATATGAGCCGAATGAAGGAAAATTATACCCATGCCTCTGAGAACACGCTGATGTACGCGCTGAGCCAATTCATCAGGCACATCGTCATGCTTTGCGTGGCCCCACCAGAGAAGAACATCTGTATCTTCAAGAATTTCATCAGGCAGACCGCAATCAGGTTCATCGAGAGTTGCTGTTCTTACAAGCAATTCTTCATCTTTTTCAAGAAAAGATCTGATTATATTATGCATACCACCGGGATACATTTTCATTGTTGCTTCGTCTGTCCTATCATGATAATTTTCATGCCATACAGTAACTTTGATCATCAAAAAGCACTTCCTTTTGCAGATTAATTTTGTTAATTCTAACACATCGGCTTTTATTTTTCAATAACTTTTGTAATATTTTGACAAAAATATTTAGATTTATATTTTATATAAAGATGGTGACAATTTTGTTTTTTTGTGTTATAATAGGTATAATTATACCTTGGAGGTAATCGGCTTTGAAAATAATTGAACGCATTGCACCTGCTGTCAAGGACAGATTTACATATGAAATAACAGAAAAAACTACCGACCAGGATTTCTACGGTTACAAAGAAAAAGACGGTAAAATTCACCTTTTCGGCACTGATAAAGTCTGTGTTGCAAAGGCTTTCGGTAAGTATCTTGAAAACTGCACAGGCAAAAAAATCATTCCTTGTTGTGAAAGAATTGAAATCACAGAGGCACCGTTGCCGAAAGAAGAATTTTCCGCTTATATTCCCCAGAAATTAAGAGTTTTCGGTGATTACACATATTATTCAAACGATGCATGGAAATGGGATTTTTCCCAATGGGAATATTTTCTTGATTTCCTTGCAATGAGCGGAATCAATATGGCTGTCAACCCTGTGGGAAATGACGGCATCTGTTTCTACACACTTATAAAGCTTGATTATCCTCAGGATTTTGCACTTGAATTTATTTCAGGACCTGCTTTTTATGCATGGCAGATGCAGAATAAATTTTACAATTATGTACCCAATAAATCTTTTGATCACATTGAAAGAAACATCGAAATGGGCAAAAAAATTGTTGAAAGAATGAAAGACCTCGGCATTATCCCTGTTCTCTCATCTTTCTCCGGAATTGTACCTGATGTTACAACTAAACTTTTCAATGCAAGAGATGTTAAAATTGAAGAGAAATGGGCATTTTTCCCGAAAACATATCGTTTGAAGCTTGATTCTGTTACTTTCAGAAGATTCTTCATCAAATATCTTGAAGTCCAGGAAGAATATTTAGGACATTCTGATTATTATTTATGCAACCAGTTATGCAACACCGACATCGGCACAAAAAGAAAAGAATTGGCTTACCTTGAAACCGCTGCAAAAGAATTGGACAGAGCAGCCGACTACGTGAACGAAAATTCCGTTCTTATTTTCACAACAGAAGGATACAGAAAAGATTTTGTTACAAAAATCAAAAGGTGCGATGTTCTTGTTTTTGACACTGACTCATCTGCACATACAAGAACTGACGGTTTTGACGGACTTAAATTTATCCTCGGCAACTCTCATCACAATAACTCTCACAACAGTATGCAAGGCGACATTGAAGAAGTTGCCGGAAATCCTTTCCTTGAATGTGCAGAAAAATACAAAAACCTTGAAGGCGCAGGCATTTTCCCCGAAAACATAAGACAGAATCCTATGTTTTTCTCACTTTCTTTTGACGTTATCACAGAAAGCGGAAAAATCGATCTGAACGAATGGTATAAAAAATACGAAATTGCACGATACGGAAAAACAGACGAAAACTATGCTGAGAGAATTTCTCTTTACAGAAAAACCTGTTATTCAAAGGAACACAGTGCTGTTCCCGTAGGTTCAACTTTATGCACAAGACCTCAGCTCAACTTACGTCACACAGGTCTTTTTGACAGAATCAACCCCCTTTATGACAACAATGATCTTCTGAAAATTTACCGTTCCCTTGAAAAACTTGATGCCGATACAGAAGGCTATAAATATGACATCATCAACATTACAAAACAGTTGCTCGACAACGAAGCTTATCCTTTACATGGTGAAATCGCCAACTTTTACAGAAACAGAAAAATGGAAGAGCTGGCGGAAAAATCAAAAAAATTCCTGCAGATTATGGATGATGTAAACGATGTTCTCGTTTGCCACAGATTATTCAATGCATCCTGCTACATTGATGAATTGAAAAAAATTGCAATCAATGACGAAGAACTTACATATTTCATCATTAACTACATTGCTTCCTTAGGACTCTGGGGACCAATGCTTGAAGAAAATCAGCTTTACGATTCAGGATGGCAGTTATTAGGAAATTTCCTCCCCTGTTATCACAGAGTAAGATGGGAAAAATTCTTTGAACATCTTGCAGGACAGTATAAATTCTTAGGATTCCAGGAAAGAACAAAAAAGCAGTATTTAGACCGTGATGTTTTTGTGTCAAACTCTTTCTATGGCGATATGGCAAGGTTTGAGCAAGGTGTTATCCTCACTTTTAACCCTCCGGAATTTGAAGAAAAAGACACTAAAAAAATATGCAAAAATACGATAAACAAATATTTCAGTTAAGGGAGAATTCAAAATGACAAACGCTCAATATATTGAAGAAATTCTGGCTAATTTTGATTTTGAAGGGAATTATACAGGCTACAGTCAGATTACTGCAGGACATATCAACAGCACCTTTGCACTCCAATTTGAAAAGAATGGTAAAAACAAACAGTATATCGCACAGATGATTAACACAAATGTTTTCAAAACACCTGTTCAACTTATGGAAAACATGGTAAATGTTACTGAACATCTTGCAAAAAAAATAAAAGAAGCAGGCGGAAATACAGAAAGAGAGACTCTTCATGCACTTTTCGCACATGATGGTAAACCTTACCACATTATGCCTGACGGTACATTCTGGAGATGCGTAAACTTTATAACAGATGCTTATTCCTGCAACACAATTGAAAATCCTCAGGTTTTCTACAATGCAGGTGCTGCTTTCGGCGACTTTATGAGCAAACTTGCTGATTTTCCCGGTGAAACACTCCACGAAACAATCCCTGATTTCCACAATACAAAACAGCGTTTCAAAAACTTCCTCGTAGCTCTTGAAAACAATAAATCAGGCAGAAAAGACAATGTTAAAGATGAAATCAACTTTGTTCTTGAAAGAAAAGATGATTCCGAAAAATTCGTTGACCTTATTGAAAAAGGTGAACTTCCCATCAGGGTTACTCATAACGATACAAAAATCAATAACATTATGTTTGATAACCAATCAAACTTAGGTTTGTGCATCCTTGACCTGGATACAGTTATGCCCGGACTTTCCCTTTATGACTTCGGTGATGCCATACGTTCAGGTGCAGGCACTGCTGCGGAAGATGAAAAAGATGCATCAAAAATGAAGCTCAATATTGAACTTTACAAAGCTTATACAGAAGGTTATCTTTCTGCTGCAGGAAAAAGCCTTATTGAAAAAGAAGCTGAAAATCTTGCATTTTCTGCAAAGCTTCTCACATTTGAATGCGGCATGAGATTCCTTACAGACTACCTTGACGGTGACGTTTATTTCCACACAGATTATGATGAACACAATCTTGTAAGATGCAGAACACAATTCGCCCTTGTTAAGGACATTGAGGACCATATGAATGAACTCAATGAAATAACAATGGAACTTTACAGGAGGTACAACAATTGAAAACGAAATGGCAATTTAAAAAAATCACAAAAAAGCATCTGATAAATGCATGTCTGATTGCTATAGTAGTTGCTATAATGGCCGCTTTTGTAGCTTTGGTTGCCATACCCTCTGTTGAAAGAACAGCCTTGAAATCAGCAAAAGAAGAACTTTTTGAAAATTACTATTCTTTCCCCCAAGGCGGTCTTGTAACTGCCCGGAACGGATTTAACGGTAACAAGAAAAATTCGCTGTTTCACGTTAAATCTGCACTTCAGAGTGGCGCTGACTGTATTGAGGTAGATGTTTGTTTCGACAAAGAAGGTACTCCCGTGATTGCTGAAAGTCAGGAAAAAACAGACGATAACACTATGCCTCTTGAATATCTTGTGAGCTACATCAGCCAACAGGTTGATAAAACTTCAAACACAAATCGCCACAGCATAAACCTTCACCTTACTGATGCTGCTAACCTTGAAAAAATCAATTCAATTATTGAAAGCTACGATATGCAGGAATATTGTTTTCTCACAGGTGTAAACTTAAATCAGGCTTATTATGTACGCACTGCAACTACTGTCCCCTTCTATCTGGATTATGAAATAAACAAAAGCAAAGTCAATAATCCTGATTATATTTCCCAGATTATTAATGACATTTCAACTTCAGGTGCAATAGGAATAAACTGCAGACCTGATAATTTCACAACAGAACTTTCAACCATCCTCAAAGAAAACTGGTACAAAATTTCTTTTTACGGAATTGAAGATGAATTTGATGTTATCAATGCACTTAAGTTTTCTCCCAACCAGATAATAACACCTGATATTGATATGACAAGATCTATCCTTATGGAATGGAATGCAAATGCTCCTTCAAGCGATATTATCCCATCATAAAAACAAAGATTACTCATAAAGGCAGAGATGTAAAAATGCAATCACTCAGAGAACTTTATAAAATAGGCAAAGGTCCCTCAAGCTCACATACAATGGCTCCTTTCAAAGCTTCACGTCTTTTCAGGGAAGAAAATCCGGATGCAGATTCTTTTAAGGCGATTCTCTACGGCTCCCTTGCAAAAACCGGCAAAGGGCACCACACTGATGAAGCTATTATCGAGGGCTTTGGCGATGTTAAAACAGAGCTTGTTTTTGACCCCGAAACTGAAGATATCCCCCACGAAAACACAGTAGATTTCTTTGCTTACAAAGATGGTGAAGAAATTGCAAAAATGCGTGTTATGAGCATCGGTGGCGGTGATTTTTCAATCGAAGGCAGACCTGACGTTGTGCCTAAAGAAGTGTATAAAGAAAACACTTTTGCAGAAATTGCAAAAGTGTGTAAAAAGAAAAAAATAAGAATCAGCGAATATGTTTATATGAACGAAGGCGAAGAAATCAAGGAATTCCTTGCAGAAGTATGGGCAGCAATGAAAGATTGCATAAATGAAGGTCTGCTTACGGACGGAATACTTGACGGTGGACTTAAAGTTGAAAGAAAAGCAAGGTTTCTTCTTGACCAGCAACATATTGACGAAAGCGAAATCACCTACGAAAACAGAATGGTCTGCGCTTATGCTTTCGCAGTCGGTGAGCAGAATGCAGGCGGTGGAATTGTTGTTACTGCTCCCACTTGCGGCGCAAGCAGTGTTTTGCCTGCTGTTCTTAAATATATGCAGGAGAAAAAACGTTTTTCTGACAGAAAAATCATTGACGCTCTTGCAGTTGCAGGCATTATAGGAACAATTGTTAAGAGCAATGCTTCTGTAAGCGGTGCAGAATGTGGCTGTCAGGCAGAAATGGGAACTGCCTGTTCAATGGCAGCAGCTGCCCTTGCTGAAATTTTCGGCATGAGAATCGAGCAGATTGAATATGCTGCTGAAGTTGCTATGGAACATCATCTGGGACTCACCTGCGACCCTATTGCAGGTCTTGTTCAGATTCCTTGTATTGAACGCGGTGCAATTGCTGCAATGAGAGCTATCAATGCCCTTAACCTTGCAAACTTCCTCAGTTCAACAAGAAAAATTTCTTTCGACCTTGTTGTTGAAACAATGTACGAAACAGGTAAAGACCTTAAATTCCACTATCGTGAAACATCCGAAGGCGGTCTTGCCAAATTATATCTGAAACAGAAAAAACATCATCATTAAAATCAATAAAACCAAGCTCCTTTTTGACAAAGGAGCTTGGTTTTATGTGTTTTCCGTCCTGGTTATATCATCTTTGTAAGAAGACCATCCCATTTTACCGTACCATACAACAAACCGGCTGAAATCTTCCCATCTGTCATATACAACTGTATCTGTGAGTTTCAGTTTGTTTTCCTCTTTTTTCAAAGGATGATATTCGTTGATATAAATCTTTTCAAAATAATCGTGAATATCGTATTTCAGAGATATAATATGTTCTTTATCACCCGGTCTGCGGATTATTGATTTCTGATAAGACATCAGGTCATTATAAATATCCTCTGCAATTGCGAATTTTTTCAAGAAAGGTTCTATCTCTTCAAAGAACAAATCAAAATTTTCCAGCACTTTCAAAGACATATATTCGCTTTCAGTCCAATGAATATCTCCTGCAGGTTCAAAAACAAGAGTGCCTGCTTTCTTTTCCAGAGAAATATCTTCCGTTCTGTTTTTTATCTCGTAATAAAGTTTTGATATAAACAAATCACGGTTTTCTTCAAGATAGTCAAGCATTTCATCATAGAATTTATCGTATCCAATGCCCTTCTCGTAGAAAAGATATATTGCAAAAGCTCTTATAAATCCGCTACCATGAAGCATTTTCACCATCCAATAGAAAACAGTTGAACGTATCCACATCTCTCTGCTCATTGTATTGGTTTGTACGATTATATTATTATATTCGGGAATTTCAAATGAACTTACACTGGCATGGTCACGAAGCATTTCCTGGCGGACTGTTTTTATACCGTGTTTTTCTATATAACTTTTTTCATTCATTCTTGCATTAGGAAGCACTATGCAGGAATAAACATCAAAAACAAAATGTTGTCCTATCTCGAAAAGTATTGCAATCCCTTTAGTAAAACTTTCGTAGGTTTCACCCGGCATACCAAGTATGAACTCAGAATAACATCTCATATTTTCTTTGCGATATTCTGCAAGAAGATCTTTATAGAAATCAAGTGACGCATTTGCCCTGCCGATATTTTTCAAAACATCAGGAGAAAGGCTCTGGAAAGACAAGGTTGCACCGATTCTGTCCAAATTGCAATCTTTTAATTTTTTTACAATTGCAAAAACTGTTTTAAAATTATTTTTGGCATAATTCCAACGGACTCTTTCAGGATATCCCGTTTCGTTCTTGATTTTCACAAGCTCATCAACTATTTCAAGGTCACGTTCATTAAGTCCGAAATTAGCATCTGCACCCCATACAAAAGCAATTTTATGGTCACTTAACCATCTGATTTCTTTAACAAGTCTTTCAAAAGGTGCGAATCTTATTTTTGATTTTGCATCAGCCCAATCGCAATATGCACAACGGTAAGCACAACCACGACTTGATTCAATTGTGGCATTGAAGGTGGTGTCAGGATTGTTTTTAAGAATATCATCAAACCAGCCTTCAAGATAAGGTGACGGAAAATCAAGAGTTTCCTGAGCCACAGAAGCTGTCCTTGAATATCCACCCTGACTTTTTCTGAAAGAAATATTCGCAACATCATCAAAAGTTTTACCGAGTGAATAAGCTTCAAGCAGATTTCTGATTGTTTCTTCACCCTCACCATGGCATAAAACATCAATAAAATCATTTTCTTCAAGCAAATCGAAGCTGTCGCCCACATCATGACCACCGAAAACCATAAGACAATCAGGATATTTTTCTTTTACTGCTTTTGCAAGTGTCTTGTTATATTCAGAGTTCCAGCTATAACAGGAAAAGCCTATAAAAGAGGGATTGTCCATTCGTGAAACAACATTTTCTATATTTTCACGATAAAAAATAAACTCCTTAAAACAACAATTATCACTTACTGTTTTACTCTGAAAAGCCGAAGCAACCAAAACACCTGCCGTATAGGGCAGATATGCACTTTTGCCTTTTATGTCAGCAGTAATATCAGCCTGGACAAAATAAACATTTCTTTTCATCGCTGTATCCTCTCATATAACTAAATATACCTTGATGATATCATTTAATTTGCACATTGTCAACTTGGTTCATTTTCCTTGACTTGAACCAATTGCAATGGTATAATTCATTTGTTTATTCAATTTTTATTCCGGAGGGAAACGGAGATGTTTGAATCTCTTACCGTTATCATACCTGTGTCAAACGAAACAGAAACACTGAAAAGAACTGTTGAAGGTGTTTTACAATCAGGGGCATATGATGATATATCCCGTATTGTTTTGTTTTTAAAAGCCGAAGATTGTCCCGGTGCAAAAACAGCAAAACAACTTCTTGAAGAATCAGACTGCGATAAAATGGAAATTGTAATTCAAAAAACCGCCACTTACAATACCGCTTTCACAGAAATTCCCCATCTTGTAAAAAGCTCACACTTTTTAGTTCTGGTTTCAGATGGTGAAATGGACCCTGCCACAATAGAAAAACTTGTTCCTATTGCAAAAGAAAAGCCTGAAAGTATTGTGTGCGGGTCAAAATGGCACAAAGATTCCGTTGTTGAAAATGCGTCTTTCATACGCTCTGCAGGAAGCAAAGCACTCAACAGATTTGCCGCCATTCTTTTTGGTGTAAAAGCTACTGATATTTTTTCAATTTTTCAGATATATCCTATTGAATTATATAAAAGAGTAAATGCAACCATTGCTGAATTCACATTGAAACCTTTACGTTTAGGTGTGGAATATATTGAAATCCCCACTTCCTACAAACGTGAAAAAGGCAGACAAAGCAACTTCAATTTTGTGGGGTTCCTGAAAATGGGTCTTGGCTATGTTATCAGCATTTTCCGCGTAAGATTCACACCCAAAGATAAAATCTGAAATACAATCTGCTGATAAAAACAGTCCTGATTTTAAAAAATCAGGACTGTTTTTTCTGTTATAAGCACATCTGTTTTTATGTCGTGGTCTTCCGTGGGAATTTCCGGTGAAATAAGTTTTTCAAAGCAAAGGCATATTTTCTTTATATCTGCATCCTGAAGAAATATATCATAAAACCCTGCCCCATGACCTAATCTGTTTCCTTTAAAATCGGCAGAAACACAAGGAATTACAGCCAAATCTATTTTTGCATTTTCTTCAATTATCAATTCTTCCGGTTCGGGAATATTCATATAACCGGACTTGAAAACTGTATTTTCATCAATTCTTACAGGGAACATTACACCTTTTCTGATACATTTGGGGACGTAAACCTTTTTCCCCTTTTTCAAAGCTTCTTTTATAACAAGAGAAGTATCAGGCTCTTTTTCTGTTGAAACATAAATAAACACAGAAGATGATTCTTTAAAGAAAGGTAAATCAATCAGTTTTTTCTGCATTTGAGTGCTTGATGAATTGATATATTCTGCATCAAGCAACTGTGCTTTTTCTTTTATTTTTGCTCTTAATTCCTTTTTAGTCATATAACTCACCTGATTAATTATATCACGTTTTTTGAAAATTTCAAAAAATACTTGAAAGCAAATCAATTTATGTGTTAAAATATTCTCATATTTCGAAAGGAGATGTTTTAAAATGGGTGTTGCTGAATCAATTTTCGCCAATTTTACTGCATTTTTAATGTCAATTATTTTAACCTGGATTCCTTATGCAGGAATCGAACTTCCTGTTATCAATAACAAAAAGGATGATTGTCTGCTGACAGTTGAACTTATTTCCGATACTCACATTGAGCAGACTGAGCTTCTTCGTCCTGAATTCCTCAAAGCAGGTCTCAGAAACCTTAAAAGAGCTAAAGCAGATGTAGATTTGCTTGTTGTTACAGGCGATATCACAAACTATGCTGATGAAGAATCACTTGCTGAATACTTTGATATTATCAAGAAATACAGCCCTGTTCCCGTTATAACAACTGCAGGTAACCACGATATCGGCCACGTTGGCGACAGAGATGTTACTAACATCACACGTGAAGAAGCTCTTGCAAACTTCATAAGATATTCAAACGAATACTATGGCACAAACCACGAAACAAACTATTACAGCATGGATGTTCAGGGGTATAAATTCATCGTTTTAGGTGACGAAGTTATCAACGGCGGACACTGGGATGCAATGGATATGTCACCGGAACAGCTTGAATTTTTAGACCGTGAACTTGCTGAAGGCACAAAAAACGGCCAGCCTGTTTTCGTTTGTTGCCATTGGCCTGTTGATGATATCAACGGTGAAGCTATTATTTATCCCGACAGCGGTATTGACCTTGAAGTAAACAACATCAAACCTATTATGGAAAAATATGAAAATGTTTTCTACATCAGCGGTCACATGCATTCAGGCATCAAATGTACATGGGCTGAAGAAAAATACGGTCTTTCAAACGTTGAGCAGGTAAACGGTGTTACATACGTTAACCTTCCCACATACGGAATTGTCAATATGTACGGTCTTCTTCAGGCAGGTACAGGTATGCAACTTGAAGTTTATGAAGATGAAATAATCATCAGACCCCGTAACTTCATTACAAACCAGTGGTTTACAAACTCTGCATACACAATTGATTTAGTATAAAAACTAAGCACTTATAGGCAAAATGAACAAGTCCAGTAAAAACGGACAATAGAAAAAAAGCACCTCCTATGGTAGAATTAAAGAACTACCATAGGAGGTTTTGTTATGTCAGGAATAAAAGGGATGAAAATGTACCCACAAGGAATAAGAGAAAAGATATTCAC
>JAZSJD010000044.1:0-10965 GCA_045534165.1 Acutalibacteraceae bacterium | reverse complement strand
CTGAATGGTGGCAACAGATATGCGATATGGGCGTAACCGGATTTAAAACTAATTATCCTGACGCTTACACTGAATGGTGGTTAAGCACTCATTAAAAATTTTTTATACAGTATTATAATTAATTCGATAAATAAGAATTTGACGAGGTAAAATATGAACATTGAATATAAAGACATTCATAATTTTGAGCAAGAAGATTTAGAAAGACTGTTTTTATCTGTTGAATGGTCGTCGGGACATTTTCCCGATAAGCTTGTGGTTGCAATGAAAAATTTTAATACGGTTTACTCTGCTTGGGATAGGAGTAAACTTGTTGGAATGGTATGTGTTATGGATGATGGAGTAATGAATGCTTATGTTCATTATCTTCTTGTTGATCCTGATTATCACGGCAAAACTATCGGAAGAACTCTTGTAAGTATGGTAAAAGAAAAGTATAAAGATTATATGCGTATTGTAGTTGTCGCTTATGATGATGAGTTACAGTTTTACGAAGCGTGTGGCTTTGAAAAAAGCAAAGATGCTTCGCCAATGTTTATAACATCGCTATGGACATAAATCAGCAAATTCCAATTTACCGAACTCTTTGGTAGAGTACATTTTATAAGCCAGGGTTATCACCGCAGATAATATCATGGAGGTTCCTATGCAAATTTTACAGACAATTATTTCTTATCTTGCAATAGTAGCTCCTTTTATTACTTCAATTTTTTCGTGGGGTGATTCAGCAATGATACCGTATACAAATGATTACCAAATTCCCGACAGCATTCCCCAATACAGCGTGATTTCTACGGAAGAAAAAAATGATTGGAAAGCCAGATGGATTTGGGATAAAGAGAACCTTACGGAGAAAAATGTCTGGATGTGCTTTAATAAAAAGGTAAATCTTGAAAAAATCCCCGAAGAACTTATTGCTCACATATCGGCTGACTCGAAATATTGGCTTTACATAAACGGAGAAACCGTTGTTTTTGAAGGAAGCGTAAAGCGTGGCCCAGCCAAAAACAGTGGCTATTATGACAGTATAGATATTGCATCTTTCCTCAAAGAGGGTCAAAACTCAATTTGTGCTTTGGTGTGGTTCTGGGATAACGAAACAAGCTATTCCTATAACAGCAGTGGTCAGGGCGGATTCATTTTTGAAGCCATAGGTGAAAACATCACTATAATTTCCGACAAAAGCTGGAAAGTAAAAAGAAATAACGCTTTCGTTGACTCCCCTCTTTACCCCCCTAATTACAGACTTCCCGAATACAGTATTTATTACGATGCAAGGAAAGAAATGAGTAATTGGCTGAGCGAAAATCATGATGTTTCGACATGGGAAAATGCTACCGAATATGCTGTTGGTGGCGAAGGTGCTTACGGTAAATTTTATCCGAGAGGAATACCTTTTCTGAAAGATTATGGTCTTAAAGATTATGAGAATTCAAATATTTACGAAAATTATACTGTAAAGAAACTTTTCGGTGAAAAAATCACCGTAGATATTCCATATAATGCACAGCTTACCCCCTATCTTAAAATCATAGCACCCGCCGGTAAGAAGATTCGCATAACAACTGAAAACACTTTAATCGGCGCAGTTTCTACTACCTATATAACTAAAGATGGTGAGCAGGAATTCGAGGCATTAGGCTGGTTTAACGGAGAACATATTACTTATAAAATACCGAGAGGAGTTACAGTCGTTTCTCTCAAGTACCGTGAAACGGGATACGACAGTTCATTCTGCGGTGACTTCAGGTGCGATGATGAATTTCTGAATTCTCTGTGGCAAAAATCATTACGTACCCTCTATGTCACCATGCGCGACAATTTCATGGATTGTCCTGACAGAGAAAGAGCACAATGGTGGGGCGATGTCACAAGCGAAATGATTATGACAATGTACTCCATGGACAGTAACTCCTACCTGCTGTATCAAAAAGGTGTGGAAGCAATGCTCTCACACATTGATGACACAAAAGTACTACAGACTGTTGTACCAATAAACGGTGACTATTTTGAGCTTCCTGTTCAGCAGTTAGCCGGAATTGTGGGATTTCTTACCTACTATGAATATACCGGTGACATAGCTTTTCTCGAAAAGGTTTATGAAGCTTCACTTAACTATCTGAAACTTTGGGAAATGGGTGAAAACAATCTTGTGGTTCATCGCGGTGGTTCATGGGATTGGGCTGATTGGGGCAGTAAGGCAGATATGACAGCCATTGAAAATGCATGGGTTTACTATGCTCTTTCTGCAACAGAGAGAATGGCAGAAATTTTAGAAAAAAACGAGGACATTCCATTTATTGCTGAAAGAAAAAATTCTATTGAAAAAGGCTATAAAGCTCTCTGGACAGAAGACGGATTCAAAAGTAAAGATGTGAGAAAGCCCGATGACAGAGCAAATGCCCTTGCAGTTTTATCAGGACTTGCAGAAAAAGAACAGTATGATACTATTACAAAGGTACTTACAACCACTAAAAATTCAAGTCCGTATATGGAATACTATGTTCTTGAAGCACTTTGTAAAATGGACAAATATGAAGTGGCAAAAGACAGAATTAAAGAAAGATATGATGGTATGATGAGTGAGGATTACTCCACTCTTTGGGAATTCTGGGACTCATGGCGAGGCACCAAAAACCACGCGTGGAGTGGCGGACCTCTTGTTATTATGAGTAAACATTTTGCAGGTATCACACCTCTTGAAGCGGGTTATGAAAAAGTAAAAATTGACCCCCAATACACCATATCAGACAATATGAGTTGTACCGTTCCAAGCGTAAAAGGGTTAATCACTTTAGAAATTGCAAAATATGAACCTAATTATGTTATCAACCTTACTCTTCCGCAGGATATGAAAGCTGTTTTATATGCACCGAGCGATGCTGTTATAAATATTAATTCAGAACCTTATTACCTGAACGGAGAATATGTAAACGGTGAAATCGGTAATATAGAGATTACAGAAAAAACATTCAATTGATAATTTTATTTGTATTGATGGTATAATCGAATCAGAAAGTCGGTGAGCATAAAACAGATGGGAATCATATTCAACATACAGAAATTTTGTATATACGATGGTGACGGTATCCGTACCTGTGTATTCCTTAAAGGATGTCCCCTCAGATGCATCTGGTGTCATAATCCCGAAAGCCTCGATAAAGCTCCTGACCTTTCCTTTAACAATCTGAAATGCTCATCATGTGGCAGATGCCTTACTGTATGTAATGCGCGTACAATTGAAAGCGGTCTTCTTCACATCAACCGTGCAAAATGTATTAAATGCGGTAAGTGTATTGATTTATGCCTTAACGATGCTAATGAAATTATCGGTCGGGAAATGACAGCATCTGAAGTTATGGATGATGTTTTGAAAGATAAGATGTTCTATGATACATCAGGCGGAGGAATTACCATTACAGGTGGTGAACCATCATATCAGCCTGATTTTACATTGGAACTTATCCGTCTTTCAAAGGATGCAGGAATTTCTTCTGCAATAGAAACCTGCGGTATCGGTTCACGTGACTTCTACAAAGAAGCTGCCGACTCAGGCACAACGTTTTTATATGATATAAAATGCATTGACTCTGAATGTCACCGAAAACTTACAGGAGCAGATAACGCTCATATTATGTCCAATCTTCATTATCTTATGGACAGAGGTGCAGATATAATCATCCGGCTTCCTTTAGTCCCCGATTGTAACGACAGTTACGAAGATATTGCTATGCTTTCAGCTTTTCTGAAAGAAAACACAGGTCGGTACAGATATGCAGAAATTATGCCTTACCACTCTCTCGGCACAGGAAAATCCGAAAAAATCGGCATAGATACTGCTTATGTTCACAGTAATGCAAGTGACGCTGAAATATCACGTTGGTGTTCACTGTTTGCTTCTCACGGAATTGATGTTAGAGTATCAAAATAAAAGAGGTTTACTTATGACAGATTTAGTTCAGATTGACCCTTTCCTTTACGGATATTTTTTCGATGAAACACTTGAACACGGTGAAAGAACAGGTCTTGCTCTGCTTCATGCAGCGAAAAATATTGAAATCAGATTTTCTCATCGGTTGCTTCCTGAAACTTCATTTGAAACAAAATACGGAAGTTCAGGTTACTCACCATCTGAAGGGCTCTGGTTTAATACTGATAACATTTTAAAACTTGCAGAAGAATTTCCTGAGAATAAGGAAACTTTTCTTAAATATATCAATGAAATAAAAATATTCAGGAGCAAGGCAAAAAGACTCTTTTCTGAAACAACAGAAAAGCTTAACCTTTCCGGTGCTGAATGGGGTGGCGGTTGGGGTGGCCATTCCAACCCGGATTACGGAAGAATTGTCAATTACGGTACTGACCATATTCGTACAATAATTGCCGAAAATCGTGATAAACACCCTGATGAAGCATGGTTTTATCGCTCGTGTTCTTATGTACTTGATGCCATGGATATTATTGGCCAACGATATAGAAAGCTTGCTCTTGAAATGGCTGAAAATTGTAAGAATACAGATGACAGAGCACTCTTACTCCGTATGGGAAAAGCATTTGAAACAGTGCCGAAGAAGCCTGCATATGATTTTACATCCGCTATGTGTTCGTTTATGCTCGTATTCGCTCTTGACGGAAGTGATTCCCCCGGTCGATTTGACCAATATATGTATCCTGCATACCTGAAAACTGAAAACAAAGAGGAAGTAATGGATCTCCTTGACAGACTGTGGGATTATTTTCACGACCATCGTTCCTGGAACCTCTGCATTTCAGGAAGTGATGAAGAATGGAACGATGAAACAAATGAGCTTACATATAATATTCTCGCTATGGTGAGAAATAAGGGTTACAATACCCCTAACCTCACCTGCCGGGTTCACAGAAACACACCCGATAAACTCTGGAATGATCTTGCCGATACCCTTGGGATTGGAACAGGGCTTCCTGCATTATACAATGATAATGTGGTATGTGTTGCACTTGAAAAAATAGGCATTCCACCTGAAGACAGCCACGATTATTGTATGAACGGTTGCAACCAGATTGATATTCTCGGCAAAAGTCATATGGGTCTTGAAGACGGCGAAGTTATCTTTACAAAATGCCTTGAATTTGCACTTCACAATGGCGTAGATAATATAACAGGCGAAAAAGTTTCCATTGAAACAGGTGACCCTGCAACTTTTGAAACTTATGAAAGATTCGAACGTGCTTTAATTGATCAGCTTGAATATGTAACCTACAATTCATGTAGCAGTGCTAACGATTGGCAACACCTTCGCGGTATGTTTGAACCACATCCCCTTCGCTCATGTCTTATTGAGGGATGTCTTGAAAAAGGTCGTGATTACAGAAACGGCGGTCCTCTCTACAATCACGGACAAATTCTGGCTGAAGGTATTGCTGATACAGGTGACAGTCTTTATGCTGTCAAAAAACTTGTTTTCGATGAAAAAAAGTATACCATGTCAGAGCTTATTGATGCACTTCGTTCCAACTTCCGGGGATACGAAAAACTTCACCACGATTTTAAAAATTGTGAAAAATTCGGCAACGATATTGAAGAAGTTGATAAAATAACCGCACGTGCTCTTAACCGTTTTTTCACCGTTCTTAAGCGTAACAATACTTACAGAGGCGGAGTTTTCACAGGCGGATGCAGTACTTTCAGCCGTGCTGCCGGGTACGGAATGAAAACAGCAGCACTTCCTAACGGAAAGCTGAAGGGTGAACCCCTCCTTGCAGACAGTATTGCAGCAACTCCCGGACGTGATACAAACGGACCTACCGCACAAATCAAATCGGTTTTGAGATATAACCATACCGATGCTTGCAGCGGATTTGTTTTCCAGAATAAATTTGAAAAGAAAATGTTTTTGAGTGAAAAAGGCAAGACCTCTTTTATCGCCCTTGCAAAGGCATTTTTTGCAGGAGGCGGACAGCAATATACCATTACCGTTGTTTCTCCCGAAGACTTACTTGATGCCAAAACACATCCTGAAAACCATCGTAACCTTATCGTACGTGTCGGTGGTTACAGCGATTATTTTGTAAACCTGAGCGAAGACCTTCAGGATAACGTCATTGAGAGAACTTTTATGGATATGTAATTTCAACACACATAAAGCAGAAACGCTAAGGAATTATATGAATTTTTAACTCAGACTCAAAAATAAAATAAGGATTTTAATATTATGATTTTTAAAGAAACAACGATATCTGACATTAAAGTAAAAAACAGAATTATACGTAGTGCAACTCACGATGGTCTGGCTGAGGAAAACGGTGCACCATCAGATGAGCTTATTAAAAAATACGAACAGCTGGCACGAAATGAAATCGGTTGCATTATAACAGGATATGCCGCTGTAAGCAAAAACGGTGTTTCACCATATCCGAGAATGATGAAAATTTTTGATGACAGTGTTATTGACAAATATAAAAAGCTCACAAAAGCTGTACATAAACATTCCGCACCCATTGTTTTGCAACTTGCTCATTGTGGCAGGCAAACTTCATCAAAAGCAATAGGTCTACAAAAAGTTGCACCTTCAAATGTGCTTCACACGTTTTATCCTGACAAATCAAAAGTTCTCACCGATAATGAGATATATTCAATTATTGACGATTTTGTTTCGGCTGCTGTCAGAGCAGAAAAAGCAGGATTTGATGCAATTCAGCTTCACGCAGGACACGGATATCTGCTTCATGATTTTATGTCCCCATTCGGTAACAGAAGAACTGACAATTGGGGCGGTAACATTCAAAACAGATGCAGAATTGTTGAACTGATTATAAAAGGAATTAAAGAAAAAACCAATCTTCCGGTATGGATTAAAATAAGTGCTGAAGACAACAGAAAAAACGGAATGAACATCGACACCTCTGTTGAAATATGCAAAAGACTTGAATCAGCCGGATGTGATGCAATTGAAGTTTCTTGCGGTACTGTTCAGGATGGTATGAACACTATGCGAAGCAAACTTATGCCAATGGATGCTGTTTTTAAATACAGAGAACCTTGTGCATCTTTTCCGAAATTGCTCAACCGGATTGCTTTGCCTGCTGCTAATCTCATTAACCCAATGATAAAACAACCTGAACCTTTGGAAAACTTCAATGTCAGCAATGCAACCATAATAAAAAACAATGTTTCTGTTCCTATAATAGTAGTTGGCGGAATACACAAAGTTGACGATATGGAAAATATTGTTACTTCCGGAAAAGCAGATTTTATTTCAATGTGCAGACCTTTTATCTGTGAACCAAACCTTGCAAAAAAAATGAAAAACGGTCAGAAAGAAGCAAAATGCATTATGTGCAACTATTGCGGACTTGTAATTGAAAAAGAGCCTACAAAGTGCCTTTATGGTAAAATAAAGTAATTTTAGTCATTCACCTGACAACGATTAACTAAACAAAATGCAAACGTGGAGAAATATTATGTTAAAAACTAAAATTCAATTTAAAAATAACAGACCTATGATAAATATTAATGGTGAACTTCATCCACCTCTTGCATATACAACATATTTTGATGAATGTGGTGAATGGTCAGATTTTATTCATAACGGATGTAAGATGTTTTTTGTCAATGTTTCTTTTACTGACTTGCCGATAAACAATTTTACAGGTTTCACTCCTTTCAGAAAAGGTGTTTTTGAGAGTGAAACGCCTGATTATTCTGAATTTGATCAACTTGTAAACAGTATCATCTCTGAATGCGATGATGCTTTGATTTTTCCAAGAATCAATATTGCTATGCCACGAAAATGGATTAATGAAAACATTTATGAAACTGTTGACACTCCAAAAGGCGGAGCAAGAGAATCTTTATTTTCTGATGCATTCAAGAAAGATGGTGCTGAACTTTTAAAGAAACTTGTTGAACATATACGCTGTGCAGAATATAGTCACAGAATTGCAGGTTATCAACTTTGTGGTAGCACAACACAGGAATGGATGCACCACGATATGTTTGGCTCATATTCAGAAATGGGAATGAAAAAATTTCAAGAGTGGGCAAAAGAAAAATATAATATAATCAATATCAATCTGCCTGAAAGAGCAGATTTCACAAGTGGCTTTCTTACAGATGAAATAAAAAAATACTACGAATTTTGCAGTGAAAAAGTTGCTGAAACTGTTGAGTTTTTTGCAAAGACACTTAAAGAATTCATAAATGACGAGCAGATTGTCGGCGCATTTTACGGATACAACTGCTTTGTAAATGACCCTCTGTTAGGTTTGCATAGCCTGAGAAAAATAATAAACTCTCCCTATATTGATTTCTTTTCTTCACCCTGCTGTTATGATGGCAACAGAAATCTTGGCATTGATTGGGGAGATATGTTACCTGTTGATTCCATTAAACTTCATGGAAAATTATGCTTTATTGAGTGTGATATCAGAACTTTTCTTACAAGAAGAATGCAGGATTCACGCCCGGGTGAATATCCTGATGACTCTTATATGACGCATGATTCAAACGGAAACAAAACGGTATGGTCAGGGCCTGACACTCTTGAACTTTCAGTTTCTGCCATACGCAAAGCTTTTGCACATCAGCTTACAAAAGCCTCCGGCATCTGGTGGTTTGATATGTGGGGTGGCTGGTACCATAATGATGAAATTATGGCTGAAATGAAAAAAATGCACAATATTTATAACCAAGCAGAAAAGAAAAATATTACTGATATGCCTTGTGCCGAAACGGTACTTTTCATTGACGAAAAAGCTTATGCAAACAATGCAATCGGAACACCTTTGCGTGACGCTGTTAATCAGATTCGCGTTGCGCTATCAAGCACAGGCATACCATTTGACACATATATGGTTGAAGATGCCGAAAAAGTTCTCAGCAAATACAAATTTGCAATATTTACTGCACCTATCCCCTCTGACACAGGCAATTCAGCAATTGAACTGTGCAACAAACTCAACATTCATCATATTTCATCAGATGAAAACAAAAGATTTTACACAACTGAAGAATTACGTGATTTACTTATTTCTCATGGTATTCATTGTTACAATACAGATGGTTGTGTAATTTATTGTTCAGGTGGATTTCTCGGTATTCATACTGTTAGTGATGGTGAAATTAAAATATCTTTGCCTGAAAAATATAAAATCAAATCACTGTTTGGTATAGAAAATTATAATTGCGAAACAGACACAATCATTTTGGAAACATTTAAACATAATACCATTGCATTTGAACTCTGTTATTACATTAATTGAAAATTTTGTCGTTTGGTGTTATAATCTTTTTATAATTATAGTTATAGTATAAGGTTGATGATTATGAAGATAGCAGTTATTAATGGTAGTCCTAAGGGTGGAAGTGATATTACGCTTCAGACAGTACGTTATCTTGAAATAAGATATCCTGAACACGAATTTGCTGTTCTTCACGCAGGGCTGAAAATAAAGGATCTTGAAAAAGACTTTTCACAAGCGAAGGAATTACTTGAAAGTTCTGATGCAGTGCTTTTTGCCTACCCTGTTTATACTTTTTCACCGCCCTCACAGCTTCATTGTTTTATAAGGCTTATGAAACAAAACAATGTTGACGTAAAAGACAAATATGCAACACATATTTCAACTTCAAAACATTTATATAACATTGCTGCTGATAAATATGTTGAGAAGAATTCACTTGACCTTGGCATGCGCTACATCCGCGGACTTTCAGCAGATATGAAGGATTCACTTGAAGAAAAAGAAAAAAACGATGCAGATAAATTCTTCGAGCATTTTCTGCGGTCAGTTAAAGAAGAGGTTTACACTTCTCCCAAAAAAGAGAAAATCAGCTACACTCCGTTTCGTGCAAAATCTATTGCCGAAAAAAAGAAGCAGACAGACAAGAAAAAAGATTCCTTCCCCAAAGAAAATAAATATGAAATTTACGGACAAAGGCTTGAAATGCTGGGTTTGAGCAGACCGATATATAAAGATGATAAAATCACCATCACTTATATGGGTGACCGTTACTACTATATTTTTGAAAACCATATAGGTTTGGGCGTGCCTATTCTCGCCTATAAAATGATGGAAATAATTGAAAATCCTGACAAGTTATTCACATCTTACTGGAGTTTAAGCGATAAAGCAAAAAATCTTTTAACTTTACATATCCAAAATCCAAATCTTGAAGAAATGTTTACAAAAGTAAAAGCACGAACAGAAGCAAACCCGGAAGTACGTACACCATATAACGCAGAAGTTGAAAAAATGATCTTCGAAAAATATGGTCATCCAAAAAGCCTTTACAAAGAATAATTATAATTAATAACAAAAACTGCTCCGTGGTGTATCAAAAATACAAACTGAAGCAGTTTTTTAATTGACTTTTAAATTTAACTTTTTTCCTTACTTTTATCAAAGTTTTATTAGTAAATGAACCATAAAAATAACCCACTCTGTGTTACCACAGAGTGGGTATCTTGTTATTTAGTTACGTAAATCTGGAATTAATTCAGATTATACGAAATACCAGCAACAACCAAGGAGTAAGAGCCAGATGAGGCACTGCCACCATGTGTATGTTACTTTAACATTACATGTGTCTTCACTTACGATATTGCCTTCTGCGTCATAGAGTGTAGCTGTGATTGTTGCTTCGCCGTGTTTGTGAGTTGTTACGTTACCATTTTCATCAACTGTTACAACTTTTTCATTTGATGAGGTCCATACGATTTCATATTCTTCTGTTGCATCGAGAGGACTTACATCAGCTTTAATTGTTGTTGCAATCTGTTTTCTCACATAGTGGAGCGGAAGTCTTTCGGGAATAAGGTTGATGCCTTCTACGAAGATTGTTCTTACTTCTGATTCGTAGTAGCCACATTCATTTTCACAATAGCCAAGGAATGTACCCTTATCTGTTGTGCTTTCTACCCAAAGTGACTTATCAGGAATGCTGTGACCGATAGCAGCTACTTCGTCTGCTACATAACTGTC
>JAZSJD010000100.1:0-8847 GCA_045534165.1 Acutalibacteraceae bacterium | reverse complement strand
CAGTATGTTGCTTAAATTTTAATTCGACCTACCATAGGGGGCTTTTTGTACTGTCCGCACAAATTGGGGCAGTTCAAAAATGCAAGGGGAGGTGGCAAAATCTTTGATTTTGTCGGAGGGGATTTTTCGTTTAAAAGAATTACATAAGTGAAAGGTAAAGAGCTTTGATTTCTTCAACAGATGTTTCTCTGGGGTTACCGGGACGGCAAGCATCATCAAATGCAGACTGTGAAAGGAAATCAATATCTTCTGCCTTAACAATATCTTTAAGGTCAGCAGGAATGCCAACATCAGCTGAAAGCTGTTTAACAGCATCGATTGCAGCTTTTCTTGCATCTTCAAGGCTCATTGCATCAACGTTTTCAACGCCCATAGCTTTTGCGATATCACGATATTTTTCGCCTGTTTCAGGTGCGTTATATTCCATAACTGTGGGAAGGATAATTGCATTTGCAACACCGTGAGGTGTGTCGTAAAGAGCACCGAGAGGATGAGCCATTGAGTGAACAATGCCAAGACCTACGTTTGAGAAGCCCATACCTGCAATATACTGGCCAAGAGCCATGCCTTCTCTGCCTTCGTCTGTGTTTTCAACAGCACCACGAAGAGATTTTGCGATAATTTCAATAGCCTTGATGTGGAACATATCGCTCATTTCCCAAGCGCCTTTTGTGATGTAACCTTCAATAGCGTGTGTGAGAGCATCCATACCTGTGGCTGCTGTAAGACCTTTGGGCATTGAAGCCATCATATCAGGGTCAACAACTGCAACAACGGGAATGTCGTGAACGTCAACACATACCATTTTTCTGTTCTTTTCAGCGTCTGTGATAACATAGTTGATTGTAACTTCAGCAGCAGTACCTGCAGTTGTGGGAACAGCGATGATAGGTACACATTTATTTTTTGTGGGAGCAACACCTTCAAGTGAAACTACATCAGCAAATTCAGGGTTTGTGATGATGATACCGATAGCTTTTGCTGTGTCCATTGAAGAACCGCCACCGATTGCAACAATGCAGTCAGCACCGCTTGCTTTGAAAGCTTCAACACCTGTCTGAACATTTTCAATTGTGGGGTTTGCTTTGATGTTTGAATAGATTTCGTAAGAGATAGAAGCGTTATCAAGGATATCTGTTACCTTTTTTGTAACGCCGAATTTAATAAGGTCAGGGTCAGAGCAGACAAAGCATTTTTTGAAGCCGCGAGCGTTGACTTCTGTTGCGATTTCTGCAATAGCACCTTTTCCGTGATAGCTTGTTTCGTTGAGTACAAATCTGTTTGCCATAGATATAACCTCCAAAATTAATTTTGACATTAATATAATACAACTATTTTTGAAAATAATCAAGAGAATTTTGTTAATAAATTAACAACCCCGGAATTTTATTGCAATTTCCGGGGTTAAACTTTATTCTTTTGGTTTGACTGAATAGAAGTGGATGATGTTCATATCTTCTTCCATATCAAGTCCGTGAGAGCCACAGCCACCATCAATTTCGTGACAACCGTGGTCGGGGAGGAAACCGTAAACAACATCATGGTTTTTCCACTGAGCCTTGATTTTATCTGCAAGTTCTTTGTAGAAAGCAATGTTTTCTTTCAATGCAGTTATTGACTCTTCTGATTCAGGACCGAATTTATGCATTGTACCGTCATAGTTACCATTGTAAATCACAATAAGGTCATAAACATCTTCATCGATGAGCTGAAGAGCTTTCTTATTTACTTCATCAACTGTATCATAGATGAAATAATCCATTTCTCTTTCAAGGAAGATGCAGGAGATACTGTCGCCTGAAGTTGAAACAATTGCACATTTTTTGCCCGCTTTGATGAATGTATCGAAAATAGTGTTTACAGTCAGAACAGGTTTTTCATACTTTCTGATTCCGTGAATTTCAGGCATAACACCTGCATACATTGAAGCAAAGCAAACGGGTGTAACGCTGGGCATTACGGAAAGGATTGGCAATGCAATATCTGAAGATAAGAGTGCATCTGTAAAAAGGTTTGTATATTTCTGGAAAAGCCACAATGCAACTGCATCAGGGTTATAAAGCACTGCTCTGTCAGCTTTTCTGTCACCTAATTTTTCTTCTGTAAGTTTAAGAAGGATTTCATTGGGGTTTTCGCTTTTTTCAATACCCATTATTTCTGCAACAGTTGAAGCAACTGTAGTCAGACAAACCGAATTTCTGATTTCATCCATTGTTTGAACCTCCTGAAACAAAAACACAATATGAATTGTGGGCTGCAAAACTGAAAAAATTATCTGTTCCGAAAATAACGTGGTCTATCAGTTTTATGTCCACCAATGCAAGACGATTTTTCAGCTCGCTGGTGGCGTTAATGTCATTTTTTGACGGTGCACATGATGTGACCGGGTGATTGTGTGCGATAGCAACACAATAAGCATTATTCATAAGAGCTTCGTGAAGAATTTCTTTGGTGTTGAAATGCACACCGTTTTCCTGACCGAAAGCCATTTCTTTTGTGATTTTTACTCTTAAACCACTGTCAAGAAAAGTTACAATAAGTCTTTCCTTTGTCTGCCCTGTGAAATACGGTTTAAAAAGTTTCACAAGTTTTTCTGTTGTATTTACAGGTGTTTTTTCTTTCTGGCATTTTTCATAGTAAGAAAAAATATCAGTGAGAGATGAAAGGAAAATGGCTGAATTTTCGCTGAGTTTTCCTTTTTTTATCAGTTCTTCAGGTGATGCATCAAGAACATTTTCCAAAGAACCGAATGTGTCAATAAGTCTGTGTGCCATAAGGTTTGTGTCTTTTTGCGCAACTGTGTGAAAAAGAAGAAACTCAAGTATTTCGTGGGGTTGAAAATTACTGAGACCCTCTGCCATTATACGCTCACGAACACGTTTTCTATGACCCTGGTGAGGGTTTGTGTTAGTCATCGTCAAAACTCCATTTTATTTTTGTCCGTAATATGCATTTTCTCCGTGCTTTCTGTAATAGTGTTTATCAGAAAGCACTTGTGGCGCAGAAACAGCACCGGGGGAGAGGATAAGTGTTTTAAGTGCCATTTCGGCAACTTCTTCAAGCACTACTGCATTGTGTACTGCATCATCTGCATTTTTGCCCCAGGTGAAAGGACCATGAGCAAAGCAGAGTATTGCAGGCATTTCCATAGGGTCAATTTTATTTTTTTCAAGAGTTTCTATAATAACAAGTCCTGTGTTCTTTTCATATTCACCGTTTATTTCTTCGGCAGTCAACATTCTTGTGCAGGGAATGTCACCGTGGAAATAGTCAGCATGGGTTGTGCCGAAAAAGGGGATAGATCTGCCTGACTGTGCCCAGGAAGTTGCATTGTTTGAATGTGTGTGTGTAATACCGCCGATTTCGGGATATTTTTTATAAAGTTCAAGATGTGTTGCTGTGTCAGAAGAAGGTGAAAGGTCCCCTTCAATTTTATTTCCCTCAAGGTCGAGAACAACCATTTTTTCAGGGGTCAGGTCATCATAGCTTACTCCGCTGGGTTTTATAACAACAAGACCTTGTCTTCTGTCAATTCCGCTTACATTGCCCCAGGTGTATGTGATAAGACCTTTTTTCTGCAACTCAATGTTAGCGGCACATACTTTCTTTTTTAATGTTTCAAGCATAAATTTATACCTCAACCGTAAATTGCTTTACCAAGCATAAGATTCTGTTTGAATGAACGGATATCTGTTTTTTCATCGATATAAACAACTTCAATACCCATTGCTTCACCCCATGCACCTAACTGTTCAGCAGTTAAATCATAGGTGAAAGCTGTGTGGTGAGCACCGCCTGCAATAAGCCATGCTTCTGTTCCTGTGTAAAAATCAGGTTCGGGAGTCCAGAAAGCTGTGGCAACAGGAAGCTTCGGCATATCCTGTTCTGTTTTTCTGCAGTTGACTGTGCTGATGATAAGACGGAATCTTGTTCCTAAATCGATAAGAGAAGCGGCAATACCTTTGCCTTCTTTTGCTGTGAAAACAAGGCGGGCAGGGTCTTCTCTTCTTCCCATTGAGAGAGGTTCGCATTTAACGCTGATTCTGCCGTCTGCAACAGTAGGACAGATTTCCAGCATATGAGATTGGAGAATACCTTCTTTTCCTTTAACAAGGTTGTATGTATAGTCTTCCATCATTGAAGTGCCTTTTGCATCAGGCAAACCGGAAGTCATAATTTTCATAAGTCTTACCATTGCGGCAACTTTCCAGTCGCCTTCAGCACCAAAACCGTAGCCTTTTTGCATAAGTCTCTGTATTGCAAGACCGGGAAGCTGTCTGAGAGAACCTAAATCGTCAAAGTGAGTTACGATTGCATGGTAATTCTTTTCTTCAAGGAATCGCTGGAAACCGATTTCAATTTTTGCCTGCTCTGAAAGATGACGTCTGAATTCATCAGTGTTACGTCCGTCATAAATCATATCGTAAAGTTCATAATATTCTTCTGTAAGTGCATTTGCGTCGCTCTGGCTTACTGCATCCACAGCTTCTGCAATATCATTCACAGGGTATGCATCTATTTCCCAGCCGAATTTAATCTGTGCTTCAACTTTGTCACCTTCAGTAACAGCAACATTTCTCATATTATCAGCAACGCGCATTACTCTGATGTTCTTGCTTTCTGTAATGCCGATTGCAGTTGTCATCCAGGATGCGATTTTTTTCTGTACATCTTCGCTTTTCCAATGGCCTACAACGGTTGTTCTGGGAATATCCATTCTTGTAAGAATGTGAGCATATTCTCTGTCACCGTGGGCTGACTGATTTTCGTTCATAAAATCCATATTGATTTTATCATAGGGGATTTCTTCGTTGAACTGTGTGTGGAGATGAAGCAAAGGTTTTTTCAATTCACTGAGTCCGATTATCCATGATTTAGCAGGTGAGAAAGTGTGCATCCATGTGATAACACCTGCACAGTTTTCATCAAGATTAGCTTCGTTGAATGTTTTTCTTATAACTTCGTTAGTGATAAGTGTAGGTTTAAGAACTATTTCAAAAGGCAGAAAGCCTGAATCGTTCAGAGCTTTTACTATTTCAGCAGAATGTCGTGCTACATTGTTGAGACATTCTTCACCGTAAAGGTCCTGGGAACCTGTGAGGAACCAAAAGTTATACTTTTTCAATGTTTTCATCTTCTTTACCTCCGTTTTCTTCGGGTTCATTTCCCGTTTTCCATACGTGAATTATTCCTTCGTCATTGAGAAGTTTAATGAGAATTATTGCAAGCGGTACAGCTAACATACCGATAATACCGAATAATTTAAGACCGATATACATTCCTATGATTGTAACGAAAGGCGGAAGCCCCAATTGACCTGCAACCAGTTTGGGTTCAATGAACTGACGCATAACGGTAATGAATACGTACAGAATGAAAATGCCGATACCCATAGGTATATCTCCCGAAATAAAAGAATATACAGACCATGGAATCAGAATTGTACCTGTGCCGAGAATGGGGAATATGTCAACGATGGCAGTTCCCATAGCAATAAAGATAATCCAGCTGCCTTTGTATACGCCTATAAGTTTGAGTAAACCGAGACCTAATGCAACTTCACAGAAAGTTACCAGGATAATGAGCACATAGGCCTTGATAAGATTTTTCAGAGATGAAGTAACAATGTGTTTTGCTTTTGCAAAATTTTCGTTGTTCTTTAAAAACTGACGTTTAATAAAATCTGTTATTCTGTCATAATCAGCTGCCATAAAACAACATGCAAAAACAGAAACAACAGTTGCGATGAATATTGACGGAATTTGTTTTGCTGTTGCCCATACACCGCTTATTGATGAAGTGATGGCGGAAAGGTCGATGTTTTTAAATGCCGAAAAAGCGTCTGCTGTGTCAGTTTGTGCAGCAGCTGCCTCTCTTGCTTTTTCAGGAGCAGATGTTAAAAATCCTTTTATGGAATCAATGGCTGAAGAAATATATCCGTTTACCGTAGCTTCTGCAGAATCAGGAAGGAAAGCAATTTTTTCCGCAGCCCATATTTCTGCTTTGTCAAAGAAATTAGGCAAGTCGCCGAATTTCTTGATAAGGAAATCAATAAAATCCCCGAAAGCATTATATATTTCCACACCGATGAGGGAAATTAATCCTATTACCGCTGCAACAAGAAGAAAAACCATTGCTCCGGAAACAAACCCTTTTTTCAGCTTTGTTTTTGAGCAGACAAAGTTTATGGGCTTTTGCAGAATTGTTGCTACAATGAAGGCGATTATGAATGGAAATAAAAGACCGAAAGCGTATTTCATAAAGAAATAAAACAAAACCAACATTATAGCATAGTATACTATGTTGATTATTGTTTTTCTTTTACGCTCAGTTGAATTTAATCGATTGTTCAAAAAAACGCCTCCTTTTCGGCGAAAGACTGTTTTATTCCTCTGTATTTAGTTTATTTTATACCATTTAAGTGAAAAAGACAATGTTTTCTTTATAAATTTTAGAAAAAATAAAAAAAGTTCTTTTTTGCTCTTTATTTGCTTGACTTAATATGTTATAATACTTTCATTAATCTCCGAAATTGTTTGTATTTGAAAGGAAGATACTATTGTATATAGCAATTATGGGTCACGGCGTTGTTGGCAGCGGTGTTGCAGAAGTAATAAGCAAAAACAACAGCCTTATAGTGAAAAATAATAATCTTGACAGTCTTGAAGTCAAACATATTCTTGATCTGAGAGATTTTCCCGATTCTCCTTATAAAGATAAATTTACAAAGGATTTCAACGACATTCTTGAAGATGAAGATGTAAAAATTGTTGTTGAAACAATGGGCGGACTTAACCCTGCCTATAAATTTGTAAAAGCTTGTCTTGAAGCGGGTAAAAGTGTTGTTACATCAAACAAGGAACTTGTTGCACGTTATGGCGATGAGTTGTTGAAAATCGCAGAGAAAAAGAATATCAATTTCCTTTTTGAAGCATCTGTTGGTGGCGGTATTCCTGTTATCAGACCTATCTCAAGATGTATGGCTGCAAATGAAATAACAAGAATTGCAGGTATCCTCAACGGAACAACAAACTTCATTCTTACCAAAATGATAACAGAAAATATGAGTCTTGAAGAAGCTCTGAAGCTTGCTCAGGATAACGGATATGCTGAAAAAGACCCCACAAACGATATTGAAGGCTTTGATGCTTGCCGTAAAATCTGTATCCTTGCTTCACTTTGCTTCGGCAGACATATTTATCCTGATGATATTCCCACACAGGGTATTACTAAAATTTCTCTTGCTGACGTGGAATATGCAAAGAATTACGGTAAAGTAATCAAACTTCTCGGCACAGCTATGAGAAGCCCTGATGAAAAAGTATGTGCAGAAGTAAGCCCTGCGCTTGTTGATGAAACAGGACCTCTTGCAAATGTTAATGATGTTTTCAATGCAGTGCTTATCGATGGCAATGCAGTAGGCGAAGTAGTATTCTACGGTAAAGGTGCAGGTAAACTCCCCACAGCAAGTGCTGTTGTTGCAGACGTAATTGACTGTGCTGTAAGCAAATCAACAAAAATCGGTTATACATGGGAAGAAGCTGCAGAAAATAATCTTGTTTCAAGCAGTGAAATGCTCACTCGTCTTTATGTAAGAGGTTTTGCAAAAGATGTTGATGCTATGAAGAAGGTTATTGAAGAAAAATTTGCAGGTGCAGAATTTATTTCAAAAGAAAACGCACCGGCAGATGAAATTGCATTCATCACTCCCTCTGATATAAAGAGAAAGTTAATCAAAGATATTGAAGAAACAGAAGGCTTTGATTGCCAGTCTGTAATCAGACTTTTTTAAATGTTAAGTTATTCTAAGGAGTTTTTTATATGAGTTTAATTGTACAGAAATTCGGTGGCTCATCTGTTGCAGATGCAGACAGAGTAAGAAATGTTGCGAAAATTGTAACAGATACTTATAAAGCCGGCAACGACGTTGTTGTTGTTGTTTCTGCTCAGGGCGACACAACAGACGATCTTATTGCAAAAGCAAAAGAAATCAGCAAAAATCCTTCAGCACGTGAAATGGATATGCTTCTTGCATCAGGTGAACAGATTTCAATTTCACTTCTTGCAATGGCAATCAAGGAACTTGGTTTCCCCGTAATTTCACTTCTTGGTTGGCAGGCAGGTTTCAGTACCGACTCTCATCACACCAAGGCAAGAATTAAAAAAATTAATACCGAACGTATGAAGACCGAACTTTCAAAGGGTAACATCATTGTTGTTGCAGGTTTCCAAGGTCTTAATAAGTATGATGACCTTACTACCTTAGGTCGTGGCGGTTCAGATACCAGCGCGGTTGCTATTGCGGCTGCTATGAGCGCTGACCGTTGTCAAATTTATACCGACGTTGACGGTGTTTATACTGCCGATCCACGCAAGGTTAAAAACGCTGTAAAAATGGATGAAGTACAGTACGACGAAATGCTTGAAATGGCAACCCTTGGCGCACAGGTACTTAACAACCGCTCGGTTGAAATGGCTAAAAAATATAATGTTGAACTTGAGGTTCTTTCAAGTCTTGAAAGAAAACCCGGCACTATCGTAAAGGAGCACGTAAAAATGGAAAAAACTTTAATTCGCGGTGTAGCAAAAGATACAAGCGTTACAACAATCGCTGTTGTTGGTCTTAAAGATCAACCGGGTGTTGCATTTAAACTCTTTAATAAACTTGCACAATACAAAGTAAATGTTGATATTATTTTACAGTCGGTTGGTCGCCACGGTACAAAAGATATTACCTTTACCGTATCACACGAACAACAAGATGACGCTATCAAGGCAATGGAATCAATGAAGGGCGTATTTGATTATTCTGACCTTAAGGTCAACAACGGTCTTTCAAAAATCTCT
>JAZSJD010000090.1:0-15680 GCA_045534165.1 Acutalibacteraceae bacterium | reverse complement strand
AATTCCCCTCCAAGTTCGTCAGTCGGCAGACTAACTTTTCGGGTAGCCTTTAATGCATGACAGGTTACAAGGCGCTCACCTGTTCACGTTCACCACTAGTCGACGCCCTTAAATAAGCCGTGGTACTCTTATTCAGGACGGGCGCTTAATTAAGCAGCCTGTAAAGTTGTGTTTTTGTCGTTTATTTTTAAACGTTGCGATTTTTAAAGTGGCACCGCACCACTACCCGCTTATCATAATTCAAAATCCCCGTCGAAATCCTTTCATCCCCGTATATTCACTTACGCTCAAAGTAAGAGGTAAGAAGTAATAGTGAAGAGGTTATGGGTCTGCGACGCATTTTAAAATATTATTCCCTGTTTTTATCCCTCAATGCACGTTCAACATCTCTTGCTGCATCTTTTTTTGCTGCAACTGCACGTTTATCATACAGTTTTTTACCTTTGCAAAGACCGATTTCTACTTTGGCTCTGCCTTTTACAAAATAAACAGAAAGAGGGATAAGTGTTAAGCCTTGCTGTTTTGTAAGGCCGAAATAGCGATTGATTTCTCTTTTATGAAGAAGAAGCTTTTTAGGTCTTAAGGGGTCACGGTTGAAAATATTTCCGTGGTCATAGGGGCTGATGTGCATTCCGTAGATGAAAACTTCACCATCTTTGAAACTGCACCATGAATCTTTAAGATTCACTTTGCCCTGACGGACAGATTTCACTTCCGTACCGAAAAGCTCAAGACCTGCTTCAACTGTTTCTTCAACAAAATAGTCGTGAAACGCCTTTTTGTTGGTTGCAACTGATTTATTTTCATTTTTCAAGCGTATCACGCCCTTTCATTTTATATTTTTATTTTGAAATAATCAAATGCAATTTATTCAGAAAATTACAGAATTTGTCTGCCCTCAATAGCTCTCTGAAGTGTTACTTCATCTGCATATTCCAGATCTCCGCCAACAGGTACACCATAGGCAAGACGTGAAACGGTAACACCAAGTGGTTTAATGAGTTTTGAAAGATACATAGCAGTTGCCTCACCCTCAACGGTAGGGTCAGTTGCCATAATAACTTCGCTCACTTCACCTGAAGCCACACGAGTGATAAGGCTTTTGATATTAAGCTCTTCAGGACCTATTCCGTTGATAGGTGAAATAGCACCGTGAAGCACATGATAAGTACCTTTGAACTCACGTGTTCTTTCAAAAGCCAACACATCTGCAGGATTTTCAACAACACAAACAAGACTTTTATCCCTTGCTGCATTGGAGCAAATGGGACAAAGCTCTGCATCGGTTAAATCGCCGCAAACAGAGCATCTGTGGATTTTTTCGTGTGCATCTATTACGCATTGTGCAAAATTCTTTGCCTCATTATCAGACATTCCAAGCACATAAAAAGCAATTCTTTGAGCACTTTTTTTACCTATGCCCGGCATACGTTCAAACTGCTCAATAAGTCTGGCAAGAGGTGCAACTTTATAGCCCATTAAAACAGACCGCCCAATCCGCCGAGACCGCCAAGACCTGCTTTTGCAGATTCCATAGCGCTGTCCATAGCATCAATTGATTTTTTGATAGCTTCGTTAACTGCTGCTGTGATCATATCTTCAAGCATTTCTGCATCATCGGGATCGATTACTTCAGGGTCAATTTTGATTCTCTTAACTTCGTGAGTACCGAGAACAACTGCTTCAACTGCTCCGCCGCCTGAAGAAGCTGTAAATTCAGTTGCTTCAATTTCTGCCTGCTTACGTTCCATATCAGCCTGCATATCCTGGATTTTTTTAAGCATTGCATTCTGGCTCATACCAGCATTGGGAATTCTTGCTTTCATTTTAAAACTCTCCTTTTAATTAATATCGAACGGAATATCGCTTGCGTTCGCTTTCTTCAGAAAATCATCAAGGGGGTCTCTTTTTGCCCCTGTTGTTTCTTTTTTTGCTTCACCTTTAAAAATACCTAAACGATATTTTCTGCCTGCCGCTTTATAAATTGCTTCACTTAAAGCTCTGCGATGTGTATCAATTCTTATGAACTGGTCAAGAGTGGGGTTGAAACTGTTTATAAGAACAAATTCCCCTCTCAGTATTGCAGTTGAACCTGCAAGCAAACCTCTCAAGGGTTTGTCTGTTTCACCTAAAATTGCCAGAGTTTCTGCCCACAAAGCAAAGGGTTTGTCTTCTTCGATGTTATTATTTTCTGCAACCGGTTTCGGTTCAGGCTTAGGCTGTGGTTCAGGTTCGGGAGGAACAAACTCTTCTTCCTCCGGTGGTGGCGGTGGTGTGAAACTATCGTCAACAGGAAGTGACGGCTTCTTTGGCGCTACCTTTCCGGCAGGTTTTTCCTCAGTTTTTATTACTACACTCTGCCCCTGACTTATTGCAGAAAGCTTCATTTCAAGCTCCGCAACTCTCTGGAGTAAAGCTTTGTTTGTTTCGTCAAGTTTTGGCGAACAGATTCTCACCATTGCCATTTCTGTTTCAATACGTCCTGAAAGACCTCTTTTTATATTTGAAAGAGTATTTTCAAGCTGTGAAAGGCAGTAAAGAATATTTTCAAGAGTGAATTTCTGTGATTGTTCACCGATTTTCTTTAATTCTTCTGCTGTGCATACTATAAGCCCGTCAGCTTTTTTCACAGTTTTAACAACCATAAGATTTCTGAAATGGTTTATAAGTTCGGTACACAATCTTTCCATATCGCAGGAAGCATTGTGAAGATTATCAATCATTTCAAAAACTTTGGCAGTATCTTTATTGTTTAGTGCATCGGCAAGGTCATAAAGATAACTTTTACCTGCCATACCTGCTGCATTCTCAACAACCTGAGAAGTTATATTTTTGCTCCTTGAAGCACATTGGTCAAGAAGTGACAAAGCATCTCTCAACGCACCGTCTGCAATTGATGCCACAAGGTTTGCTGCTGAATCATCTATCTGCAAGCCTTCTGACTCACACACAAATTTCAGCCTTTTAACCATATCTTCAACAGGAATTCTTCTGAAATCAAAGCGCTGACAACGCGACAGAATTGTTGGCGGTAATTTATGAACTTCCGTTGTGGCAAGAATAAACTTAACGTGCTCCGGTGGCTCTTCAAGAGTTTTGAGAAGTGCATTGAAAGCTTCAATTGTAAGCATATGAACTTCGTCGATGATATAAACTCTGTATTTTGCATTTGCCGGAGTGAAGTTTGCCTCATCTGTTAAATCACGGATATTATCAACACCTCTGTTACTTGCGGCGTCGATTTCTATAACATCAAGGATTGATGAATTATCAATTCCTTTACACATTTCGCATTCGTTACAAGGGTTTCCGTCCTGAGGATTAAGGCAGTTGACAGCTTTTGCAAGAATTCTTGCACACGTTGTTTTGCCCGTTCCCCTTGAACCGTTGAAAAGATATGCGTGGGAAATTTTTCCCTCTTTCAATTCATTGGAAAGAGTGGATGTGACGTGTTCCTGACCTACAATGTCGTTAAACACCTGAGGTCTGTATTTTTTGTAAAGCCCCTGATACATCTTTTTCACCCTTTCAGAAATAATGTTATTAAAAAAGCTTTGCCTTGGTCATATGGCATGCAGGCGGACTGTGGCGCACAGCGCTAACCGCTTAATGCTGCTCGATTCCCCGCCTGACATGGTTCACGGCGCCCCGTCGCACAGGACCCACACGCCACATGACCAAAACAAAGCTCACTTCAGTATTATAATATAAATCTTCAAGAAATGCAAGAGTATTTCTGACCTTTTTAAATTTCTTCTATAATTTTTGCAATTGCACCTTCAGTATTTGCCACGGTAATGTAATCCGCCGCTTTTAAAACACTTTCAATTGCATTTGAAACTGCATATCCTTTATCTGCCACTTCGATCATAGAAATGTCGTTTTCATAATCGCCAACACAGATAAGGGTATGAACATCAGGATACATCTCTTTAAGTTCTTTTGCCCTCTCGCCTTTTGTAGCGTTTATTGATAAAATTTCCTGCCCTGTTTCCCAGCTTCTGGGTAAAGAACAATTATCAGAATATAAACCCTTCAAGAAATTTTGGAACAAGACAGTTTTTTCTTCATTGATTCCTCTGAAAACAAATTTATACCAATTATCATAAAGTGAGATTATATTTTTAAATTTTTCTGTAAAATTCTCTTCCGAAAACTGAAGACAGAATTCTTCCCTTTCTGCGATTATATAAACCTCTTCAAGAGAATCTCTGAATTTTTGGTAAGCAATTAACGGTGCATCAAGAACATTTTCCGGCAGAAAAACTGATTTTAAAATTTCATTTCTTTCCCAATCAAAAATTGATGCTCCGTTTACAGTTATCATCGGTGCATTGGGCTTTACGAAAGGAAAAATGTTTTCCTTTATATAATCGGGACGTCTGCCTGTGGAAAAAGTAAAAAGTCCGCCTTCTGCCTTGAATTTTTCAACAGCCCGGGTGTTTTCTCTGCTGATATACATTTCCTGATTTTCAGAAAGCTGAGTAAATGTACCGTCTAAATCAGTACAAATCATATATCCGCTGTATTTTCCCACAAGTACACCTCCTTAAAGTTTAAGTGTCTGCCATGTTTTTCCACGGCAGACACTACTCACTAAAAAATTATTTCACAAGAAGACTTTCGCCTGTCATTTCTTTGGGCTGTTCAAGACCCATAATGTCAAGAAGTGTGGGGCAAAGGTCACAAAGTTTTCCACCTTCTTTAAGAGCATAATTGCTTCCCACTGTAACAACAGGAACAGGGTTTGTTGAGTGAGGTGTGAAAGCCTCACCTGCTTCGTCAAGCATTTTGTCAGCATTACCATGGTCAGCTGTGATAATCATCTTACCGTCCATTTTTGCCACTGCATCTGAAAGTCTGCCTACACATTCATCAACAGCTTCTACTGCTGCAACTGCTGCTTCAAAAATACCTGTGTGTCCAACCATATCGCAGTTTGCGTAGTTGATTATGATAACATCATATTTTCCTGAAAGCACCTGTTCAACCACAGCATCTGTAACTTCATAAGCACTCATTTCAGGTTTCATATCAAATGTTGCAACATCGGGTGAGTTGATAAGAATTCTGTCTTCACCGGGGAACTGTGCTTCAACACCACCATTGAAGAAGAATGTTACGTGAGCATATTTCTGTGTTTCAGCAATACGAAGCTGAGTCATACCAAGTGAAGAAATATATTCACCCATTGTCATTGTAAGGTCCTCATTGGCAAATGCAACTGTTACGTTAGGCATTGTTGCATCATACTGAGTCATACAAACATATTTAACAGGGAAGAAACCGTTCTTTCTTTCAAAACCATTGAAATCAGGGTCAACAAACATTCTTGTCAACTGTCTTGCTCTGTCAGGACGGAAATTGAAACAGATAACTGAATCGTTTTCTTTGATCATACCGTCTTTATCAATAACAACAGGAAGAACAAATTCGTCTGTTACGCCGTTCTGATATGATTCTTTCATTGCTTTAACGGGGCAATCGCACTGGTTGCCTTCACCATAAACCATTGCAGCATATGCTTTTTCTTCTCTGTCCCATGCGAAGTCACGGTCCATAGCATAGTATCTGCCTGAAATAGTTGCAATTTTACCAAGACCGATTTCCTGGAATTTATCAAGACAATCCTGCATAAAGCCGGCGCCTGATTCAACAGAAACGTCACGACCGTCTGTGATTGCGTGAACATAAACTTTATCAAGGCCTTTCTGTTTTGCCATTTCAACAATACCGAAAAGGTGCTCGATGTGGCTGTGAACACCGCCATCTGAAAGAAGACCAACAAGATGAAGAGCTGAACCTTTTTCAAGGCAGTTATCCATTGCACTGCTGAGTTCTTTATTGTTTACAAGTTCACCGTCTTTGATTGTTTTTGAAATTTTAACAAGCATCTGGTAAACAACTCTGCCGGCACCGATATTTGTGTGACCAACTTCACTGTTACCCATCTGTCCGTCAGGAAGACCAACATCAAGACCTGATGCACCGATAAGTGTGTTGGGGTTTTCAGCAAAAATTTTGTCAAGACAAGGTGTTTTTGCTGCTTCGATTGCATTTCCCTTAACTCCGGGATTTGAACCGAAACCATCCATTATACATAAAACATAAGGTTTTTTCATTGTTTTAAACCTCTCTTATTTGCTTGCAGCTTTTACGATTGCAGCGAAATCGGGAGCTTTGAGAGATGCGCCACCGATAAGACCGCCATCAACGTGATATTTTGCAACAAGTTCATCAGCATTAGCTGCATTCATTGAACCGCCATACTGAATTGTAACTGATTCTGCTGCATCTTTACCGTATGCTTCTTCAATAGCTGCACGTACAAAACCATTACCTTCATCAGCCTGCGCAGCTGTTGCTGTAACGCCTGTGCCGATAGCCCAAACGGGTTCGTAAGCGATGATAACGTTTTTAAGGTCATCAGCTGATACGTTTGTAAGAGCCATTTTAGTCTGGAATTTAAGGAGAGTTTCTGTGTAACCGAGTTCTCTCTGTTCAAGTGTTTCACCAACACAAACGATGGGTTTAAGACCTGCTTTGAGAGCAGCGAGTGTACGAAGATTTACTGTCTGATCTGTTTCACCAAAATAAGTTCTTCTTTCGCTATGTCCGATAACAACATATTCAACGCCCATTTCTGTGAGCATACCTGTTGAAACTTCGCCTGTGTAAGCACCGCTTGCTGCCCAATGGCAGTTTTCAGCACCGATTTTAATGTTTGAGCCTTCTGCTGCTACAAGTGCTGCTGAAAGGTCAACAAAAGGTACGCAGAGAACAACTTCACAGTCTGCATCTGCTACAAGGGGTTTCATTTCGTTGATAAGAGCTGTTGCTTCAGCAGGAGTTTTATTCATTTTCCAGTTGCCTGCGATAACTGCTTTACGAAGATTTTTATTCATAACAATTACATCCTTTCAAAATTTCTGCACCGCAGACAGAAAACCTGACTGCGATGCATTTAAAATTCATAAATTATTTCTCGTTAAGAGCTACGATACCGGGAAGTTCTTTACCTTCAAGGTATTCAAGTGATGCACCGCCACCTGTTGAGATGTGGCTCATTTTGTCAGCAAAACCAAGCTTCTGAACTGCTGCTGCAGAGTCGCCACCACCAACAATTGAGATTGAACCGCTTTCAGCAATAGCTGTTGCAACTGCAATTGTACCTGAAGCAAAGTTTTTCCATTCTGAAACGCCCATAGGTCCGTTCCAGATTACTGTGCCTGCGCCTTTGATTGCGTCAGCAAAGAGTTCTTCTGTTTTGGGACCGATGTCAAGACCCATCCAATCATCAGGAATAGAATCTGAATCAACAATCATAACATCTGTATCTTCTTTATATTCTTTACCAAGTCTGTTATCAACACGGATAAGGAATTTAACGCCTTTAGCTTCAGCAGCTGCCATCATTTCCTTAGCCATTTCGATTTTGTCTTCTTCACAGATTGAAGTACCTACTGAGTAGCCTTTAGCTGCAAAGAATGTGTAAGCCATACCGCCGCCTACGATAAGTGTATCAACTTTTTCCATAAGGTTTGTGATAACACCGATTTTATCTGAAACTTTAGCACCGCCGAGGATTGCAACAAGAGGTCTCTGGGGATTTTCAAGAGCGCCACCGATATATTCAAGTTCTTTACGGATAAGGTAACCGCCAACAGCAGGAAGGTAATCTGCAACACCTGTTGTTGATGAGTGAGCTCTGTGAGCTGAACCGAATGCATCGTTTACATAGATTTCTGCAAGTGAAGCAAGTGCTTTTGAGAATTCGGGATCGTTCTTTGTTTCTTCAGCGTGGAAACGAACGTTTTCAAGAAGAAGAACTTCGCCTTCTTTAAGGTCAGCAGCAAGAGCTTTTGCACTTTCGCCGATAACGTCTTTTGCCATTTTAACTTCAAGACCAAGGAGTTCACCAAGTCTTGCAGCTACGGGAGCAAGTGAAAATTCAGGTTTGAATTCACCCTTGGGACGACCAAGGTGTGAGCAAAGGATAAGCTTTGCGCCATTATCAAGGAGATATTTAATAGTGGGAAGTGAAGCAACGATTCTCTTGTCACTTGTGATAACACCGTTTTCCATTTTAACGTTGAAATCGCAACGAACAAGAACCTTCTTGCCTTTTACGTCAATGTCTTCTACTGATTTCTTGTTTAATACGTTCATTTGCTTAACATCCTTTCAGATTATTATTTATATTATTAGTATAGGGATTTTTTGCCTTTAAATACACACTAACCCTACTTACCGCATACTATTGTATTATATTAAGGAAAATTTTTCAAGTAGCAATATTGATAAACATTCATATTTTTTTGTTAAACTTTTGTCATATTAAGTAGACAAAAGTTGTTTTAATTTCGCACTATCAACTAACAGTTGATAAAAAACTCGAAAAATCAGATTTTTTTATATTTTTTCTCTTTTTTACCATTGACAGTGGACTAAAAGTAGAGTAACATTAGAGGTAATTTAATCGAGAAAACTTATCCCATTCAGGAGGAATTTATTATGGCAAGAGTATATAATTTTTCAGCAGGTCCTTCAATGTTACCTGAATCAATCCTTAACCGTGCAGCAGCAGAAATGCTTGACTACGAAGGTAGCGGACAGTCCGTTATGGAAATGTCCCACCGTTCAAAGGTTTTTGATAAAATCGCAAAAGATACAGAAGCACTTTTCAGAGAAGTTTATAACATTCCCGATAACTATAAAGTTCTTTTCCTTCAGGGTGGTGCATCACTCCAGTTTGCTGCAATCCCCCTCAACCTTATGAACAAGAATAAGAAAGCTGATTATGTTCTCACAGGTCAGTTCTCAACAAAAAGCTATAAAGAAGCTGCAAAATACGGTGAAGTAAAAGCAATCGCATCTTCAAAAGAAGATAACTTCACATATATCCCAAAAATCACAAAAGAAGATGTAAGCGAAGATGCAGACTATGTTCACATCTGTTTCAACAACACAATTTACGGAACAAAATTCCCCTATATCCCCGATACAGGTGATGTTCCCCTTGTTGCTGACGTTTCATCCTGCTTCCTTTCAGAACCTCTTGATATCAGCAGATTCGGTGTGATTTACGGTGGTGCACAGAAAAACGTTGCCCCTGCAGGTCTTACAATTGTAATCATCCGTGAGGACCTTATCGGAAACGCTCGTACGGAATGTCCCTCAATTACAGATTACAAACTGGTTGCTGAAGCTGATTCAATGTATAACACACCTCCCTGCTGGAACATCTATATGTGCAAACTTATGCTTGAATGGATCAAAACCACAGGCGGTATTGAAGCAATGAAAGAAAGAAACCTTAAAAAAGCCTCTATCCTTTATGATTACATTGATTCAACTGATTTCTATACCAACTCAGTACGTAAGGAAGACCGTTCAATGATGAACGTAACTTTCGTAACACCCAATGAAGAACTTAATGCAAAGTTCGTTTCAGAAGCTGCTGCAGCAGGTTTTGTAAACCTTAAAGGTCACCGTTCAGTCGGTGGTATGAGAGCTTCAATCTACAACTCAATGCCCATCGAAGGCGTTGAAAAATTAGTAGAATTCATGAAAGAATTCGAAGAAAAAAACAAATAATCAAAGGTGAACAATATGAACAACATTCTCACATTAAATAAAATCGCTGCTTGCGGTACAGATAAATTTGATAAAGCAAAATATGTTTGCGGTGAAGATGTGGAAAACCCCATCGCAATTATGGTAAGAAGTGCATCAATGCATGAAACTGTTCTTGATAAAAACACAATCGCAATTGCACGTGCAGGTGCAGGCACAAACAACATCCCTGTTGAAAAATGTGCAGAAGACGGTGTTTGTGTTTTCAACACACCCGGTGCTAATGCAAATGCAGTTAAAGAGCTTGTAATTCTCGGTCTCCTTATGGCTTCACGTAAAGTGGGTAATGCTCTTGATTGGTGCAAAACTCTCAAAGGCGAAGGCGACGAGGTAGGCAAGAAAGTTGAAAAAGGCAAATCAGCTTTTGCAGGTCCCGAAATCATGGGCAAAACTCTCGGTGTGGTTGGTCTTGGTGCTATCGGTGCACTTGTTGCAAACGCAGCAAACGCACTTGGTATGACAATTGTCGGTTATGACCCCTTCATCACAGAAGAAGGCAAAAAAGGATTACCTGCTGACACAACAATCTATTCAGACCTTGCAGACCTTTACAAAGTAAGTGATTACATTTCGCTTCACCTTCCACTTAACGATAACACAAAAAATATGATTAACAAAGATACTTTCGCTATTATGAAAGATGGCGTAAGAATCGTAAACTTTGCACGTGGCGGTCTTGTTGAATCAGCAGCTCTCATTGAAGCTCTCGAAAACGGTAAATGTGCCGCTTACGTTACTGATTTCCCCTCTGATGAAGTTATCGGAGTTGATGGTGTTACAGCTATCCCCCATCTTGGTGCATCAACACCCGAAAGTGAAGATAATTGCGCTATGATGGCAGCAGATGAGCTTATTGCTTACATTGAAAAAGGCGAAATTAAAAATTCAGTTAATCTTCCCAATATGCTTCTTGACGAAGTTAAAGATGCAAGAACATGCGTTATTCACAAAGATGATGAAGCAGTTCTCAATGCAATCAAAGCTGTTCTCGGTGAAGTTAAAACTGCAGCAAAGAAAGGCTATGCTTACACAGTAGCAGATGTTGACGCAGATATTGATGCACTGGGTGCTATTGACGGAGTAAAGAGAGTAAGAATAATTAAATAAGATAAGTAAGATTATTTATAATCTCTTATAAAAACGCCCTACAACCATCGGACGAGGTTGCAGGGTTGTTTTTTTGGTTTTATTTACTTGACTTTATTTTGATTTTGCATTATATTTAAATCAAGATATTCACCTGATAAACAGAAGGGATTTTTGTGTTATGAAAAAGATTTTCGCATTGATTTCAGCATTGGTTCTTGTTTTAAGCATTACTGCCTGTTCCAATTCATCTCAGGTTGACAATCAGGAAAAAGAAGAAACAACCACACACATTGAAACAACTGAAGCAGAAGAAACAGTTGAGTCAACTACATTAAACACTTCTGAAGAAACTTCATCTGATGCTGAAAAAGATACGGCAGAAATCAAAACTACCGAAAAATCGGACAACAAACCCTCAGATAAAACAGACAATTCCACTACTGCAAAAAATCCCGTTACCACAACGCAGAGGCCTCAGGCAACTGCTCCCTCACCAAAACAACTTCCGAAATACAGTCCGGAAGCTGAAATAATAACCTTGTTCAATAAAATCAACAATTACAGAGTGCAGAATGGGCTTGGCAAACTTACTTTAGATACAAACCTTTGTAAAATGGCATATATCAGAGCTCAGGAACAGATTGGTCTGAAAGGTCACACACGTCCTGACAACACCAAATATTACTCTATTTTAGATGAATATAATTATTCATATATGGGGTGCGGAGAAAATATTGCCTTTTTCCCGGATTTATCTCCCGATGATATATTCAACAAATGGAAAGGCTCTTCTGAACATGATGCAAATATGGTCGAAAGCAGATGGACAAAATCAGGCATAGCTTTATACAAAAATGCTGACGGGCATTACACAATAGTCCATCTTTTCGCCTGCTGAAACAATAAAAATCCTGAACAAATTGTTCAGGATTTTTTATTTAAATATTTTATTTCTTCTTACATTCAAAACAGAGCCAGTTGCTCTTTTCATGTCTTGCTACAATTTCAAAACCGTATTTTTCGAATGCATCCGTCACTTCTTTTTCTCTCACATCAATAATACCGCTTGTGATGAAGATACCGTCATCTTTGAGATAATCATGAACCTGAGAAGTGAAAAGAATAATGATATCAGCCACAATATTTGCAACAATAACATCAAATTTACCTGTAACTTTATCAGCAAGATTTCCGTGAATAACTTTCAGTTTATCTTCACCAAAGCCATTTATTTCCCCATTTTCTTTTGCAGTTTTAACAGCAAGCTTGTCAATGTCAACGCCCGTTGCATTTTCCGCACCAAGAAGAAGTGATGCCACAGAAAGAATACCACTGCCACAACCTAAGTCAAGAACTGTTTTGCCCGGTTCGATATATTTTTCCAGAGTTTCAAGGCAAAGACGTGTTGTTTCATGAGTACCCGAGCCAAAAGCAAGTCCCGGTTCAATATTAAGAACTACTCTGCCCTCTGCATCAACTTCATCTTCCCACAAAGGATGTATAAGTAATCTTTCACCTATCTTCATAGGTTTGAAATATGCTTTCCAGTTATTTTCCCAATCTTCATTTTTGCATTGCTTTGTGTCAATCTTATGTTGAATGCCTTCTGCATTATATCTTTCACTCAAAAATGCAACTGCTTCAAGAGGATTTTCTTCAGGGGAAATATAAACGTGAACAATACCTTTTGTTCTGTCTTTCTTCAGCAAATCTTCATCAATAAGGTCAATGTTTGCAATTTCCCAGGTTTCCTCTTCAAGAGTTCTGTAATCTTCAATATAAATACCGTAGGGCACAACCATCTGTGCAATGTCGCCTGCTTTATCAACTTCATTTGCAGACACTTCAATTGATACTTCTGTCCAATCCATCATTTTCACCTCAATCAAGATTTACATCTGTGCTTATTTGTTTTCTTCCGTGATTATATAATTTTCTGTTATCAAGAGCCCATTGTCTTGAAGAAAACTCACCCGGCTGTACATTCTCCAACGTATCGTTGAATTCATAAACAGTAGCATCAAGCGTGTCAAGCTGAGATAAGATTTCTGCTTCCACAAAAAGAGGTCTTACAGCTACACCATATTCAGGAATTCCGTGGTGTGAAATAAGCATATGCTCTAAAAGCATTGCTGTATCCTGAGAAACACCGATTTCTTTTGCAGTTTCTTCAACTATCATCGCTCCTTTTACGAGGTGACCGATAAGTGTTCCTTCAACACTATATCCCGTTGCCATACCTGTTGACGAAACTTCAAATTCTTCAATCTTGGCAATATCGTGCAAAATCACGCCACCAATAAGCAAATCTCTGTCGAGCGAAGGATAAATCCTGCAAACGTTTTCAGCCATTCTGAGTATGGACAATGTATGATACAAAAGTCCGCCCCTCATTGCATGATGGAGCTTGAACGCTGCCGGCCAATATACAAGTCTGTCCTCATATTTTGAAAGAATTGCTTTCACAAGTTCCTTTATTTCAATATCCTTAAAAGTTTCAAGTGTTTCGTAAATTTTCCCAAGCATTTCTTCGCCTGTATAATTTGCACTTGGAACAAAATCTTCAATTCTTACATTATCAGCATCTGTGCATTCCCTTATTCTTTCAACTCTGAACTGCACATCACCATTATATTCGTTCATTCTTCCACGTACTTTAATAAGCATATTTGCCTCAAAATGACTGTGGAGGCTTTCTTTATAATCCCAGAATTTAGCCACAATCTCACCACTTGAGTCAGAAAGAATCAGATCAAGATAAGTAAGTCCTTTTGCTGTTGTTTTCTTTTCAAGAGATTTTATAAGACAATAACCTTCAAGCACTTCAGGCGTCGGTGTATTAACAAAATTCATTTGTATTTTCCTTTCTGTTTCAGAAGTACATTTTATTATACAATATTATAAAACTTTTTACAACAAAACATTATATAAAAATTTCTTCATTTTCCTATTGACAAAAAGAAAAACTTACTGTATAATGTATAAGTCGTCAAGAGATGACATACCATTTATCCGGGTGTGGCGCAGCTGGTAGCGCGCTTGACTGGGGGTCAAGAGGCCGTGAGTTCAAGTCTCGCCACTCGGACCAAACCACTGAAATCTCAATGATTTCGGTGGTTTTTTCTTTTTGTCAGGTTTTTCAAGGCCTCTTGACTCTTACGTGAAATTCTAACGAGTCAAGAGGCCTGATTTTTATGAAAATCAAGATGAATTTATCCCAAAGTATCGAAGATGTTTATGCCCGCTTCATGTTATTTAAGAAAGCAAGCGGTCTGGCAGACAAAACAATCTCAACCTATTCTCAGCAGTTCCGTTGTATCTCAAATTATCTCGACCCACATATCCCAATAGATGAGCTGACTTCGGATGACCTTAATCAGATGATAAATAAAATGCGTGATAAAGGTCTTTCTGCAAATTCTATAAGAAGTTACACAAGGATGTTGAAAGTCTTTTTAACTTGGTGTAATGACGAAAATATCACTACTCTGAACATTAAAAAGTACAAAGGTGAAGAAACCATAAAAGAAACTTATTCTGATGATGAATTAAAAAAACTTCTTAAAAAACCGAATTTTAAGAACTGCACTTTCGTTGAATATCGAACATGGGTTATTATCAACCTGTTGGTTAATGGCGGAAGCAGAGCATCAACAATCAGAAATATAAAAATACAAGACATCAATCTTGAAAACAGTGTTATATATGCGAGACACACCAAGAACAAAAAGCCTTTAGTTATTCCTCTGTGCACCGAACTCACCGGTGTTCTACGTGATTATTTAAAGATAAGAGGCGGAAAACAAGACGATTATCTGTTCTGCACAGAAGTTGGTTTGCAACTTACGGAAAATGCACTCAGAAAAAGTATCTCGGTGTATAACAAATCACGTGGAGTCCAGAAGACAAGCATACATTTATTCAGACATACATTCGCCAAAAAGTATCTCGTTGACTGTGGAGGAAATGCGTTTACTCTTCAAAAGTTGTTAGGTCACTCAACGCTTGATATGACGAAACACTATTGTGCTATCTTTGACGCTGACATAACGAGAGACTTTGACAACTTTTCTCCCTTAGCCAATTTGAGCACGCAAAGAAAACAAATCAAATTAAATTGATGCTATTTATTTCACTTGATTATAATTTTGTCTTAAATTAACTTATTTCAACTCAAATATTCTTATTTATTCTAAAGCGGTTTAAAATAACCGCTTTTTTATTTTAAAAACGATTTTTGATGGTATAAATGAGTTCCATACTATTCCGGTGCAAGTGCTATAATATAGACACAACGAGGGCAGAACACGAAGCCCATAAGACCAAAAGAAAAGGAGTGATGAAAATGAAGAATTTAAACTATTTCGGTACTCAATAGTAAGACCTCAGGCAAACCCCACAAACTAAAACAAAAAAACAAAAAAAATTAAAAAATTTAAAAGAAAGTTGGTAAAAATCATGAAAATCACTATAAAAAAAGAAAACAATGAAATCTATGGTATCGTAAGTAAAACATCAGAAAAAAGAGCTCACATTTTCGGAACAGATGAATTCTATGCTTGGCAGGATTTCCTCAAAAAATATCCAGAAGCAAAAATGAAAGTTAGAGAATCCAAAAGCAAGAAATATCAGCCCAAATTTAAAGAGATGCGTTCATACTTTGAAACATTTGAAAATTCAGAAGAACTTACCAAAGAAATGGATTTAATTTGTCAGCGTGCAAAGGTTTACAAATCACCTTACAATTACGTTTTAGATTGGTTCCTTGAAAAGAAACAAGAACTTAAACCCGAAAAAGAAGAACCCGAAAATTCTGAAGAAAAAGAAAACACAGTAAAGGAGAACTAAAAAATGAGTAAGAATACTAATGAAATAAGAGGATACAAAATTGACCATAACAGCAACGTTATTTACATCAATTACAAATTCAGTTCTCCAGCTGGCAAATTCGGAAC